>JABENI010000001.1 GCA_013332095.1 Candidatus Bathyoplasma sp. NZ
CTATTCATTTATTTAGAAATAGCTTGGCGACGTCCTATCTTTGCTCCTTAGAACTATTTTCGGCGCTGTAATGCTTAACTTCTGTGTTCGGTATGGGTACAGGTGTATCCACTACGCTATCGCCACCAAACTTCTTTCAAAATTGGATAATACTCAAAACTTTAGGTTAAGTCCTCGACCTATTAGTACTAGTCCGCTTCACATGTCACCACGCTTCCACTCCTAGCCTATCAACCTCATAGTCTCTAAGGGGTCTTACTTCTTTCGAATGGGAAATCTCATCTCGAGGGGGGCTTCACGCTTAGATGCCTTCAGCGTTTATCCCTTCCACACGTAGCTACCCAGCTATACATCTGGCAATGTAACTGGTACACCAGCGGTGTGTCCACTCCGGTCCTCTCGTACTAGGAGCAGCTCCTCTTCAAATTTCCAACGCCCACGACGGATAGGGACCGAACTGTCTCACGACGTTCTGAACCCAGCTCGCGTACCGCTTTAATGGGCGAACAGCCCAACCCTTGGGACCTTCTTCAGCCCCAGGATGCGATGAGCCGACATCGAGGTGCCAAACCTCCCCGTCGATGTGAACTCTTGGGGGAGATCAGCCTGTTATCCCCGGGGTAGCTTTTATCCGTTGATCGACTGCCTTTCCATTCAGCACAGCCGGTTCACTAAGCCCTAGTTTCCTACCTGCTCGACATGTACGTCTCGCAGTCAAGCTCCCTTTTGCCTTTGCACTCTTCCAATGATTTCCGACCATTGTGAGGGAACCTTTGGGCGCCTCCGTTACTCTTTAGGAGGCGACCGCCCCAGTCAAACTGTCCATCTGACACTGTCCTCCAACCTGTTTATGGCTGCAAGTTAGATATCCAACATGTAAAGGGTGGTATCCCAACGGCGACTCCTCCGAAACTTGCGTTCCGGTCTCTTTGTCTCCCACCTATTCTGTACATTACATGCCGAATATCAATATCAAATTACAGTAAAGCTCCACGGGGTCTTTCCGTCCTGTCGCGGGTAACCTGCATCTTCACAGGTACTATGATTTCACCGAGTCCCTTGTTGAGACAGTGCCCAAATCGTTACGCCTTTCGTGCGGGTCGGAACTTACCCGACAAGGAATTTCGCTACCTTAGGACCGTTATAGTTACGGCCGCCGTTTACTGGGGCTTCAATTCTCTGCTTCGCTTACGCTAACACTTCCTCTTAACCTTCCAGCACTGGGCAGGCGTCAGCCCCTATACTTCACCTTTCGGTTTAGCAGAGACCTGTGTTTTTGGTAAACAGTCGCTTGGGCCTATTCTCTGCGGGTCACTTTCGTGACCTCTCCTTATCCCTAAGTTACGGAGTCATTTTGCCGAGTTCCTTAACAAGGGTTCTCTCGCGCGTCTTAAGATTCTCTCTCCACCTACGTGTGTCCGTTTACGGTACAGGCACCATATTTTTTATCCCTAGAAGCTTTTCTTGGAAGCTTAGACTCCCCCGACTTTCGTCATCACACTTCAATGTTATAGTATGCGGATTTGCCTACATACACACCTTTGTGCTTAAACCAGAATCCTCTCACTGGCTCGGGCTATCTTTCTCCGTCACTCCTTCAGTAAATACGGTGGTACAGGAATTTCTACCTGTTGTCCATCGGCTACGCCTTTCGGCCTCACCTTAGGTCCTGACTAACCCAGGGCGGACGAGCCTTCCCCTGGAAACCTTAGGTTTTTGACGGACAGGATTCTCACCTGTCTTTTCGCTACTCACACCGGCATTCTCTCTTCTTAACAGTCCAATAGTCCTCTCGGTCTACCTTCTCCCCATTAAGAACGCTCCCCTACCATCCCTTAGGATCCGTAGCTTCGGTAATATGCTTAGCCCCGGTACATTTTCGGCGCAGAGACACTCGACTAGTGAGCTATTACGCACTCTTTAAAGGATGGCTGCTTCTAAGCCAACCTCCTAGTTGTTTATGCATCTCCACATCCTTTCCCACTTAGCATATATTTTGGGACCTTAGCTGACGGTCTGGGCTGTTTCCCTCTCGACAATGGACCTTATCACCCACTGTCTCACTGCCAGTCTTCCTATATGGCATTCGGAGTTTGATTGTGCTCAGTATCCCGAGGTGGGACCATCACACATTCAGTGCTCTACCTCCATATATTTTTCTCTGACGCTAGACCTAAATCTATTTCGGGGAGAACCAGCTATCTCCGTGTTCGATTGGAATTTCACCCCTAACCACAAGTCATCCAAGCACTTTTTAACGTACCCTGGTTCGGTCCTCCAACTGGTCTTACCCAGCCTTCAACCTGCTCATGGCTAGCTCACACGGTTTCGGGTCTACAACATTGTACTTATTCGCCCTTTTAAGACTCGCTTTCGCTTCGGCTCCGTTCCTATAAACTTAACCTTGCACAACATCATAACTCGCCGGTTCATTCTACAAAAGGCACGCCATCACACTTTAACGTGCTCTGACTATTTGTAAGCATACGGTTTCAGGTTCTCTTTCACTCCCTGCCAAGGGTTCTTTTCACCTTTCCCTCACGGTACTGGTTCACTATCGGTCAATAGGTAGTATTTAGCCTTATGAGATGGTCCTCACATCTTCCAACAGGATTCCTCGTGTCCCGCTGTACTCTTCGCACTTGAGTCGTTACTATTTCGTATACGGGATTCTCACCCTCTTTGATCTAGCTTCCCATCTAGTTCTACTATAATAACGTTTTGTAACTCTTACCGTGCTGGGCTCCTCCCTTTTCGCTCGCCGCTACTCAGAGAATCGTTTTTACTTTCTTTTCCTCCGGATACTAAGATGTTTCAGTTCTCCGGGTTCCCTCCTAATGAGCTATTTTATTCACTCATCGGTACCATAACTTCCTTATGGTGGGTTTCCCCATTCGGACACCTGCGGCTCTTTGAGTACTTACCTCTCCCCGCAGCATTTCGCTGTTAGTCACGTCCTTCTTCGGCTCCTATTGCCAAGGCATTCACCGTACGCCCTTTCTTTCTTAACCTTTTCTTAATTCTCGCTTTTTTATTTCTTTTTCTTCTTTTACTTCTTTTTTACTCGATTTATCATTTGCGACAAGATATCTTTCTTTTTACTAGGCATTTTTTCATTTGCTCTTCTCTTTTTTTATATCTCGTGTTTGTTGTTTTTCGTATTATCCAATTTTCAAAGATCTATGTTTTGGTGGAGCCTAGCGGGATCGAACCGCTGACCTCCTGCGTGCAAGGCAGGCGCTCTCCCAGCTGAGCTAAGGCCCCTTTTTTCTATTACTTCTTTTTTTCTAGACATTATAACTATGGTGGGCCTAAATGGACTCGAACCATCGACCTCACGCTTATCAGGCGTGTGCTCTAACCAGCTGAGCTATAGGCCCCTTTTTTATAATCTCTCAAAACTAAACAGGAAAACAAAAGTTCTTTTCTTTTTTTTACTTCTTTCGTGATTTTGCTCTCTTAAAGCCTTTCTCCTTAGAAAGGAGGTGATCCATCCCCACGTTCCCGTAGGGATACCTTGTTACGACTTCACCCCAATCATCTATCCCACCTTAGGCAGCTCCTCCCTTTCGGTTAGGCCACTGACTTCGGGTGTTACAAACTCTCGTGGTGTGACGGGCGGTGTGTACAAGACCCGAGAACGTATTCACCGCGACATTCTGATTCGCGATTACTAGCGATTCCAACTTCATGTAGTCGAGTTGCAGACTACAATCCGAACTGAGACTGCTTTTTTGAGGTTTGCTCCATCTCACGACTTCGCTTCCCTTTGTTTCAGCCATTGTAGCACGTGTGTAGCCCAGGTCATAAGGGGCATGATGATTTGACGTCATCCCCACCTTCCTCCAGTTTGCACTGGCAGTCTCTCTAGAGTCCTCATCTTACTGTTAGCAACTAAAGATAGGGGTTGCGCTCGTTGCGGGACTTAACCCAACATCTCACGACACGAGCTGACGACAACCATGCACCACCTGTCTCCTCTGTCCGAAGAACTCTGTATCTCTACAGCTTTCAGAGGGATGTCAAGACCTGGTAAGGTTCTTCGCGTTGCTTCGAATTAAACCACATGCTCCACCGCTTGTGCGGGTCCCCGTCAATTCCTTTGAGTTTCAACCTTGCGGTCGTACTTCCCAGGCGGAGAACTTAATGTGTTAACTTCAGCACTGAGTCTCCCCAATACTTAGTTCTCATCGTTTACGGCGTGGACTACCAGGGTATCTAATCCTGTTTGCTCCCCACGCTTTCGTGCATCAGCGTCAATACCAGCCCAGCAAGCCGCCTTCGCCACTGGTGTTCCTCCATATATCTACGCATTCCACCGCTCCACATAGAATTCCACTTGCCTCTTCTGGATTCAAGCCTTACAGTTTCTGAGCACCCTCCACGGTTAAGCCGTGGGCTTTCAACTCAGACTTATATGGCCGCCTACGCACCCTTTACGCCCAATGATTCCGGATAACGCTCGCCCCCTACGTATTACCGCGGCTGCTGGCACGTAGTTAGCCGGGGCTTTCTGGTTGAATACCGTCAAATAATATTCATTTCCTAATATTATCTTTCTTCCTCAACAACAGAACTTTACATATCGAAATACTTCTTCGTTCACGCGGCATTGCTCGGTCAGGGTTTCCCCCATTGCCGAATATTCCTAACTGCTGCCTCCCGTAGGAGTCTGGACCGTATCTCAGTTCCAGTGTGGCCGTTCAGCCTCTCAGCTCGGCTACGCATCGTTGCCTTGGTGAGCCTCTACCTCACCAACTAACTAATACGAAGCAGGCCCCTCCTAAAGCGATGCCTTAGCACCTTTAAATTATCTATCATGCGATTTATAATCCTATCCGGTATTAGCATCCGTTTCCAGATGTTATCCCCGTCTTTAGGGCAGGTTACCTACCTGTTACTCACCCGTTCGCCACTCCTCCACTCTAGTAAACTAGAGCTTTGGCGTTCGACTTGCATGTCTTAGGCATGCCGCCAGCGTTCATCCTGAGCCAGGATCAAACTCTCCATAATTTATTTATAGTTCGTTTGTTTGTTTCCTTAGCTCTTTTGTTTCCTGTTTAGTTTTCAAAGATCATTTCGTCTATTTACGGACTTGATTAGTATACTATATCTACTGTTTCTTGTCAACATTTTTGATGCTTTTCTTTAATTTTTTTCTGCTCTTCTAATTTATAAATTATCAGCGTTTCATATAATACATTACTATTTTTTAATTGTCAATATTTTTGACTTTTTTTATTCCAGCATTTTACATCTATATTATAATAAAAAGAAACTTATTCGTTTCTTTTCAATAAAATATCTATTTCATTTTCAATTTGGTCGACATTAATCTTATCAACTTGATTATTTTTTATATCTTTAACTTCAATCTGACAATTCTCAACATCTTTTCCGACAATAATTCTGTATGGTATACCGATCAAATCAGCATCTTTAAACTTAACACCAGCTCTTTCAATTCGGTCATCGTATAAACAATCGTATTTAGTTTTAAATTTTGCATAAATTTTTTCTGCTGTTTCGAGTTGCTCTTTCTTTTTAGAATCCACACAGATAATATGTAAATCAAAAGGTTTTAACTCTTTTGGCCAAACAATTGAATTTTCATTTGAATGTTGCTCAATTACCGCCATCAACGTTCTCGATACCCCTAATCCATAACACCCCATAATAACTGATTTGCTTTTTCCATCTCTATCTAAAAACTTAGCATTCATACTATCAGAATATTTAGTCCCTAATTTAAAAATATTTCCAACTTCAATTCCTTTTGCCACTTTAATAGTACCATTACATTTAGGACATTTATTTCCTTCAATCAAATTACTAAATTCAATGTTAGAAGCATAGTCACAATCAGTACAATAAGAAATATCATCTTCTCCTACTTCACTCATAACCATAAATTCATGTGCTTCTTTTCCACCAATTTGTCCAGTATCAGAATTTACAACTTTAACTTTTAATCCACAACGAGTGAAGATTTTTTTGTATGTTTCCCAAACTACTTGGTACCAACGATCCAAACATTCAGCATTTTCATGGAATGAATATAAATCTTTCATACTAAATTCTCTACCACGCATAAGAGCAAATCTCGGTCTCATTTCATCACGAAATTTTGTCTGAATTTGATAAACTGCTAACGGTAATTTTTTGTAACTGTTTAAATAATCTCTAACAACATAAGTAATTACTTCTTCATGCGTAGGTCCTAGACAAAAATCTCTATTTTTTCTATCTTTTAATCTCATTAACTCTGGTCCATACTGATCCCATCTATCAGACTCTTTCCATAAGTCTGCAGGACAAAGAGCAGGTAGTAAAAGTTCAGAACAATCAATTTTATCTAACTCTTCTCTGATAATATTTTCAATCTTTTTTAACACTTTATACCCCAGTGGCAAATAAGAATAAATTCCAGCAGCAACTTGCTTTCCCAATCCTGCTCGTATAAGCAATTTATGACTCAATGTTTCTGCATCTTTTGGGGCTTCTTTTAATGTGGGAATAAACATCATACTTTGTTTCATATACTACCTCTCTTCTATCTAAATAATTTAAAGATATCTTTAAATGTTATTAGAAAAATCAATCCTAGTAACGCGATATAACCTATATTGTGAATTCTATTTTCAACAGTTCTGCTCACACGTTTTTTACTAATTCCTTCATACCCTAAGAAAATCAACCTTCCACCATCTAAAGCTGGTATTGGTAAAATATTTAATACTCCAACGTTAATACTCAACATCCCTAACCAACCTAATAATCTTAAAAATCCTCCCGTTGCAATTTCGTTAGTTACAATATATATTCCAACTGGTCCCGATAGATCAAAAATACCAATTTCTGAACTTGTAATCAACAATTTGAAAGTAGTTCCGACACTTTTTACAGTTGCGTAGGAATTAGTAAATCCACTTTTTATCGCATAAAAAATATTAAAAGTTCTAACTGGACTGACGGAAATATAAGAATCCACTAATTCAACTCCCTGACTGCTAATTACTTCCTCACTATACGTTGTGAAATTAATATCTTTTTCCACACCATCACGAATCACTGTCAAATTAACTTCAGTCGCTTCACTATAACTAGAAAATTTTTCACTGACTAATTGCCATGAGTTTACTTCATCACCGTTTACCTTTATTATCTCATCACCGTTTCTTAATCCTCCACCGTAAGAAATCGAATTTTTATTTATTTCAGTAACAACTAATTTATCTGTTACGGTATGGTCACTTAAAAATCCTGCAGAATAAAATATAACTTGCGGAACAACCCATTCTTCTTTAATTTCTTTAGCCGGTGTTTCCCATTCAACTAAAACATTTCCACCGATATTTTTATCTACTTCTGCTGCTAAATCTGCCCAATCAGTCAATTCATTGTCATTTATTTTAATTATTTTATCAGATTCTCTCAACCCTGCTATATACGAAGGAGTCCCTGGTTCTGTTTCATTTAAAACTGTCGAATCAAAATTAGGTTTTCCATTCACTAATCCAATTATAATAAAAACGACTATAGCTAATAAAAAATTCATCAACGGTCCACCAAAAACGGCCTTTGTTCTTTGCCATAGTGTTCTTGATTCCATACATCTTTCATACGGTGAAAATTGAAGTTCTTTTTTTGAATAGACATAACTTCCATCTCTTTTTACTAGGTATTTAGTCTCTTGAAAATCGTTTTTACAAACGATGAACATATCTCCATCTTTCCCATACAAATCGATATCTACAACTTCTACCTCTTCTAAGTCTTTATATTTTTCATTCTTTAAATCGAGAATAATTTTTTCAACAATACCATCTTTTATTTTTAATTTTACAATTGACTCCTGTTTAATCATCGAAGTTTCTTGATCTTCTCCAGCCATCATTACATAGCCACCGATAAGAAAAAGTCTAACCGAAAATTGAGTTTCTCCTTTTTTAATACTCCAAAGTAGAGGTCCCATCCCAAAAGAAAATTCATGACACAGTACTCCTGCTTTTTTAGCAAAATAATAATGCCCAAACTCATGGACAATTATAATTACTCCAAAAACAAAAATAAATGCAAAAAATCCCACCATATAATCATTCCTTATTTATTATATTTTAAAAACACATCTTCTTTAATCAGTTTATCTTTTAATATTATATCATCCAAAGTGGGATTTATAATATTTTTTGTCATCTCAACATATTCAAAGACAATTTTTTCGATATCTAAAAAAGAAATTTTTTTCTTTAAAAACAATTCAACACTAACTTCATTAGCTGCGTTCATAACAGTTGGCATAATTCCACCCATTTTTCCTACTTTAAAAGATAGTGCTAATAACTTAAATCTTTGATAATCCATCGGTTTAATTTCTAAATTAACTAACTTTTCAAAATCAAATTTTTCAACGCTGAAAATCCTATTTGGATAACTCAAAGCATAATTAATAGGTATTTTCATATTTGTTTTTCCTAAATGAGCAATAATCCCTCCATCAATATATTCGACCATTGAATGAATAATGCTCTCTTTATGTAAAACGGTGGTTATTTTTTCAAATGGTACTTTAAACAGATGATGAGCTTCAATTACTTCTAAGCCTTTATTAATCATTGTCGCACTATCGATAGTTATTTTATCTCCCATATTCCAATTTGGATGTTTTAAGGCATCTTCTACCGTAACATTTTGAAGTTGTTCTCTAGTTAAATTTCTAAATGACCCTCCTGAAGCAGTGATAATAATTTTTTCTATTTGATTTTTATTTTCACCGTTCAATGCTTGAAATATTGCCGAGTGCTCGCTATCTACAGGAATAATTGACACTCGATGTTTTTCCGCTAATTCCATAATTATTTTTCCTGCAATTACCAAAGTTTCTTTATTCGCCAAAGCAATGTCTTTACCTATTTTAATAGCCTCAACTGTTGGTTTAAGACCAATTGACCCTACAACAGCAGTTACTAAAATTCCCTCGTTTCCGTTCATTGTCGCAACTTCTATTAATCCCTCTTCACCACAACTAAACTTTATATCAGGGTATTTATTTTCTAAATAACATTTATCTTGATATTTAATTACTGAAACTAATTTTGGTTTGTACTGAATAATTATCTTTTCCACTAACTTTAAATTATAACCAGCAGAGAAAGCGACTAAATCATAATTATTTTCTTTAATCACTTCTAAAGTTTGCCTTCCTATCGAGCCGGTAGCACCTAATATATAGATTTTTTTCACCCTAATTGCACCATTAAGATAGCCGCAAAAATAGCCCCTAACAATAAACTATCAAATCTATCTAAAATCCCACCATGTCCGGGTATAATGTTGCTAAAATCTTTGATATTGTATTCTCTTTTAATTTTTGATGCCAACAAATCTCCAAATTGTCCTACTATTGTCAATACAACAGTAAATAAAAATAAAATGAAGAATATTGTAATTTGATTAAAATTAAATTTTTCAATTAACATCTCTTTGGTAGCAAAAAACAAAAGCGGTGTAATAATAATAGTTGAAATTAGTGAGCCGCCTATTGAGCCTTCAATGGATTTTTTAGGACTAATTTTGGGTGCAATTTTATGCTTTCCTATTTTTGTTCCGACAAAATAAGCAAATATGTCAGTGAAAATTATTGATAGTACTACATAAAGTAAAAAAATTATATTGAAATGGACAAAACTAGCTAAACATCCTACACCAAAACCGATATAACAAAACATTAAGTAATGAACCCAAATTCCCCTGATTTTTATATTGCTGATAACCAAAAAGATAGATATCAAGATACTAATTAAACAAATAATTGTAAATAACTCTTTAGTAAGAAGAGAGTAACTAAAGATTGTGGTATACGTTGCTAGTGACATCATAAAATAAGTATAAATCCAATTGATTTTTATGGTATTAGCGTATTCTTTGCTTATAAAAATCAATAATATTGAAGCGACAGTAAAAGTTAGATAAATGGATTGGATAAATAACAGTGGTACAAAAATCAAACCGATTATAATACCATATTTAATTCTATTAAGCATTTTTATCCCTCCTTGACTGCCCCGTATCTTCTATTTCTACTATTGTATATATCAATTGCATTCAATAGTTGATCTTTTTTAAAATCTGGCCAATATACTGCTGGAAAATAAAATTCACTATAAGCAATTTGCCACAGTAAAAAATTACTTATTCTTTCTTCTCCACTAGTCCTAATCAATAAATCAACGTTGGGGCTTCCAAAAGTAAACAAGTTTTCTCCAATTATCTTTTCATCTATCTCATCTATCGTAATTTTATCATTTAAAACCAATTTTGCGATTCTTTTCATACAAGTAGTTATTTCGTTGTATGAACCATAATCAAAAGCAATATTAACAACCATGCTACTACCGTTTTCTGTATCTTTTTCAGTTGTTTCGATAGCTTTCAATGTTGCTTTAGGAATTCTATCTCTTCTACCGATAAAATTAATTTTAATTTTTTTTTCTGTAAATTTTTTACTATATTTTTTATAAATTTCCACTGGAACTTTCATTAAGTAATCAATTTCTTTTTTTGGTCTATTCCAATTTTCTGTACTAAAGGCATAACAAGTAACATATTCAACACCTATTTCTTGGCATACTTTTAATATATCTATTAAATTTTCAAATCCTCGTCGATGCCCAAATGTTCTAGTTTTATTACGTTCTTTAGCCCAACGACCATTACCATCCATAATAAAACCAATATGTTTTGGAACATTCATATTTAACACTCCTTGTTAAAAGTCAAAAAGGTTGTCTAGAACAACCTCTTAAATGCTTTCTACTTCTTTTTCTTTTTCTTTAGCAATTTCATCAATCAAATCTACAAATTTATTTGTTAGATTTTGAACATCATCTGAATATCCTTTGATGTCATCTTCACTAACTCCATCAATTTTTTTTATTTTGTCGATACCATCTCGTCTAATATTTCTGATGCTAATTTTTGAATTTTCTGCAATTTTGCGGACATCTTTGGTAAGTTCTTTCCGACGCTCTTTAGTTAACGAAGGAATATTAAGTCGAATAATTTCTCCATCATTGTTTGGCGTTAATCCAATATTTGAACTCATGATTGCTTTACTAATTTGATCTAAAGAAGTTCTATCAAAGGGCTTAACTGTAATTATCTGTGCTTCAGGAACTTGTAAAGTAGCGATTTGATTAAGAGGAGTCATAGCTCCATAATATTCTACTAAAATACCATCTAAAATAGCAGGGTTAGCTCTTCCAGTTCTTATTTTATTCAATTCTTTTTTAAAAGATGTAATAGAATTATTCATTTTAGATTCCAGATCTTTTATAATTTGAGTAGGCATTTTATCAATCTCCTTACTTAGTTAATTTTGTACCAATATTTTCACCTTTAGCAGCTTTCATTATGTTTCCTTGTACATTCATGTCAAATACTAATGTGTCAATACTATTTTCAACACACATTGCTGCCGCTGTTAAATCCATTATTTTTAGTTTTTTACTTATCAATTCACTATAAGTTAATTCTTTTATTAATTTTGCATCTTTATTAATTTTAGGATCTGAATCATAAACCCCATCTACACCATTTTTAGCCATCAAAATTAAATCAGCATTCATTTCTGCGGCGCGCAAACTAGTTGTAGTATCAGTAGAAAAATAAGGATTTCCTGTTCCTCCACCAAAAACTAATATTCTACCTTTATCAAAATGATCAAGAGCTTTATTTCTCAAATAAGGTTCAGCAACACTAGGTATTGCCATCGAAGTCATAACTCTTGTTGGAACTCCAATTTCTCTTAAAGTATTTCCTAAAGCTAGCGCATTAATAACTGTTGCTAACATTCCCATATAGTCAGCACTCGCTCTATCCATGCCAATTGCCTCAGCTTGACGTCCACGCCAAATGTTTCCACCACCTACGACAATGCCAATTTCAAATCCTTGTTGATATACATTTTTTATTTCATGAGCAAATTTTTTAACAATAACTGGATCAATACTTTGTTTTCCTTCTCCAGCTAATGCTTCTCCACTCATTTTGAGTAAAATGCGCCTATATGCCATAATTTCACCTATTGCTTCCCTAATTGAGCAGCAACTTCAGCAGCAAAATCACCTACTTTTTTTTCAATACCTTCACCTACTATTAATTTAGTAAATGAAACAACTTTCATTCCTTTTTGTGCACAGTATTTCTCTACTGTAATATCTGAATCTTTTACAAAAGGTTGATTTGTTAAACAAATGCTTTTTAGAAATTTGTTTAGTCTACCAATTATCATTTTTTCAACAATTGATTCTTCTTTTCCTTCGTTTAAAGCCTCTTGTTTTAAAATTTTTCTTTCTTTATCTAATTCTTCTTGTGGTACTTGACTTTGGTCTACATATTCAGGACCAATTGCTGCTACATGCATCGCGATATCTTTTGCGACTTCAGAATTGTTACCATCTAAAACAGTGACAACCGCAATTCTACCTGCATTGTGCTTATAAGCACCGAATACTTGACTATCTGTTTTTTCGATTTTTGTAAATCTTCTTAAAGAAATTTTTTCTCCGATTGTAAATGTAGCATCCGCTAAAACTTCACTGATTTTTTTAGAATACATTTCTACTTCTAGAGCCTCTTCAGTATTATTTGGTTTTGCTACTGCTAAAATTTCTCCTAAATCTTCTAGTAACTTTATGTACTGCTCATTTTTAGAAACGAAATCAGTTTCTGAATTCAATTCGAATATAATCGCAGTATTTCCATCAAATTCATAGTGACATAATCCTTCGGCTGCTACTCTACTTTGTTTTTTTGCTGCTTTGGCAATTCCTTTTTCACGTAACCAATCAATAGCTGCATCAACGTTTCCGTTTGTTTCAACTAAAGCTCGTTTACAATCCATCATTCCTGCACCACTTTTTTCACGCAATTCTTTTACTAAACTTGCACTAATAGCCATTTTTGCCTCCATTGTAGTAAGCTTTTTATTAAACTTCTACTTTTCTATTCTTTTGGTTTTGAAACTTCTTCTTTATCAACTGCTGGTTTTGTTGCTTTTGTTTTTTTTACAACTGGTTCTTTAACTTCTTTTGCAATTGCCTCTTTAGCTTCTTTTGCAACTGGTTCTTTTACTTTTTTTGCTACTGGTTCTTTAACTTCTTTTGCTACTGGTTCTTTTACTTCTTTTGCTACTGGTTCTTTTACTTCTTTTGCAACTGGTTCTTTTACTTTTTTTGCTACTGGTTCTTTAACTTCTTTTGCAACTGGTTCTTTAGCTTCTTTTGCAACTGGTTCTTTAGCTTCTTTTGCAACTGGTTCTTTAACTTCTTTTGCAACTGGTTCTTTTACTTCTTTTATTACTGGTTCTTTAACTTTTTTTGCAACTGGTTCTTTTACTTCTTTCACAACTGGTTCTTTTACTTCTTTTGCTACTGGTTCTTTTACTTCTTTTATTACTGGTTCTTTTACTTCTTTTATTACTGTTTTACGTTCATCTTTGTTATCATCAAATTTTGGTGCATTTTCCGGTTTATATTTTTTCCTATCATCAAATCTTGCATTTGCTGGTCTAGGTTTTTTTCTATCATCATATCTTGAATTTTCTGGTCTAGGTTTTCTCTTATCATCTTTTGGTACACTTTTAAATTCAACTGTCGGTAAATTTTTACCTTCACAAACAGCGTTTGCCATAACTGATACTACTAATTTTACTGCTCTAATTGCATCATCATTAGCTGGAATTACATAATCAACTAAATCAGGATCACAGTTTGTGTCTACAATTCCAAATACTGGAATATTTAAAATTTTTGCTTCAGCTATTGCATTTCTTTCTTTTCTTGGATCAATAATGAATAGTGCTTTTGGCAATTTCTTCATATCTTTGATTCCATATAAGAATTTTTCTAATTTTTCTCTTTCTTTTTTAAGTAAGATAATTTCTTTCTTAGGTAAAACATCAAATGTTCCATTCTCTTCTTTAGCATATAAATCGTGCAATCTTTTAATTCTTTTGTTGATAGTTTTGAAGTTAGTTAATGTTCCACCTAACCATCTTTGATTAACGTAGAACTCTTGACAACGTTCTGCTTCTTCTTTAACTACCTCTACTGCTTGTTTTTTCGTTCCAACGAATAGTATATTTCCACCATCCATCACAATTTGCTTTAATTTTTCATACGCACTTTCAATTTTTTTTACTGATTTTTGTAAATCAATAATGTGGATCCCATTACGACTAGTATATATATACTCATTCATTTTTGGATTCCATCTTCTTGTAGTATGTCCAAAGTGTACTCCCGACTCTAACAAGTTTTTCATAGAAACTACTGCCATTTTTTTATTCCTCCATAATTTTTTATTTTTTTGGGCTTCCTTTATCTTTAAACATTCACCGCCAACTTATTTTTATAAGCAATAGACGATTAACTAAAATAAAGTGTATATTTTGCCATTTATCATTATACCAATATTAAGTACTAGTTTTCAAGTATAATTAATTATTTTACTTTTTTCTTTTCTTAAAATTCACAACATTTTCCCAAAATCACTTAAAAACATTAATTTCCGACAAATTTAAACCAATTATTATTCACTGGTGCTCCCAAATCCGCCCTCTCGTTCCTTCTCAATTGTTTCTTCAAAATCTACTTTTAAAAATTTAGAAAAAACTCCTTGGGCAATTCTTTCCCCTCTTTTCAACAGTACTTCTTGTTCCTTAAAGTTATATAATTGGATAAAAATAGCTCCATCGTTATCTGTATTTCCATAATAATCACTATCTATTACTCCAACGCTATTAGGTAATAGTACTCCATATTTTTTAGCTAAAGAACTTCTCGCATATAAATATAGAACTTCATCTTCATTCATCTTTGCTTTAATTCCTGTTTTAGCATAGCCAATACTATGTGGTTTCAATACCAAATCTTCAATTATCGTAAAATCATATCCTGCGCTATTTTTAGTACTTCTTTTTGGTAAATCCAATACTAATTTTTCATAACCAATGGCAATTTCAAATTTTCTCATCTATTTTCCCCTTTTTCCTTTAGTGGCTCTAGGATGCCGCTTTAAATATTCGATTTTCATTTTTTCTTTAGATACTTGAGTATATATTTGAGTGCTGGATAAATGCTCATGCCCTAGTAACTCTTGAATTATTCTTAAATCAGCACCATTATTTAAAAGATGTGTTGCGAAACTATGTCTAATTTTATGTGGACTTAATTTGATTAAACTACCTTTATCAATCAGTTTATTTAAAATAACTCTAACACCTCTAGTTGTTAGATTAGTTCCTCGGTAATTTAAAAATAACTGCTTATTTTCGAAATTACCATCTTTAACTAACAGTTGGTCCCGTCCGTTATTTATATAATCATTTAATGCTGTAACTATTTTGCTGTGCATTGGCATTAAACGCTCTTTATTACCTTTTCCTCTGATTAAAATTAAATTTCGGTAAAAATCAAGATCATTAATTTTTATTCCACAAACTTCACTAACTCGCAATCCACAACCGTATAAAATCTCAAACAATGCTAAATCGCGTTTTCCTAAATTAGTATTTCTATCAATGAGTGAAAATAGTTTTTCAATATCGTTTTCATAAATAAATTTTGGATTTTTCTTTTCAACTTTTGGACTTACTATTTCTGAAAAAGGATTAATCAGCATAATTTTTTCTACCATTAAATAGTTATAAAAAGTTTTTGCACTAGAAATTTTTCTGGAAATACTTTTATTACAAAAATTTTTCTCACTCAAATATTGAATAAAATATCTCGCGATACTACTTCTAACATCTAACAAACCACCGAATCCTTCTTTTTCGATAAAATTACTAAGTGAACTTAAATCTATTGAATAATTTGCAATAGTATGACTAGAATAATTATTTATTTCTAAATATTCTAGAAACTGATCAATATAATTTGTTTTCATCTTTTAACTTTTGAATTGCCCTTTTTCCATATTCTAGTTTACGTTCACTTTTTTTAACTTTTGTTGTCAGACTAGGTAATAATCCAAAATTAGCATTCATCGGTTGAAATTTTTTAATCATTGGATCACTAATGTAATCTGCCATCGAACCGATAATCGTTTCTCTTGAAAATTTTATTAGTTCTAAATTATTCAAATGTCTATACATATTAATTCCAGCCATCAGTCCACTTGCAGCACTTTCAACATACCCTTCTACTCCTGTAATTTGTCCCGCAAAAAATAAATCTTCACATTTTCTCGTTTGATAAGTTGCATTTAATATTTTAGGACTGTTGATAAAAGTATTTCTATGCATTACTCCATATCTTACTATTTCTACATTTTCTAATCCCGGTATTAACTGTAAAATACGTTTTTGTTCCCCAAATTTCAAATTAGTTTGGAATCCTACTATATTGTACAACTCCCCGATACTATCATCTTGTCTCAATTGAACAACTGCATATGGATTCTCATTCTCTCTTTTCAGTCCAACCGGTTTCATCGGACCGAATAAGAGTGTCTTTCTACCCCTTTTAGCCATTATTTCGAACGGCAGGCATCCTTCAAACACTTTTAATTCAAAGTCCTTTAAAATAACTGTTTCTGCTTTTATGACTTCTCTATAAAATAAATCAAATTGCTCCAAATCCAGCGGACAGTTTAAATAGCTACCTTCTCCTTTGTCGTAACGATTTTTAAAGTAAGTTTTATTTAAATCAATGGATTCTTTAGTAACAATCGGCGCTGCAGCATCAAAAAAATTTAAATGCTCAACACCAAAATAATCTTTAATCACTTCGCTTAAACTAGTACTCATCAATGGTCCCGTAGCATAAATTGTCGGTCCGCTCAAAATAGTTGTTACTTCTTGATATTTTATTTTGATTGATGGATGCTCCTTGATTTTTTTAGTTATGTATTCAGCAAATAAAGTTCTATCGACTGCTAACGCACTTCCTGCTAATACTTTAGTTTTTTCAGCAGCTTCTATTACCAAAGAATTTAATAACCGCATCTCCTCTTTTAAAACTCCGACCGCGTTGTTAAGTTCGTTGCTTCTAAGTGAATTTGAACAGACTAGTTCTGCAAATAAATCAGTGTGATGTGCTGGCGTACTTACCTTTGGTCTCATTTCATATAAAGTTACTTGAATCCCTCTTTCGGCAAGTTGCCAAGCCGCTTCGCAACCGGCTAATCCTGCTCCTACTATTTTAACTTCCATAATTCCTCCTGCCTAAAGGTAATATTTATTTGTTTTATTATAACATAAGATAAAAAAAGTTTCTTTCCAAAGAAAAAAGTTCTATTATTATAAATTTAAATAGAACTCTTTTTTTTCTTTTGACAAATATATACTTTTCTATCTTCTAAATCGTAACTACTAAAAGTAAAATTATTTTTTTCAATCAAATTTTCAATATAACTAAGTTCATGCACAAGTTGTTTATGATGCTCATCAAATCTTAAATAAAAATCTTTTTCTTTAACAAAAAAAGTTAAAAAATGCTCAATCAAATTGCCATTAATTTCCGAATTCCATAACACTGTGTAATCATCATCAATCTTAAAGTAACTATAATTTTCAAATTTTTTTAATTTGCTTTTTGTATGAATATCAAAAACAAAATAACCCTCAATTAAATTATTGCTAACATTTTTAAATAAATTTTCTATCTTTTTTTCTTCTAATAAATAATTTATACTATCGACAGTACAAAAAATCGCATCTAGATTTTCAACATAAAAATCATCTTTTAAATCGTGAATAAAGAAATCTATTTCACAATTATTATCTTTGGCTATTTCTAGCATTTCCTCTGAAAGATCGCAACCGATAAACTGGTAGTCTTTTTTTAATAAATTAATTAACTTTCCAGTCCCACACGCTAAATCTAATACTTTACTATTCTTTGGTACCTTCCTAATAATAATATTTACTAATTGATCGTAGTCAAATTCTACTAACTCATCGTAAAATTTAGCTAAATAATTATACATCGATCAAACTTTCAACATCAATTTTAGGTATATCTAACCAAAGTTTCTCTAAATTAAAATAATCACGCTGTTCTTGGATGAAAATATTAACAATAATATCTTCTAAGTCAACTAACAGCCAACTTCCACCTTCCTTTCCCTCAACACGAATACTGTAATCATTTTCTATCGCCATACCTTTTAAATGATCCATAATCGCAAAAACTTGTCTATCACTATTCCCTGTACAAATTATATTGTATGAATAGAATGGGCTAAAACCTTTCATATCATAACATACAATATCTTTTGCTCTTACATTATCTATCACGTTTATAACCTTTTTTAATTTATTCATTTAATCACTCCATATATTTTTTATATTGCTGATAAGAATTTAAAGTATTTTGATCTGGAGTTTCAATAACTTCAATCATATACTTCAATTTTACCGCAATTGCTCTATTTAAAGAAATATCTTGTATTTCTCTTAAAAGAATAGAAATTTCAGCTGTTCTGGTGTTTTTTTCGGTAATGTCAGCTAACATCAAAACTTTCATTAAATCAGTCATGTCTGTCGTACATGTCGGATGATATTTAATTCCCCGTAAAATTTCTTCATCTACTATTTTTAACTCATCCCGAACAATATATTCACCAACATAAGCATGCCATATTTTTTTGGGTATCTTTAAATCATATCCGGCTTTTATCATATAGTCTCTCATTGTTTGATCATCTAATTTTTTTGCTATATCATGTAAATATCCCATAATACTAGCCTTTTCTTCATCTAAACCGTACAATTTTGCTAATCTGACTGCTTCCGCTTGAACGCCTAAAATATGTGATAGTCTACCTTGATAGCCTTTCATTTTTTCGGTGATATATTTTTTATAATCCATCAAATTATTGATTCTCTAACAAACAGCTTTAATTTGCGAGGTAAATAAAGTTCAATTGTACAATCTTTATTCACCGAGAAAAAACCCAATCCTGATATTACTACATCTTGTTTAGCCGCAAGTTTTAAATTGTGTTTTACCGGTTCTCCTAAATTTTCAATTTCTTTTTCATTTGGTAAATTGAGTAATCCACCAATATGTTTAGCATAGAAGGAGTCAGCATTACTCGTTTTAGTTTTTTGAATTATAATTCTATTAGATTTATAGAAAATAAAAGCAGTTTCTGCTCCTCTGATAAAATCTAATCTAAAAAATCCTCCACAGAAAAATGTCACTTCTGGTTTTACTTGATAAATAATCGGTTTGATTCCCTTATCTGGCATTACTGCTTTTAACGTTGTCGGTGTCAAATAATGAACAACTTGATGTCTATTAATAATTCCCGGTGTATCGACTAATACATTATCGTTCATACTAATTTCAATTGTATCTAAGGTTGTTCCAGGAAAAACACTAGTTGTTATAACATTTTTTTGCTCTGTATAATAATCAATCAAACTATTTATCAAACTGCTTTTTCCCACGTTTGAGCATCCTACTACATAGACATTACGATTTTTTTGATATTGATTAATTAGTTCAATTACCTTTTCTATATTAATTTTATGTAATGCACTTATCAATTCAACATCTAATACTTTTAGCCCTTCTTCCTTACAGCATCTAAACACCCAATGCTTAATTTTATTATTGCTAAAACTCTGGGGAAATAAATCAATTTTATTCCCTAATAAAATAATATCATTGCTCGAGACAATTCTATTTATCCCACTGATAAAACTACCGTTAAAATCAAAGATATCTACAATGTATATTATCAAGGCATTTTGTTCAATATTGTGTAAAATATTTAAATAGGTATCATCTTCTACTTTTAACTCCGAAACCTCGTTGTAATGCTTGATTCTAAAACACCTTTTACAATAAAGTTTTTCACCATCTAAAGATTTCGGAATAAATCCTACTTTACTCGGATCAATAGTCTGCAAAATCGCTCCGCAACCAATACATTTATTTTCCATATTTTTCACTCAAAACCCTTTCGTATTCTTTAGGATATTTCTTTTTTATTTTTTTTACCATTATTATTTCTAACTTTCTATTAAACCGAGTATACCATTTTTCTGCCTTACTCTCCAATGTTTCTACTAATATTGAATCAATTTTCATACTATTGGCTGCTAATACATCTGTTAATAATTGATCTCCTATAAAAATAACTTCTCCATTATTGGGACGATTTAAAAGAGATAATGCTTTTCTTATACCTTGTTTTAGCGGTTTTTTTGCACTTGCTATATGTAGACATTTTAACTCTTTCGCAAATATTTGTACTCTTTTATTTCTACTATTAGATACAATCACTAGTTTAAATCCGATTTTTTCTAAATCGAGAAATAACTCAATTAATTTTTCAGTCGAGTTACCTAAACTATAAGAAATTAGTGTATTGTCTAAATCTGTAAGAATATATCGCTTTCCATCTGAATATAATTTCTTGTAATCAACATCGAAAACAGTATCATAATAATGACTCGGAATAAATTTTTTAATATTCATAATTCACCTCTATTTATTACATTATACTAAATAGATTGCTGTTTTCAAAGTAAAGGTAATGATATTTTGAATATATTTAAATTTATTTTCCCCTTAATTGGGATGATTAGGTCTGCTTCTTACCCTAGAAAACTCACTAAAGAAGAAGAATACGACTATTTAGAAAAAAAGAAAAACGGTTGTAATATTGCCAGAGATAAATTAATTGAGCATAATTTACGACTAGTTGCCCACATCGTTAAAAAGTTTGATAATACTAACGAAAGTAAAGATGATTTATTAAGCATTGGTTCATTAGGATTAATTAAAGCAATTGATACTTACAAACATCCATCTATGACAAAGTTAGCTACATATGCAGCAAGATGCATTGAAAACGAAATTTTAATGTTATTGAGATCAAATAAAAAAAATAGAAATTTAACTTACTTAGAATCTGCTGTTGGTTTTGACAAAGAAGGTCAAGAAATATTACTGATGGATTATTTAAAAGATGATACTGTAGATATTGAAGATGACCATATAATAAGTGAAACTATTACAAAACTAAAAGTAACTTTATCTATTTTGAATAAACGTGAAAAAGAAATAATAACTAGAAGATTTGGTTTAAAAAATTCAAAATGCGAAACTCAAAAAGAAATTGCTTATGATTTGAAAATTTCTCGTTCTTACGTATCAAGAATTGAAAAAAGAGCATTGATGAAATTATATTTAAAAATGTTAGAATAATATTTTTATCCAATAAAAAATCACCCTAATTAAAGGGTGATTTTACTATGCTGCTTTATCTTCTTTTTCATTAATTTCATCAACATCGTTATTAATACTTTTGATATTTGCTTTATCTTCTTCCTTAATTTCATCAACATCGTCAGCATTACTATTAATATTTTTGATATTTGCTCTATTTTCTTCCGTTCTTGTAAAAACTGCTTTTAAATTAACATCGCCAGTAACATGGTATACATCCATGTCGTTGATAACTTCTTTACCTACTTGCCACCCTTTAAACACATGACCATCTTTTTGTGGTGCTGGTGGTGTATTTTTCAACGTATATTTATACAATACGGTTTCTTCAATTATTTCGTTGTTAGGCATAATATATTTAATTTTATATTCATTCTCTTTATAAATAGCAGTTATAACCTTATTCTGAGTTGGAATGTATGAATTAATATCAATTTTCCCTGCATCTTTAGTTTTCCAATTAGCGAATGAATACCCTTCAATATCTAAAGTTTTAGGTATTTCTTTTAATTTTTGGTTAAATGATACTTTTTCTTCAAATGTTTTTCCTTCACCTATATCATATACTATTATATGGTGTGCTACTTCAAAATCTGCTGTGATAATTTCGCTGTTTGTAACTATATGTTTATTAAAATGTATAACTCCGTTATGTTGATCTATCCAACCAGTAAATTTGTATCCTTCAACTTTTACATTTTGTGGATAATTAATTAATTTACCTTTATCTTTAACTGTTTCTTTATTACTTATATCACCCTGAATATCATAGGTAACAATATGATAATCATCTATAAAGTTAGCAATCAATTTAACATCTCCCGCTGGGTAATATTTATCTACATTCTCTACTATACCAGAACTTATTTTCCAACCACCGAACCTAGCTCCGACTTTTTGAGGTGCTTCAGGTGTTTCTACTAATATATTTCCGTAATCCACAACTTCTCTAGCAACAACTTTATGATCGATAATATACTCAACGTTACATCTAATAATATCTCTTACAAAGTTGATCGTAACTGGACCTTCTACAACATAGGTTGTCGCATTGATTAAATTTTTATCAATGAACCACCCTTTGTCTAAATACCCTTCTTCTAGTTCAAGATTCGGAACTGCTTTCAAACCTTTTTGGTATTCTATTTTTTCTCTTCCAATCAGTAAATTGTTCATAGTGTAAACAACAGAATAAGTTTGAATTTTATAAAATGCTTTAATTTCAACATCTTTAATTACTTTATACGCAGGTAAATCTACTTTTTGACCATCAATTAGCCAATATTTAAAATCATAACCTTTATTATTTTTAATTATTGGAGCATGAATTAATTTTTCCCCATATGGAATAATTTCGCTAGTTTGATAATCGAACATAATATAATTAATTTTTATTTGTTTAATCTGATAACTACATTCTAAAACGATATTTCTGGTAATTTTATAAGTTTGAGTATCAATAAGTTTTCCGTACTCATCTTTCCATCCGATAATTTCATATTGTAGTTCTTTTAATTTAATTGCAACAACTCCTAATATTTTTCCATAATTAAATTTGTTTTTCTTAATTTCTTTGCCGTTATATTTATAAACAACATCGTATTGCTTAGTTAAATAAACTGCTCTAAATTCACTGTTAGCTTTAACAGTGTAACCGAGAATATCTGTCAAAACAACACTATCGATAGACCATCCTACGAATATGTGACCTTCTTTTTTAGTTGTTTCGGAATATGCATCTAATTTTGCTTCAAACGGTACTTTCAAACATTTTTGAGTCCCCCCAATATTAAACACAACTTCATAGTTATCAATGTTGAATACTGGTTCTAACACAACATCTTCAGTTACAATATAACTCTCAATATTTTTAAATTCTCTATTTTTAGCTTTCCAACCTACAAATGTGTGCCCAATTTTTTTAATATCAGTAGGGATTTTTTTAAGTTTAGCATCATCTGCTGATACTTTTTCAACTACTGATTTATCAGAATAGTTATAAATAACAGTATAAATCTTTGTTTGAACTAACGCAATTATTTCAATATTTTTATCTACAACATAACTATCTACATCAACCGTTTTTCCGTCTTTTGTCCAACCGGTAAATTGTTTTGTTTTTCCAACCGTAACAACTGGTATATCTTTTAAACATTCCCCTTGCTTCACCAAAACTTTTTTCACTTCACCTACAAATTTATAAGTAATCTCGCAGTCAACTAATTCATAGGTTGCAGTTAATTTAGTCGCTTCAAATATTAAAAATGTTTTTTCATTTATTACGACACCGTGAGAAAGCGCCCAACCAACAAATTTATAATTTGTTTTTTCTTTAACAGAAGGAACTTTTTTAAGTCCATTTCCTCTTTTTACTTTTTCAGTAACAACTTCTCCGCCATCTAGTAAATATTCAACATCATGAATTCCTTTTTCATCATCTTGGTAAATAATAATTTCGTTATTCTGTTCATTTGTCGTGATGACTTTAGTAACTACTTCTGGTTTGGCAACTTTAATTGGTTTTTCAATTTTAACCGGATTAATTTTTCTCATTAATGAGTTTGAGTTTTCAAACTTTACAGTTTCTATTTCCATTTCTTCTTGATCACGATCTAATTTTCCTACTTTCGCCTTTTTACTAAATTTAATAATTAGTAGACAAGCACTTATAGCAGCAAAAACTAACATTAGTACAATCCAAAAATTACTCATGTATTCTGTTAACATATTTTTTCTCCTCCCTTAATGTTTTATCTTTTCGTCGATTTCATAACTTACTACAAATTCGCCATTTTTAGTATCTTTAATTTTTCTAAATGTTCCGAATCCTTCAATTTCAATAGATTCACCCACTGCTAATGCATCTCCCATTATATCAAACGCATAGTTGATATTCATCTTAACAATACTGAGTGGAAGTTTTGTTTTTTCTGCTATTTTTTCTGCTAACTTAATTTTTTTTCTCGGCTTAGCAATTAACACTGCCAAAAATACTAGTGCTACTGTTAAAACACCGAGTGCTGTATATCCGATAATTGGTAAAATATTCAGTTTTTCTTTCGCTGGTACTGCTTCTGAATTTTCATCTTCTTCAAGAAAGACAACGTTATAATTGCCATTTTCAATATTAACATTAAACACAAAATTAAATTTAGTGACTTCTCCATTTGCTATTGGAGTTGCACTTACATCAAAATCATAAGAGTGTCCTTCTTCTAAACGAATATAGCGTTTACTACCTCTGACAACTTGCAGATTTGTTTGAGGTGCAGTCGCAGTTGCTGTTACAATACTTTTAACATCATATATCACATTAACTTCACGATATTCATTATTTTCATTTAAATCTACTACGATATATTTTCCTGTTGGCTCATTAACAACTTTCAAGAGACCTTCATCAAAAAATTTAGTAACTCCAATTTTATTTGTTGCTTGTCTAGATGGTAACTGTTTATCGCCTTCATAAAATTTCACCGTTTTATCAGCAGCAAAATTTTTAGCAGTTACTGATTTAATGACATTCGATTCTACAATTATACTGTTTCCATTCTCATCCCTTACTAATATATATACTCTTTGGTTTTCTTCTATTGAATTTAACATTATTGCATTTTCAAAAGGTATCCACTCTGCTGTTGCTTCGTCTGGTTCATCATATCCTACTGTATAACTAGTAGTAATCGTTTCGAAATCATACAATGCTGACGAATACTCAACGATTATTACATCTAATCCATTGTTAATATCAATTTCAGTAGTTTGAGTTGATGGCAATACGATATTAATATTCTTCTTTAATAATTCACTTGTGCCATTTAATCCACTCAAAGTATATTCAACAGTACAAACTAAAATTCTCTCAGTTTCAGTTACCTCAACTTCAGTATCAAATGTTCTGTAAGTAATCAAATTATACTGGTTATAATCAATTTCGGAGGTAGAAATTTCTTCATATTTAAGTTCTCTATTTTCAATAGCAATTTTTGGGTCAAAACTTTTTAATAAATCGAACTCCTTCACGACTTCTGTCCTTAAATCGTTCGTTCCAACTATTCCATAATTAACAATCAGTTTGCCTATCTCGCTTTTTGTAGAGGTAATCACTATCTCTGCAGATTTATTCAAGCCATAATCGCCATAGATAACTTTTACTCTCGCATCAAATATTCCATTGGGGTTAACATTCCATAAGTTAAAATCACTTATGGCGGTTGTTTCTTCTGTTAAACGTGTCTTTTGTGAAGTATTAGCGAGCAGCGTTTGTGCATTAACATTTACAATAAATAAAGAAATTACAACTAATAACGACATCAGCAAAGTTCTAATCATTTTAAATTTTTTCATAATATTCTCCTCTTTTTTTACAAATAAATGTATAAATTTCTATCCATTCTTATAGTATTGTTACAATTTATCTTAGACAAATTGATAAATACTGTACCATTATATAATAGCAAATTGTTAACATTATTACAATAATTTGAATATATATATTAAAAAAAATATTTTTCTTCCAAATTACTTTTTCTTAGTTTCTATTTTTTTTATTTTATACAAACTTAAATGTTTAGCAAGAACTAGGCTGTCACTACCTTAACGATAAATTTTAAACCAATTATAATCAATATCTTAATCGAAATCAGTCGAATTTTTTCCTAAAAATATTAATTATTTAATTACTGTAAAAATTAAATAATTCTATTTAACAAAAAAAGCATCGATTTTAACCGATTATCTGCTAAATTTACTGATTTTTTTCAATATTTGTTTTATTATTTTTGTTATTGTTTTCGCAGCAATAAGTTCTAACTTCTCGTAACAGATAGCTTGTTCATCACTGCCGATAATATCAGAAATAGTCCTTATGATTACAAACGGCTTATCGCATTGTCTACAAACTTGAGCAATTGCGCCACCTTCCATATCACAAGCGATTAAATCATTCGCTATTTCTTTTGCTTTCTCAATCTGAATTAAGTCGGTTATAAAAGAATCCGCAGTTGCAATTGTTCCTGTCTTATATTCAATCTTTAATTCCTCCACTGCTTTTACAACTAAATTGTGCAGTTCAGTATCTATTTTAAAAATAGCATCTTCCCCTGGTATTTGACCAAATTGATACCCAAGACAAGTAACATCGGCATCACTGTAAAAAACTTTATCACTAATTACTAATGTTTCCGTTTTTGCTGGACTAATGCCTCCTGCAATTCCCGTATTAATAACATAATCAATGTCAAAATTTTCCACTAATAAGCTTGTCGTTACTGCTGCATTAACTTTGCCAACACCGGCTCTAACAACAACTACCTCTTGACCCTCTAAAACACCTTGATAAAAATCTCTTTTCAGATATCTAAATTTTTTTTTAGCAGTTAAACTATCAATAAAATATTTTACTTCAATCTCCATTGCCCCAATTAAACCAATCATTAATTCACCTCGATAACTTTAACCTTAAACTCTTTATTAGTTTCTGATTTATAATGTACAGTATCACCTTTAATTTTTCCGAGTAATGCTTTCCCTAACGGTGATTGATTAGACAATTTAAAATCTAATGGATTCGCTTGTAAAGTCCCGATAATTTCATATTCTTCAAGCACTCCATCAAAATCTATTTTCACAGTACTACCAGTTGAAATCATCCCTGATTTAGTAGTTTTTATAATGATATAATTTTTTAAAATATTTTCTATTTCTGTAATCCGAGTATTAATTCTACCTTGTTGTTCACGCGCCGCATCGTAATCAGCATTTTCCGATAAATCGCCTTGTGCTCTCGCTTCCTGTAAAGCTTTAATATTTTCTATCCGCGTTACTTCTCGCAAGTGCTTTATTTCTGATTTTAATTCTTGTAATCCCTGTTCTGTAAGTTCATGTTGATTAATTTCCATTTCAAATCACTTCCTTTACCTTTGATTATACCTCAATTCAGATTAAAATAATAGTTTAATTTATATAAAAACTTTCTCCTTTAATCTAATACAACTATTTTTTTCTATTATCTGAATATTGATTACTGCCTCTCGCTTGTTTTCTTCTGTCGTTTTCTTTAAATATCAGAGTAATTCATACCTTAAATAAATTTAAATCACTTATAAATTACTTTTCTAATCAAGTCATCTTTTTGAACTGCAAAAGGAATTTTAACTTTTAAAATTTCTTTCGGATGTCTCGCGACTTCAATTGATTGACCTTTTTCATTTAAAATTTCTTCAATAATAAATGTTTTATGAATATTTGGCCCGTATACTTCGGCGGTGTCTCCGATACTAAACTTATTGCGCTCTTCCACAATCGCGTAACCACCTAGATAATCTTTAATGTGAGCGATAAAATTTTGCGTTGGTTTTTCGCTTCTCATATTGTATAAATGTTGCTCATCAGTCACATCACCTAATAAAAAACCTGTTGATGTTAAACGATTTTCAGCTTTTAAAATTTCCTTTTGATAATATTCCAAATTGACAGTGCCTTTTTCGTAGTACTCATCGATTAGTTTACGGTAATTACCTACAACTGTTGCGATGTAGTGCACTGACTTCATCCTACCTTCAATTTTCAATGAATCAACACCGATATCCAACAGTTTCGTTACTGCTACTACACCGTTTAAATCTTTACTACTCATCGCAAAATATTCCGATTGTTGGTCAGTTGAATTTTCTTTAAATTGATAATTCCAACGGCAAGAATGGGCACATCCTCCACGGTTAGCATCACGATCTGTCATATAGTTACTTAAAGTACAACGCCCCGAATAAGAAACACACATCCCCCCGTGGATAAAAACTTCTACTTCAATCTGAGAATTTTTATTGACTAACGCTATTTCTTCTAAATTAAGTTCTCTGGCTAAAACCACTCTTTGAATTCCGAGTGACTGATAAAACTCAATACTTTTAGAATTAGTAACAGAACACTGTGTTGATAAATGGGTTTCTAACCCTGCTTCTATTGCTTTTTTAGCAATTGTTATACTAGCGACTATCACTGCATCTACATTTGCTTTACTCAACTCTGCTAAATATTTTTCTAATCCTACTAAATCATCGTTGTGGGGCAGTATGTTTAAAGTGACATATACTTTTTTACCGTATTTATGCGCGTAACTTGTAGCTGCTAAAATATCTACAATTTCAAAATTAGAACTTCTTGCCCTTAAAGAAAAATATTTTCCGCCAATAAAAACGGCATCTGCACCGTACTTAATCGCAATCTTTAATTTTTCTAAGCTGCCTGCTGGAGCTAACAATTCTGTTTTTTTCATTTTTAACCTACTTTTTATATTTCGTTTGTTTATAGTAGTAACCACTAAATTGATCTTCAGCTCTTTCGATTTTTTCACCGCTCAACGCTCGTTGATAGTCGTTGACCACAGTTGCTAAATCTTCTAATAAATAGCCATCTATTTTAACCGCAATCTCGCTAAAATTGCTTATTTCATCATAACTACTCAAAGTCAAACCGTGAAAAATATGGCTGCCTGTTTCATCTTCTATTATCGGATAGTATTCTTCTCTTAACTCTTCTCTCAAAAAGCCTTTAGTTTTAACTTCTTGTTCAAAATTATTAAAACAGTTAGTTAATAACTTTCTCTTGGAATAAAACATATTTAACTTTCCGTGAATATTTACTTCCACATCTGTCGTTTTAGAAATAATTTTTTTAATGCTTTCTAAAGTTATTTCTCTCGCTAAAACTACTTTTTTTATTCCTAGTGCTAAATACTCTAGCACATCGCTATAATTAGTTGTCAATGTCTCAGGATTATAAAATAAATCAAGTCCAATTTGGCGATTTAAACTATAGACACTCATACAAGAAAAATAAATCCCATCAACATCAATTTCCTTTAATTTAAGTAAAAAAATTTCCAAACGGTCTAGCTCTTCTTCTAAAATTATTTTATTTACATTTACATAAATATTTTTATTGGATTTTTGTTTAACAGCTTCAATTTCTGCCAAAGTGAAGACTGTACTTCTGACTGAAAATTCACTACCTAAAACTAAACTATCTACCTCTAAATTGATTTCCTTAATCTTATTTATACTAACTATCAGTTCCATTTTTTAGCCTCGAAACACTAATACCATCACCAAGAGTATAAAATTCTGTTTGATATTCGCTGTTATTTTCTAAATATTCGGTAAAAGTTTTTATTTTTTTAATCAACTGCTTTAAATTACGATTTTTAATGGTATCTATTTCTTTTACTAATCCGTGAAAAGCTAAATTATCACAAATTATTACGCCACCTTTAGCTAAGTTTTTTTGAAATTTTTCAAACAATCTAATATATTGTCCTTTAGCAGCATCAATAAAAATTATATCAAATTTTTTATCTATTTCTACATCTAAAGCATCCGCATAAATCAATTCTATTTGTGAATCAACATAATAGTATTTAATTGCCTTTTTAGCGTATTGATACATTTCTTTATTTCGCTCTACTGTCGTAATTTTAATATCTCGATCGACAGATGCAAAATTGATACTAGAATAACCGATTGCTGTTCCTAACTCTAAAATGTTTTTATATTGGTTCTCTTCGATTAAATTTAAAATGAATTCTAGTCCTTCATCCATAATAACGGCGATTTTATTTTCTAGGGCGTATTTTTTTAAATCCATTATTCATCATCCTGAAAAGTAGCTAATATTTCTTCAATCATATCCCATTCACCATCAGTCTTAACTTCCTCTAATTCTCCTATGCCACTTTCAATTTCTTGATAACTAGATGCATAAACCATTTCTGACTCACCATCTTTAGGTGTATATAAAACATAGCTTTTATCATATTCAGCAGATTCAAAAGTGAATAATATTTCGCACAGCATTTCAGTACCATCCTCTAAATTAATTATTAAATCAGTTTCTTCATTATACATCCCACATTCTCCTTATTTTTTAAAGTCTAAATATCCTTGTAAAATAATTGTTGCTGCTAACTTATCTACTTCTTTTTTTCTTCTTTTTCTACTTAAGTCAGCAGTAATCATAACTCGTGTTACTTCTTTCGTTGTAAGTCTCTCGTCCCAAAGAATAACTTCTAATCCAAATTTTTCTAACATTTCTTTAAAATTTTCCGAAATTTTAGCTCTTTCTCCGATTGAATTGTTCATATTTTTAGGATAGCCTAAAACAATTGTTTCAACACTGTTATTTTTAGCATACTCGGTAATGTAGTTTAAACAACTTTGATAATCTTCATCTTGAAAACGATAAATTTCCATTGGACTAGCTAACATTTCAAATTTATCACTTAGCGCAATTCCACAAGTTTTAGACCCTAAATCTAATCCGATAATTTTCATTTAATCAACTCTTTTACTCTTTTGATTGCTTGATCTATTTTTGTTATATCTCTACCACCTGCTTGAGCAATAGTCGGTTTTCCTCCACCGTTACCGCCACAAATAATCGCTGCTTCTTTTACTATTTTACCACAGTGGACATCGTTGTTACTTTTTGATACAAAGATTATTTTATCATCAACCACGTTTGCTAGAAAAACAAATCCTGTCCCTAATTTATCTAATAGCGAATCAACAATTTGTTTTAGTACTGCTTGGTCATATCCTTCTACTTTGGCAATTAAAGAATTTCCTTCAATAAATTGATCAAATGTACTTAAGTCGTTTAAAGATAGTTTTTCTAATTCTCTTTTAACTTCTCGATCTAAGTTTTTAACTTTTTCTTTTAAACTTACTAATTCATCTCTTTTATTAAGAACATCTTGATAACTTCCGCTATAATTTTCATTTATTTGATAGTTAAATCCAATATTTACTTTTTGTTCTTCCGCCATCGCGACTATTTTGTTGGCCTTAGTGATTAAACTATTTAATTCATCATTGTAAACTTGTAAAAATTCTCCAATGCTATCTACACCTCGGTTAGTCAACGCTTCCATCCGGTAAACTCCTGACCCTTTACTTTCAACTGAAGTAATTGCTAATTTTTTAATTTGGGAACTCGATTTAACATGAGTTCCTCCACATAAATCAATTGTAAAGTTATCGATATTAACAACTCTCACTAAGTCTCCGTATTTTTCCCCAAACTCGGCAACTGCTCCCATTTCTTTAGCTCTGCTGATACTTTCATTAGAAATCGTTACTTTCATTCCTCTACTAATCGCCAGATTAACTTTTTCCTCAATCGTTAAAATTTCTGCTCTTGTCAAAGGATGATAATTATTAAAATCAAATCTTAAGTTATCTTTAGTAACTTGTGACCCTGCTTGAGAAACGTGATTTCCTAACTGCTCTCTTAAAACTTTAAATAATAGATGAGTAGCCGAGTGATTACAAGTTATCAGTTGTCTCACTGTTGAATCAACTTTTGCTTTTCCGCTCAACCCTACTTTAAGTTCACCTTTTAAATTTTCTATCTGGTGAATAAATTGTCCGTTCGGCATTTTATTGCAACCTATAATATCAAAGTTGCAATTTTCACTTTCAAACACTCCTACATCTCCTACTTGTCCACCACTAGTGGCATAAAATGATGTTTTATCAAATACTACCCCTTCTGTAAATACTCCGGTAATTAAACAGTTATTTTCTAAATTATCGTAACCTACAAATTCAAATTTTTGCTTAAAATTTAAAAACTTTTCGTTTTGGTTAGTCATACTACTGCTTTTCCCCCGAGCGTTTCTAGCTCGTTCTTTTTGTTTGTTCATCTCTTCCTTAAATCGCTCTAAATCAACTTTTTTATTGTTTTCTGCTGCATACTCTAAAGTCAACTCAATCGGAAAACCATAAGTGTCATATAGAGTAAAGGCCTCAACACCACTGATGTCTCCTTCAATATTTAAAAACATTTTCAAGCCTTTTTCTAAAGTCTCAAAAAATTTCTCTTCTTCTGTTTTGATAACCGTTTTAATAATACTCCGTTTTTCGTCAAGATAACGGTAGTACTCTCCCATATTTTCAATAACAATATCCACTAAATTATACATAAACGGTTTATTAAATCCTAAAGTTCTAGCAAATTTAATCGCTCTACGTAAAATTCTTCTCAGAACATATCCTCTACCCTCATTACTTAAAATCGCCCCATCTGCTACCGCAAAGGTAACTGTTCTGACATGGTCTGTAATAACTTTAAACGCTATTTGTCCGGTATATTGAACTCCAGATAATCTTTCTACTTCTTGAATAATCGGATAAAATAAATCTGTTTCAAAGTTTGTTTCAACATTTTGAGAAAGGCAGACAATTCTCTCTAGACCAGCACCGGTGTCAATATTTTTTTGGGGTAATTCAGGATAATCTTTTCTAGCTAAGCCTTTTATAGAATTGTATTGACTAAATACAATATTCCATATTTCAATGTAACGATCATTTTCAATATCATCCTCAATCACTCTTTTATCACAATCTCCGTACGCCACTCCTCGATCGTAAAATATTTCTGTACAAGGTCCACACGGTCCCTCGCCTATTTCCCAAAAATTATAATTTGATTTAATTAAATGACTTTCTTCTATTCCGGCCTCTAACCACAAATCGTACGTTTCTTTATCTTGCGGATAAACTGTTATATACAGTAAATTTTTATCAATATTAAACCATTTTTTATCTAATAATAGCTCAACAGCAAAAAGAATCGCTTCTTTTCTAAAATAGTCTCCAATTGAGAAAGTCCCTAACATTTCAAATAGAGTTTGATGTCTCGCGGTTACCCCTACATTCTCGATATCATTAGTTCTAATACACTTTTGGGAATTGGCAATTCGCGAATTAATTGGTTTTTCTGAACCATCAAAATATTTTTTCAAAGCCGCCACACCGGCATTTATCCAAAGTAAAGTTGGGTCATCATTGGGAATTAACGAAGCGCTTTCCTCTAATCTGTGTCCTTTAGATTCAAAAAAATCTAACCACATTTTTCTAACTTGATTACTTGTTAATTTTTTCATTTTAAACCTCCTATAATAATTAAAAAAAGCCCTTAAAATAAAGGACGAATTAACCGTGGTACCACCTTTGTTTCCGACTTATATGTCAGACACTTAAAATTCTCTTAACGCAAGAAAAACGTTAGGCTTTAACCTAAAATTCAGGAGTAGCTTTCAAAATTAATAGGGGTCTATTTCCAGCAACTATAGACTCTCTTTAGCCGAATTAATTTTTACTTATCTCCATCATCATCAATTATCAAAAGCATATCATAATAGTACTTTATAAACAACCTTTTTTCCAAAAAATACCCCTCGATTAAAACAGTTTTTCCTAACAAATTTTATTTTTTTCTTATTTTATTGTTGAAGGCATAAATTTACCGCTTAAATGTTTAATCGGATTCATTAAAATAAAGGCCTGCGGATCAACTTCTAAAATTGACTTCTTAATATCATAAACTTCATGCGATTGGACAACTGTAATCAAAATCATTTTCTTTCTACCAGAATATGCTCCTACCCCTTTACACACTGTAATTCCTCTTTGGTAAGATTTTAATAACGTTTCTTTTACGACTACTCCTTCCGAAGTAATAATTTCTAACTTTACTCGTTTATAAGCTGTATGAATTTTTTCCACAACTAGTGAAGAAGTTCCGAATCCTAATACCGTGTACAACGCTGTACTAACATCAAAATAGATTAAACTTATCAAAATTAACAATCCGTTTGCCAGCAAACTAAATTTTACTATCGGCACGTGTTTCTTTAGCGAAACGTACTGACTAATAATATCAATACCACCTAACGAAGCTCCTCTAGATAAGGTAATTCCTGCACCGATACCAATGAATATTCCTCCAAAGATAGCTGAGGCAATAAGGTCATTAGGAAATATTGATGTTTCCACATGGATAATGGAAAACATAACTGTCTCGATTAAGATTGCTATGATTGAATAGACAACAAATTTTCTATTAAGTCCAAAAAGCCCTGTAACTAAAGCTGGAATTTCCACGATAAACAAAATTACTCCTAAAGGTAAATTAATATCCACTCCACTTAAAATTCTTTGAAAAAACATACTGTAACCGGTCGTTCCTGTCGCAATCAATTTACTGGGGATTAAAAAATAACTTACCCCGAATATATAAAATGCTACTCCAACAAGTATCCAGAAAAATCTTTTCATTTCCGAACGATAATCAATCAACTTACTTTCGCCCCCTTTTCAATGTTTACGGTAACTACCTCTAATTTTTTTTCATCGGTCGCCACTAAAATCATTCCTTCGGATAATACTCCTCTTATTTTAACAGCTTTTAAATTAGCAACAACGATTACTTTGCTACCCACAAAATCTGCTATTTTAACGTCTTCTCTGATAGCTGAAACAATTTGTCTAATCTCGGTTCCTAAATCTATTTTCGAAACTAACAGCCGGTCTGCTTTGGGATGTGGTTCACTGGCCAACACTTCTCCCACTTTTAAATCTATTTTACTAAAATCTGCAAAAGTAATTTCGGCTACTTCCTCTAACATATCTACCTCTTGTCCAATTCTTTTTTCAAATTCTTTTAAAGTTTTTTCCGCATCTAAACGGTTGAAAATAGGAACGGCTTTTGCTAATACTGTTTCTGCTATCCCATTAAACTGATCTAATGAACTAAATGTCTTTTGGTCTGCTTTAATTTGTTTGAAAATATTTTCACAAGTTTCAGGAATAAACGGTTGTAGCAAAACTGCCATTTGACGAATCGATTCTAATAGGTTGTACAGTACTGTGCTTAATCTCGCCTTGTTAACTTGGTCTTTTCCTAAAATCCAAGGTTCAGTTTCATCGATATATTTATTTACTCTTCTTAAAGTTTTCATTATTTCTTGGATAGCATCTGATACTCTTAATTGATCCATTTTTTGAATCACAATTTTTTTAGTATTTAAAACTGTTGCGATTAAATTTTTATCAATTTTATTCAATTCATTTGGTAAATATACTTGTCCGTTGTGATATTTATTAATCATGGAAATAGTTCTATTTACTAAATTACTTAAAGTGTTTACTAATTCCGCATTGTATCTTTCGATAATGACCTCTGGCTCAATATTACCATCAGAGGCAAACGGCGTTTCTCTTAACACAAAGTATCTAATTGGATCAACACCAAACTGTTCAACTAAATCATCAGTGTACAAACTGTTTCCTTTAGATTTACTCATTTTTCCTTTTCCGACTAACAACCACGGATGTCCAAAGACTTGTTTAGGTAATTCAATATTTAGAGCCATTAACATTATCGGCCAATAAATAGTATGAAATCGCAAAATATCTTTTCCAATTAAATGCACATCTGCTGGCCAGTATTTTTGGTAAAGTTCACCGTGATCACCATCGACATCAAAGCCTAAACCAGTGATGTAATTACTCAGAGCATCAATCCAAACATAAGTAACGTGCCCGCGGTCAAATTCAACTTCTATTCCCCATTTAAAGGATGTTCTAGATACGCATAAGTCTTGAATTCCATCTTTGATAAAATTATTAACCATTTCATTTTTTCTTGACTCTGGTTGAATAAAATCGGGATTTTCTTCAATATGTTTAATCAGTCTATCTTGATAGTTGCTTAATTTTAAAAAATATGCTTCTTCTTTTTCATCTTTAACTGTCGCCCCACAATCAGGACATTTCCCTGAGGCTAACTGTGATTCAGTATAAAATGATTCGCAAGGAACACAGTATTTACCTTGATAAAAACTTTTATAAATATCACCTTGTTGGTAAAGTTTTTTAAAAATTTTTTGAACTTGTTTTTTATGATTTTCATCTGTGGTACGGATAAATTTATCGTAAGAAGTATTTACTAAATCAAAAATTCTTTTAATTTCTCCTGCTACTTCGTCTACAAACTGTTGAGGAGTTTTTCCACTCGCTTTAGCCTTTTCTTCAATTTTTTGCCCATGCTCATCCGTTCCCGTTTGATAAAACACCTCGTATCCCATCAGCCTCTTGTATCTAGCTATGGCATCGGCTAAAATAATTTCATAAACGTTTCCGATATGAGGAGTTCCTGAAGTATAAGCAATTGCTGTCGTAATATAATATGGTTTCATCTAATTTTCTCCTTTTTCAAAATCCCAAAATAAAAAGCCCTTAAAAATTTATTAAGGACGAAAAAATCGCAATACTACTTTAATTTTAGTATTTTAGGCTCATTTTTTTTTCAGATAAGTAATACGAATTTTCATCTACTCTAAAAACATTTTTTTAAAAAACTCAAAACTATTAAATCATCGCTTTGATCTTTATAATTGTAAAACTTTTTTTTACCACTGTTTATATATAAATAATACCAAAATATGTTACATTGTCAACTCTATTTAATAAATATTTATATTTACTGATTGAAGTTATTTAAAAAATAAGTTAACATTAATTAAATTCAAAAGAAAGAACTGATTCGATGTTTAAACGATATGAAAAAAATTTAGAGTTTTTTAATGAAAGCCAACTAAAGTTACTGCATGAAAAAAGTATTACTGTTTTAGGTACCGGAAGTGTCGGCAGTTTATTAATTTCTACTCTAGTTAGATTGGGAATCGAAAAAATCACTACAATTGATAATTCAGTGATTAAAGAAGAGGATCTCGCAACCAATATTTTTGCTAATTGTAACACTGTTTCGGCAACAAAATCGGCTGTTGTAAAAGATAACATCAAGCTGGCTAACAGCCGTTGTAAAATAAATTCTATCACCATGGGTTTAACTAACGATTACTTGATAAAACTACTTAAACGCACTGATTTAGTCGTTAACACTATCGCTGATTTAAAGTTAAAAAAATTAGTTTTCGCGACCACGAAAAAAATGTCTCTTCCTCTGATTGATCTATATTTGAGTGCTACTGATTCAAAAATTTTAATTTCTAGCGAGCCCTTGAAATATCAGCATCAAATAAATTTATTGAATTTACAATTTTTAAACAGTTTCCTTTCTAAAAAAATAATTAATTATTTACTCGGTAAAGAAGATTTAAAATCATATAGTTTAGACAACAGCACTTATCAAATTAAACTGATTGAAAGACAAATTTGATTTAATTTTTATTTAGTTTTAAAAAAAGACCGCCTAAACGGTCTTTTAATCTTAAATATTATTTTTTTAAATTATGGTATTCATTGTAAGCTTCTTGTTTGCTTATCCTTCTTAGTTTGGCTACTTTTTTTATCGCCTCGTTAGTTTTTTCACCAATTTCAATAAAAGTTTCAATATGCTCTTTGATGCTAATATCAAAACTTAACAGTTCTTCACTATCACTTGCTGAAACAATTAACACTAATTCCCCTTTTAACTGCTGAATATTTTGCGCTAATTCACTGAGTTTTCCAAAGGTGAATTCTTCAAATTTTTTAGTAAGTTCTCTAGCAATCACGGCATCTCTTTCCTTGAATACTTCGTACATTATTTCTAAGGTATTTTTTATTCGGTGGACAGACTCATAAAAAATTAAAGTGTGCCTACAGTCTTTTAAACTTGCTAGTTGTTTTCTTTTTTTACTTTCTTTACTGTCTAAAAATCCAAAAAAAGTAAAACTGTTCGGAGCAATTCCCGAAGCGATTAAAGCCGTTAGTGCTGCATTTGCTCCTGGTAAAGGAACAACGCTAAAATCTAATGCTAATGCTTCTTTTACTATTTCGTAACCAGGGTCAGAAATAACGGGCATTCCCGCATCTGATAAAATTGCCACGTTTTTATTTTCTTTTAAGGCCTCGATGATTAACTTTCCTTGCTTAATTTTGTTGTGTTCATGGTAGCTATAAATTTTTTTCTTAATTTCTAAATGATTTAATAATTTTAAAGATACTCTAGTATCTTCACAAAAAATTAAATCAACGCTTTTTAAAGTGTTGACTGCTCTTAAAGTAATATCTTCTAAATTACCTATCGGAGTAGAAACCAAATAAAGCGTTGCTTTTTTATCGATAAAATTTTTATTTATTTTCATTAACTGCTAACAACAATTTTAGCTTTTTCTCTTAAATCTCTCTGACCATAAACAACTTTGAACAGTTCTGCTTTTTTTCTTTCAGAAATTTTCCATTTTTCTAATAGTTGTTCTAACAAATAATGTTCTTCAGTATGGTAAAAATCATCGCTTAGTATTAAAGTAATTAAATTTATTAAAACTATTTTTTTTGCTTTTAATGAACTGCTTTCTAACTTATCAATTGCTATTTTATGATCATTAGTTTCGTAATCATCAATTTCTTTTCCCATCTCAGTAGTTAAAAATTTCAGTTCAATGAATTCAGCTTCTTCAATATTACCATCTACTTTTGTTAAATATTTGGCTAAATCTAAAAAGTAATGTTTTTCTTCTTTTGTTAACAAGTTCAATAACATAATGTCACCCCACATAGTTTGATTATAGCATACCTTTACGGTAATTAAAAATATCACTCACAATTTTAGAATATTGATTATTTTCATGAACAATAATCGGTTCTAACACTTTTAAACCCTCTTTGGAATTTTTCTGTGCTTCAATAATAACAGAATTAGCATTACTATCTTTTTTAGGATAAATAAAACGAATAGTTTTAGGATTTAAATTATAATCTTTTAACAATCTTAATATTTCTGCTAGCCTATCTGGTCGATGAACCATCGTTAAATACCCTCTATTTTTAAGAAGTTTTTTCGATTCGTTTAAAACATCTTCTAAAGTAGTATTTACCTCATGTCTAGCAATTGTTTTGTATTCATTAGCATTTAGATTGCTGTCCTGATTTAATTTAAAATAAGGGGGATTACAAGTTACAAGATCATAACATTCTTTTCCAACTACTTGACTAATTCCTTTTAAATCATTTAAATACAGTTTAATTTGCCCTGCTAAATTATTTAATTTTATTGATTTATCAGCCAAATCATAAACATCTTTTTGAATTTCCACAGCATCGATACTAGCATCTGTTCTTAAAGTTAAATACATGGCGACCGGCGCATTTCCTGTACACAAGTCAATAATTTTTTTAGTTTTAAAATCAATTCTAGCAAAGTATCCTAACATCAGTGAGTCTAGTGAAAAATTAAACATGTCTGGTCTTTGATAAACCTTTAATCCATCATATGCTAGTAAATCGTTAATTATCTCTTCCATCGATATCCTCTAAATTAATTTTCACTCTGCTATCTTCGTGTTCAATAACAATATCTCTTTTAAAAATATCTACTTCTAATACTTTGCATTGACAATCCAGACATTTTGGTTTAACGAAACTATTAACTTTAGGCATATCTTTTTTCAAATCGGTATATAAATCGTTCTCATACCTAATACAACACATCAACTTTCCACAGCAGCCAGTAATTTTGGTAGGATTCAAGGCTAAATCTTGGTTTTTAGCCATTTTAATACTAACTGAATCAAAGTTACACAAATGTTTAGAACAGCACAGTTCTCTACCACAAATTCCTATTCCCCCTAAGTGTTTAGCTCCATCTCTTTCTCCTACTTGTCGCAATTCTACTCTAATTTTAAATTTTTGAGCCAGCGATTTTACCAACTCTCTAAAATCAACTCTTCCTTCAGCGATGTAAGAAAATACAATTTTTTTTCTATCTAAAGTATATTCTGCATTTAACAATTTCATCTCTACTTGATGTCTATTTATTTCTATTAAACACTTGTCAAAGGCATCTTTAGCAATTATTTTATTATTTTCATATTTTTTTAAATCATTTTGCGTCGCTTTTCTTAAAATAGGTTTTAAATCATTATTTATCTCTTCTTCAGTGATGAATTTATTGTGTCCGGCAACTATCCCTATTTCCAAACCTCTCGCAGTTTCTACAACTACAAAATCTTGATTTTTTACTTCAATTCTACTTTTTTCAAAATAATATATTTTTCCTACTTTCATAAACTGAACAGGAATAATTTCAAATTTTTTCATAATTATCTCCAATCTATCTGTGCTAGCAACATATCTAATGACAGGGCTAAATTAGCATAGTATTTAACATTCGTTTTTACTTTTAAAATATATTTTAAATCATCTACAACTTTTTCAAGTGGTAACTGTTGTAAACTATAAAGAGCACTGCTAGTTATGAATTTCGGTTGTTGTTCATTTTTTAAATTTATCAAATCACTGTAAAAAATAATCATTAAGTCTAATAAGATATTGATGTTTTCTCTATTGATGAAATTTCCTTTTTCTTTAAAATAAATAATTTGTTGATGTGATTTGTCAGCAATGGCTTGCATTAATTTTTCAAACAAATCAAATACTTTAATAAATTCTTCGCTTTCACTTAATTTTAAGGCTTCATCTGCACTGTTAGTCATCGTTTGTAAAACATAAGCATGTTTAGGATTAACATCTTGATTTAACAAACTATCTCTGATATATTTTTCACTTACTTTAGTAAAACTTATCGTTTGTGCCCGCGATTTAATCGTCCTTAAAATGTGAGAAATATTTTCAGTTATTAATATTGCATAAACATTATCGTGCGGTTCTTCAAAGTACTTAAGTAAACTGTTCGCTGCACTCAAAGTCATTTTATCAATGTGATTGATGATGTAAACTCTAGCGCCTGCAATTAAACTGGTCATATTTAACTCACTTATCAAATTTTTAATTTGTTCTTTTTTAATCGTCTGTCCACTAGGCTCAACAATAATCAAATTCGAATGAGACTGTTTATCTATTTTTAAGCAATTATCACAATCATCACAACCACATATTATATTTTTTGCTAATTCTTTAGCTATTCTAAACTTCTTTGTCCCTTTTATACCTTCAAAAATATAAGCGTGGCTCAAACGATTTTGTTCGATGCTATTTTTTAAAATTTTAATTACTTTTGGCTGTGCATCTATAAAGCTATCAAGAGTTTTCATTTATCAATACCTCAACTAAGTTCAAAGCTTCCTCAACTACTTTTTTTAATTCTTGTTCGCCGTTAACTCTCTTTATTCTATCATATTTTTTTAAAATTTCTCCATACCCTCGGTAAACTTTTTTATGAAATGCTATTTTTTCTAAATCCAATCGGTTGATATTTTTATTCGGTTCTTTGGTAATTCTTTCCAGTCCAATTTCTGGTCTAACGTCGATAAACAACGTTAAATCTGGTAAATATCCAGCTAGTATTTTTTGATTTATCTCCCAAACTAGGTCTACCCCTAATTCTCTACCGTATCCTTGATAGACCAAAGAAGAATCGATAAAACGGTCACATAAAACAATTTTACCATTCTTTAAAGCTGGAATTATTTTCTCCATTAAATGTTCTCTTCTAGAAGCTGCAAATAAATAGGCTTCGGTTAAATAATCCATCTTGTTATCAATTATTAAATCTCTAATTTGTTCTGCTAATTCACTTCCACCTGGTTCTCTTGTTACTAGTACTCGGTATCCTCTAGCTTCTAAATTTTTTTGTAGTTCGGCAATCACAGTTGTTTTTCCTGAACTTTCTCCACCTTCTAAAGTAATAAAATAACCTTTCATCATTCGCCTCCTAAGTACCATATTTGCTCTAAATAAAGTCCGTGTGCACTGACACAATCTCCTGCTTCATTTCTATTTTTACTATCGATTATTCCTTTTAAATCATCTCTTTTCCCAACACCAATATCAATTAAAGTTCCGACAATAATTCTAACCATATATCGCATAAAACCACTGCCGATAAAAGTAAAGATTAATTTATTATCTTTGATTTCCACTTCAGCTTTGTATATCTGCCTTACGTAGTTATCGTAAACACTGCTGGTAAAACTTTTAAAATCGTGCTCTCCCACCAAACACGGCAACTGCTGAGATATTTTCTCAAAATCTATTTTTTTCCTTAAATAAAGTTCTCGCTCTCTATCCAGTGGACTGTATTCGCCGATGTTGATAACATATCGATATTTCTTTTTCCAGACACTGAAACGAGAGTGAAAACTTTGGTCGACAAATGCTACTTCCTTAATGTAAATATCATTAGGTAAATAAGTATTAATCGCTAACTTCCATCTACTCTCTTTCAGTACTAGTTCAGTATCAAAATGAAATACTTGGTCGTTAGCATGTACTTTGGCGTCTGTTCTACTCGCTGCGTATATTTTAATCTGTTCTCGGTGTATTTTAAATAAACTTTTTTCAATTTGTCCCTGAATAGTAGCGGCATTATTTTGTCTTTGAAAGCCAGAATAATTACCGCCGTCATAACTGACTCTACACCTTACTCTATAAGTCAAAATAAACTATCCCTACTAAAAATGAAATTGAAAAAAGAATTGTCAAGTAATCACTAAATCTAAATTTTAAAATACCAAATTTACTTCTTTCCATTCCGGGAAAATATCCTCTTGCTTCCATGGCATTTGATAAATCATCCGCTCTTTTAAAGGAAATAACAAACATTGGGACTAAAAGAGAAACAATTTGTACCACCTTTTTTTTAATATTTCCACTGGCAAAATCTACCCCTCTAGAAGCTTGTGCTTTCATAATTTTATTTACTTCATCCAACAGAGTTGGAATAAATCTCAGCGCAATGCTAATCATCATTGACATTTCATCAACTGGTACTTTTAAAACTTTTAATGGTTTCATCAAACGTTCTAAACCATTATTCAAATCAGCAGGTTTAGTCGTTAATGTAAGTAGACTAGATGCACTTACTAAAATAATTATTCTGACGAGTAAAAACAATCCAAAAGTTAGTCCATCTCGATATAAATTTAAATTGATAATTTTAAAAGGGGTCCCTAAGTTTAAAGTGTACAAATAAATGATAAAAGCAAATGTTAATAAAAACCAAAAAAAACCTCTTATTCTAAATCTTTTTAAAATTTGATAGCCGATAATTACTACTACATTTAATAAAATCGTGATAAAACTCAAATTTAAAGTTAAGGTCGAAATTATTGGCCCTTGCTTGTTGAACAAAACTTGAAAAACAAAAGTAAATGTCATTAAAAATAAGAGTGGCACTAACGATTTTATAAAATTTAGCAAAGAAATTTTAGAAGTTAATATCAGTAAAAAGACCCCTGCTAATATCCATAACATATTAATCAATGTTGAAGTCATAAAAGTTCCAATCATTAAAATAATTAAGGAAAGAATTTTCATTCTCGGATCTAGTCGGTGGACCCAACTATTTCTATTTATGTATCTACCTACTATCACATTCATCTTTATTCACCTTTTACTATTTCTTTGATCAATTCAGCTAAACTTAAACAACCTATCTGGTAATTACGATTAAGTTTTTTATTTATCTTTTCCGCAATTTTGATATAAGTTGGCTTTTTCAAATTAAGCTCTTCTAATAACTTTTGGTCTAAAAATAAATCTCTAGCTAAACCATCAAACTTTTTTTCTGCTTCTTTCATTACAATTACTCTAGTTGAATATTCACTAACTACATCCATATCATGAGTTACCACAATAATTGTTTTCTTCGTCGTTTGGTGAATTTTTTTAAATAATTCCATCATCTCTCTTTGTCCTTTTGGGTCTAATCCAACCGTCGGTTCATCTAATATCAAAATATCGGGTTCCATTGCTAAAACGCCAGCTATCGCCACTCTACGCATCTCTCCACCACTTAAATTAAACGGTGATTTTTCTAAAATAGTTTGCTCAAGTCCTACCAATTTAGCTACCTCTTTCGCTTTTAAAATAGCTTCTTTTTTAGATACACCAAAATTAGTCGGTCCAAAAATAATATCTTTTTCTACCGTTTCTTCAAATAATTGGTACTCTGGAAATTGAAAAACCATGCCAACTTTTCTTCTAACACTGTTGATATTTCTTGTTTTTTTCACATCACTGCCCGATACTTTTACTATTCCACTATTCGCTAAAATTAATCCGTTCATATGTTGAATCAAAGTTGATTTTCCACTTCCTGTATGACCGACTAAACAAATAAATTCATTTAAACTATCAATTTTTAAATCAATATTTTTAATTGCATATTTAGCGTTTCTCTTATCGTATTTATAATTTACATTTTCGAATTCAATTCCCATAATATACCTTTCAATTCTTCGTCTTGATAATTTAATTCTGCTAATTTATTTGCAATTTTCATCGATGGTAATAAATCCAATCCTGCTGATAAAATTTTTTCTGTTTCTTTAAATACTGCTAGCGGTTTACCATCTAATACAATTTTTCCTTTATTTAAAACAATTACTCGGTCGCTTAAAATAGCTTCGCTTAAATTATGGGTAATTGTGATAACAGTATTATTTTCACTTAAATTTTTGATGACCTCAATTACTTCTTCTTTACCTTTAGGGTCAAGCATACTAGTCGCTTCATCTAAAATGATAATTTCTGGTTCCATTGATAAAACAGCAGCTATTGCTACTCTTTGTTTTTCTCCACCACTTAAATTGTGTGGTTCTTTATCCTTATATTCTAACATATTTACTTTCGTTAAATATTTTTCAATTCTCATTTCAATTTCATCGTGTGCTAAACATAGATTTTCTAAACCAAAAGCTAAGTCATCTTTAACGGTTGAGCCCACAAATTGATTATCTGGGTTTTGAAAAACAATACCGATATTTTTTCTGACATCGTAGACGTTTTCCTCGGTTAATTCAATACCGTTTATTTTAATTATTCCTGTTTCTTTTTTCAATAAACCGATCATCACTTTTGTCAGAGTCGACTTTCCACTTCCGTTGTGACCTAAAATAGTAATCCATTCACCTTTGTTTATCACGATATTAAAATCTTTAAAAATTTCTTCCTTTGAATAAGAAAAAGACATATTTTCAACTTTTATTATTTCCATTAGACAACTCCATCTACTAATACTTTTCCACCAATTATTTTTACGACTAATCTGTTTGGCGCACAAATAATTACTGGATTTATACTATTTTTAGTTATTTTAGCTATTAAGCAATCTAAATCTGGACAATCTGCATCAATTATCTGGACCGTTCCATTGCTTATTTCAACGGTGTTAGTTCCGCTATATTGATAAGTTTTCGTGAATTCTAAGTTATCATCTAAAAGATATTTATCGACAACTTCACCATCGTATCTCACTTCTACATAATAATCCACGTATTTATCAAAATCATTCAGATATAAAAAAAGTCCGATAATGCCGACAAATAATATTGCAATTAAAGCAAAATCCGCTTTCTTCATATCTTTCACCTCTTAAAGTAATCTATTATATTATAACAAATATCTGATTAACATCATATAAAAATATTAAAAAGTAATAACTTTCACTGAATCATTTAAATTAATATGTCCTGATTTGACTACTTTTGCCACTAATACATTGTTTTTTAAACTACAATTTTTACTATCTTCTCCAATGTCACAATTCAAATAACAGTTTTTCCCAACTTCGGTAATTTCTAACAAACTATCATTTATTAAAAGCCGATTTCCTAGTTTAAGCACCTTGATATTTTCTAGTACTATATTCGGTTTAAATTTTTTAAAACAGAGCCCTGCTAACTCAAAATCATCGTTATTTAACAAAATAGTAATCGCTTTAACAGAATGAAAATGCTTGTCATTCAAAATACCTTTGTTTTTAAAGATTTCTATTTTAGCAACACTATTTGACTGATTAGCAAAAATCGTTAATTCGCTGACGTAACTTTCCATTATTTCTCACTCCTTAGTATTTTATATATTATAACAATAATTATTATTTATTTCTAATAAAAAGAAAGGTTTGCTAACGTTAAACGTCGCAAACCCTGGAAATCTTTATTTATTTTTATAAAATTTACTGTTGTATAAAAAACTACTTTTAAAACTAGTAATGATTTCTTTTTTATGACTGTATTTAAATAAATTATTAAAAAACTCTTCATCACTTAAATTCCATAAATTCCTACTTAAATTACCCGGAATAGTATTAACTTCATTAATGTAGTACTGCTCCCCTACCTTAAAACAGTCAAATCTAACCACACCGTTTAACCTTAAACTAAAGTAAGCCTTTTTTACTAATTCCTCTAATTTTTGATCTTGAGACAATTTACTTCCGCGATATTTATTTTCATACTTATCTTTAAAACTAAAGAAATCAGCATCTATTTTTTTCACTTCACTTAGAATTGCTTCATCACCGTTACCCATCACCGCTATTTCAAATTCTTCTTTTTCTAAAAATTCTTCTAAAATAACACTGCTGTCATATTTGAAAGCTAAGGAAATGTGCTCGATTAACTCTCTTTTATTTTTAGATATGTTTATGCCGATACTTGAGCCTAAAGTGCTAGGTTTTACAACTATCGGATAAGCTATTTCGATTTGTTCTAACACTGCTTGATAATTGTTAAACCACACCCCTTTGGTAATTTCAAAATATTCAGGTACTAAAAATCCTTTGCTTTTTAAAACATCTTTAAAAAATATTTTATCTTGACAAACAGCACTGGCAATTAAATTAACCCCGCTGTTTGGTATTTGATAAAAATCCAAAACTGCTTTGATGTTTCCATCTTCTAAATCTTTCCCATGGACACAAATCATAACGTGGTCTAAATGTTCTTTTTTGATTCCACCGTGAACAAAATCTGTTCTTTTTCCTTTTTCTTTTTTAAAGTTATCGATTTCAAAAAAATTTTTAGAAGTAAATAATTCATTATTTTTATTTAAATAAAGTGGTATAACCTCGTGTAATTCTCGCAATTTATTCATAATTATCGTTCCGGTAATTATAGAAATATCATGCTCTACCGAATTTCCTCCAAAAACAACTCCTATTTTCATTTTTTCCCCCTTAGTAGATATCTGGTAAATCATTTTCTAATAGAAGAATTGCTTCTCTTCCATCGTATATTTTATGAAAAATATCCATTGCATCTTTAAAGTCTTTAGCCAAGTAAACATTTTTACTGTTTAGATATTGCTTCAGGATCAAACCATTTTCACCTGTTAAAATAATAAAGTCTACTGTTTGATCAATTTTTCCAGCAACCTTTTTATGCTCTTCTTCACATAAGTCACCTAACTCAACCATGCCTGGCGTAATTAAATATTTTTCTCCGTACATTTGACCGAGAACAGTTAGTGCCATCAAAAACCCAAGTGGATTTGAATTGTAAGAATCATCAATTATTGTAAGTTTTTTATTATTTTTAATTTCTAAACGATTTTTCACGGACTGAATAGTGTAGGTGCTAGCTTTGATTTGATTCAAACTTAAACCTAAATAATGAGCAACTGCTACACTAACCAATAGATTATAGACATTGTATTTCCCCAGTAATTTAACTTCAACATCAAGTAAAAATTCATCTGAATAATAAATATCAAAACTAGTGCCCTCATTGGTATATTTAATATTTTTCGCAGTATAATCAGCGTTTTCAAAGCCAAAAGTAATAATTTTTTTATCTGCTACTGGATAGTTTCTGATGTATTCACAATCAGTGTTTAAAAAAGCCACGCCACCTTCTTTTAAATTTTCTACTATTTCAAATTTTGTTTTAATAATATTATCAATCGTTTTAAAAGTATCTAAGTGCTGGACTCCAATCCACGTCAACACTGCTAAATCAGGTTTAACAATATCCGTTAATTCTTTTATTTCGTACCTTTTTCTGGCCCCCATTTCAGTAATAAAATACTGATTGCTTTCTTTTAAATTATTGTTTATTACTTTAGTAATTCCCATTGGGGTATTAAAAGAATTCGGTGTTTTTAAAACGTTAAAATAGTTCTCTAATAAACTGTTTAAAAATTCTTTGGTCGAAGTTTTTCCGTAACTACCAGTTATCCCTATTATTTTAATATCCACTTTACTAATTTTTTGTTTAGCTAATTTAATAAAATTGTTTTTAAGATACTTTTCGTACGGACTTAAAATCAGATTACAAGTAATAACAGTAAAATTAACGGTTAAACATAGCAGATAGAAATAAACATAATTGACTAATCCTAAGTAGTATATTAGAGATACTACTATCGAAATAACCACTAATAACAAACCAATTAATCTTTTTACTCGAGCGGTAAAGACTAATTTTTTACGATTTTTCCTTCTAATTGCTAGGGAGCAGATAACTAATATACTCACTAATATTTCGGTACTATTAAATAACAATAGTGGTAAAAAAATTATTAACCAAAGTTCTTTTTCTTTAAAATATTTAAAGTAATATTTTAAATAACTTTCGTTTTGATAACTAGCTAACTGTAATCTATACAGTGAGTCGTACAGTTGATAACTAAAAAACAAACTAAATAATGCTATATATAAAATCATCTTTCCCACCTCATAATAAATAGTTATTAATAACCTCTAAAAACATATAGGGATTATCAATAAAGGGGAAATGCCCACTATTTTTTATTACTGCTAATCCAGACTTTTCTATTAAATCATTAAATTTTTTAGCCATTTTTAAAGGAGTTATCTCATCATTTTCTCCCCAAATTAACAAAGTCTCTACTTTAATTTTTTTCAAGTTCTTGGTTTCGTTAGTTTGAGTTTTCTTCATCACTTCTTTTAGCATTACATCTGACTGTAAATAGTCCGTTGATCCTACTTTATTTCTAAGTTTATCAATCAATTGTTTTTGTTTAAATATTTCTAACACTTTTCTAATAAACTTATATGAGTATACTTTTAAATAATAATCAAGTTTTCTATTTAATAAGCCCGCGGCATCGATTAAAATAATTTTCTCCACCGGATATTTTAAAACATATCTAGCAATTATTCTGCAACCAAATGAATGACCAATTAAAATAGGATTTTTAATTTTATTTTTCAAAATAAAGATCTGTAGATTTTCTACATAATCATCAATATCATATGGGACCTCTAGAGGAGTATTCCCAAAACCTGGTAAGTCAACTTGATACACAGTATATTTACTTTCTAGTTGGTTGCCTATAAGATTCAGGCTTCTATGATCTTGTAACCAACCGTGTAACAAAATAACATCAGGTCCATTTCCTTTAACTTTAAAATACATATCGTTTCACCGATAAATTGTATGCAAAAAAAAAGAGGTATATACCTCTATAAGTTAATAAAAATGTCTTTTAAGAAAGATTTTTAGCAATTTTATTTTTTTAGCGACTTATCTAACTTTACCAAAATAATTTTGAAATAAATAAAAATATTTTCCTAGTATCTAAAAAAGCCAATCTTTAAAATGATTGACTTTTTTTATTGTTTATCCTATTGAACCTTCCATTTCAAGTTTTATCAATTGATTTAACTCTACGGCGTATTCCATTGGCAATTCTTTTGCGAACGGTTCAATAAATCCCATCACAATCATTTCTAATGATTCTTTTTCGGTTAAACCGCGACTCATCAAATAAAATAATTGTTCATCACTTACTTTTGACACAGTTGCTTCATGTTGAATTGTCACCTGGTTATTTTGAGCAATATTTAAAGGAATCGTATCACTTGAAGATATTCCATCTAAAATTATCGTGTCACACTGAACATTACTTTTAGCATTTATGGCATTTTTATTTTGTAGTACGGTTCCACGATAATTTACTTTTCCTCCACCGCGTGAAAGTGATTTAGAAATTATTGTGCTTTTAGTATCTGGTGCTAAATGAATCATTTTAGCGCCGGTATCTTGGTATTGACCTTTCCCTGCAAAAGCAATCGAAATAGTTGTTCCTCTAGCTCCTTGACCTTTTAAAATACAAGCTGGATATTTCATATTACGCCCACTTCCAATATTTCCATCAATCCATTCCATCAGACCATTTTCCAAAACTATAGCTCTTTTGGTAACTAAATTTATAATGTTGTTTGACCAATTTTGAACGGTTGAATATCGGCAGTAGCCATCTTTCATTACAAATATTTCAACAACTGCTGCATGTAAACTATCTTTTGAATACAGCGGTGCGGTACAACCTTCTACATAGTGGACACTCGCTCCCTCATCGACAATAATCAATGTTCTTTCAAACTGTCCCATCTGTTCAGAATTAATTCTAAAATACGATTGTAGTGGTTTATCTATTTTTACTCCTTTTGGTACGTAAATAAAAGATCCCCCAGACCAAACAGCAGTGTTTAAAGCAGCGTATTTATTATCATTTTGAGCAATTGCTTGTCCCCAGTACTCCTTCAGCAATTCTGGATATTCTTTTAAAGCAGTATCCGTATCACAAAAGATAACTCCTAAATCATCAAGTTCTTTAATCGTACTATGATAAACTACTTCCGATTCAAATTGAGTTGATACTCCTGCTAAATATTTTTGTTCTGCTTCAGGAATCCCTAACTTCTCAAAAGTGTCTTTTATTTCACTGGGAACTTCATCCCAATTTTTCCCAACTTTATCACTCGACTTAATATAATAAGTATATTCATTAAAGTCAATATCACTTAAATCTGGTCCATAATTTGGATTTTTCAACTTTAAAAATGATTTGTAGGCTTTCAATCTAATTTCTGTCATCCATTCAGGCTCATTTTTATATTTTGAAATTGCTAGAACAACTTCTTTACTCAGTCCTTTTCCAGTATCAATTATTACTTTGGCATCTGTTTTAAATCCATATTTATAATCACTTACTATATCTACAATTTTTTCTTTAGTTTTTTCCATCTTTCAAACACTCCTCCATCGCCTGCCAAGCTATACTAGCACATTTGACTCTAGCAGGAAATTTAGATACACCTGAGTAGACAACAGCGTCACCAATATCTAATTTTTTGTCATAGTCATTTCCTTTTACCATATTATAATAATTTTCGATAATTTTCAAACTTTCGGTAGTCGTTTTTCCAATTAATGTTTCACTCATAACGGAAGCACTACTACAACAGATACTGCAACCACTTCCGATATGGCGAACATCTTCAACTAAGCCGTTTACTACTTTCGTTTGAATAGTAATATCATCACCACATGAAGGGTTTTTAACTCTAAATTTTACATATTCCTCGTTTTCCACTAACCCTTTATTACGTGGGTTTTTATAGTGATCCATAATAACTTGTCTATATAAATTTTCTAAATTACTCATATTATCAACTCCCAAATTCTTTGAAAAATTTTACTGTTTTTTTTACTGCATCGATAAATTTATCTACATCTTCTAAATCGTTATAAAGATAAAATGTCGCTCTTAAAGTAGCCGGTACGTTGAGCCATTTAGTCACTAATTGGGCACAGTGATGACCTGCTCTTAAACACACTTTATTTTCATCAAAGGAACTCGCGGCATCATGTGGGTGAACACCATCAATATTAAACGCTATTATCCCCGTTTCAGCATTTGGATTATAAATAGTCACCCCGGCTATTTGCTGTAATTGTTCAACCGCATAACTGCGTAATTTATATTCGTGCTTTAAAATCTTTTCCATTCCAATTGATTTTAAATAAAGAACAGCTTCTTGCAGACCAAAAACACTCGCAATTGGCATTGTCCCAGTTTCAAATCGATAGGGGCTATCTTTAAAAGTCGCTTCGTACAATTCAACGTTATCATTCATATCTCCACCGAATTCTATCGGCGGCATGCTGTTAAGCAATTCTTTTTTTCCATACAAAACACCAATTCCTGTTGGTCCACACATTTTGTGTCCGCTAAACGATAAGAAATCACAATCTAAAGTTTTACAATCAACAGCTTTATGAGGTACTGCTTGCGCAGCATCTACACTGACCACTGCTCCTGTTTGATGTGCTAATTTAATAATTTCTTCCAAAGGGGTAATATATCCCATTACGTTTGAAACATAAGTTAAAGCAACTATTTTCGTTTTAGCAGTTAAAACACTTTTAAAGTTTTCAACAGTTATTCTTCCTTCTTTATTTAGAGGAAGATAAACTAATTTCGCTTTTTTTACTTTAGCAACATGTTGCCAAGGCATTACACTAGAATGATGTTCTAATTCAGAAACAATTATTTCATCACCTTCATTTATATTGTCCATTCCATAACTAGAAGCTACTAAATTTAAGGCACTCGATGCCCCTCTTGTAAAGATGACTTCTTCAAACTCCGCATTGATAAAATCAGCAATAGTTTGTCTGGCTTCTTCATATTTCGCTGTCGCAAGGTAACTTAAACTGTACACCCCACGATTGATATTTACACCATATTCAGTATAATAATCTTTTATTGCTTCTGTAACTTGTAAAGGTTTTAAACTAGAAGCACCACTATCTAAATAAATTAATCCATCTTTTATTGTTGGAAAATCTTTTTTGTAATTCATCTTAATTTCCCAATTTTCTATTTATAAGATTTTCAAAACATTCTTTTAATTTTTGATTTTCAAAAATATCGATAATCGGTCTAATAAGACCATTTATCACTAATTTTTCTGCATCTTGTTTACTCAATCCTCTACTCATTAAGTAAAATAACTTTTCATCATCAATTCTTCCTATCGTCGCTCCATGTCCTGCTTCAACATCGTGTTCGTCGATTAGTAAAAATGGATTTGCTGCTAGAGTCGCTGTTTTTCCTAAAATAACACCTTTTGTTTTTTGAAATGCTTTAGAACCACTAAATCCATTAGCCACAATGCCAAAATTATTAAATATAATTCTACTTTTATTCAAGGCAATTCCATGATTAATAATATTACTGAAACTATTTTTTGCTTCGTGGTAAGTATAAGTATTTATATTTTGTTTTTCAAAACCATCACCAATCACAATAACTTTAACTTCAGCATTGGCCCCTTCTTCTAACAGCCTAATCGATGTATCCGCCATTATATTAGCATCGCATAAAACAGCTCTTAAAATATCGACACTGCTGTTCGCTTTTGCATTTATTCTAAGAGCAGTATAAATTTTATTGTTTGCCTCATACAAATCGATTGAAGTATACTCTACTTTACTGTTAGCAAAAGCCATAATATCAGTTACATTATTTTTAACTGAAGTCTTTTTACTGATAAAAAATTCAATGATTTTTATTTTAGAATTTTTTCCACAGCGCATAACTGTTCTATTGATAAAATCGTTGTTATCTTGGATATAAAATATTTTAATTTCTTCTTTAAACACGCTGTTAGGTGGAATATCTATCAGTAATCCACTATTGTGATAAGCAGTATTGTAAGCGGTTAAAGTATTTTCTTTAAAACAATCCGGTTCTTTATTGAAATAATTTAACACTAATTCCGGTTTTTCCTCATAAGCAGTTTCAATGTCGTTTATATACATACTATAAGTCATATCAACTAATTTATCATAAATAATATTTCCGTCCTTTATAACCAAAACATTACTCGTATCTTCGGTCACAAAATCAGATATCTCACTCGGTATTTCACCTGAAACATTCAAAAACAAATTTTTCATCTTAGAGCTTTTACTGACAAAACTTTTCAAACTAAACTTCCCTAAATTAGGTAAATCTAATTTTTCCATTCTAATCAAAGCTTTTTTCCTAATATCGACAATTGATTTTTGATTATGTTTAAAAATACTATCAATATTCATATTCACTACTCCTTAATTATTTCTTTAACTGCACAATTACCCAAAATAACTCTGTCATCTAAATCAACTGTATCTTCCTCTATCTTAATGCCAAGTTCCTCTTTTATCCAGTCGTAACCTGAAGTATCAATTTTCTCAATTAAATCGATTCCTCCAGTTTTAACAATTTTACCATTTATCATTATATGGACAAAATCTGGCTTAATATACTCTAACAGTCTTTGGTAGTGTGTAATTAATAAACAACCAAAGTTATCGTTTACCATCGCCGCTATATTTTCGCCGACAATTCTTAAAGCATCAACATCTAGTCCAGAATCTATTTCATCTAAAATCGCAATTTTTGGCTCTAAAACTTTCATCTGTAAAATTTCGTTACGTTTTTTTTCTCCCCCGCTAAATCCTTCATTTAAATAACGATGTGGTAAGTCCTCACGCATTTTAAGTTCGGCTACGGCATTTTCAAACTTTTTAAAAAATTTTACAAAACTAATTTCATTATCAACGTTCCGTTTATTTAAAGCGGTTCTCACAAAATCAGAATTAGTAACACCAGGAACTTCTTTTGGATATTGCATTGCCAAAAAAAGACCTGCTCTACTTCTTTCATCAACAGTCATCGACAAAAGATCTTCACCATCTAATGTAACTGTTCCACTTGTTATCTGATATTTTGGATGTCCCATCACAGCATTGGATAATGTTGATTTACCTGTCCCATTTGGTCCCATAATTGCATGAACCTCTCCACCATTTATTGTTAAATTTACGCCAGTTAAAATTTCTTTATCACCAACGCTCACTTTTAAATCTTTTATAATTAAACTCGGTTTCATTATATCACCTCTATCTTAATATTATTATATATTTTTACCTTAGTATTGTCTATTAATATATAAATAATTTTCACTTTTAATAAAAAGTTTTATTTTTTCTCAAAAATAGTATTTTCAATAATTACATTTTAACTTCTTCTTCTATAAAAGACATGAATTAACAACAAATTAATTTAAACTTTAACCTTTTTTTAACTAATAAAAAAAGAGAATATTATCTCTTTTAATTTATTTTATTTTAAAACTTTTATCTACTAACTGATAGTTTTTAATATTACTTGAAATATAAATTTCTTTATCTTTGGTAAAGAAAATTGCTTCCAAATCATCATGTTCTTCTACGTATTTTAATCCCTCTTCTAATCCTAAAATGTATAACATTGTACTGTACGCATCTATTTTTAAATTGTTGGAACTAACAACTTGAACTGCTAATAAATTATTTTCGACTGGATATCCGGTAGTAGTATTAAAAATATGATGATAAATTTTATTATTTCCAGTAAAATATTGTTGGTCAATGCCTGTTTTTGATACTCCGGTATTTGTTTCATTTAATATAAAAATAACATCTTCATTTTCTAATTCCGGATTTGCAGTACCTATTCTAATAGGTTCGGTAGTTTCTTTGTAGTAAGTTATTTCCTTATCTACTCCCGCTTCTTTTAAACGATTTCCAAAAACGTATTGTGAACTACTTCCAACGTTTATGATTGCGGTAGTAATTCCTTCAGCTTTTAAAAATGTAGCTATGTCATAAGCAATAGTGCCTTTCACAACTGCTCCTAAATCTATTTTGGTTCTTATTTCCTTAAAACTTATTTCATTTCCTTCGATAATGATGTTTTTATAGTCAACATTCATCAGCGTGCTTTCAATAGCTTCAGCAGATGGAATATTTCCTCCTAAATAAAAAGTTGCACCGTTAATTTCCCATAAATCTGCTAACGGTAAAACGGTAGGATCAAACTTCCCCTCTGTTTGCTCCGCTAACTCTAAAGAAACTTCGATACTTTTAAGTAACTCATCACTAATAGTGACGGTTCTTGATCCAGCATCTCTATTAACTTTACTCAATTCACTTAATTCATTGTAAACATTGTAAGTTTCATCTGCTTTTTTTAGTATTGCTTCTATCTCAACATCGATGCTATCTTTATTTATTTCATCTTGATAATAAAAAGTTACCATTGTAGTAGTGTTTAAATGTTCATTATAAGTAACGCTATGTCTATAAAATTTTGTATCATCTTGATTTCGACTACAACCACTCAATAAAAGTAACATTGTCATTAACATTAAAAATTTTTTCATTCACATCACTCGCTTTCAATTAGACAATCTTTATTATACCAAATAAATTAATAAAAACAACAACAAATCTTAAAAAAGAAAATAGAGTGTTAAAATAACACTCTAATCTACAGACAAAAAAAACTAAAATTCTTCAATAAAATCTTCATTAACATCTATGTTGTCTTCCTCAACTGGATTAAATACACTAACTTTCATTTTCGTTTCTCCAATAACCTCAGCTAATACTTCATAAGATATTTCAACTTCAATAGTCAATTCATTTATTGATGCATTTAAACAAGTAGGTTGTTGAACCATTTTAACAATAACATCCATATCGCTACTAAGTGTATCTTTTACTACATCTTTTACTATTACATCATTCGTATAATTAATCACCTTTTTAGCTATTTCGGTTTTTGTATTATTATTTAAAGTATACCAAATATTTATTTCAAAATTTCCATCTAATTCTACTACTGAATCAATTTTATTTGCTGTAAAATTATTATTTATTATCCAACATCCTAAAATACTAAATGGCTTCTCCCCTAATTCTATATTTTCAACAGTTTTAAAATTACCTGTTCCTTTACTAACAACTGCTTTTGTAACAATTTCTCTAATATTACTCATGTCTACCTCCTTTTTAAGCGCCTATTCTATAGTATGCAAAAAATTTTAAAAAGAGCCAAACAAAAAAGAAAATATATTTATATTTTTGCTAACGATAAAAATACGCTATTAGATAATTAAAATTATCAAACTAGTTAGTCTTTTTATTTTAAATTTTAAAAAATAAAAAAGATGTCATTTTTTCAAATGACATCTTAAATAAATCTTATTCAGTTACTACTGGTGCTTCTAGAGTGCTAAGATCTATAGCAGTAACAATATTAAATGTTTGTTTAACAACTAATTTTACATCTTCTTCTTCTTCATCAAAATTACCATCTCCATCTACATCAATTCTGTAAGTAATTTCAACAATGAAAGAATTAATATTTGGGTCAATACCTGAGAAAACTACAACTGGAAATGCAACTCCAGTTTTATCATAAAATTGACTGTCAGTATCTACATTTTCATTTTCTGTCATATATTCACTATATACAACGTCATTTCCAAATTCATCTATTATTCTAACTTCAACTCTTGTATCTTTCTCGCTAACTACTTGTATAGGCTTGTTATCAGTTTTTCCATCATTGTCTCTTACGTAGTCTTTATCAATTTCTCTGTATTTCTTATTACCATCATTGTCACCAGTGAAGTCCTCAAGAGATAAACTAACAGGTACCTCTATTGCAACAAAGTTAGTTTTTTCATCGATTTTTCCAAGACGTGCTTCCACATTTTCAGTTAATTTTTCTAAAAGTTCTTCTTTTCCTAAAGCTAATTTAGTAAATGCGAATGATTTTTGGCGAATAGTTCCAGTTAAATAATCATCTACATCCGTAATTACATGATTTTGGTTAACATTATCTATAAGTGCTACATGTAATCTATCAGACAATGATTCATGGTTTCTTTCTATATTATATATATATTTATTATCAACCTTGTCTAACGGTTCATTCGTAGTTAAAGTATCATAAGATGCAGTCACAGGCGGAGTCACAGGCGGCACAGGCTGAGTCACAGACAAATCAGCATAACTATCATATCTACTCTGATCGAACCATACATATCTTAATCCGTATACTGAAGTTTCTTCATCTAATTCGATATTACCTTCAATTGTAACTTTTCCATCATTTAAGATGTTTCCAGCTTTAGCTTCATTTAAAACTTGAGTAATTGCATCTTCTTTAGTTAATAATCTATAAGTGAATTCTTTAGTTATAGTACTAATATCCTCATCACCACTATCTGTCTTGTATGTAATGCTTAATACAAGTGTTTTAGTTATAGAACGACCTCCTGACAAAATAACTGGTAGTATGTTTGTACCGAGAAGTGGATCGCCTGCTTCGTCAGTCCATTTAACATTTTCCGCTTTTAATGGATTACCATTGTAATGTTTAAAATCTGCGTATGTAACTGTTGGAAGTTTGATATCATCCCCATTTACATCAATTGCATCTTCAATATAAAAATCATTATCCATAGTAATATCTTCTGCTAAATTTCCGTTTATTGTAGATGCCGTTAATACTTTAAATGTTTCAGTTCTGGTATACTCAATACCATTCCACTTTAAAATTAATTCTACCTCTACTTCAGAATCTGATAAAATCTCTTTTGGGTCAAATTTTTCCTTCTTAATTTCTAATATATCTTCGTCAGCACTATTAAATTCAACAGTAAAGTCTTTAGTAGTACCAAAATCAAATAACTTAACAGTACCCGTAGTAGTAGGAACTATATCATCATTACCTATATCAACTATATTATCATTAATTATTTTTGTTCTATAGTCGTCATAATTTCCAGTTACCCATTCATTGTAAGGCGCTAAACCTAACATATAGACTATATTTTTATCTGTATCACTAGTAACAGTTGGCAAAGATTTTCCATTTTCATCATCAGTAAATATAGCAACCGTTGATGCACTTAACTTAACTTTTGATTGCAATTGAACTCCTGTAACAGGATCTGCTAAATCACTGAATTGATCTAAATATAGATTTGCTGTTTCTGATACTACTGCCAATAAGGCATCATTAATTGCGCTTTCAACTGCATCGATAAATTGATTTTCTAATGGAGCATGTAAGTCACTCTTAGTAAGTTTACCAGTAACAGTTAAAGGTTCATCAGTTTCATAGCTATAACCATCTGCATATTCAGAAGATTGCTTTGTAATTTCATTTGCATATTCTTGTAAGTAACTTTTCCCTCCTATATTTGTAGTAAGATTACGACCTACCGTTTCATACCAATCAGTGTCGTCATCAGTAGCACCTTCTTCTTCATTTTCCTCATCTAAACTGAAAGATTCATCATCTCCTAACATTGTGTATGTTGTTAATTTTCCATCATCTCCTACAGTAGTAACATCCATGTATAAATTTATAATTCGATCATATCCGTTTGCACTGTGTCCAATTGTACCATCTCCATTTACATTGTCAATTACGAAGTAAACAAACGCTTGGTCTCCATTTTTATCAGCTGATGATGCTCCATAATACGCACCTTCAGCAAATTCCTCTACTGCTTTAACTTTATCTTTATCTTTATAGATATCAAGTAAACCATATATTGCATTATTAACATCTTGTGCTTGAATTAAAGCTTCATTTAATAATACTTGGAATGATTGAACATCTTCTAAAGAAACACCTAAATCAGCATTCAAATCAAATACGTTGCTATTAGTTTCACCAACTACTTTTTTACTAAGTTCACGAATTGCAACTCCCCAGTCAGAATCTAATCCTTGTTTAGTGTAGTTTCCTTGTACTGGCATTAATGTAGCTAATTCATCAATTTCTTGATCTTCGTCAAGATGGAACTCAATATCCGCGCCTACTGTATATCCCGTTTCATAACCGTCTTCTAGAACTTCTTCTTCTCCAGCATATATATAATCGTTACCATCTTCATATATTAATAACGTTTCACTTTCTACTCTTATTCCTGGTGATTTTTGTCGATCATATGTATATAATTGACGTTGATCCCCATCTTCATCTGTTATATATGCTGTATCAGTTTGAACTAATTCATCATAATAAACATCTTGAATTTTTCCATGTTTAACAGTTAAATATAAGAAACTATCATCATTACTAACATGGTATACAGAATCTTGTATTGTTTGACTAACTAATGCAATTTCTTTTTGTACATCGACTAATGGTAAGATATCAATAGTTACTCCGGCAATGTTATCAGCATACATTGCTATTACTTCAGTTTCTTCTCCATCTTCATCTAAATCTTCAGTATCCAATACTTTAGTCGCAGAAATATATCCTTGATTTTTAACAAATGAATCAGCATACAGTGCAGTTTGTCCTGCAAAATCACTATCTAAAACAGACTCAGTTCCACCTTTAGTACTTTTGTCGAATTCTACTCCAGTAATTACCCCGTATTGGTCGACTACTATATAACCGAATACGTATTGTACTAATCCTGAGTCAAAGTCTACATCTCTAGGAGTGTGTGCATAATATAACCCTGGCGTATATGTTCCTTCTACTACAGTTTCACCATATTCATTAGTAGTTACTGGTTCTTCTACTGTATCAGTAGTTCCTAATGCTGCTTCACCATCTAAAATTTCTTGAACTAAATCAATTAATACATCAACATTAGTTAAATCTACCCCTACAACATTAATAGCAGTTGTCTTATCACCAACTACTTTCGTTTGAATACCATAAGTAGTTTGATCGTTTACAATTTTTTCTGCTAATAAATCAGCATCTTTAATCCAACTAAGACCTAAAACTCTTGCAGTTTCATAAGTACTAATAGTGATTAATTGTTTAATTTCTTGATCAAGCTGATTTTCTAATCCTGAATCATCACCATGAAGCCCATAAATTAAGTCATTGTCTGTGATTGCATCTGTCTTTTTAGGATAATCTTCTGGTGCTACAGTTGCGTTGTCTAATCTCCTATAAGCATTTGGAACAGTTACTCCATCCCCTTTAATTAATACATATAAATTTCCATATGCATCAGCTTTAAACGAACTTCGACTATCTGTATCATTGTAAGCCACACCTGCAATAGTTCCATAACTATCAACAAACAAGTTTACCATTGTTACTTTTCCGTTTTCTCCGCTTTCTTTAACAAAATTGAAATAATTCCCCGGTTTATAACTTCTATCATTTATTACATTTGCAGGTACTTCCTTTGTTATCTCAATTGTTTCGCCAGGTATTATTACTTCTTTAATAATTTCTATTTCAACAGTTTCCGGCGTACATGCACTTAACGTGATAACGAATGCAATAGCCACTAAAATCGAAAATAATTTTTTCATCTTTTTTCCTCCTTGATGATTTTAAATTCCATACTTTTCATTTCTTTTTCAATAGTCGTTAGTTAGTCACAGTTTTTTTTAGTGTCTTCTTATCTAACAACCATTCCAACTATTATCAAAATAGATAACAGTTCTAAATTTTTCATTTTCATTAACTAAATGATTTTTTTTATTTCTTAAATTACGCTACTTCTATTACTTCTAACCCTCTACCGTAGTTGATATTACTATATATTGTAACAACTACGCTAATGCTACAAACAGTTTTTCGATATTACCCCCTTGTTGTTATATTGATTTACTACCCTATTCTATTACTTTATTAATCATATGTCAACAGTTTTAGAAAAACTTTTGAATTAAAAGTGAATAAGTTGTGTATTTCTTATAACTTCCTATTAAATACTATTATATATCCGCCTATTTTATGCATTATCGTGATAAAAAAAATAAAAGTGAAGTTAAATTTCTTCACCTTTTAAATAAAAAGTTTTTGCTCCTGTTATTTTTACGGAGACTATTTTACCTATCGAATTCACATCTCCTTTAAAATTCACTAATTTATTTTCTCTAGAATATCCACTTAAAAAGTCTTCATCATTTTTACTAACCGAATCTACAAGAACTTCCACTACTTTACCAATATATTGATTGTTTTTGCTATTACTTACCTCTTTAGTAACTTCAATTAGTTCATGTAAACGATTTTTCTTTTCTTCTTCACTGACTGTATCCACCAGTTTGGCGGCTGGAGTTCCTTCTCTTTTTGAATACACAAATGTGAACGCACTATCAAATTCTACTTCTCTATATAAAGTTAGCGTATCTTCAAAATCTTCTCTTGATTCATTTGGAAATCCGACAATAATGTCCGTAGTTATAGAAATATTAGGCATATGCTGTTTAAGTAATTTAACTAGATGGATATATTCTTTTTTAGTATATTTACGATTCATCTTCTTTAAAATATCATCGCTACCTGACTGTACAGGTAAATGAAAGTGCTCCATTATATTGTTCCCACGTGCCATCGCTTCAATAGTTCTCAGATCCAAATCTTTTGGATGCGAAGTTGTGAAACGAATTCGTTTCATTTCTGTCTTGCTTAACTCTTCAAGTAAATCAGCAAATTTATAATTTATATCTAAATCATTACCATATGCATTTACGTTTTGACCTAGCAACGTAACTTCTTTATATCCCTCTTTAACTAATTCTTCAATTTCTAAGATAATATTTTCCGACTTTCTACTTCTCTCTTTTCCTCTTGTATACGGAACTATACAATAAGTGCAAAATTCATCGCAGCCATACATAATATTAATCCAAGCTTTTTTTAAATTTTTTCTTATTTTAGGAACATTTTCAACAATATCTCCTACGTTTGAAAACACTTCTACTACTCTTTCTTTTTGTAAATACGCAGCGTAAATATACTCCGGTAATTTGTGAATATTGTGTGTGCCAAATACTAAGTCTACATAATGGCATTTTTGTAATATTTTTTCTACTACATTTTCTTCTTGAGGCATACATCCACAAATACCTAAAATTAAATTAGGATTAACTCTTTTTAGTGATGATAATCTTCCTAACTCTCCAAAAATTCTCACTTCTGCATTATCTCTAACTGCACAAGTGTTCACTAAAATAATATCAGCCTCTTCAGGAGCACTACAATTATTAAATCCTAATTTAGTTAATACTCCAGCCATTTTTTCAGAATCTGCTTCATTTCCTTGACAACCATATGTTTTTACCAAAAAGTTTTTCCCATTTCCGATTTTTTCATATTTCTTTGCTATTGTAAATTCAATTTTATTAACTTTTTCTATCCTTTTTCTAGCAGAACTTAAAGAAGGTTTTTTAAAGTATTTACTATAATTTTTTTTCATATTATTCACCTTTGTTTCACTTTTCAATAAATTATATCACGTATCAATAAATAATAATATAAATATAAAAAAATAACGTTGCACTATTTATTTATATTTATAAATTCTTTATCGGTATTTTAAAGATGATTAAATTTATTAAAATAATTTATCAAGTTATTAAAAATAAAAAAGAAACTGCAATAAATAGAATAAAATTCTATTTATTTACAGCCCCTTCTTTTTATCATAATAATCTATCAGATTATCTTGCTTCAATAATTAATTTAATTGCTGTACGCTCTTCACCATCAATTATAACGTCCGCAAACGCTGGTATACAAATCAAATCTTTCCCTGTTGGTGCAACATATCCTCTGGCAATCGCAACTGCTTTTACTGCTTGATTTATTGCTGCTGCTCCCACAGCTTGCATTTCAACCCTTCCATTTTCTCTAAACGCATTTGCTAACGCCCCTGCCACTGAATTTGGTTTTGATTTACTTGATACTTTTAATACATCCATTTTTAATCCTCCTATTTTTTCATTTGATACTAATATTATTCGTATCTTTATTAATTTATGACCAATATTACCATAAATAAATTAATAAATTTGTCATTTATTGTTTTATTTATTATTTATTATTTTTTTATATTTATAGTGTATATATTTTCTACTTTATTCGTAATATCATTAATTTCAATTACTGTGCTATTAAACTGTCTAGGGCCGCTTTCAAACACTGTAAACCTATTTGGAAGACCTGTAATAAATTTATTTATTACGCCTTCTTTACTCACTCCAATAACTCCATTTAAAACGCCATTCATTCCAACATCAGTTTGATAAGCAGTTCCTTTAGGTAAAATTCTAGCATCTAACGTCGGGACATGTGTATGTGTTCCGATAACGGCTGAAACTCTACCATCTAAATAATATCCTAAAGCAATTTTTTCACTGGTTACTTCTGCGTGGAAATCTACAAAGATAATATCTGCTTCAATTTCTTCTAACAATTGATCAGCAGTTTCAAACGGACACTTATTTGGTCCAGGCAAATAAATACTTCCTATCAAGGAAATAACTGCCACTTTTTTACTGTTGTAGTTAAGTATTTTATATCTTAACCCTTCTTTAACGCTGTTTGCATAATTAGCTGGAATAATTAAATTATTTGCTTCACTGATAAAATCAAAAATATTATGATTATCCCAAGTATGGTTACCCATGGTTACCACATTCACTCCCATAGTCAAGAACTTTTTATAAATTTTTTCGGTAATACCTTTTCCATGTGCAGAGTTTTCACCGTTTAAAATTACAATGTTGATATTATGTTCACTTCTAATTTCTTTTAAATATTTTTCAACTATTTCTCTACCAGGAGCAGCGAATACATCTCCTATAAATAAAATCTTCATATTTCTTCTCCTAAACTAACAACTTCTACCATTAAAGAATTATATTTATTTCGCCACATCTACCGCTCTAGTTTCTCTAATAACAATAACTTTTATCGTGCCAGGATAAGCCATTGTTTTTTCAATTTTTTCTTTAATTTGTCTAGCAATTGTATGTGCCTTTAAATCGTCAATTTCTTCAGGTCTAACTACTACTCGTATTTCACGACCAGCTTGAATAGCATATGCTTTTTCAACACCTTCAATTTTATTAGAAATTTCTTCTAATTGTTCTAAACGTTTAACATAATTTTCAATTGATTCACTTCGTGCACCTGGTCTAGCTGCACTTAATTTATCTGCTGCAGCAACTAAAACAGCAATGATTGTATTTGGTTCTTGATCGCCATGGTGCGATGCAATACCATCAATAACTTCTCGTTTCTCTTTATATCTCTTAGCTAGAGAAATCCCAATATCAACGTGACTTCCCTCAATTTCGTGATCTACACCTTTTCCGATGTCATGAAGTAATCCCGCTCTTCTAGCTAACAATTCATTTTCACCTAACTCTGCTGCCATTCTTCCAGTAAAAAATGCGGTTTCAATAGAATGTTTTAAAACATTTTGACCGTAACTTGTTCTATATTTAAGTCTCCCAATTAGTTTGACTAAATCTGGATGGATTTTTCCAATACCAGTTTCAAACACTGCCTGTTCACCAGCTTCACGAATTTCAATGTCAATCTCTTTACGACATTTCTCCACTAATTCTTCAATTCTAGCTGGGTGAATTCTACCATCTGCTACTAAACTATCTAAAGTTTTTCTAGCAATTGCTCTTCTAATTGGGTCAAATCCCGATAATACTACTGCTTGCGGAGTATCATCAACAATTAAATCAACACCTGTCAATGCTTCAATTGCTCTAATATTACGACCTTCTCTACCAATGATCCGACCTTTCATATCATCACTTGGTAAATGAATTACTGAAACTGTTCTCTCTGTCGTAGCATCATTAGCATAGGCCATAATTGAATTTGCTAAAATCATTTTTGCCTTTTTATCAGCTATCAATTTAGCCTCAAACTCAGCATCTTTGATATAACTAGAAATCTCATTAGCCATATCCGATTCTACTTTTTCCATAATTAATTTTTGTGCATCTGCAACATTAATTTTAGAAATTTCAATTAATTTTTTCTCTTGTTCACTAATTAAATCTTTCATTTGAATATTTTTTTCTTCTAATTCAATTTTTTTAGAATCTAACTGATTTTCTTTTTTATCTAAAGATTCATCACGCCTATCTAAATTAGTAGCACGACTGTCTAACCGGTCTTCTCTTTGTGCTAACCTTTGTTCAACATCTACTACCGCTTTTGTTCTCTCTTTTAAATCTTTATCAGCTGCTTGCTTTATTGTAAAAATTTCTTGCTTGGTTTCAATAATAGTTGATTTTCTTCTTTTATCCGCTTCATTTGTTGCATTTTCTATAATTTTATTAGACTCTTTTTTAACTGACTTCATCGTGCGACTATCAATTATAATTTTTCCTATCACACCTAGTACTAGTCCAATAATAATAAATAGAGCAATGCTCAATAATCCAATTTCCTCCACTTCATACCTCCATAAGTTCCATTAAAGCAACTACAATTGCTCTTTTCTGACACTGTAAAAAGTATACACTATTTTTCAATTTTTAACAATCAATTTACAATTTACTTTATAAATAAAAAAGTTAGATTGACTAACTTTTCATTATTTCTCTTATTTTCTTCTCAATTTCTCCTAAAATTTCTAAATTATCTTTTAGGTATTTTTTAACATTTTCTCTACCTTGTCCGATTTTTTCTTCTTTATAAGCAAACCATGAACCACTTTTCGCAATTATATCCATTTGAACGGCTAAATCTAAAACTTCACCGGTTTTAGAAATTCCTTCTCCGTATATAATATCAACCTCTACTATTTTAAACGGTGGGGCAACTTTATTTTTAACAATTTTTATTTTTGTCTTATTTCCAATAAATTCAGTACCGATTTTAATTGCTTCCGAACGTCTGATATCTACTCTAATTGTTGAATAAAATTTTAGTGCTCTCCCCCCAGGTGTAACTTCTGGGTTTCCAAATACTATTCCAACTTTTTCTCTCAATTGATTAATAAATATCGCAACTGTATTTGTTTTAGAAATTGCTCCTGATAATTTACGCATTGCTTGACTCATTAATCTCGCTTGTAACCCCATATGACTCGCACCCATATCACCTTGTATTTCCTGCTCAGGAACTAGTGCTGCCACTGAATCTATTACTAAAATATCAATTGAACCACTTCTAATCAACGCTTCTGCAATTTCTAATCCTTGCTCCCCTGTATCTGGTTGTGACAACAGTAGTTCGTCAGTATTGATACCTAATTTATTTGCATAAACAGGATCTAATGCATGCTCTGCATCTATAAATGCTGCATTCCCACCAGCTTTTTGACATTCAGCAATTGCATGCAAGGCAAGTGTTGTCTTTCCTGAACTTTCAGGTCCAAAAATTTCTATAATTCTACCTTTTGGATAACCACCAACACCTAGAGCATTATCTACTAAAATAGAGCCACTTGATATTGATTCAATTTCCACATGAGCACGATCCCCTAATTTCATAATCGAACCTTTACCATATTGTTTTTCAATCATTTTTATTGCATCTTCTAATGCTTTTGTTCTTTTATCACTCATCTTTTTTACCTCTCACTAAATACTATCTCTTTATTTTTTATACCGTACTCTAGACCCGAGATAACTGTTAAAAATAGCGATAAATAAATTAGCCAAGTTCCAATTAAACTTACAGTTCCTGTCAATAACATATTAAAATATAATATTATTACTGTTAACATAGTTAAAAATGTTTTGGCTTTTCCTAATTTACTCGCTACAATTACTTTACCCGATGCTCCTGCTACTAATCTGATTCCTGAAACTAAAAATTCTCTACTCAAGATAATTATCACTATCCACGTTGCTATAACTCCTGCATCAATAAATAATAATAAAGATGCCATAATCAATAACTTATCTGCTAGTGGATCCATTAATTTGCCAAAATTTGTTACTAGATCATATTTTCTTGCAATATAACCATCTAAATAGTCGGTAATTGAAGCTCCGATAAATAGTATTAGCATTATTAAATAATTTTGATTATAATAATAAACAAATATTATCACTGGTATCATTATTATTCTTAACATTGTCAATTTATTTGGTAAATTCATTTTCAGCACCTCTCTCTTACCAAATATTATATCATATTTTGACTGTTAATTTATTATATAGCAAAAATTTTTTCAAAAATTAATTTAAAAAAATCCAAAACAAAGGCCACTGTTTTATCAAATATTATTTCTAAAATTTTTCCTAAACTGTTGACATTAGATAAATCGTTGAAATGAATTTCTCTTTCTTCAATTCCAACCCCCTCATTAATTTGAACTTCAAATTCATTTAAATCCTGCTGGACACTTGTTCTACTAGCTTGATTCATCACTAAAAAAAGCAAGAAAAATAATATAACTACGTAATGTTTAGTTTTCAATTAAAAATTACTAGGTCCTATTATTTTCAAAACATTGACAATTACATCTGTTGGTTCTAATTTTATGTTTACAAAAAATAAACAAATTACTTCCTCTTGTAACATAAATAATAATAAAATTAACTTTTCCATATTACAGTATATTAACGGAAGTCCCTATGTAATGCCTTATCTAGTGAATTTGAGATAACTAAACATAAGTTTTCAATGTTTTCATCTACTTCTTTTGGTGTGACAATCATGTTGTAGCCAGTAGGAGTTAGCGCTTCGTATATCACTTCTCTTTTTTCATCTTCACTTAAAACTCCTAAATGTCCTAAAAATTGTTGTTTCCTCTCCATATCTACTTCTTTTGTGTAATCGATATCTTTCATGTTACTAGTAACCAACAACTCTTTTTTCCCAGCATCAAATTCATGATTTAAATATTTAACTAATAAATCTATCGTATCACTTGTAATAGTGACTGCATCCACAACAGTAGGAACCCCTATCGCAATTACCGGTATTCCTAATGTCTCAGTTGAAATTTCTTTACGTGAATTTCCTACTCCACTTCCTGGATGAATACCGGTATTAGTCAATTGAATAGTTTGATTTACTCTTTGAATATTTCTTGCTGCAAGAGCATCAATAACTATTAAAAAGTCAGGCTTTATTCTCTTAGTAATCGCATCGACAATTTCAAAAGTCTCAATTCCAGTATCACCCATTACTCGGGGAATTAAACTACTCACTTTTCTAAATCCCTTTTGAATATTTTCTGGCTGAAGGGCAAATAAATGACTAGTAACAAAAATATTATTTACTACTGCTGGTCCTAGAGAGTCTGGAGTAATTTTCTCATTTCCTAACCCAACTACTAAGCAACTACTTTTTTCTCCAATGTTTAATTCTTTAAACATTGTTTTTAGGGTTTCGATCAAGACCTCTTCTAAATCATCATAACTATTGTAATTGGTTAAAAAATAATCAGAACAATCAACCGTATAATAAATTCCTGGTTTTTTGTTTAGTTGTTTACTCCCCATCTCTTCGACAACTGTCTTATGAATTTTAACATCCTTGTGAATATATTCACTTTGCTTAACACCATCAATTTCTAAACTTTCTACTTCTTCGTAAGCTAAATCAGTTCTACTACGATATTCTTTATTCAAAAAATCCACCTCAATTTCTAAAATTAGTATCTATCTAATTCATAAAATTTATACAAATGAGAGCAGTTTAAATAAATTTTTTTTTTAATTTTGAGGTTTTTTAATTAGCACCTTGCATTAATGGAAGTTATTTGTTAGAATCTAAATGTTAGTGTGGAGGTGATTTTTTGGCTAATATCAAACAACAAAAGAAAAGAATTAAAACTAATCAAAAAGCAAAATTAAGAAATTCTGCTTTTAAAACTTCAATGAGAACTGCAATTAAACAAGTTGAAACTGCTGTTGATAACAATAAACATGAAGTAGCAGTTACAGCAAATAACTTTGCATATAAAAAATTAGACAAAGCTCTAGCAAAAGGCTTAGTACACAAAAACTATGTTGCTAGAAAAAAATCTTATTTGACAAAACTTGTAAACACTATAAAATAACATCTAGTTAGATGTTTTTTATTTAAATATTAAAAAAAAGGACTTTATTGTCCTTTTTAAATACTCAATAAATACATCTCTACCGCTATTTTTTTATCGACAATTCCTCTTTTAATTTTGATGTCTAAATCACTTAATTTTTCCATTTGTTTTTTTACATACGATAGATTAACTTTTTTAGCATTTTCCATAATATAGTAAGCTCTACCACTACTTGCATTAAAAAATTTCATGATTTCTGTTTTTGAATAGCCGTTATTTATTAAAATATTGGCATAATTTAATTCTCTAAATTTACTGACAATTAAACTCAACAGTTTAATTGGATCTTCAACTGAAATTAAATCATAATATATTTTTAAAGCTAAATTAATTTTTTTATCTACAATCGCATTGATTAGATTAAAAACATTTTTTTCCACATTTAATGAAACTAATTCTTTTACCATCTTTTGCGTTATTTTTTTTTCATCTAACCCATACAGCGCCAACTTATTCAACTCATTGATAACACTGTATGTATCGTTATCAGCACGCTTTATTATCTCTTGAATCGCTTGTGACTCTATTTGAAAATTAATTTCTTTAAAGTAATTTCTTATTGATATTTCCATATTGTTAACATCAATTTTTTCAAATTTTTTCACTTCCGCTAATTCTTTAATTTTTTTTACTATCTTTAATCTATAATCTAACTTTGTCGGCATTAAAAATAACAGTGTAGAATTCGGTGGATTTTCCAGATATTTGAGCAGTTCATTTTCTAACATCGTATCGAGTTCAGAAAAATTAATATTTTTAATTATTACTGCTTTCTTATCACTGATGAATGGAATTGTTTTTGCATCTCTAAGCGCATCTACTAAATTAGATTCATCTAAATCGTAATTTACCAAATTAAATTCATCTATATCGTACTGTTTAATCAATTCTTTTATTCTCTTCTGCAAAGTATAACTTTCTTCTCCATAGTATAAAAACACATTTTTCATTTCGATCATTCCTTTTATACTAAAATTATATCATATTCGCAAATAAATAAAAGCTGAAAGATTTCTCTTTCAGCTATTTATGTTAAATCCTAGGATTTTTCCTAAGATATACTTATTATATGTATTAGTATTTATAAATATACCTTTTAAAATACCAAAATAAATAATTGTGCCATCTTTGTCCGTTCGATAGTAATCTGTATCTTGCAAAATATTTAAAACTTCTATCGATGGATGGTTGTAATAATTATTTTCTCCAACCGAAATAATTGCTATATCTGGAGTTAATTTTTCGTGCATTTCTTGACTGTAAGAAGTATTAGAACCGTGATGTCCAGCTTTTAAAACATCAATATTCATTTGGTAATCTGTTTTTTCAACATCGGCTAAAAAAAGAAATTTTAAGCCGTTTAAAGTTAAAACCTGTACTATCGATTGATTATTTATTTTTTTACTAAACTGATTTGGATCAATTACAGTAAATTCATTAAAACAACCATAACGGTCCCCCTTTTTTACTTTTATAACATTTACTTTTTTTATTTCAGCATAATCTACTATTTCGTTTATTAGTTTGCCATTATTGTATTCACTTATAACTAAATTTTTTACTTTAAGGTCATCGATTATATTTTTTGCCCCACCTACATGGTCAAAATGGGAGTGCGTTAAAACTAAATAATCTAGTTCAAAAATATTGACTGCCTGTAAAACAGGCAGTACATTAGTGTCAACTATCTCTCTTCTAAACATTCCTCCTGTATCAATCAATGTGTTACAACTACCAAATTTTTGTTTTATTAACGTACTATCTCCTTGCCCTACATTTAAATAATAAACTTGATCGACAAAATTTATTTTGCTAATCAAACATATTAAAATCAGATAAAAATAAAAGTTGCTTCTTTTATTTTTCTCAACTTTTACAAAATGTTGATACAACAATAAATAATAAATTACAATTAGTAGTGGATGTAAATTTCCGACATTTAAACTGTAACTAAATTTGCTAAATACGTTTAACAAATTTTCAAAAATAAAAATTATATAATTGTATATCTCAGTAACTTTTAACAGGAAATTAATAAATGTTATCGGTAATAAAATATAACTAACAAAGAAAACAAAGATAATATTTGCAAAAATAGTTATTAAATTAAATTGGTTGTTTAAATTAATAATAATCGGTAAAGTAACCAATTGTGCTAATAAACTTAAAGAAAATGATTGTTTCCAATAGTTTCCTTTAACAATATCTCTACTCAACAACAAAGAAAAGGTAACGATATAAGACAATTGAAATCCACTGTCAAAAATACTGTATAAGTTAAAAGTAATCATTATAAAAAAAGCCATTATTAAACAATCTAAACTACTGAAAGGTATTTTTAGTCTTTTAAAAAATATTTTTAAAACGACCATCAATACTGTCCTTAACACCGATACGCTAAAGCCAGTGATAATTAAATAAATGCTAAAAAACACAATTATGCTATTGTCTTTAGCTTTTTCCTTTAGAAAAATATTTAAAAAATAATTTAAAATCAAATACAGCAAGCCTACGTGCAGTCCGGAAATTGCAAATAGATGAATTATCCCTAGGTCTTTTATTTTAGTTAAATTTTCTTCTTCTAAGTAACTTTTATCACCGATTATTAAAGCATATAAATAACTTTTTGATGGTTCTGTGAAATTATTTAAATATTTTTCTACTTTTTCTTTGATTAAATACGGGGTAAATTTACTTTCTAGATAAGTTAAATCGCCATCATAGGCTATATATTTAATATTTTTTGATTTTAAATATAATCTATAATCAAATAAATATATTCCGCTATCACTTTTAGGTAATCTTTTAGTGTTAATCTTGTAAACATTGCCAACTTTTAATTGTTGGTAAACCAGTACTTTGTTTTTTCCTTTACAAATTGAATTTTTTAAAGAACTTTCAATTACAATACAACTGTTAAAATCTCTTTCGTTTAATTTTAATTTTATCAAAATTAAAGCAAAAATTAATATTAAAATTAACAGATATTTTTGGTAGACAAAATATTTAAAAAAATATATTAAACTAAATAAAATAAACCAAAAATTAACAATCGGCAAAAATATTGCTAAAAAAACTGTTAAAATATGAATCCAATTATTAACTAGTGATAAAATCTTTAATTTCATTGTAGATTGATTCACCGATGCCCGTTACGTTCATAATCTCCTCTTTATTTTTAAAATAACCATTTTCTTCTCGGTACTGAATAATTCCTTTTGCTCTTGATTCTCCTAATTTGGGTAAAGTAATTAACATTTCAACGGTCGCCAAATTTATATTGATAAAGTTGTGTGATTTGTCTTCTAAATTTGGAATAACAATAATCGATCCATCTTCCACTAAACTCGATAAATTAATTCCATTTACCGAGGCATTTGTCGTTATTCCACCGGCTAATTTTATTGCCTCATATATTCTTAAAGTATCTTCTAGTTTATAAACTCCTGGTAATTCCACTTCTCCTTTAATATCAACGTAAACATAGTTTAAACCTTTTTCTTCTACTGCTAATTTTTCCTCCTCTATCGCAATTACATCGTTAGGTCTGACAAACTGATAAATAATAAATCCTAATAGAACAATCCCTATGATAATAAATTCTTTTTTGATTTTCATAATATCACCTCTATCACTATCTTTATAATTTTTTTTTTTTTTACTTATAAATAAAAAAAAGACACTTTATCAGCGTCTTTTTTCTTAAAATTATTATTCTAATAAATTAATAATGTCTTGAACTGTTTTAATTTTTTGCGCATCTTCATCAGCAATCTCAACATCAAATTCTTCTTCAATTGCCATAATCAATTCCACAGCATCCAATGAATCTCCGCCTAAATCTTCTGATAAATCACTTTCTAAAGTAATTTTTTCTTTGGGTACGCTTAATTCATCCGCAATAATTTCCGCTACTTTTTCAAACATTTTTATTCCTCCATTTTTGATATACTATTATATTTTAAAACTAAACCGCTTAGATGTCAATATTTAATTACCAATTGCTAATGTCAGTTCTGCTTTAACTGCTAATTTGCCATCTATTTTAGCGACTGCTGCTACCACGGCGATGCTTCCTTTAGTTTTTAATGTCTGTATCTCTAAAGTAAGAGTATCTCCAGGCAACACTTGTTTTTTGAACTTACAATTATTTATCCCAGCAAAAAAACCAAGTTTTCCTTTATTTTCTGGCAGTGATAAAAAACTAACTGCCGCTGTCTGTGCTAACGCTTCGACCATCAGTACTCCTGGTGTAACTGGATAATTTGGAAAATGACCTTTAAAAAACCAACTGTCCTCAGTACATTTTTTTATTGCTATCGCACTTACTCCTGGTTCCAATTCCAATACCTCATCAATTAACAACATTTCGTATCGATGCGGAATTATTTCTTTTATTTCCTCAATGTTTAATCCCATATTATTACTCCTTGTATTTTTTGATTGCTATCGTCGCATTGTGACCACCAAATCCTAATGAATTGGACAAAGCCACATTGATTTCTTCATTTCTACCTTGACCAAGTACATAATCTAACGTACATTCTTGATCAATGTCTTTTGAAGAAATTGTCGGTGGTACAAAACCATCTTTGATTGCTAGAGTTGTATAAATAGCCTCAATACCGCCTGAGCCACCTAACAGATGACCAGTCATTGATTTTGTACTTGAAACTTTTAATTTTTTACTATGCTCTTTAAAAAGATCAACGATAGCTTTACTCTCAATTTTATCGTTTAACGGTGTTGAAGTACCATGTGCATTAATGTAATCTACACTAGATGGTTTTAAGTTAGCATCTGCTAAAGCATTTGCCATGCATTTCCTCGCACCTTCTCCATCTTCTCGTGGTGCAGTTATATGGTTTGCATCACAAGTTACACCGTACCCTACTATTTCTGCATATATTTTAGCATTTCTTTTTTTAGCATGCTCTAATTCTTCTAAGACAATAACTCCAGATCCTTCACCCATGACAAATCCACCTCTGTTTTTATCAAACGGGATTGATGATCGGTTTATATCATTACTCATATTTAAAGCCCTCATAACACTAAATCCACCGATACCTATTTTAGTAATTGATGCTTCCGCTCCACCTGATAAAATAATATCTTGATATCCGTCACGTATTTTTCTAAAAGCTTCACCAATGGAATTAGTTCCTGCAGCACAAGCAGTTACAATACATACACACACACCTTTAGTGCCAATGTCAATCGCCACATTTCCTGCTGCTATGTTTGTTATTGACATAGGTACGAAAAAAGGACTAATTCTGCCATAACCTTTACTCTCACCTTTAATAACTTCTCTTTGAATTGTCCCTAAGCCACCGATACCACTTCCGATAATTACCCCGAAACGATCTCTATCCACTTCGTCGATATTGATTCCTGAATCAACAAATGCTTCTCTAGCTGCTACAATCGCAAATTGACTAAAGCGATCTAATCTTTTAGCCTCTTTTTTCCCCAACTGCTCAATAGGGTCAAATCCTTTAACTTCAGCTGCGATTTTAACATCAAAATTACTTGCATCAAACAAGGTAATTTCGCCGATACCATTGACAGCCTTTTTTATATTTTGCCAATTTTCCTTGACATTATTTCCAATTGGGCTTATAGCTCCAAGTCCAGTAATAACTACGCGTCTTTTCATATTTCCTCCTAAATTAGCCCACCATTTACATGTATAGTTTGCCCTGTGATATATTTTGCTTCATCACTTGCTAAAAATACCACTGCTTTTGCAATATCTTCCGGTTTACCTAAAACTCCTAGAGGAATATTTTTCTTAAAGTACTCTTTTACATCTTCGCCTAATACATCGGTCATTAGCGACTCGATAAATCCGGGTGCCACGGCATTTACAGTAATATTTCTTATTCCTACTTCTTTCGCTAAAGATTTTGTCAACCCAATTAATCCCGCTTTGGTCGTCGCGTAGTTTGTTTGCCCTGCATTACCCATGAAGCCAACTACACTTGACATATTAATAATTCGACCCGTTCTTTTCTTAATCATTAATTTGGTCGCAATTTTACATACATTCCAAACGCCTTTTAAATTAACATTAACTACTTTGTCAAAATCATCTTCACTCATTTTTATTATCAAATTATCTTTTGTAATACCTGCGTTGTTAACAACAATATCAATTTTTCCAAAATGTTCTTTGATTTTCTCAAACATTTCTTTACACTGTTCCATTGATGATACATCGGCTTTTATTAGAATCGCCTCTACGCCATAAGATTTAACTTTGGCTAGTGCTGCCTCCGCTTTTTCTTCATCGTGCAGATAATTAATTATAATGTCTGCTCCTTGTTTGGCTAAAGTAATTACTGTTTCCAAGCCAATACCGGTATTCGCTCCTGTAACTAATGCTACTTTTCCATTTAATTCAAACATTATGATGCCTCCATCTTTTCTAAAATTTTATTTAATGTATCGATATTTTCAACGTTGTACGCAGTTACATTTCTGTCTATTTTTTTAATAAAACTACTTAAAACTTTAGTTGGTCCTACTTCTATAAAAGTATCAACTCCTAATTCAAGCATTTTTTCAACACTCTCTACCCATCTTACTCTAGACATCACTTGTCTAGTTAACTTATCTTTCACTTCTTCAATCTTTAAAATATCCGCTGTCACATTGGATATAACCGGAATATCACATCTACTAAATTGGTAATTTTTTAACTCCGTCTTTAATTTTTTACTCGCTTCGCTTAACAGACTAGTGTGAAATGGACCACTTACGTTTAGCGGTACCAATCTTTTAGCCTTAGCTTCTATCAACAATTGACAAGCATCCTCTACTTGAGATTTTTCGCCACCAATTACAATTTGTGTCGGAGTGTTATGGTTAGCAACTTCTACTTGAGAAAATTTTTCACATATTTCGGCAACTTTCTCAATATTTAGACCAAGGACAGCTACCATACTCCCCTGTATGTCTTTAACACTTTCTTCCATTATTTGTCCACGTTTATAAACTAATTTAACTGCATCTTCAAAGGATATCGCCTTCGCTGCTACTAAAGCCGTATACTCTCCTAAAGATAATCCTGCTACTACATCAGGTTTAATTCCTTTTTCTTTTAGTAAATTTAAAATTGCAACCGAAGTAGTTAAAATTGCTGGTTGTGTGTATCTAGTCTGATTAATTTTATTTTCACTATCAATAAAACAAATTTCCTTTATAGAAAAACCTAACGCCCTATCTGCTTTCAAATAAGTTTCATCGATAATGTCATAACTTTCTGCTAAATTTTTCCCCATCTGTACATACTGTGCACCTTGACCTGAAAAAACAAAGGCAATTTTACCCATGATTTTTACCTAAATTTTTAACTACAGTTTTAAATTCACTAAACATTTTTTCGATTAACTCTGCACAAGAAACTTCTTCAGTAATCATCCCTGAAATTTGTCCACTCATTAAACTACCATTTTCCATATCTCCATCACGAGCAGCTTTTTTCAATGAATCTAAAGTAAGATATTCTAACCTTATTAAATCAATACCTTCTTTAATTATCCGGTTATATTCCTTAGCCATTTTATTTTTCAAAACTCTTACAGGAGCTGCTGTGCCTCTACCTGTTACCGTTGTTGAAGTGTCTTTTGCTTTGATAATTGCTTTTTTATAATTATCGTGAACTCCACATTCTTTAGTAACTAAGAAGGCTGTTCCCGCTTGAATTCCACTTGCACCTAAAGCAAAGGCGGCCGCTACTCCACGTCCATCAGCAATTCCTCCCGCAGCAATAACTTCAACATCAACAGCATCCACAACTTGCGGTACTAAAGCCATCGTTGTCAACTCACCGATGTGTCCCCCTGCTTCTGTCCCTTCTACAACTACAGCATCAGCTCCTGAGCGGACTACTCTTTTTGCTAAGGCTACACTTGGAACTAAGGGTACTACGATAATTCCCGCTGCTTTTAGTTTCCCCATATACGGACCAGGGTTTCCCGCACCTGTCGTTACTAACCTAATTTTTTCTTCAATAACTAAGTCCACTAAATCACTCACGTACGGACTCATTAACATTAAATTAATCCCAAATGGTTTATCGGTTAATTTTTTACACATTTTAATTTGTTCTTTTAATAATTCTTTATCCATACTTCCACAAGCAATAATTCCTAATCCTCCTGCATTGCTAACTGCTGCTGCTAATTTAGCATCAGAAATATTTGCCATTGCCCCTTGAAATATCGGATATTTTAAATTTAGTTCTTTAAATATACTCATCTTTAATATTTTATTATTGTCGCACCATAAGTCATTCCTGCACCAAAACCTACTAACAATAATTTATCTCCTTCTTTGATAACTTTAGAAGCCACTGCTTCACTTAATGCTAGTGGAATACTCGCTGCTGAAGTGTTTCCATATTCTTCTAAATTTAAATAAAATTTATTGATATCAATACCCATTTTATTAGCCACTCTACTAATAATACGGTAGTTTGCTTGATGGGGAATTATATAATCAATATCTTCAATATTTAAATTATTTAATTCTAACACTTTTTCTATAGATTCTCGAACTGCCTTTACTGCAAATTTAAATACTTCTGCACCGTTCATATACAAGTACTCTTTAACTGGTACATAGTCTTTAAATTTATTATTAAATTCCTTGGCAACTCCCAACACATTATTAATGTCAGCTGAAGAATCCACATAGCTTTTTAACACTTTTTCTTCTTCACTAACTTTTAAGACAATAGCGCCTGCTGCATCACCAAATAAAACACAAGTATTTCTATCTTCCCAATTCATAATTTTAGATAAAACTTCTGCCCCAATCAATAACGTACACTTACTAGTCCCGTTCTCAATCAGTGCTTTTGCTACTTCTAAACCGTATATAAAGCCTGTACAGGCTGCATTGAGATCAAAAGCCATCACTCTAGACTTCAGTTGTAACTTTTTAACCAATAGACAGGCAACACTTGGTGAAAGTTGATCTGGTGAAAAAGTTGCCACAATTATCGTATCGACTTCATGCTTATCAATACCGGCATTTTTGAGTGCTGCTACTGCCGACTCAAACGCTAAATCTGAAGTGTTTTTTTCTACTGCAATTCGTCTTCTTTTAATTCCTGTTCTCGCCGTAATCCACTCATCATTAGTTTCTATAAACTCGCTTAAATCATCATTGCTTACAACAAGTTTTGGTACACTGCTCCCAACACCTATAATTTCTGAATAATTCATATTTTTCTCCTATAGTTCTCTGTAATTAAATCTTTGGAACGAACCTAATTTTCTGAATTTTCCATATCGTAATTGTCTGGCATATCTTCCATGCATATTTTTATTATCTTGTAAAAATTTTTCAATTGATTTTTTAATTTCATTAGCCGTTACTCTTTTGTGCTCTCCTGCTCCCCCTAGAGGTTCTTTAATTATTTCTTCTATAACTCCTAACTCATATAGATCATCTGCTGTTAATTTCATTATTTCTGCTGCTTCTGCTGCTCTTTTAGAGTCTTTCCATAAAATAGTTGCAAACCCTTCTGGTGATAAAATAGAATAGGTAGAATTTTCCAGCATCGCAACTTTATTAGCAAAACTAAGTGCTAGTGCTCCTCCTGAACCACCTTCACCTGTGACAATAGCATATATGGGAACTTTTAACATACTCATCTCCATTAAAATACTCGCAATTGCCGATGCTTGTCCACGCTCTTCTGCCCCTACCCCAGGAAATGCACCCGGTGTGTCTACAAAGGTAATTATTGGTCTTGAAAATTTCTCTGCTTGTTTCATCAAACGCTGTGCCTTACGATATCCTTCAGGATTGGGCATCCCAAAATTCCTTTTAATATTATCTTCTGTTGTTCGCCCTTTTTGATGCCCGATTACCGTTACATTAATGCCACCTATACTAGCAATTCCACCAACAATTGAAGCATCATCACCAAAATAGCGATCTCCATGTAATTCAATAAAATCATCGAAAATCATCGCGATATACTCTAAAGTTGTCGGTCGATTAGTATCTCTAGCTAAAAGAACTTTATCCCAAGCCGTTAAATTACTCAAAGCATCTTTTCTTAATTCATTTATTTCTAATTCTATTTTTTTAACATTAAATATTACATCAGTACCTTCACTTGAACTCAGCATAGCGTTTAATGAACTTTCTAAATTTTTAATTTTATCAATTTTTTCTTTAACGCTCATTGCTTGCACCTCTTTTATGCATCACTAAAATTCTTTTCAAAAAATCTCTTTGGTCTTTTCTATCAACTATGGCATCAACAAAGCCCTTTTCTAACAAAAACTCACTTTTTTGAAATCCTTCAGGTAACTTTTGATTAATCGTTTGTTCAATAACTCGCGGTCCGGCAAAACCGATTAAAGCATTTGGTTCTGCTAGTTGAATATCTCCTAACATTGCAAATGATGCTGAAACTCCACCAGTCGTTGGATTAGTTAAAAAAGTTATATACAATCCACCTTTTTTAGAAAATCTCGCTACTTCTCCACTAGTTTTAGCCATCTGCATCAAAGATAAAATCCCTTCTTGCATTCTTGCTCCACCACTAGCTGTAAAGAGAATAATAGGTAATTTTTGTTGAATAGCATATTCAAACGACTCCGTTACTTTTTCACCTACAACACTTCCCATACTTCCCATTAAGAAGTAACTATCCATAACTCCTAAAACACACGGTTCACCTAAAATTTCTGCATAACCGTAAATATACGCTTCTTCTAACCCAGTATTCTCTTTTAATGCATCCACTTTATCCTCATATCCATCAATTTCTAAAGGATTAGTAGTTATAAATCCTCTTCCTCTTTCAACAAAGGAATTTTTATCAGCAATAATCGAAACTCGATCGTATGATCTTAACCTTAAATGATTATTACATCTACTACAAACAAATAAATTATCGATTAACTCTTGCACGTGATTTGTTTTTTCACATACCGGACAACGGTCATATAATCCTTCTGGAATTTCAACTTTAAACTTTCGATTAATTGGTCGGCAAATATTTTTTATCCTATTTAATTGTGTTTTTCGCTTTTTAAAAGTATCGTGTATATTATTCATATTTTTTCAACAACTCTTCCAAATGTCTTTCAATGAATGAAGTATCAAATTTACCTAATACGAAATTAGTATCATATAACAATACTTGCAAAAAATTAATATTATTATCTAGTCCTTCAATGATTAATTCACTCAAGGCTGATCTCATTTTCTTAATAGCTTCAACTCTATTTTCCCCTAATACTATTAATTTTCCGACCATTGAATCATAGTAGGGGGATAAAGTATAACCAGAATACAACAAACTGTCAAACCTTATGCCAAAACCGTTAGGAACGTGCAGAAAACTAACTTTCCCTGGAGTTGGTCTAAAATTGGCTTTGGGATTTTCTGCATTTATTCTACACTCAATCGCATGCCCTCTAAGTACTATATCTTTCTGTTGAATATTTAATTTTTGTCCATAAGCTATTTTGATTTGTTCTTTAATTAAATCGATACCGGTAACCATTTCGGTTATCGTATGCTCAACTTGAATTCTAGTATTCATCTCAATAAAATAATAATTTTCTCCTGAAACTAAAAATTCGATTGTACCAGCATTCTTATATTTAATAAATTTTGCTGCACGCACAGCCGTTTTTCCCATTTTTTCACGCATTTGCTCTGATAAGCAAAAAGACGGTGACTCTTCAATAACTTTTTGATTTCTTCTTTGGAGAGAACAATCTCTCTCCCCTAGATGAATTACACGCCCGTGCTCATCTGCTAATATTTGAAATTCTATATGATGTAGATTTGCTACAAATTTTTCTAAATAAACAGCATCGTCTCCAAATGCATTTTTAGCTTCTAATTTAGCACCGTTAAATGCTGCTTTGAATTCACTACTATTATTTGCGACACGCATTCCACGTCCGCCACCTCCACTTGAGGCTTTTATTAAAATAGGATAACCGATTTCTTCAGCTATTAAGATTCCTTCTTCAATGTTTTGAATTTCTCCTTCGCTTCCAGGAACAACTGGAACTTTGGCTTCAATCATCATCTCTCTAGCTTTAGATTTATTTCCCATTAAATCAATTACTTCACTATCTGGTCCAATAAATTTAATTCCACATTCAGAACAAACTCTTGCAAAATGTGAATTTTCCGATAAAAACCCAAATCCTGGGTGAATTGCTTCAGCACCAGTAGATACTGCAGTACTAATAATGTTTTCAACGTTTAAGTAACTATCAATTGATTTTTCACTTCCCACACATATCGCTTCATCTGCTAACAGCACATGTAGTGAATCTTTATCGGCAGTTGAATAAATAGCAACTGTCTTGATTGCTAGTTCTTTACAGGCTCTGATAACTCTTATCGCTATTTCACCACGATTGGCAATTAAAATCTTATTGAACATTATTCAATTACCATTAAAAGTTGTTCAAATTCGACTAGTTGCTCATTAGTTACATAGATTTTTTTTACCGTTCCCGAAACTGGTGATTTTATTTCGTTCATCACTTTCATCGCTTCAACAATACAGATTACTTGTCCTTCACTCACAGTTTGTCCAACTTTTACAAACGGTTCGATATCTGGGCCTGAAGCTATATAATATGTTCCCACTAAAGGTGCTTTTACCTGTGTTCCTTTTATTTCAATTTCTTCAATTTTTTCGGTAATTTCTGATGCATCTTCACGTGGACTAGTCATAGTTACTACATCAGCATGATGATAATTTTTAACTTCTACTTCCTTTTTCAATACTAAACTATATTTTCCGTCTGAAAATTCTAAACCTGTTAGTTTGGAATCATTTACGAGTTTTACCAAGATTTTTATATCTTTTATATCCATTCTTTTATCCTCCAATATGAGATAGTAAAAATATCTACTATTCAAATTATAACTTTAATAAATATTAAGTCAAGGAAATTTTCAATATTAGGGCGTTTTAAGCCTTTTTTGTTCAAAAAATAGCTTTTTTTTAATGATTTTCCCTCTTTTTTTACTTTTTTAACAATTCGCAAATCTAATAAAAATACTATTTAAATATATGAAAAAAACAACAGTTTATAACTATTGTTTTCAATAATTTGAATCAAGATAAAATTTCCTCTAATATTTTGATGCTGATCTGGGCATCTTTTGCATAATAATCTGCTCCAATCATATCAGCGTATTCTTGTGTTAAAACTGCTCCACCGACAATAATCGTATTTTCCAAATTCTTTTTTCTAATATCTTTTATAATCTTTTCCATACTTCTTACCGTAGTAGTCATTAAGGCGCTCAATCCAACAATGGAAACTTTTTCTTTTTCCATTACTTCAATAATCTTTTCACTAGAAACATCTCTTCCTAAATCGTATACTTTGTAACCAAAATTTTCTAACAAAACTTTGACAATGTTTTTCCCAATGTCGTGAATATCTCCCTTAACAGTAGCTAAAATTATTTTACCTTTTTCTTTAAAGTTTAATTCTGCATCTGTCAATTTTTCTTTTAAAATATTAAAGGAGTTACTGACTGCTTCTGCTGATTGAATTAATTGCGGTAAAAATATTTGTTTTTTCTCAAATCTCTCTCCGACAATTTTTAAAGCAGGAATTAAATCTTCATCGACAATTTTTAACCCCGGTTTTTCTTTTAATAGTGTGACGGTAATATTTTTAGCCTCTTCTTTAAGTCCTTTAATCACGGCCATTTTCAAATCCAAATCTGCTACTTTAATTTCTTCTTTCACTATGTTAGAAAATTTTTCAATATACTCTTTTGAACCAAGATCTTCATTTGATAATACTTTAAATGCTTGAATCATATCCATAATATTTTTTTCTTTGGTATTTAAAATCGGTGCGTCTAATCCTGCTGCTAAACAGGCAGAAATAAAAGTTGTATTCAGTAAAACTCTATTCGGTAAGCCAAATGAAATATTGCTTACTCCTAATATCGTGTGGTGTCCTAATTCTTTAATTAATTTTAAACTTTTAATTGTTTCAAACACTTCTTCTTGTTGAGCTGAAGCGGTCAAAGTCAAACAGTCGATTAAAATATCTTCTCTTTTCAAACCGTAACTAAGTCCTGTTTCAATAATTTTTTTAGCAACGGCTAATCTCTCTTCAGCTTTTTTAGGAATTCCTTTTTGATCTAAGGTCAATCCAAGTACGGCACAACCGTATTTTTTAGCAATTGGAAAAATTTGTTCCATACTTTCTTTTTTCCCATTTACTGAATTAATTAACGGTTTCCCATTGTATATTCTGCAAGCTCTTTCTAAAGTCTGATAATCGATACTATCAATTTGTAGCGGAATATCTAAAATACTTTGAATTCCTTTAATTACTTGTTCCATCATCGTTACTTCATCAATTTCTGGCAAAGTTACACAAACATCTAAAATTGTTGCTCCTTCGTCTCTTTGATCTATTGCTTCTTTTAAAATATAATCTAAATCGTTTTCTTTTAATGCTTTTTTTAATCTTTTTTTACCAGCTGGATTCAATCTTTCACCAATCAGTTGAATTTTTTTTCCTATTTCTACCGTTTTAGCGTAACTTGTAACATAAGTTCCTTTTTCAACAGTTCGTTTAATTTTTTCGGCTTTTTTTAACTTTTCGGTTAAAGCTTTAATATATTTATCCGTTGTTCCGCAACATCCACCTAAAACAGAAACACCTGCTTGGTAAAAAATTTCCATGTACTCAACGTATTCTTCAACTGTTAAATCGTAATAAGTATTACCGTTTTGATCTGTTTTAGGCAATCCTGCATTTGGTTGTACAATAACCGCTGCCTCACTATATTTTACAATTTCTTTTATAATCGGCATTAGTTCTTTTGGTCCTAACGAACAGTTAACTCCAAAACCATCTACTGCTAATCCGTTTAAAACGATTGTCGCTGTTTTGGGATCTGTTCCGGTAAACGTCCTTCCTGTTTCATCAAAAGTCATCGTTACAAAAACAGGTAATTTAGTATTTTCTTTAACCGCAAGCACTGCAGCTTTGGTCTCTAATAAGTCGCTCATAGTTTCAATTAAAACGCAGTCAACTTGATATTTTTCACCCAACACAGCAATTTCTTTAAACAGTTGATAAGCATCATCAAAACTTAAATCGCCTGCTGGCTCTAATAACTTTCCCAGCGGTCCGATATCTAAGGCAACATAGTTTGGTTTTACCTCTTTTGCGGCTGATATAGCAGCTTTAACAATTTCTTCTAAACTATAAGGTTCACCTGTAAATTTTAAACCATTCGCCCCAAAAGTATTAGTCGTAATCACATCAGCTCCAGCATCTACATAAGATTGGTGAATACTTTTAATTAATGCTTTTTGCTCAATATTTAAAACTTCTGGTAATTGCCCTAATTTCAATCCTTTATTTTGTAACATGGTACCCATTGCACCATCAAAAAACAACAATTTATCTAACATAATTAACTCCTTCTATACAAGCAATCGATTTTTTTACAATCACAACTTTTATCACAGCCAACAAAAAGTCTGCTATCTTCAACATCTTGAATTCCGATGATTGCGCTAATTGCTTTTCTTGGACTTAGTAAAAAACTATCGCTCACTGTTACTCCTATTTTATGTCCTTGTACTAAATCAACTAATTTTTTTTGAACATCTAACGCTAAATCACCGTACCCCGGTGAATAGCGATAAGTGATATACCTGTCTGTTTCATTTTTAATTTTATTGGTAATTTCATCAGCAATTTCTTCGATGTATGTCGAAGCGCAAGCATCTAAAATTAACGCCTTAGTCAAATTAATTTTTTGATTTAAGTTTATTAATTTTTCCAGTTGATAATCAAGTGCTATCAAAAGGATGATACATTGATCGGCGTACTTTAGATGTTTTTTTATATCGTTCCCTTTAAGGACTAAATAATCGTTAACAACAACATTTTCACCTTTAATTAATTTAAATTTTTTATTAATAACTCGGTACGGTATTTTTTCTACTTCCGCAATACATTGTTCAATTAAACTATTTAAATTTTCATCTATCTCTTGATTTTTGTAACCCAGATATCTAAGTATCTCTTTTTTATTCATTGTTGAGTCCTTCAAGGATATATTTAATATTATTAATTATTTTTTCATATATGCGTGGTTTATTCATGATATACAGATGAATTCCATCTACACCATTAGCAATTAAATCAATAATTTGACCAGTGGTATAGGCTACAGCTGCATCTTCTAAAGCTGCTTTGTTATCACCGAATTTTTCCATCATCTTCCTTAATTTAACCGGCACTTTAGCGCCACACAATCCTGTTATTCTCTCAATTTGTCTGGTATTTAATACTGGCATTATCCCCACAGATATCGGAATATGGATATTTTTTTCTCTACATTTTTGGCGAAAGTAATAAAAGTCCTCATTGTCGTAAAATAATTGTGTTATTAAAAAATCAAGACCTAACTCTACTTTTTTTTGTAACATTTCAATATCATCTCTTAAACTTTGAGCTTCAGGATGCTTTTCCGGATAACAAGCTCCGGCTAAACAAAAGTCATCATTTAATTCAGCAACTAAGTCCGATGCGTAGTGGTATTCACTAACCTGATGATTTTTAGGTAAATCCCCTCTTAAAACTAAAACATTTTCGATTCCACTTTGTTTTAAATCTTTTTTTATTTCTATCAACTTTTCTTTTTCTAACCCGATTGAGGTTAAATGGGCAAGTGGTTCAATTCCGATATTTTTTATCTTTTTCGCAATTTCAACTGTTTTATTATCACGCAAACTTGATAATGCTCCATGAGTAACTGAAATATAGTCTACTTTTAACTCTTTTAATCTTGATAAAATTTTATCGATATTTTTAAAATCCACCTCTTTTTTAGGTGGAAAAAGTTCTACTGATATCACGACATTTTTATTTTTGTATAGTTCGCTTATTTTCATATCTTTTCCTCCTATTTTTAAAATAATTAACTATAATTTAAATTATAGTTAATTATTTATTATATCACGTATAAAAATGATTTTATAAATTACCTTTACCCAAGAGCGTTACTATTATTTAATTTGTATTTACAGATAAAAATGTGAAGATTAAATTTAATTTTTTGAATTTTTATTTTTAATGATCAAATCTCGCATTTTGTAGGCAATAACTGCACATGTATAACCAACTAATACTCCTGCTAAAACATCTGTAGGAAAATGAACATATAAGTACAGTCTTGAAAATGAAACTAATGCTGCAAGAATGATTATTGGTATATAAACCTTAAAACGCCCTAGTGTAAATTTTTCTCTTAAAAGCACAAAAGCAAAGGCAAACGCAACACTCGTGTGTCCTGATGGAAAAGAATAATCGCTAGGTGTTTTTATCAATAAAGTTAGATCACGGTAATTATACGGTCTAGCTCTCGTGAAAACATTTTTTAAAATCAAATCGGTAATTAAAAAACTCAATAGGATAGATGTTAAGGAAATTAAACCAATTTGTCTAGTTTTAGGAAAAGCAATTAATATTACAGCAAATATAAGCCAAATTATTCCTATGTCTCCGATATGTGTAAAAAATAACCAGATATTATCCGCTATTTCTGAACTGATAATATTTTGTATTTGATCAAGTATCATCAATTCAAAATCTCTAAGTCCTGTCATAATTATTCTCCTTTTTTTTTCTTATCATAGCACAATCAAAAACAGACTGTCAATTCAAACCACAATCTCAGTTCATAATTATGGACTAAATGATTAATATTTGGCATAAAATTTTATATAATTTATGTTATAGTAATAGGGAGGGTATTAATGATTAAAAACTTAGTATTTCAAAGCGACTTTGGGTTGGTAGATGGTGCGGTTTGTGCAATGCACGGAATTTCCTACAACGTCTGCCCTAATTTAAAAATTTCTGATTTAACACATGATATTCCAGCATTTAATATTTGGGAAGCGTCTTATCGCTTATTTCAAACTGTTAAATTTTGGCCTAAAGGCACTGTTTTTGTATCAGTAGTTGATCCTGGGGTTGGTTCAAGTAGAAAAAGTATTGTTGTTAAACTAAAAGATGATAAATACATCGTTACTCCTAATAACGGAACTTTGACCCATCTTAAAACAAGCACTCAAGTCGAGGAAGTTAGAGAAATTGATGAAACCGTAAATAGATTAAATGGTAGCGAAAATATTCATACGTTTCACGGACGAGATATTTATGCTTACACTGGTGCAAAATTAGCTAGTGAAATAATTAATTTTGAAAATATCGGAAAATTTTTAAATATTGAAGAGATAGTCACTCTTCCCGTTCTAAGTCCGAAAATTATTAAAAAAACGGATGTTAAAGGTAATATTGATATTTTAGATATCCGTTTTGGTAGTTTATGGACAAACATTCCTGAAAATATATTTGAAAAAGCTAATCTTAAATTTGGTGATCAACTTCTCGTAAAAATAAGCAATTCTCAAAATATTTTATACAGTAATATCTTGATATATGAAAAAGCATTTTCTAATGTCAAGGTTGGTAACCCAATCGTTTATGTAAACTCTCTTTCTCATATTGCTGTTGCGATAAATCAAGGCAATTTCGCAACAACCTATAAAATTGATACTGGTATTAACTGGTCAATAGAATTCAAAAAAATAAATTAAACACCCTATTTTACTTATTAAGGAGATGACAAGATGTATACAAAAAAATTTTTAACAGATATGCCAATAATCAACTGCTCTAATTTTATTTTAAGACCTATTGAATCACAAGATGCAACGGATATGTTTGAGTATTGTAGCGATTTAAAAGTAGTCCAAAATTTAACATTCACCACCCATTCATCTGTTAGAGAAACCAAAAAATGTATCGATACGCTTTTTTTAACTAGACCAAGTAACAATATGCCTGCAGTTTACGCAATTTGTTTCAAAGAAAATAATAAGATGATTGGTACTTGTAATTTTGGTGCTTTTAATACTGAAAACAAATACGCTACAATTGGCTATGCATTAAATAGAAAATATTGGAATAAAGGGATCATGACTGAAGCAGTCCAAAATTTAATTAAAGTCGGCTTTGAGTATTTAAAATTAAAGCGAATTTCTGTAACGGTTAAACCAAATAATGCAAAATCCAAAAAAGTAATTGAAAAGTGTGGTTTTACTCCGGAAGGGATTCAGTACAATACTTTTTTTGTAAAAAATAAAACAGAAGATATTTTAATCTATGCGATAACAAAAAACAGTTATTTTAAAAACAAACTCCCTTGGCAAAAGCAGACCACCTAAGATGAAAATAATCGTCGATGCTGATGCTTGTAGTGTAGTTAAAATAATTACCGAATTAGCTAAAAAATATCAGATACCAGTAATATTAGTATTTGATTTCAACCACCAAATTCACTCTGATTACGCCAAAACAATTGCCGTTGACCAAGGAATTGATAGTGTTGATTATAAAGTTTTAAGTTTAACTGATAAAGATGATTTAGTCGTTACCAACGATTATGGTTTAGCTACTTTAGTATTATCTAAACAAGCCAAATGTATCAACCAATCGGGTCTAGTATACGATGAAAACAATATTGATAGTCTTTTAGTTTCTAGACATTTAAACTCCAAATTACTGAAGGCAAAAGTAAAAATTAAGACCAGTAAAAAACGTACAGAGAAAGAAGATTTAAAATTTCAAGCAACTTTAAAAAATATAATTGAAAAATAATTTCTTTTTTCAAAATAAAAAAGGGGCTGTAAAAAAAGTCTCTAAATAACCAAAAAGCCGTTGGAGCTTTAAGTTCCAACGGTTTTTTGGTATAATATAAGTATGAACACAAATTTTATACAACGTAATTATAACACATTTCAGTTAGTTTTACCTATAGAAATTGGATTAATTATTCCAAAGGATTCGATGGTTAGAACTTTTGATTACTTATTTCAACAAATAAATATGGAGGCAATTGTTGAAAAAAGTGTTGCTAAATTTGGTTGATCAACACTTAATCAAGTAGTCTTATTAAAACTAGTTTTGGATGGTTTTATGACTGGAATTAGAACATCAAGAGAAATTAGTAAAACTTGTAAAGAGAATATAAATTTTATGTACCTACTAGGTGATTCTAAAGCACCTAGCACACAAGTATTAATAATTTTGTTAAGAAACTAGAAGGAAAGACTAGTATTCTTTTTGGTCGCTTAAACAAGCATATTATCAAACAATTTAATGTTAATTTAACAACAATATATATAGATGGAACTAAATTTGAATCTGATGCAAACAGATATTCTTTTGTGTGGCGTGGTAGGATTATGAGTTCTATTTTTAAGTTAGGTAAAAAAATAAATGAAAATATTAATTCACTTAACGAGATTTACGGTGCATACGATATTAAAAATTCAGTGAGATACATTGAATATCCTGAAAATTATCAGAAAAATTTAAAATTTGATTATTATACTGAGCATAGATTAATGAAAATGAGCAGAGTGTTGAAACGAATAGTTAAAATGTCAAAAACTATATTTGTCCATGGAAAAGGTAAGAGAAAAAACAAAATACAGAAAATGTTTGAATTAATGGATGAAGCGTATGTTAAGATGAGGGAAAACAATAGACATTTAAAAATTATCGGAACAAATAGAAATAGTTATGCAAAGACTGATTACGATGCTACTTTTATGCATTTGAAAGATGATCATCTGCAAAATAGTCAATTAAAACCTGCATACAATATGCAAATTGCAGATGAATTTATAGTAACTACTGATGGTTTTCCAAGATAGAGCAGACTTTGGTACTTTTATTCCTTTAATCGAAAAATACGTGGATTTATATAATCAATATCCTCTTAATCCTGTTGCTGATGCTGGATATGGAAGTTATGATAATTATACATATTGTAAGACATACGGAATGAATCTTGCAATGAAATTTGGAATGTATAAACAAAAACGAAATAAAAAATATGAGAAAAATTTGGAAGTGAAAGTAAAATATATAAATCAACTGACTGTAGCGGATGTATGTTGACAGAGTCTTGTGGTAACAAATCTGGAAATGATAAAAGAATTTCTTTTAATGAGCAACTAGATGAATACCAAAAAGAAGCTATAGAATTTCTTGATACCGAAGAAGGAATTAATATGAGAATGCAAAGGTCTATTCAAGTAGAAGGTGCATTTGGTATTATAAAAGAAGATTATAAATTTAGAAGATTAAACGTCAACTTCAATGGAAAGAGTTAAAATTGAGTGGGATTTAGTGTGTATTGGATTTAATTTAATGAAAGCACACAATAAATTAAAAAGAAGCGATATAATAATATCCTGATATTATGCCTCATATTTTAAAAAAGCAAACTCTTGTTTGCTTTTTAGTCATGCTTGTTTTTAAATTTTCACGAAAATAAAAAAGAAACTGCAATAAATAGAATAAAATTCTATTTATTTACAGCCCCTTTTAATTTAAAAACTTTTTTTATACTTTTTTACTGCTGTCTTTTTTTAACAATATAGATTCCTGCTGTTGCTATTATTAGTACTCCTGATAATATCCCTAATATTAACAATAAATCATTGTTACTCGTATCAGCATTTATAAATATCTTGTCATTTGCATTTACACTTAAATAATATGTTTGTGAAGTTATAACTTCTGCATCTTCTACTTCTACATAATATTTCAATGCTTGTCCACTGTCTACTTTTATTCTGAAACTTGCACCTTTTGTTAATTCTACTTTTGTGAATTCTGCTGCTTTTACACTTGGAATAATACTTAATATATTTATATCGCTATCTTCAACGACTTGATAATATACTACAACATCTTGATACGGAATTTCTGAATTATTATTAAATTCGATTATAGAATTTTCATTATTTTTATAAATTTCAATCAAATTATTATTGTATATCCATCCATCTTTTGTTGCGTCAGCTATTAATTCATCCAATGTTGAAGTTCTTTTATTAACTCCATAGACAACTTTACTACTATCTCCAGCTTTGATGTGTTCATATGAATTTAATTTTTCTAATTGTTGAATTTCATACGCTCCATTTTTTGCTTTTAATAAAATATATAAATATGAATTTTCTTTTGTAGGTATTATTTCCGCTACTTGGCTTTCTGTTAACCAATTAGAATCTATTAGTGGTTCTAATTCACTTATTAAGTACATTACTTCAGTTTCTTCTAAATATAATAATGGTGAACTAATTTCTTTGATAATCTCCTGTGCTCCTGAGCCAATCTCTGTAGTTATAGTTTCAGTAGTACTACTCGCTACTATAACCGTTCTTGTTGCTGTTGATTCGTTTCCTATGATATCTCTTACTTTATATGTAATTGTATACGTTCCTTCTGCATTTGTATTAATAGTTCCTGAGATTATTACTGTCTCAGTTTGAGAATGATCAAATACTTCAACTCCTAATTCATTATATATGCCATTTAATGCTACATAAGTTATTGTTGATCCCTTTAATGTGATTTGTGGTTTTACTGTATCTACAACTTTTACTGTTCTCGTTACTGTTTTAGTTTCACCATTATCTCTTATTGTGTAAACAATTTTGTATGTTCCTACTTCATTTTCAACAACGTTACTATTTACTTCTACATTTGAAGTAATATCAGTTGTTTTATTTGTTGCAGTAGCTGTATATCCTGGTTCGCTATAAACAGTTCCCAACTCTAATGTAATTGTAGTTGGTCCTTCTAAACTAATAGTAGGTCTTTTCTTCCTTGGAGGTGGCGGAGTTGAAGGTCTAGAATATACTACTGTTTTCATTTCAGATTCATTTCCTGCTACATCTCTTATTATAATTTGGTGTGTTCCATAGCTTAAGGATACTATTTTCTCAAAACTCAATGAATCTAATTTTATCCAAGTGCCTCCGTTATCAATTGAGAACCAGCCTATGTTTTCATTTGCAACTATAGTATAACTTGAACTTGTAGTTGTACTAGGACCGCTAATTATTGGTGCTGTAATATCACCTGTTGTAAATGTTGTACTTACTTCATCTGCTGAATTTCCATCTGAATCTGTAACATTATATTTTGCTATTATATTTCTTCCTGCTGTTAATTCTGTTTTAACTAAAGCGATGTTTAATAATTCATTTCCAAAAATATCATAATATTTTACTTCTATATCATTTGTTATATCACCATGTTTTTTATCATCTGCTGTTGCTACTGAGAATACATGAGTTTCTATTTCAGTTGGTACTACTATATCTACTACTGGTGTGATAATTATAGGTTTTGTATTATCTGTTACTACTACAGTTACTCTTTCTGCATTAGCCATATAACCATTTGAAGTTACATTGTATTCTACTATTACATTTCGGCCTGCTGCTATTTCTGCTCTTGCTTCCGTCTCTTCGCCAATTAATAATGTTAATCCATCTGCTTTATAGTATGTTACTTCTATATCATTATTTATATCTCCACCTACATTATCATTTGCTGTTGCTGTAGGGAAAGTATATGTTGTAGTATCATTACTGTTTGTTGTTAAATTTGTTGTATTTACTATAATTATTGGTATCTCATCTGCTAACACTTCAATTGTTATTCTTACTGTTTCTTCATTTCCTGCTTCATCACTTACCTTATATTCAACAATTACATCATGTCCTACTCCTTCTCCTAATTCTGTTATTGCTGCATCTAAATCTGCTATTGAAGTTGTTCCATCTGCTTCATAGTATGTTATCTCTATATCACTTATATTTCCATCTTTATTATCATTTGCTGTTGCTGTTGGTACTTCCCAAGTTGTAGCATCTGCTTTATGTAACGCTAATCCATTTGTTGGTACTGTAATTACTGGCAAAATATCATCATCTACTGTTGTTGTTACTGTTTGTTCTACTGCTATATTTCCACTGTTATCTGCTACGTTATATACAATTGTTACTGTTCTTCCTGCTTTAATTTCTGCTCTTGCCAATGATTCATTTGCTAAGTCATTATCATTTTCATCTCTATATGTTACTACTATGCTTTCAGATATATCTCCATCTTTGTTATCATTTGCTGTTGCATTTGGAAATTCATATGTTTCACTCTCACTAGTATTAGTTGTGAATGGTGATCCGACTGGTGCTGTAATTTCTGGTGCTGTAGTATCTTCTGGTACTGTAGTATCTACTGTTACTGTACTTAAATCTGTTGTTGCTGTTACTACCGTACCTGCAGTTCCTTCCATATCATTAAATGTTATGTTAATTCCTGCTTCTCCTTCTGGAGTATTTTCATCTACTGTATAAGTTGCACTATATGTATCTCCACTTCCTGTTACTGCTGCTGATTGTCCTGCTATTGTTACTGTTGGTGTTTGGATGTCCTCACTAGCTGTTATAGATACTGTTATTGTATCTCCTATATTTGCTAATGCTGTATTATTTCCATTATCACTTGCTATTGTTACCGCTAATGTTAATGCAGTTTTATCTACTGTTACTTTACTTGAATTTGTTGGTGCTGTTACTGGAGTACCTGTGTTTCCTGCCATATCAACATATGTTACGTTAATTGCTACTTCTCCTTCTGGAGTTGTCGCTACTACTGTATAAGTTGCTGTATATGTATCTCCACTTCCTGTTACTGTTGCTGCTTCTCCTGCTATTGTTACTGTTGGTGTTTGGATATTCTCACTAGCTGCTATTGATACTGTTATTATATCTCCTTCAATTGCTAATGTTGGATCATCATTATCACTTGCTAT
>JABENI010000007.1 GCA_013332095.1 Candidatus Bathyoplasma sp. NZ
TAATATTACTTCAAGTGAAGAGTAAATAGTAGTGTTAATAAAAATAAAGTAAGAGCATCTGAAATTGTTTACAAAATAATAAATAAAGATGTAGTAAAAACAGTAACCAAAAAAGTAAAAGATGTAGAAGAATCATGAATCAAATTAAATGGTGTATACGATGAATTAGGAATATAATTTGATTATTCTAAAACTGAGGTAGCAATAATCTCAGGAACTTAATCAAATGCATAAAGAATATATCCGTTTACGTATAAAGTAAAAGTTATCGTAGGAAACGATTGCCTTTATAGCACAGGAGATTAGCAAAGAAATTAGTTCACCATTATTAGGCTTGGAAGAAACTGAAGTAAGGTATTTAATAAATGAATTAGAACCAACAATAGTTTCTAATTGGTTAACAGAAAGCCAAGTAGCGAAAAGAATACCTACAAAATAAAATTCATATTTATATATTTTATTAAAAGCAAAAAATGGAGCATATGAAATTCAACAATTAGAAAAATTAAATTCCCATGAACACATCAAAACTAGAAATAGTAGTAAAGTTGTCTATGGAGTTAATAAAAAAATTTCAACATTGGGTGAATTGAGAACTGATGTACCAAAAGATGGATGGATATATAATAATGATAATTCTATAATCAAATTTAATAATAATTCAGAAATTTCGTATCAAGATATTACAATATATTATCAAGTAGTTGAAGATAGCGATATAAATATATTAAGTATTATTCAAGTGTAAAAGCAGTAGAATTAACAAAAGGTGAAAGTTTCAGAATAAAAGTAGACAGTGGACAAGCATTGAAATATTATGTAGAAGTAGAAGATGCAGAAGTTATAACTTCATACACCTGTTATTTAAGTGTAGATGCAAATGATAATGTTTTTATAAATACTAATATGACTAATGATAATTTGCTGTTAATATTAGGAATAATAGCAGCGTATTGATGATAGGAGCAGTAGGATTCTACGTTGTTAAAAAAAGATATTTGTAAAAGAATATAAAAAAACTTTAAAATTAAAAGAGGCTGTAAAAAAAGTTTCTAAATACCAAAAAAGCCGTTGGAGTTTTAAGTTCCAACGGCTTTTTGGTATAATATAAGTATGAACACAAATTTTATACAACATAATTATAACTCATTTCAGTTAGTTTTACCGATAGAAATTGGGTTAATTATTCCAAAGGATTCGCTGGTTAGAACTTTTGATTACTTATTTCACCAAATAAATGTGGAGATAATTGTTGAAAAAAGTGTTGCTAAATTTGGTAGACCAACACTTAATCAAGTAGTCTTATTAAAACTAGTTTTGGATGGTTTTATGACTGGAATTAGAACATCAAGAGAAATTAGTAAAGCTTGTATAAGAGAATATAAATTTTATGTATCTGCTAGGTGATTATAAAGCACCATCGCACACAAGTATTAATAATTTTGTTAAGAAACTAGCAGGAAAGACTAGTATTCTTTTTGGTCGTTTAAACAAGCATATTATCAAACAATTTAATGTTAATTTAACAACAATATATATAGATGGAACTAAATTTGAAGCTGATGCAAACAGATATTCTTTTGTGTGGCGTGGTAGAATTATGAGTTCTATTTTTAAGTTAGGTAAAAAAATAAATGAAAATATTAATTCACTTAACGAGATTTACGATGCATACGATATTAAAAATCCAGTGAGATACATTGAATATCCTGAAAATTATCAGAAAAATTTAAATTTTGATTATTATACTCAGCATAGATTAATGAAAATGAGCAGAGTGTTGAAACGAATAGTTAAAATGTCAAAAACTATATTTGTCCATGGAAAAGGTAAGAGAAAAAACAAAATACAGAAAATGTTTGAATTAATGGATGAAGCGTATGTTAAGATGAGGGAAAACAATAGACATTTAAAAATTATCGGAACAAATAGAAATAGTTATGCAAAGACTGATTACGATGCTACTTTTATGCATTTGAAAGATGATCATCTGCAAAATAGTCAATTAAAACCTGCATACAATATGCAAATTGCAGATGAATTTATAGTAACTACTGATGGTTTTCCAAGATAGAGCAGACTTTGGTACTTTTATTCCTTTAATCGAAAAATACGTGGATTTATATAATCAATATCCTCTTAATCCTGTTGCTGATGCTGGATATGGAAGTTATGATAATTATACATATTGTAAGACATACGGAATGAATCTTGCAATGAAATTTGGAATGTATAAACAAAAACGAAATAAAAAATATGAGAAAAATTTGGAAGTGAAAGTAAAATATATAAATCAACTGACTGTAGCGGATGTATGTTGACAGAGTCTTGTGGTAACAAATCTGGAAATGATAAAAGAATTTCTTTTAATGAGCAACTAGATGAATACCAAAAAGAAGCTATAGAATTTCTTGATACCGAAGAAGGAATTAATATGAGAATGCAAAGGTCTATTCAAGTAGAAGGTGCATTTGGTATTATAAAAGAAGATTATAAATTTAGAAGATTAAACGTCAACTTCAATGGAAAGAGTTAAAATTGAGTGGGATTTAGTGTGTATTGGATTTAATTTAATGAAAGCACACAATAAATTAAAAAGAAGCGATATAATAATATCCTGATATTATGCCTCATATTTTAAAAAAGCAAACTCTTGTTTGCTTTTTAGTCATGCTTGTTTTTAAATTTTCACGAAAATAAAAAAGAAACTGCAATAAATAGAATAAAATTCTATTTATTTACAGCCCCCTCCTTTTTAATATTCATTATAATCAATATTGATTTTTATGGAAAAATTGGGATTAGCAATTCCTTTGGAATAATAATTTACTTTAAAAATATCGATATCTGCTTCTTTAGAAAATTCAAATAAATCATTAATTTCATCTCTAATTTTGTTTTCTATTTCAGTAGTTGGAACTTCTTCAAAACTGTTGCGTATTTTATAAGAAATATTTAAAATTAATTGATCATCATATTTAGCATTTATTTTATAATTTTTGAAAGTAATAACTTTATCTTTGTAAAGATTTTCTAATTTTTTGTGATCGATTAACCAAATAAACCCTAAATGTTCGGTAATCTCTATACAGTCACTATCTAAAAAACAGTAACCGGCATAACCAATACTTTTAAGTGGTTTATCATCTTCAATCCAAATTTCTGGTGTTTCTTTGATATAGGGAATCATTAATTCTAGTGAATCATCGTTATACATCTTAACCATGTCTCTAAATCTAATCTGCTCAATAAATTTATTTTCACTGCTTAAAATATCAGTCAATTTATTATAAAAAGAAGGAATATTATCAGGATTACTAACTTCAAAAATACTTTTAATATCATCATCAGTACTAGTTATATAGTAGTTTGATGAACTTTGAGGATATTTTTTGTTAAATTTAATAAAAAATTCAATAACTTCAATGTTAAGGGCATCTTTGTGGATTATGAGACTATTCATATGTTCCATGTTCAAGTTTAAATTTGTAGAAGAAAAAACTCTTTCAAATGTTGTGTAAAGATTCTCTGAACTGAAATAGGCCATAGCACTACCAGAACTCTCATTTAATCCACTCATTTCTACTTTGGCTAAACTTTTAGTAGGTATAAAGTGAAAATAAGTAGTATAAAGTTCAGTTTCTGAATCATAGTCAACACCAAGATCATATACAAATAAAGTTTTATCAATTACATTGGTTTCTAAACAACCTGTCAATGATAATAAAAGGAATACAAATAATAATTTTTTCATTTAATCACCTATTAATTTTCTGTTTTAGAATATTTTTTCAAAAATTTTAACTCAAATGGTGCTAGTGGGCTTAAAAACGGTTTAGATAAACTTTTTTTATTGTAGAAATAATTTAAAATTAAAAGAATGCTAATCGTAAATCCAAAAATCCCATATAGACTACATAATATTAAAATAAAAATTTTACTAAGAGTAATAGTAGTAACCAAAGCATTGTTGTGAGTGATTGCGTGCGTCGCAACATAACTAAGTGCGGTAATCAACATGATGAAAGCTCCTACTAAACCACTTGAAATTGTATTTTGTCCGATGGTAATTCCAGCAACTAAAATAATATAATTTTGAATACTAATACCAGAAATCCGCGTTGAGACTAACTTATAAATTTCAAAAATTAAACTCACTATGAGTACTTCAAAAAATATTGGATAAAAAATTCCCTGTCTAGAAATTTTAATCGTTGAAAGTACTGGGACCGATAAATTAGAAGAATGAAAGTTGATGAAGGCAATGAGCAATCCCGGTAAAATAGTAGCAACAAACACAACGATGCAAAGCAGTATTTTATTGTAAATATGAATGTAATTTACAGATTGAATATCAATTCTTTCAAAAGTAAAATCAACTAGGGTAAATGGCACGACTAAAGCGACTGGAATACCGTCAATTAAGATACAAAATTTTCCTTTAGAAATAAAATGCGCTAGTAAATCAGGAGCACCAGAAGTACCGTTTAAAGGAACTAAACTATTTTTATTAAACTTTTTTTCTAAATCACTAATTGATATAACACAATCGGAGTGAAGATTAGAAATTTCATTTTTAAGTAGTTTATAATCCTCTTGTGATACTCTATCCTCTAAATATAAAATATTAATACTGGTATTAGACATTTTTCCAACTTGAAAGTTTTCAATTTTCAGGTTAACATCTTTCAACCTCGTTCTAATTAATGTTACATTGACCTTGTTGTTTTCAATTAAACCATCTCTAGCACCAGAAGTGTTAAAGTTATCAACAAAACTATCACTGATACCGCGTAATTGCAGACTGTTTAAATTTAATTTATAAAAAATTTTATTAGCAAAATCGACTAGGATTATATGACCAGTAAAAACTAAAGCATTAATTGTTCTTTCTAAAGTATCTTGCTCTTCTGTAATTTTTTGAGCAACATTCGGAAAGAGAGTTTCTAAAGGTTCTTTACCATCATATATTCTAATAGTAGGCAAATATTGACTGTTAAACAGTTTTAAATCAGCCATTATTTCCTGACAAATAACAGTGTAATTGTTATTGCCTTCTTTAACATGTTTTACTACACAATCGAAACAATTTTCATAAGATTCAATTATTTTATTTGCTCTTATTTTGAACATATTTTCCACCTAAGATATCAATATAGTAAAAAATCAATAAACCAATAAATATAAAATATATTATTTCTAAATAATCGTTTAATAATTTGTAATTATTAATTAAATAATACGAACTGATAGTTGTGATTAAAAGCGAAATTAATTTAAACTTCCCCTTGTTTAATACTTGAAGTAATTTTAAGTTGTAACAGATTTTTAAAATCATCACGAAAATTAAAATATATAAATAGAGGACTCCGTATTTTTCAAAGTAGATACTAAAATTAAACAGTGAATCATGTTTCCAAGCAGAAAATTCATTGTTGATTAAAAACTTTGTTCCAAAGTTGGATATTGAAACTAAAAGTTGAACTATAAGAATGGAAAAACTTAAAGCCATTGCGATTAAATTATTTTTTTTGAAATTCTCATCATTCCTACCATAGACTAAATTATCTAACGGAAAAATTAATAAAATGAAAATTTTTTCAATGTTATTTAAACTGAAATTGATATTAGTAATGGTAAATAGATCAATACTAACCAATCGCGCGTAAGACAAGAAGATAGATAAAGGTAAAATTAAAATGATTAAAAAAGTAAGATCTAGGAGACCTTTTAAACTATTTTTAAGTAAAGCCAAGCAGGTGATAAATACTAAAACATAAAATATATTTAAATCATTGCTATAATAAAATCTTTGATTAACTATTCTTAAAAAAATTGTTAAGTAGACTATACTAGATAAAATTAAATAAATCCTTAGTGATGTTCTTCCTATTATCGTATTAGGTTTAATTTTTTGTTTCTTTAAAGGAATAAAAAGAATCAGGACAAAAATAAAAAATAAAAATGCAAATATGTAACTGTTTTTATCGTAGTTAGTAACTAAAAAAGTACTGAAAAAACTTCCTACAAAGAATATGCTATAAGAAAAATAAATGGTAATGTAATATAGATTTTTTCCTTTCAAAATCTCCACCTCCTACAACTATTTTTGAAAATATATTTTCTATAATACTCAAAATGATACTAAAAAAATAAAAGAACTAAAAAAAACAAAAAATTTTGATAGTAATTTAGCTTAAATTGTTTTATTTTAAACAAAAAGAAATTAAAATGAGCGATGTTGTTTTAATCAAAATAAAAAAGGCTGAAATAACATTACGTTAAATCAGTCTTTTTATTTTAAATCTTTTTTTAAAAGGTAAATTTAAATAAATGTGATTTTTTCTACTACGATTTCGGGATATTGAAAGTACTTTTCTTCATCGTAATAAAATTTATTTGCCTGAAGTCTACCTTTAATTCCAACTTGTTTTCCTTTTTTGCAAAATTCATGTGTTCTTTCAGCTAGACCTTCCCACAACGTGCATGCGAGATAGTCCACATCATAATTTCCTGTTTCTTTGTTTTTAAAAGGTTTAGTCACTGCTAAAGTTATTGTAGAAACTTTTTTACCGTTTGGGGTTACGGTAATTTCGGGGTCTTTAGCAAGTCTACCTAACAAAATTACTTGATTCAGCATCATCTCTCCTCTCTATTTTTCACCGGTGTAATTTATTTTAAAATATTTTGAACAAAAAAGACAATTGCATTTTTTCAATAAATGAATTTAATTAATTTTTAAATTAAAAAAATATCTTAAAATTACCAAATAAATTAGTTACTAAATGCTTAAGAATTAATATTTTCTAAATTGTTAAAAAAATTGTTTTTTTGTTGAATTGTAAAACTAAATTAATTTGTTATAATAGAATGGAGCATTAAAAGAGGATAAAAGGGAATTTAAAAAAACAATTAAAGCGAAAAACTATTTTTAATAGTTTATAGGATAATTGAATTAATATTGATTTTTTTTATAAATAATTCAACTTGAAACTTTCTGTTTAGAAGTTTACGCTAAACTAATCTTTTAACCGAAGTAGACAGATATCTAAACAGTAACAGTCATAAGATTAAATATAAAAAATATTAAAGAAGTATCAAAGAGGGAGTGTTAAAATGCGCGAGTACTTATCTTTTTTAAAAAATATATTAGACAAGGGGACAATGACTAAAAACCGTACTAAAATAAATACAATTTCAACTTTTGGCTATCAAATGAGATTTGATTTAAATAAAGGATTTCCATTAGTTACTACTAAAAAAGTTCATTTAAAATCTATTGTTCACGAGTTACTATGGTTTATTAGTGGTAGTACAAATATTAAATATTTAGTCGATAATAATGTTCGGATATGGAATGAATGGCCGTATAAGAAGTATCAACAATCGACTGAATATCTAGGAGAGACAATTACTGAATTTGTTGAGAAAATTAAAAATGATCAAAAATTCGCTTTGAAACATGGAGAATTAGGACCAGTTTACGGGAAACAATGGCGTAATTTTGAAGGAAAGAAAAAGGTAGTTGACCAATTACTAAAGATAATAGCAGAGATAAAAGTTAATCCGAACTCAAGAAGATTAATTGTTAACGCTTGGAACGCTAGTGAAATTGATTCAATGGCTTTACCACCTTGTCATGTAATGTTTCAGTTTTATGTCAAAAACAATAAGTTAAGTTGTCAACTTTATCAAAGAAGCGCCGATGCTTTTTTAGGGATACCTTTTAACATTGCTAGTTATTCTTTATTGACAATGATGATTGCGAAAGTTACTAATTTAGAATTAGGAGAATTTATTCATACTTTTGGTGATTGTCACATTTATGAGAATCATTTAGATCAAGTTAATTTACAGTTAAGTAGAGAGCCTAAAAAATTGCCTAAGATAATTATTAAGGAACGAAATAATATTTTGGATTTTACATATGAAGATTTTGAATTAATTGGTTATGAAAGTCATCCATCAATAAAAGGAGATGTTGCGGTATGATAACTTTAATTGTTGCCCATGACAAAAACTTGGTTATTGGAAAAGACAACCGTATGCCTTGGCATTATCCAGAAGATTTAGCTTATTTTAAAAGAATGACTTTAAATAAAAACGTCTTGATGGGCTTTAATACGTTTAAGTCTATTGTTTCATATTTAGGCAAACCATTACCCGATAGAAAGACAATTGTTTTAACTACAAAAGAAAAAATAGATTATGATGTAGAGATTGTTAATTCAATTGAAGAAGCATTGACTAAGTACCGAGAAGAAGAATTGATTGTTGCTGGTGGAAGTAGTATTTACGAACAATTTATCAAGTATGCCGATAAATTGTTAATTACACTAGTCGATGGTGAATATCCAGGAGATAGTTACTTTCCTAAATATTCAGATGAATTTGAGATGATAGATGAAAAAGTGAAAGATAAATTAAAATTTAGAACTTACGGGAGACGAAAATAATGTTTTTATTATATATATTGTATTTTATATTGGGATTAATAGGTTTATTTATATTTAGTTGGTTGTTTATAATTGCACTTGGATATACAATATACTTTTTATTTGGTAAAAAAGAAATATATAGAAATCCTTTTATCGAATTTATTCAGACATTTACTTTAAAATATTATTTCTTTACATTTAGAGTTAAATATAAAGTAATTGATAGAAATATAATTCCTGATAGTGATTTTATTGTCGTTGGAAACCACATTTCAAATTATGACCCTTTTCTATTAATGGTAGCACTTTCAAAAACGCGAATAGCAGGAATATCAAAAAAAGAAATTTCTGAAGTACCGTTACTAGGACTATGGATGAAAATATTAAGAGTATTGCCGTTAGACAGAACTGATAATCGTGGAGCAGCTAAAGTAATGATTAAAGCGATAAAACAAGCGAAAGAAGGGCAACCAATGTTTGTTTTTCCTGAAGGTGGAAGAAATAAAACAGATCAACCTTTGTTAGATTTTAAACCAGGAGCTTTTAAATTGGTGGAAAAAAGTAAAAAAGATATGTATTTTGTCTGTTTTAAAGGATTTAACAATCATAAAACATTTAAGTTAAAAAGAGTTGCTTGTACAATCAAGTTTTCAGGACCAATTACCTATGAACAATATAAAGATTTAACCACTGCTGAGCTTGCTGAATTAGCACATCAAAAAATTGCAGAAGAATTAAAAAAATTATAAGATCTAAAATAGAAATTAAGATAACAGTTAGGTTGGTGAGTTGCATGAACAATGTTCCAAAATTGAGATTTAAAGAGTTTAAATTAAACTATAATAAAAATTTCCTAAAATATTTATGTACAATCATTGGGGGTGGAACTCCACGCACTGAAAATAATGAATTTTGGAATGGCACTATAGAATGGTTTACTCCTTCCGAAATTGGTAAATCAAAATATATTTCAAGTTCAGATAGAAAAATAACAGAATTGGGATTAAATAAATCATCTGCAAAAAAATTACCTAAAGGTTCTATACTTTTATCAACTAGAGCTACAATAGGAGAAGCCTCAATAGCCTTAAAAGAATGCTCAACTAATCAAGGATTTCAATCATTAGTAGTTAATGACAATTGTGAATCAGAATATTTGTTTTATTTAATTACACAAAATAAAAATAAATTGCTTAAATATTGTACTGGCTCAACTTTTAGAGAAATAAGTAAAAGAGATATTGGGAAATTAGAATATTATATTGCTTCAATTGAGGAACAAATCAAAATTGCAACTTTTTTATCTACCATTGATAATAAAATTGAACTTTTGTCACATAAACTAGAACTCCTTAAGTTATATAAAAGAGGATTTATTAGGAAATCTATTACTGAATTAAAATTACAATGCGATATAGAAAAACTGCTTAATATTACAAAAAAAATGTTTTCTGGAGGAACACCAAAATCTACCGTTACTGAATATTACAATGGTAAAATTCCATTTTTAAAAATCTCAGATATGACATCAACAAATAAGTATTTGAGAACATGCAATAAATTTATTACTAAAATAGGGCTTGATAATAGTTCTTCAAAAATTTTACCAAAAGGAAATTTGATATATTCTATGTATGCAACTATTGGTTTAACAGTTGTAAATAAAATAGATGTAGCACTACCACAATCTGTTATGGGCATTATTTTAAATGAAAATGTAAACAGAGATTTTATTTATTACCAATTAGAATCTATGATTGAATATGTTAGGAATACATTTGTAGAAACAGGTACACAAGGTAATATAAATTCTTCAATAGTTAAAAATTTAGAGCTAGTAATTCCAAATATTGATATACAAAATGATTATTCTGTTAAATTTAATTTAATGAATGAAAAAATAAATTGTGTTTCAAATCAATTAGAAAACCTTAAGTTGTTCAAAAAAGGTTTGTTGCAAAAAATGTTTGTTTAGAAAGATTGAGGGAAATATACACACTATTTTAAAAATATGATTCATATAGTTTTTTTGAAATCCTAAAAATGGAATTTTTAAAAAAATAAAGGAATATAATGATAAAATTGTGGCATAATCTGATTTTAAAGAATTAACAGAATATTTTTTAAATTTGTATTCAGTTGAATAAATACAAATATTTTTTTAAAAAAAGAAATTGTATAAAAATTTAGGAGTGACATATGAAAATAATTAATAGAATTCAATGCAAAGTAATTATGTCATAGTGTTTCCGAAAACGGAAGGAGAAAGCACTATGCTAATGAATGATAACAAATATTTGAATTGTTCTCAAGATTACGAAGTTGATTGTAGAGTGCTAAATTTACTGATAAAGCAAGAGCTAAAGAGAAATTCTTAGAATGTGCAAATAAATGGATGCAATGCAGAAGCGAAGTTAATAGCAAAAGACTATATTAAAATTGTAAAGTGAGCAAGGAATTTTCACCTTGCTTTTTTATTTGTTAAGAAATTGCATTTGATTATATTTTGCAAGGAAATAATTAAATATGTGAAAATAATTGCATTTTACGCTGTTTTTTTTATTATAATACTAATAATTATTTGTCTTCGTTATAAATATCTATAGGAATTACAGTACCTCTTTTTTTAGTATGACTAGATTTAGTGCCTTCTAGAATTGGATAATCCATTTCATGCATTTCCATTATTTCTAGCATGATATCTAACTCCGCAGTCTCTTCATAACTGCATTTACTACATTTCATTAAAACACTTTCTTCAAATATTTCTCCTTGGGGCAATTCTTCAACATTAATTTTTTCTTCACCGTTAAATTCGTTATAAAATTTTGCTCTTTCTATTTTTTCTTTATAACTTACTGGAGTTTTTATTGTTTTAAATTTTCTTTTCATATTATATCTCATTTATGGAAAGTAAGAAGCTGGATAGTTAATTTTCATAATGTGCCCACAACCATATAAAATTGGGTCATATTGAAAAGTATCTATTATTCTACTTCTCCATTTTAAATTTTTCTTTCTCTTTATTAATTCAAGTTTATTATCCAATGAAGAAGATGTAAGCGAAGTATTAATTATAGATTTATTTGCAAAAAAACCGTAATATCTAATGCGATGTTCACTTTTACGTTGTAGGCAACTTATTTGTAGTAATTACTCTAAGTCTTTGATTATGTTTTTACTTTAGGATGTTTTTGAAAAATATTTTTACTGCATTAATATCTTTTTTTTTGAAAAGGCAGGAAATCAGTAATTCGACTTTTAGAATTCATTGCTCTATATGAGTAGTACACCTACCCCAGATTTTTATGTAAGTTTCATTCTCCATAAGTTATTTGGGCTCTTAACAAATTTTTTTAATTTTTCCGAAATTAATACGACATATCTTTCAACAATCTAGTTATTGCAGAATAATCAACTATAGCATCATGTCCTTCTAGAATTTCTTTTAAGTTTCGATATGATAGATAATATTTTAAATACAATCTTATAATGTGATAAAATATTTCTTCTGTAAAATGGCTGCCCTTAAAATGATTTTTCATTTTTATCATCTCAATATACTATAGTAAAATTATATTATATTTAATTGGAAATATTAGAATATTTGTACTTTGAAAAACGTTGCAACAGAACCCAAAATTAGGGAACAAAGTGTTTAATTTAAAAAAACGTTGCATTTATGGTTTATATTGTGATATAATGTTTGTTAATAACCTAAAATACTATTTTTAAAAATGCGGTTATAAAAAATTATTAAGAAGGAGTGACTATATGAAAAAAATGTTTGTATTATTTGTAATGGGACTTGCTATATTTAGTTTAGTCGGATGTAATGATAAAGAACTAAAGACACCTAATGACGGTGAACTAACGACACCTAATGACGGTTATATTGAATATACTGATATTACAAAAATTCCGAGTTTAAATTCTTTAATTGCAACAGATGGAAATTCATTTCAAGGGCTTGGGAATACTCAAGAAACATTATTTAGATTGGATGGTGATGAAATTCCACGAGAAGGTATGGCTAATACTAATATAACTGAAACAACTGTAGCAGGAGTTACTACTCATAGAGTGACTTTACGTGATGATAATTATTGGGTAACTCATGAAGGTAATATTTATGAAGTTGATGGAGTACAGCAAAAAGTAAAGGCAGATGATTTTGTGTTTGCATGGAAAACTCTAGGAGCTAGTGAGGTAGACTATAGTTTTATGATTTCTAGTATATTAGGTATTTTAGATACTACTAGTGATACGATTACTAATGTTGAAGGTGAGTTAGTGGATAAGCAATTTGATGCAGATATCAAAAAGATAAGCGAATTTGTATTTGAATTTAAAACAAGTTATGATCTGGCTTATAAAGAAAAATTACTAGGATTCCAAGCATTTGCACCAATTCATGAAGGATTTTATAATGATAAAGGAATAGACTACGCTACAACAAAAGAAGCATATTTAAATAGTGGACCTTTTTATTTAAAAGAATTAGCAAATATGACATCTGAAACTACTATATATGAAAAAAACCCACACTATTGGGATAGAGATGCAGTTAAAATTCAAGGAATAAAAAATAAATTCCATCAAGATGCAATACCATCTACATTAGTATTAGAATTTGAAAAAGGAAATACAGATTTAGTAAATTTAACTGCAGACTATATTGACCAGTACGAATCAGTTGCTACTGTATTTAAAAGTGCTAGAACGTCATATTTAATGTTAAATCAAAGAAAAGATGCATGTTTGGATAAATATCCTATTAGCGGTACTCCAAGCAATCATGTCAATGGATGTGTGGCACTTCAAGACATAGAGTTTAGAGAAGCAATAGCAAAAAGCTACGACAAAAATTACATTGTAAACGATGTTTTAAAAGATGGTTCAATTGCAGCAAATCACTTTCTTCCAGAAGGATTTGTTAAGACAATAGATGGAACTGATTTTGTTGAAAAAATGGAATCATTTGGTCATACGGGAATTGACACCGATTTAACGAGGGCAAAAGAAGCTTTTGATGCAGCTCATGCTAGAGTTTGTACTGAACAAAGTATTGCAGTTTCAAATTGTGTTATAGATATTGAAATAATGGTTAAATCAGAACCATATTTTGTAGATTTTATAGAAGCAATCAAAACTGATATTAATACTCAATTTGACAGTAAAATAAACGCAACTGTAAGAACAGGTCCATGGAAAGACGTGCTTCAGGATAGAGACAGTGGATATTTTCAACTTGCAAGAGGTGGATGGGGTCCAGATTATCCAGATCAAGTGACTTTCTTAGAATTGTTAGAAAATGATGGGACGTTTAATGATGTTGGGTTTGACAATGTAGAATATACTGATGTTATTGAAAAATCAAGAGGATTATATGCAACAGATCAAGAAAGAGAAGACGCTCTATTAAGAATTGAAAAATTAGCATTAGACGATTATGCATATGCTCCTATTTTCCAAAGAGCAACAACAACTTTATATAGTGCTAAGTTTAACAAAATTTATAGAAAAAATATTGGTTCTGATTATGAATTTAAATGGGCAGAGTTAGGATAACCATATAATAATTATGTATACTAATTAATAAAAAAAACAACTTGACCAGTGGTTTAGTTGTTTTATTCTTGAGGTGAGGAATGAAAAAATTTATATTTAAAAGAATTGGATTTCTATTTATATCTATTTGGGTTGTTATTACAATAACTTTTGTATTAACTGAATTCTTACCCTCTCCATTTTTATCAGAAAAATGTACAGAAATATGTGTTGCTGAACAAGAGCATATCTACGGATTTGATAAACCATTTTTATCAAGATATTTTAGTTATTTATTTAATCTCCTAAAATTTGACTTGGGAACGCAATATGGAAAAGCAACTTATGACATTACAAAGTATCTAATAAAACCAATGAAAGTGACTGTTGTTATGGGATTATTGGCTTTATTACTTGGTTCTGTTGTCGGGATTGCTTTAGGAACTTTAGCAGCAATTTATCATGGAAGATGGCTAGATAAGTTTTCTACAGTTATTGGAGTTATAGGTGTTTCGATTCCTTCGTTTGTACTTGCGGGATTACTTCAAAAAACTTTTGGCTATGATTTGGAGTGGTTTCCACCTCTATATAGTGCAGATGAGGGTTTTATAGGAGGACTATTTACCTTGATATTGCCAATAGTGTCACTATCCGTATTTATAATGGCCTCGACCATGAGATATATGAGAAGTGAATTAATTGAAGTACTCAGTGCAGATTATATTTTACTTGCTAAGTCTACTGGATTATCAAGTAGAAAAGTAATGTTAGGATATGCTTTTAGAAATGCACTAATACCTGTGATTACGATTATTGGTCCATTATTTATAGTTGTGTTATCTGGTTCAACTGTAATTGAGCAATATTTTCAAGCACCGGGATTAGCAGCGATTTTAGTTTATGCAACAAAAAATGGTTTAAGTTACATAGTAATGGGAATTGCTATTATTTATTCTTTAACATTTATGGTTGTAATGTTAATTATTGATATACTTTACGGTGTAATCGATCCAAGAATTAGAGTCGCTGGAGGTGAAGATAATGGATAAAGATTTATTTGTTTTTGATGAGGAAAAATTAAAGAAAGCAGATGAAATAACTACTAAAAATATAGGATTTTGGCATGAGGCATTTATAGATCTTAAATCAAATAAGATTGTTTTCATCTCAATGATTATAATACCTTTATTATTAGTTTTATCTATTTTCTTTACGATTACCTCAAAACATACTCATGATCAAGCAGTTAATGCTATATATATTGAAGAAAAATGCCTAGGTACAGGTGTTAGTGAAAATATTGAATGTAATAAAGCTAATTATATTTATCTTTCACCTAAAATAGATGCACTTTCATGGATACCATTATTTAATGGTTGGGAGAAGGAAACTGTAGGGAAAAAGAAGTTAAAAGAATATCAGGACAAATGTGCTGACTGTGTTAAAGTTTTAAATGAATATGAAAAAAATATTAATGGTTTAAAGGTTATTCAATATAAAATTAGTGTTGATAAATATAAATTAAATGGTGTTGAGGATTCTTATGCATTTGGAACTGATGTACAAGCAAGAGATTTATGGGTCAGGGTATGGTTTGGATTACTTGTGTCACTAATGATAGGATTTTTTGCAGCTTTAATTGACTTAACATTAGGTGTTTTATATGGAAGCATTAGTGGGTACTTCGGTGGTAAAATTGATTTAGTAATGATGAGAATTGCTGAAATAATTTACTCTATACCAAGTTTAGTTATTTTAATGTTTTTACTGACCTTTATGAAACCAAGTTTCTTCACATTAATTATAGCAATTGGGTTGACCAGTTGGGTAAGTGTTGCAAGGTTAATGAGAGCACAAGTATTAAAAATAAAAGATACAGAGTTTATTTTAGCATCTAAAACATTAGGAGCAGATGATGTAAGAATCATTAAAAAACATATTTTTCCTAATATATTAGGTCAGATGGCAATAATTATAACTTTTTCAATTCCAAGTGCAATTTTTTATGAGGCATTTTTATCATTTATTGGACTAGGAGTTCAAAAAGTGCCATCAATTGGTAGATTAATAAGTGATGGAAAAGAAGTTATTGCAACAGGGACTCATTTACATTTATTATATTATCCGACATTATTTATATGTTTATTAATGTTATCAATTAATGTTTTTGCAAATGGTCTAAGAGATGCGTTAGACCCAAGAATTAGTAGATAGGAGGGCAAGTGAAATGACACCAATATTAGAAGTTAAGGATTTAGAAGTTAAATTTAAGACTAGTTTTGGAGAAGTAAAAGCAATTAGAAAAGTTAGTTTTGATTTATCAGAAGGCGAAACACTTGCTTTAGTTGGCGAATCAGGTAGTGGAAAATCAGTAACTTCAAAAGCTATAATGAAGTTACTTGCATCAAATGGTAAGATTTGTGGTGGAGAAATTAAATACAATAATAAGGTAATATCAAACCTTAATAAAAAAGAAATTTGCAAAATAAGAGGTAAAGAAATTGCTATGATTTTCCAAGATCCAATGACTTCTCTTAATCCAACTACAAAAATTGGGAAGCAAATACGAAATGCATATATGTTTCATCATAAGTGTACAAAAAAAGAGGCAAAGCAAAAAGTTTATGATTTAATTGCTGAAGTTGGCATTGATAGACCTGAACTTAGATATAATCAATATGCTCATCAGTTTAGTGGTGGGATGAGACAACGTATTGTTATCGCGATAGCTATTGCTTGTAATCCAAAAATTTTAATTTGTGATGAGCCAACAACTGCATTAGATGTTACAATACAAGCACAAATATTAGAATTACTTAAAACATTAAAAGAAAAACATAAAACAGCTATAATATTTATTACGCATGATTTAGGTGTTGTTGCTAATATTGCTGATAGAATTGCTGTTATGTATGCAGGAGAAATTGTAGAAATTGGAAAAAGTCATGAAATTTTTTACAAATCAGAACATCCATATACATGGGGACTTTTAGGGTCAATGCCTCATTTAGAAACAGATGATGATAAATTATATGCGATTCCAGGCTCACCACCTAATTTATTAAATCCACCGAAAGGTGATGCATTTAGTTTAAGAAGCAAATATGCTTTAGTAGTTGATAGAGAGAATCAACCACCTTTTTTTAAAATATCTGAAACACATTACGCAAAAACATGGTTACTACACGAATTTTCACCTAAGGTTGTAAAGCCTAAATCAATTCAAATAGCATTTGAAAAGTATAAGAGCCGAGTAGGTGAAATTGATGAGTAGTGAAGAGAGAAAAGTAATTCTAGAAGTGCAAAATCTTCAGCAATTTTTTGATATAGGGCATAAAAGAATTGTAAAAGCTGTAAATAATATTTCATTCAAGATTTATGAAGGCGAAGTGTTTGGATTAGTTGGTGAATCAGGAAGTGGTAAATCCACTACAGGTCGAAGTATTATTAAGTTATATAATATTACTGGTGGTAATATATATTTTAGGGGCAAAAGAATTTCAGTAGGAATTAGTAGTCTTAAAAAACAAATAGAAGTAATGAAGAAATATATACATAATACAGACAATGAGATAAAACTATTAAAAGAATTAAAAAAATTAAATAACATTAGAAGTAAAGATTTGAGCAAATGGCAAAAAGAAAGAATAGTTTATATTAAAAATGAATCTAAAGTATTTGGAAAATCAAAAGAAGAAAAGCAATTAATTTTTGAGATTAAAACTATAAATAAAAAAGTAAATCTTAGTGATACCGATAAGTTAGAGATTGCTAGGTTAAATGAAAAGTTAAAAATAGAGAAATCAAGAGGAAAATATTATCCAAGACCAAATGATATTAAAAAAATTGAGTCTTTAAAACAAGACATATTAGAAGGTAAAAAAGATAATGAAGAAAATTTTGATTCACTTAAAAATATTCAAATGATTTTTCAAGATCCAATGGCTTCTTTAAATCCTAGAATGAAGATATTAGATATTATATCTGAAGGACTAGATATTCATTATAAAAGCATGACAAAAAAACAAAAACGAGATAAGGTAATTGATTTTTTAAAAATTGTTGGTCTGAGTGAAGGACATGCTAATCGATATCCACATGAATTTAGTGGTGGGCAAAGACAAAGAGTCGGAATTGCAAGAGCATTAATAACTAATCCTAAATTAATTATAGCTGATGAAGCTATATCTGCTCTTGATGTATCAATTCAAGCACAAGTTGTTAATTTAATGAATGATTTAAAGCATAAATTTGGATTAACGTATTTATTTATTGCTCATGATTTATCAATGGTAAAATATATAAGTGATAGAATAGGAGTAATGCATAAAGGTAAACTTGTAGAAGTTGGAACAAGTAATGATATATATAATAATCCACAGCATGAGTATACAAAATCACTATTATCAGCAATACCTTTTCCTGATCCATTATATGAAGCTGATAGAATTAGAGTAGTTTATGATGCAACAAAACATGATTATTTAAATTCGGAGTTTATAGAAATTTCTGAAGAGCACTATTTTTTAAATTCAAAAATAAAGGAAAAATAATAAATTTTCAACTACTCAAATGAAATTACAGCAGTATTTCTTAATATAATATAGGATTATGCTGTGTCTGTACAAATGTAATATATTTTTTACGATTGAATTTGGAGAAACTGTATACAAAAAGTTATATTATCATTTTAAATACGTTAAAAAAAATATGAACTAAATTAGTTTGAGAAAAATTAGAAAATAAATTTAACATTATGTGTATAATTATTCAAGTGGTCTTTGTAAATAATATTTTTAATAAATATAAAACAAAAACTATAATTTAGTCATTTATTTTATATTAGTAATTGTTCTAGTAGGTATTCAAATTTTTTGGTAAATATGATGTAATTTAGAAACTTTCAATCAAGGTGATTACCACACACTGCTATACTGGAATAAATATAATTTTTAATGGTTCAAGGAATGAAGAATACGGTTAAAAGGTTTGGATTAATTTTATTAAATAAGTACTTATTATAATAGGAGATTTGGTGAGAACTAAATCTCTTAATTTTTTGTATTATAAAAGTGAATAAAACGATGTTCTTAAATCATTTGATTATAGGTTCCAAAATTAAAAGAGCAAAGAAATTTCTTTATGTGTTTTTAATAGAAATATCAACAAATTAAATAAATTTAAAAATCGTAGCATGAAAAATATTTTTAAAAAGTTAATGTTCTAATTATTTCATTATATTTAAACAAAAAAATATTAAAATACTATATCTCTAAAAGTTTTTTGCTACTAAGATGTGATAGAGTAATTAATAATTTGGATTAAATTAAAGAATAAGCCAACATTAAATATTGAAATAAATTTATATGAAAATTTGTGTCTTACTAGTAAATTATTTTCCTTACAAGTATCAACAACACTTCTATAATATTTTTGATTCTTACTTATTTTTGCACCAACAAAGTGCCCAAAAAATCTTTCTAAATTAACTTTAGTTAATGAAAAAGAATAGATAATCGTATTGAAAACATTACTTTCAAAAGCTATTCCTAACATACCAATTGCTATATATATAAATCCTATTAAAGCCATTGAATCAACAAAATTATAATGTGCTCTAGGGATTTTGCTTATATAAAAAAATATCGATATAATTATCAATATTAAAATCGCACAAATATTAAATATTATTATTTTTGTTTTCATAAACTTCACCAATAATAATAGTATCATATTAGTTCAAATTTGTAAATTAGTTAAATTTTTGAGTTTATGCTTTTTGAAAAAAATTCCTTATAATTTGCAATCAAAATATTGTTTTAACCTAAAAATTTTATTCATCACTACAAAAATATATAATTTACTCATATTGCGTAACTTAAAAAAGATGCAAATTATGCATTTTTTTAAAATAGATAAAAATATATTTTATATGATGCCAAAAATGGTTCGTCTTTTCTTCTTTCTTATATTTTTAAAAGCGGTAATGCCTTTTTTAGCAAAGTAAGTATATTAAAAATTCCTTTTGCGATTTGATATAGCCAAAAAGTAATATCCTTTTTCAGTGATTTAGAAAATTCAATTATTTCTAATACAAACAATTTTTTATCAATTGTTTCAGCTAGTGCTAAATTTAGGCCTATACTAAATGTTAATAACATATTAAGATTATTGATAGATTTAGGAGATCTAACTCTAAAATCTTCAAATTTATAATTCTGTTTTTTAAATCTGAAATATTCCTCTATTCTACATCTGCTTATATACTTAAAAAATATGTTTTTAACATCTTCCTTAACATTTTTGTAATATAAATAGCATATTTTATCTTCATCTTGGAATTTCATAATTATTTTAATTTTTCATTTTTTATAATATCTAACAATTTTTCTAACTTTTTTAATAATTTATTAGCCATTATTATTTCTAATTATTCTTAAGTAAATTTTATGCTCTTCATGATTAAATACTCCTTAATATTAGTTGTTTTTATTTATTATAGCAAAATATTTGCAATTTTGATAATCATTGCGTTTTTCTTAAAAATTATATATAATATATATATTATAAAATATTCAAAAGCAAAAAAATTTAACGAATACAGTACTTAAGGAGGTGCTCGTCTTGTATTATAATATTTTGATAGAATTAAAAAAAGGAAAAAATAAAAACGCGATTATAGAAACGGATCTCGATATTGAGAAAATCGAGAATAAAATTAAATCTTATTTGAATGGTAATGACTTTTCCGTAAATGGGTATGTTTCCAATAAGAATAACATTTCAAGATTAGTAGTGAAAAAATAAGAAAAAAGCATGGGTACATTATTGAAAGAAGCATCTGAAAATAGTTCAGTCTTTTACTTTCCCGTTGAAGAGACAATAATGAATGACAGAGAATGGGAAGATATAGCAGAAGAGTTAATAAACAAAAGTACTAATGTTAATTGTCAAACATTAAGAAATATTGATAAAACAGCAAGTAAAAGAGTATTTATTGTTCATGGAAGAGAAGAGACATCTAAAGGGGAATTAAAAGAATTTTTAATAAACATAAATTTAGAGCCAGTCATTTTACATGAGCAATTAAATAATGGAATGACTATAATTGAAAAAATAGAAAAATACTCCGATGTGTCGTATGGAATAGTTATCTATACTGGTTGTGATTCAGTAGCATTGAATAACACAAATGATTATAAAAAAAGAGCAAGACAAAATGTAGTATTTGAACATGGATATTTACTTGCAAAGTTAGGACGTGGAAATGTTGCTGCTTTAGTATTTGATGACATTGAACTACCTAATGATATATCAGGTGTAATTTATATATCAAAAGATCATTGGAAGATTAAATTGGCTAAAGAACTTAAAAGTGTGTTTAAGAATTTAGATTTGAATAATTTGATTGATTAATAATTTGAGGCGTTTATGGAATTTAGATCACTTTTAGTTTAAAATAGGTAAATATATAAAGTCATTTTACAATAGATTTTTAGTTTGAAAAAGTAATTAAAAAACTTCAAGTTGTTTCAAAAAGAACTTTTGCAAAAAATGTTTGTTTAGATAGGCTAATAATCTCTATTTTCATACGGTAAATGTATTAATTTTTAGTTATAGAATTGTAGTTAATTTCCTTTCTTATCCAAATTTATTATTGTACAATATATTTAAACGAAAACATAACATATAAAAAATAAGATCGAATCAAGCATTATGCGTACTGATGTCATTGTTATTTATTAAATCAAGAATTAGCAAAAAAGAGTTGTTTTGTAATCACAAAGATGAGCAAAATAACATTTAATTATTTTAAAATGAAATTTATACATATTAAATTATTTAGATGTTAAAGAATTTAAGTTAAAAAAGAATTCTTGTATTTAGTTGATATAATTGAGTGTCAATAAAAAATACAAATCATTCGAAATAATCCAAATTTAGGAGGTTTTTATGAGATTAAAATGGAATGAAAAAAAATTTAAATCAATAATTAATTTAGAATCGGTAAACATACCGAATTTTACTGTAATAACAGGTATTAATGGTTCTGGAAAAACACAACTCTTAGAAGCAATAGAATCATCTGGAAGTATTCGAAATAATCAAGACAAAATTGTTATTTTACTAGACGAAAATCAAAAAGAAATAAATAATTCAATATATTTTCATAATGATAGTTTTAGGTTTTTTGCTGATATAGATTCAAAAAAAGTAAATAAAAAATTTAACAATCTAGATGATTATAAAATTCGTGATATTATTAAAAAAATGGATGATGAGATTGAAAAAATGCATGATGAGATTAAAAAAATTAATAATCCAATCAGCAATTTTTTTGGAATTAAAAATCCGGTAGATTTGAGATTCATTATTTATAGTAAAATGATAAATATTATTTTTGACTCTGAAAATAATGTCGATTATGATTTTTTTAAAAATGAAATTAATAAAAAAGAATTATATGCTGAAGATGTTATAAACTATTGTGATGAACCAGACAATGAGATACCAACGGTCAATGATATTATTGGGTTTCTTAAAGAAATAAAAGTTGAAAAAACTTATGATATTATTAATGAATGCAAAAAAAATATATTTGATGTTGAAGGAATTTATTTAATACTTCTAGTCGCAAAAAAGAAAAAAAAGAAATGGGCCTATGTAAGAGAGGAGGATTTTATTTTTCGAAAAAATTATTTTGGTCATAAATTAATTAATCTTTGTAATGAATTTCTATATCAAGAAAGATTATACATTTTACGTAATGTATCCAAAGCTGCTAAAAATTTGTCAAATGTTACAGTCGATACTGCGGAATACAGAAAAAAAAATCAGCCACCGTGGGAATTTTTTAATAACGTTTTGTTAGAGTATGATTGTAATAATTATAGGTTGAATTGTGCAAATTTTAATATATGTCTTGATTCATATGAAGATTTGAAACTTCGTGATATTTCTCTTACTAACGGAACAAATTTTGTACGAATTGATGACCTATCAAGTGGAGAAAAAGTTTTATTGGCTTTCGCATATGTTTTATATGAAAATCAGAGCGAAATATATCCAAAAATTCTATTATTAGATGAAATAGATTCGTCATTGCATCCTTCTATGGTAAAAAAATTAATTGACGTTTTGAAAAAAAATTTTATTAATGAATATAAAATGGTCATAATTATGGTGACACATTCTCCTACTACTATTGCTCTATGTCCAGAAAGTTCAGTGTTTGAATTAATCAAAAATGAACAAAGTCATATTCTAAAGAAAACCACTAGAGATATTGCAATTTCTAGACTATTGCATGGAGTACCAAAACTTTCTATTAATTGTGAAACTTCGAAGCAAATTTTTGTTGAAAGTGAAATTGATTCAAAAGTTTATAATTATTTATACAAAGCCCTAATAAATGGAAAAAAAATTAATGATGATGTACCGCTTAATTTCATTTCTTCAGGTATTAGTAAAAAAAATTCAGGAAACTGTGCCGAAGTAAAAAAAATAGTTAAAATATTAAGAGATAACGGCAACAAAAATATATTTGGTATTGTAGATAAAGATTCAAATGAGATTTCAAAAGAAGAAGGGATTTTTACACTTAAGAGATACAGTATAGAGAATTATTTACTCGATCCTGTTGTGATTTTTAGAACGATTTTTTCGCTTGAATATAATAAGAATAATTTTTTCAAACAAATAAATTATGATTTTGCTGATCTCTACGATTTATCTAAATCCCAATCTCAAATTGATAAAATGGCTAGTGAAAAATTGCAAAAAATTTCTGATCAAATTATTGAAATATTAGAATTTGATTATAAAAATGGAACATATTCATACGCTTTCGATGATAGAATTATTAAACTTCCTAATGATTTTATAAGTGCTAACGGTCATGATATTGAAAAAAAATATTTAGAAGAATTTGATTTCTTAACATATTACACACGCGGTATTAAAACTAAATTAATATTAGAGATTTCAAAAAATATGTTTGAATCTGATTTGTGGAACTATATTCATGATGATATAGTTAAAATTTTTAATGACATACAAAAGAATCATTGTCCTAGATAAAACTTTTCGGACTCTTAATTCAACTTACCTATTTGATTACTATATCATTTAAATTACAATAGTTTTAAATTTTTATTAAGTAACTGATTTAATGATAAAAATTTTAAATAAATAAAATACAAGGATATCTAATCGTTAGAGATATTATTTTGGAAAGCTAGTTCACAGCATAATATTATAAATAAAGGAAAGAGGTAATTACATGATATTTATATCTTATAATAAAAACGATTTATCTATTGTAGAACCAACAGCATTATTATTACAAAAAATGTTTGGGAAAAATGATGTTTTCTTTGCTGAAAATTCAATAGATTTTGGAGATTCAATTCCTGAAAAAATGTCTTTTGGATTAGACAAGCAATCAATATTTGTTTTGTTTCTTTCAAAAAATAGTTTGGAAAGTAATGCAGTTAAAGCAGAATTAAATACAGCTTTTATGAAACAATTCTCGAAAGATAATTTGAAATTATTTATCACTATCAAGTTAGATAATTGCGAAATACCGTCTATATTAAAGCCATACAAGTACATTAATTTTTCCGATTATGAAAATCGTGTTGATTTTACAAATGACTTACAATACACAGTAGGAAAGCACATTGCGAGAATAAGCAAAGGGTTCTCAAATTACTTTGGGATTCTATATTTTTTCAAAAATCGTAAAAAGATAAAATTAGAACTAGAACCATTAGAAGATAATCTTAGAAAGCGTTTTTTTATAAGTTTTTTAAACGACCCTGAAAATATTAAAATAGGCTGTATAGAAAAACATGAGCGCATAAGGATGGGTAAAATAAAGGATGTAAAATTGTCAAGTGAAGATAATTCTTTATTTAGGCGAAACGGAATTTCTTTAATATTACCTGGTTCAAGCATTCAAGGAGAAAATATTGTTATTAATGACATAGTATCAGATTATGTCTTAGATCAGTTACTTGTATCATCTATAATAAATAATATATTCATACCAATATATTGTATTAAAAGATATTTAAATGAATAAAATTTTTTCTCCAAAAGAGTACAATATATTTTATTGAATTACGTTATTTAAATAATAAAATGATACTATAAAATAAATTAGAAATAATCACATTAAAAAATTTATACTAATATAAATTTACATGAAATTATTTTATCTGAAAATACGTTAAAATTTTAAATCATAATATTTTTAGTTTTTTCAAGAAGATAATTACTGAACGAACGTAGGGCATCAAAATATCTACAAAAAAATATATTTTCAATATTAAACATGTTGTTTTCAAAAATACTATATTATAAAGATGTAACATCATACCGGTTAATGTCTTTCAAAGTTTTTTTACTGAGTAATCATATTTTAAAACCAAAAAAATTAAGTTTGCATTTTTTTGGTTTTTTTAAGTTATCATTTTATTATTTTTCACATAAAATAGTGTAGAAATTGAGAATTTTTTTATAATATTTTGGTAAATAATGGAATATCTATGTTATTATATATATACAATAAAGAATTTCTTTATAGAAATAGGCTGATTTATGAACATTATGATTTTTACAATATTTAAAATTATTTTCATCTTTAAATCTAAATTTGGGGGATTAAATATTATGAAAAAACTAAAAGCAGTTTCTAATAGAATTGTTGAATTAATAAATGGAAAAGTTGATAAAATGAAAATTCAAAAATTACTTTATTTTGCTCAAGCTGAACATTTAGTAAAGTATGATAAACCTTTATTTGAGGAAGATTTTGAGGCATGGGAATATGGACCTGTTATTCTATCTTTATACGAAATATTTTATGCAGATAAAATTTTTGCTAATGTTGATTTAAATTTAAAACCAAATGAAGAAATTGTTATAGAGAAAATAGTAAATAAATATGGTAATATGGATTCTATTGAATTGAGTGAATTAACACATCTAGAAAATTCGCCTTGGGACAAAGTATTTAAAAAGTATAAAAAAGTTTCATGGTTTGGAAGTAGTTCATATTATTGTACTCAAAAAATTTCAAAAGAATCTATGAAAGATTATTATAAAAATAATGGAGTTTAAAGATATAGAAGAAATTATTATAAAATATAAATATTATGATGATATAGAAAAAGAGATTAAAACTCATGATTTTATACATTTTATAAAAGAAGTTGAAGAAAAAAATATTCCTAATATTCTCGATAAATTTTCTGCAAATGAGTTTGATAATTTGTACGAATTGCATATTGAATGTTCACATAATAGAGCAATTTTAGATGGAATTATAAAAGGAATTAAAACAACAATAGCGTTAACCAGATTAGACAATATACAATTAAACGAATTTAGTTTATTACAAAATAAAGCAGAAAGTATTTTATTTAAATTGGATATATTTATAAATGTAATAGGAAATGCTACTTTTTCTAATAGAATAAAAAGAGAAATTGGGTTTACTGAAACAAAATCAGAAGAAATAAAAGTAGTATTAAAAGAATTAGAAACTAAATATGAGGAAGCGATTGAAAAAATTAAAAAAATGGAAAAAGAAACAAGGGAACTTCAAAACACTATGCTATTCAGAATGATGTATGTTGTTGGAATGTTTACCGCAATGTTTAGCGTTGTTTCTGTAAGTAGCAATATACTAAGCAATGTTTATCCGTTTAATCATAACATTTATGATAATAATTTTTGGGCTTATTTTATTTCCATTGTAACACCTGTTGGATTGACTATTTTTAGCATTTATATGGTGTTTCGGTTGATTAGAATATTTGTAGTATCGTTTTCAAAAAAAGAAGAAAAGCCAGATAAGAAAATTAAGAATTTAAAAATAGCTCTACTTGTTCTAGTTATTGCAATTATAAGTGTATTTATCTATAATTTTATAGTTCCAATGTTGATAAAATACTTGAATTAGTAATGAAAAAATAAATATATAAATTTCACTAAGAGAAGGGAAGGTTAAAAATGTTTACTCCAGATGTAATAGAAAAAATTCTTTATGATACAGATTTTAAACTTGTTAAAATAAAGAAAAAAATGATAAGGATAGAAGCAGATTTATTTGACTGTTCATGTGTTGAAATAGATCTTAAGCGTAACGAAGTTTCTTTTTTTCATTTATTCAAAACAAATTATTCAACACACGAGTTTAAAGTTTTTAAACAGTTAGCACATATAGTAGAAAAATTAGAAGAATTAAAAGATTATGAAAATAAAAGCAGTATCTAATAGAATTGTTAAACCAGTAAATGGAAAATATTTATTTGAAGATGATTTCTAGGCGTGGCAATGTGGATCCAAACTTAGTAAACAAATAAAATCGATTATTCATTCGGTAATTTTGAGTTAAAAATTAATAGTTTAGAGAACAATATTGAAAATCTTAAATCGCCTAAAAAAAGAATCGTTAAAAAATGTTTATTTAAAAAGAGTGAAGATAATATACACACTATTTTAAAAATATGATTTATATAATTTTTTTGAAACTTATAAAAAAGAAATTGTAAAAAATTTAGCTGTGATTCATGAAAATAATTGATAGAATTCAAAATGAATTGTTAAGCATATTTTTTTCATACCTCAGGTACAGTATAAAAATAATCGTATTTGTTAGAAATAGGGGACTATTTGCATTTTTAAAAACCTTGCAACAGAGTCCTTTTTGTTTTGTAAAAAACATTTTCTTCTAAGCTTTCAATATTTTTTTTAATTTTTGCGGAAACTCAAGATTTATTTTAGTAAATACATCATGAATTTATTCAGCTTATTGAATCTCTTCAGAGCATTTTTTTTATAATATTAAAAATTGATTTTAAATTTTATTCGATTAATTTTTAAAGTTTAAATATATTAATTTTTTTAAAAATTGTCTTTTATATCATTTAAATATTTGCATCCAAGGTGAATATTAGTATTGATTACAACATATATTGAATCAATAAATTATAAAAATTTATAATTTAGTTGACTTAGCAGAATTATTCATTTATAATAATGTTAGGCTAGATTAACAAATTTAAATGGAGGTATAAAAATGAAAAAATTATTAAGTTGTTTAATTATTTTAGGTTCAATATTAATTTTAGTTTCGTGTAACAAAGAAGAAGTCGTAAATGTCTATACTACTAGACATTATGATGCTGATGATTTGCTTTATGATAAATTCACTGAGCAAACAGGCATAAAAGTAAATGTCATTACCGATAAGGCTTTGGTTTCGATAAATAAAATAAAAGAGCAAGGAGATGCACCTGCGGCAGACATATACATGACTGCTAATGCCGGATCATTAGCTATTGCCAAATCAGAAAACATTTTACAACCAATTGAAAGCACTATTCTCGGTAGCAACATTCCTGCTAAATACAAAGACGAGGATAATAATTGGTTTGGTCTCACAAAGAGGGCGAGAGTCTATATATATGACACTGATACATATACAATGGATGAAGCAAAAATTCAATTACCTACTTATGAAGAATTAGCTGATTCTGCCTGGGATGGAAAAGTTGTTGCTAGATCAATGACAAATCAATATAATCAAGATTTAGTTTCTTCGATGATTGAAATTTTAGGCGAAAGTGCAGCTGTTACTTGGGTTGATGGATTATCAGATAACTTTGCTAGAAATGCTGAGGGAAATGACAGAAGCCAAGCTAAATACATCTATGATACTGCTGGTGTCGATATTGCAATAGCAAATTCATACTACTATGGGAAATTAGAAGCCGATGCAAATAATGCAGATTCTGAGTATCACAATGTAGCTAACGGAACTAATATTTTCTTTCCTAATCAAGGAGATGATGAATCAGGAGTTCACATCAATATTAGTGGAGCAGGAGTTATTAAAAACGCGGCAAATAAAGAAAATGCAATTCAATTATTAGAATTTTTATCAGAAGAAGAACAGCAAACTACTTTTAGTAGTACCAATTATGAATTTCCAGTTAATGAAGATGCTACAATTAGTAGCCAATTACAAGGTTGGCTTGATGCTCAAGGAATCACAACTTTAAAAGAACAAGATATTAATTTATCAATTTATGGAACAAAAAATAGTAAAGCAGTAGAAATTATGACAACTTCTAAATGGGATACCCAAGGAGAATAATAGATAAAATGAGTCAATAAGGAGATTAATGTGAAAAAACATAAACTAAATACATTCGATGATAGAAAATTATTTAATGTGATTGGTATTTTAATATTAATCTTTTTATTTTTACCAATTTTTTTTATCATCGCATCTTCTCTAACCAAAAATAGCGATTATCTAGAATTATTAATTGAAGAACAATTTATTAGAACATACTTATTCAACACTATTGAGTTGATTTTAAAGGTAGGAATAATTTCGGCTTTTATTGGTTTCACCATGGCATATATCGTAACATTTTACGAATTTAAATATCGAAATATCTTAAAATTATTACTTTTACTGCCTCTTGCCATTCCTGTTTATGTGGGAGCTTATACCTATACCGGAATATTTAATTCCTGGCCTTTTCTAGAAGTGATTTTAAAAAATAATTTCACGATGAATGGGAGTGTATTTATTTTTAGTATTTTCCTTTATCCTTATGTTTATCTCGCAAGCAGATCATATTTAAACAAAAATATTAGTGAATATATTGATGTTGCTAGAACATTGGGTAAATCGGAACTGTCTATATTTTTTAAAATAATTTTGCCAGTGGCAAGACCGGTAATATTTGCCTCAACTGCTCTTGTGATTTTTGAAACATTATCAGATTTTGCAGTTGTTAATTATTATGGAGCACAAACTCTTTCTTACATCTTAAATATTTCCTGGTTATCACTTGGTCAAAAAGATACGGCTTCAAAATTAGCTATACTATTACTATTTGTTATTTTCGTTTTAATTTACTCAGAAAAATTATTCAGAGGCAAAAAAGAATATGCAAACGACTCTATACTATTTTGTCCTTACAAAAGAAGAAGAACAACTGGTAAACAAAGTCTAATGATTTATTCCTTTATTTTTATAGTATTGCTGCTGGGATTATTTCTACCAGTAGTACAATTATTAAAATATGTATCGATGAATTTAGATTATATTCCTAAATTGAATATAATAAAAATTACCTTAAATACCCTTTTCACAATTTTTGTTACAGCAAGTATTATTATTATAGTTGGAATCATTTTGTCATCTATCATTAGAAATTATAAACATAAAAAAAGAACAATTTTATCATCACTAGCAAGCATCGGATATTCAGTACCATCAATAGTACTTGCTTTAGGTGTTTATATGTTTTTTATCAATGTTGACAAAGCAATATTTTTTCCAATCTTAAAATTGTTTGGAGTAAATAAATATTTGTTAACTTCAACCAGAATTGCCTTGATTTTCGGATTGTTTTTCAAATTTTTTTCTATTGCCTATTCATATTTTGATCAAACACTGATAAAAACCGGTGATAACATCTTTGAATCGGCAAAAACTCTCGGCAATAATAATCTTTTTACAATGATAAAAATTAATTTGCCAATTTTACGGCGAGGGGTGAAATATGTATTTATTATACTGTTTATTGATTTGATTAAGGAATTGACTTTAACTTATAGTTTAAGACCCTTTAATTACAAGTCATTATCAACCGAGGTATATAGGTATGCTGGTAATGAAATGATAGAGGTAGCTGCATACCCATCATTAGTAATAATTTTACTCTGTGGGTTAGTGATAACATATGTAGAAATTGGTGGTAAAAATGATAAAATTAAATAATATATCTTTTAAATATGACAAAGAATTAATCTTAGATAATTTCAATTTAAATGTCAAGACAAATGAAAAAATAGCCCTAGTTGGAATGAGTGGTAGTGGAAAAAGCACAATATTAAGAATAATAGCAGGACTGGAAAAACCTCAAAAAGGAAAAGTATTCATCGACTCAAAAGATGTCGGTAACATTCCCACTTTTCAAAGAAATATCGGTTTCTTATTTCAAAATTATGCCTTATTTCCTTTTTTAAATGTCAAAAAAAATATTGAGTTCGGAATTACTAAACTTAACAATCAAGAAAGAGCAGAAAAGATAAATAACTTTGCAAAATTACTAGGAATTTCTAAGTTATTAGAAAAATTCCCTCACGAACTAAGTGGAGGAGAAAAACAAAGAGTTGCCTTGGCAAGAACTCTTATTTTAGAGCCGAAAATTATTCTTTTAGATGAACCGTTTAGCGCAATAGATACCAAACTTAAAAATAGTATTAGAAATGATTTAAAGGCGATTTTTAATAATCTAAACATCACGCTTATTCTTGTAACACATGACATTGAGGATGCAAATGTATTTTGCAGTAGGGTTATAAATTTAGATAATAGCGAGTGATATTATTATTATAGTTGTTGCAAAATTTTAATAAATTTAATTTGCCTGTCACTAAAAAATATTTCTTTATTTTTAAGAAAAAAAAATAATTGATCTTTAATCATTTCGATTCCAGTAGCAACAGTTAGGATATTACTGACTGTTTTTTCTTTATCATTGCAATTATTTCAGTATCTATGAGATGTTGGAGGACGATAAAGTTGATTACTCCAGATATAATCGAAAAAATTCTTTATGATACAGATTTTAAATTTGTTGAAATAAAGAAAAAAAGGAAGAAACTAGAAGCAACTTCTAATAGAATTGTTAAACTAATAAATGGAAAATTTATTAAAAAGTTGATAAAATGAAAATTCAAAAATTACTTTATTTCCTCAAGCTAAATATTTAGTAGAATATGGTAAAAATTTATTTGAGGAAGGTTTTGAGCTGTGGCAAATATGTGTTGTTATATACATATATAATTTATTTATAGAAATATAATGCTTTATAAACATTACGATTTTTACAATATTAAAATTAACTTCATATTTAATCTAATTGGGGAGAATTGAATATTATGAAATATCTAAAAACAGTTTCTAATAAAATGGTTGCACTAGTAATCGAAAATAAATATACAGATTTCATTAAGAGAAGGAGGGTTAAAAATGTTTACTAAAGATGTAATGGAAAAAATTCTTTATGATACAGATTTTAAACTTGTTAAAATAAAGAAAAAAAAATAATAATAGAGTCAGATTTATTTTTTTTAAGTGCTGAAATAGAACTTAAGAATAATCAAGTTTATATTGCAAATTTCCTACAAACGAGATATGTGTTCTTCCAGTTTGGTGTTTTCAAACAGTTAGCACACATAGTAGAAAAAGTAGAAGAATTAAAAAATGAAGAAAATAAAAGCAGTATCTAATATAAATTGATTATAAAAAAAATAAAATATTGACATAAAATATTATGTATGCTAATATAATTGAGTATTGTGGAAAGAAGGAGTACCCATTTCTCACCTGACTGTTAACAATGGTAGGTAAAAGTCACATTAAAATAGGAATATTTTAATATCTATGGGTGCTAAAAATTAGTACTCTTTTTATATATTATTTATGGAGGTGTGATTATTAATAATAGAACACAAGGTTCAAGACAACCTAGTCATCTGATTAACGGGGCGATAAGATCGAAAGAAATTATGTTAATTGATGATACTGGTGATAAAAAAGGGATAGTAAACACTAAAGAGGCTATTAGCCTTGCTTATGGTAAAGGTTTAGATTTAGTTTGTGTTGCTGCACAAGCAAAACCACCTGTTTGTAAAATTATGGATTTTCAAAAATATAAATTTGAAATGCAGAAAAAACAAAGACAAGCAAAAAAGAATCAAATTACTAGTCAGGTTAAAGAAATACGTTTGAGTCCAACTATTGATATCGGAGATTTTAATACTAAACTTAAAAAAGGACTTAAATTTTTAGAAACAGGGAATAAACTTAAATTATCTATCAGATTTAGAGGACGTATGATTGTTCATAAAGAACTAGGATATGAAGTTCTAAAAAAATTTAGAGATGAATGTAAAGAAATAGCTTTAGTAACGCAAACACCAAAAATGGATGGTAGAAGTATGTTTATGTTACTTGAGCCAATTAAGAAGTAAGGGAGATGGAATCAACATGCCAAAAATGAAAACACATAAAGGAACAGCGAAGAGAATCAAAGTTACAGGAACAGGAAAAGTTTGTAGAAGACAAGCAGGATTAAGTCATTTAATGCCTAATAAAACTTCAAAACAAAAAAGACATCTACGTAAAGGTACAGCCCTTTCAAGTTCTGATTTAAAAAGAATTAAAGCACAAATTTCAAATTTATTATAATATGGAGGTATAGGTATGGCACGTGTAAAAGGCGGAAATGTAGCTAAAAATAGAAGAAGAAAAATATTAAAATTAGCAAAAGGGTATTATGGATCTAAAAGAACACTGTATAAAACTGCTCATGAGCAAGTAATGAAATCATTAACTTATGCTTACAGAGACAGAAAACAAAGAAAAAGAAATTTCAGAAGATTATGGATTCAAAGAATTAATGCAGCAACAAGAATTTACGGACTAAGTTATTCAAGATTCATGAATGGATTAAAAAAAGCAAATATTGAGGTTAACAGAAAAATGTTAGCAGAAATTGCTGTTAGTGATATTGAAACTTTTGGTAGTTTAGTAGAAACTTCTAAAAAGGCATTAGGAAAAAACTTTGCTCAAACAGCAATAGTTACTAAAAAAACAGTTAATAAAACGGTAAAAGTTGCTACTGAAAAAGTTACTAAAACAGTAGAAGTAGCTAAAGAAAAAGTGGCTAAATCAACAAAAGTTGCTACCGAAAAAGTTAGTAAAACGGTCGAAGTTATTAAAGAAAAAACGGCACCAACTAAAAAAGTTGATACAGAGATTAAAGTAGCAACAGATGAAAGTCTAGAATCTTTAACTGTAGTAAAATTAAGATCTCTAGCTAAAGAAAAAGATATCGCAGGTTTTTCAACAATGAAAAAAGCGGAATTAATAGAAGCATTAAAATAGTGAATCGGAAGGTTCATTTTTTTTTTAGGAGGAGATGTGTACTTAATCTTCTATCAACAACTGTTTAATTCTTTTATTAATGAATTATAAACATCAACCTGTTTAAGTGGTTGTAAAAGCAAAAAAAACGCATTTATAAGGCTAATTGAATATCAACAGATATTAGTCTATATTTTAATTATTAAATTGCTAATAATTAAAAAAATTAGAGAACTAAAAAATTAGTGAAAACAACATTTATTATTAAAAAATAGGACATAAACTGTCCTATTTTTATTAAAGTATGTGTGAAAGGGAGAGGAGAAGTATGTAGAAGAACGGGGAATTCTTCTATAAACTTTTGCAGCTCTTTCTTGCTGCCTTAATATTATGCACTTTAATTTGTGTTTTATTCTAAAAATGTTAAAATAATTTATGTAGTTAAAAAAGGATGATTTTATGAGAATAATTGCAGGTGAATTTAAGCGAAGAAAATTAAATACTTTAGCAGGAATGAATACTAGACCAACTACCGATAGAAACAAAGAAAACATCTATAATATAATTGGACCTTATTTTACCGGTGGAAAATGTTTAGATATGTTTGGTGGAAGTGGTGGTTTAACTTTAGAGGCAGTTTCTAGAGGAATTGAAAAAGCTATAATCATCGATAATAACTCTGAAGCAATTAAGATAATTAAAGAAAACAGCAATACTTTAAAAGTAAATGACCGAGTAGAGGTAATTAAGGGAGATTATTTAAAAGTTATGGAATCATTAGCAAAAACAAAAGTTCAGTTCGATTTGATTTTAATCGACCCACCTTTTAAAATGTTAGTAATTGATCAAATAATCAAATTTATTGACCAATTTGAAATGTTAGCAGAAGAGGGAATTATTGTAGCAGAATTTTATAAAGATAATGTTTTTGAAGCAGAGTTTGAAAAAATTTATTGTTATCGATTTTTAGATTATGGAAGTTCACAGATTAAACTTTATCGTTTAAAGGAGAATGATTAAAATGAAAAAAGCGATTTATCCTGGTAGTTTTGACCCAATTACTTACGGGCATATTGATATTATTAATAGAGCTATTAAAATATTTGATGAAGTTATAGTTGTCGTTTCTAAAAACGCTAATAAAAAATTTTTATTATCAGATGAAGAACGACAAACTCTAATCCAAAAGATATTCGATAATCAGAAAGTAAAAGTTATAATTTTTTCTGGTTTAACAACAAAATGTGCTTTGGAAAACGGGGCGAGTACAATTATTAGAGGATTGAGAATGATTACTGATTTTGAGTACGAATTTCAAATGAATCTGGCTAATAAAGAATTAAATAAAGAAATTGATACAGTATTTTTAATGACGGATATTGAACATTCTTATATCAGCAGTAGTTTAGTCAAAGAAATTCATAATTTGGCTGGTGATATCAGCAAGTTTGCCCCACCAGCAGTAATTGAATTACTTGATAGTAAAAAGAAATCTGATTGAGATAGAAACTAAACTAACAACAATGATTGCCATAACAAATTGATTTTGGTAAACCAAAGTGTCAACTGTTTCTTTATAAATAAAATTAAAAATTATAAATACAATTAAAAAACTTAAAATTCCTTGAAATATTCTAGCTATTAAATAACTAGAATATTTCAATTTTTCTTTAATAAAAGAATAAATTTGCACATGAACACTCAATCCACCAAAACCTATTAAAAAACTAGCAATCGCCACTTTTAACTTGAGGCTTAAACCAGAAGAAGCAACTTCTTTGACCCCACTGACAAATTCAAAATTATAAAATAAGAATTTAAAATAACTTGCTTTAAAAAAGTCAAAAGTTAGTAATAAATCTTTAAATAAATTTAAAACAATGATATAACCCAAAATAATTATTATTAACTTGGTATTTTTTTCGATTGACTTGGTAAACGATAAGTCGGTATTTATCGTACCTTTTGAAAGGTAATTTGTTTTAGGTCTAAGAGCAATTCCAATAATAAAATTTGATAGATAATGAGCAATTAAAAATATAATTCCAATTGTATAATTTTGGAAAAAATAAACTCCTAAAATAGAGTAAATAAAAACAGGATTAGCGTAACAAGTAAAAGTCAATAAATAACTGGCTTCTTTTTTGCTGATACTATCCTTAGATAGCAGTTGGTTAATCAGTCTGGCACTAGTAGAATTACCACTTAGTAAACTTAATATTATAATATAACTAGTATTTTTACTTACTCTAAATAGTTTGGCTAAAAATTTATAAAATATGTTGTTTAAAGTTTCCGCAACTCCATAAGTAATTAGTAGATCATTAATGATAAAAAAGGGAAACAAAACTACTAAAAAAGTATTATACCACAGTGCACAAGAGGTGAAAATGCTTTCTTTTATAGTTGCGGGATTTAAAATCATTAAAATAAAAATTACCATTAAAATTATTTTTTTCATAATGTACCTCTATTAATCTATATTTTTTAGAAAAATAAATAAGTACAAAAAAAGTTACTTTCGTAACTTTATTTAGGTATTTTTAAAACTTGCCCTACTTCTAACTCTGTAGCCTTTAAATTATTTAAATCAATTATCTCTTTAGTAGTTGTGCCGAATGTTTTAGCTATATTATATAAATTATCTCTTGGTTGGACTACATACAAATTATAATCAGCTTCTACGTACGGAACTAATATTTGTTGATCAGGACTTAGTTCACTTGTTGTTAAGTTGTTAATTTCCATTATTTCATTAACAGAAGAATTAGTTTGTTTAGCAATCTGATATAAAGAATCTTGTTTTTTGACAATGTATGGAATGTACTTTGGCGGTAAATATGGTAAATTTAAATGTTCAGCAGCACCTCTAACAACACCCTCGGCATAATTAGGCCAATTGTAAAAAATTTTATTTCTATCTTTGACGTTATCACCAAAAGCATATTCAACTATAATAGTCTGAATAGGTCTAGTATTTCTGATGATAAAATAATAATCTTTACCGGCTTTATTTTTTCTAGTATAAATGGCTAATGTTTTTTGACCTTCAGAAAAAAGGTTTTTAGATAAAGTATTAGAAAGTTCATCAGAATCATCAATACTGTGAATAAATATTGCTCCTTCAGCTTTAGCATCAGATCTATTTATGTGATTAGAAAGGGCAACTATTCTGTCGCTTTGACCAAAAGCAGAATTTAAAATAGCTGACCTTTCTTTAGGAGATAAACTTCGGTCAACATATCTAGTCATTTTTACCGGAATTCCTAATTCTTCAAAGCGGTTAAATTGGTATTTAGAAATTTGTAAATTCATATCTTTTTCTTTAAAAAGTGGATTAGTTCCTCCACCTGGGTCACTACCTCCGTGACCAGGGTCTATAACAATCATTAAATCACCTCATATTAATATATGCTTAGAATAAAAAAAAGTTATTATTTAGATAATAATTATTTTTTAGAGCATAATAAAAATGAAAGGTGGTAATTTAATGGAAATAGCAATTATTGATGACAATCGCTTAAATGCAATTTTGTTAGAGTGTTCTTTAAAAAATAAATATTCTGTGACTAACTACTATGAGGCAGTTGATGTAAAAGAATTAATTAGTTTGATCCCAGATGTTATTTTGTTAGATCTAGTAATGCCTAATAAAAGTGGCTATGATTTGTTGAGAGAAATAAAAAACAGAAGGGAATTCGACAACACTAAAGTCTTTGTAGTTTCGGCTTTTAAAGAAGTGTTGGCTAAAATAAAAGCCTTTGAACTAGGTGCAAATGAATATTTTGAAAAACCAGTAAATATCCCAAGATTAAAAAAAATGTTAGAAAAGATAAATAAAAACATTCATTAAATAAAAAAAAACAATCTTTTGATTGTCATATTTTTACATGGCACCCCAGGAGAGATTCGAACTCCCGACACCCGCCTTAGAAGGGCGGTGCTCTATCCAGCTGAGCTACTGAGGCTTTTTTTTGCTGCTTATACATTTTACAATAAATTTTTTTTTTTGTAAAGATATTTTTACAAAATTTATTTTTTATTTAACTACAATTTTTATCTTTGTTAACAACCATATGAAGATTGTGCTATAATAGACAATATAATTGAGAAGGAGATTATTATGAAAACAAAAAGTAAAGTAGCGATTTTAATAGTTATTGTTTTAGGTGTCGTAGTAACAATTTTGGGATTATCTTTGAGTAACAATAAGGAACAATTCCAAATGGCAGAACATTATGAGCAATTAACAGATTATGAGAATGTTTTTGATAAAATTAAATTATCAGAAGTGGAAGAGATGATAAATACGACAGAAGAGGGCGAATATTTTATCGTTTATTTTGGTATTCCCACTTGTTCCTATTGTCAAAGGGATGTACCCGTTATTAACAGAGTAGCGAAAGAACAAGGTATTGAAACGATATATTACGTAAAATTTGATTTTAATTCAGAGTTATCACAAACGTGGCGGGAAACTAAAAAATATAATTATAAAGGGACACCATTAGTAGCAGTTTTTGATGAAAATGGATATGTTAAAAGTAATTCTGATATAGATTGGACAGGGAAAAGTAGGTTAAATGGATATACAGAACTTTTTAGTGATGTAAAACAAAGGATAAATGATTATGAACAAAAACAAATGGTAAAAGATTACGAGGAACTAACAGATAATGAGCATGTTTTTGATAAAATTAAATTATCAGAAGTGGAAGAGATAATAAGTACGACAGAAGAAGGCGAATATTTTATCGTTTATTTTGGTATTCCTAGTTGTTTCTATTGTCAAGAGGCAGTACCCGTTATTAACAGAGTAGCGAAAGAACAAGGTATTGAAACGATATACTATGTAAAATTTGATTATGATTCAGAATTAGCACAAACGTGGAAGGATACTAAAAAATATAATTACACAGGGACACCATCAGTAGCAATTTTTGATAAAAATGGATATGTTAAAAATAATTCTGCTATAGATGATAGGGAAAATAAAAGTAATTTACAACTATATACAGAACTTTTTAGTGAGTATAAATAGGGAGATAAAGTTAGACCATTTTCCTATTTATTTTTTTAAAATTTTAATTTGTGAAAATATGTGGTATAATGAAATATGTATATTTATTAAATATTTGAAAAAATACAATAATTTAATGTTAACTATAAGCAATTCGACCAAAGTTTTGCGTATTTTTTTAATTAGCAAGTATTACATTGCGATAGTGGAATATAGGAGGGTAAAATGTTATTTTATATTAAAAAAATTATTTCTGCAATTATAGCACTATTTGTAATATTCACACTAGTTTTTTTTATGATGAGAGCAATTCCAGGAGGACCATTTACTAGAGAAAAGCCATTGCCTGCGGCTACTAGAGAAAGACTTGAAGATGCTTACGGCTTAAACGATCCGCTAGGAGTACAATATTTTAGATATATGGGAAATTTAATGAAGTTTGATCTAGGACCATCATTTATTCAACCCTCATATACTGTTAACGAATTAATCAAGATAGGACTGCCACAAACTGCTAAAGTAGGGATAATATCAGTCATTTTTATCTGTATCTCTGGTATTTTATTAGGAATTGTATCGGCCTTGAAAGCAAATACAACATCCGATTATTTAGTAACAATTTTAGCAACTTTAGGAGTAACAATTCCAAGTTTTGTGATTGGGGCCTTGTATATTTTAATGGCTGAAAAGGTTCCGTGGATACCTGTCGGTGGATTAGACCTACCGATATCGTTTGTCGGACCGGTACTAGCATTATCTGGTTATTCACTAGCTTTTGTTGCGAGATTAACAAGATCGAGCGTGATAGAAGTACTGAATCAAGATTATGTTAGAACAGCAAGAGCAAATGGTTTAAAAGAGTCGAAAGTAATATTTAAATACGTTTTAAAAAATAGTTTAATACCAGTTATTACCTATATTGGACCGATGATTGCTGCTTTATTAACAGGCTCATTTGTTATTGAAAAAATATTTGATATTAATGGTATCGGTCAATATTTTACTAATGCCGTATTAAATCGTGATTACACATTAACTATTGGGATAACAATATTTTACTCAGCCTTCTATATTTTGATGGTTCTGATAGTAGATATCGTTTATTCGTTAATAGATCCAAGAATAAGATTAAATAAGTAGGGGGTGGAGAAATGTCAAAAGAAAAATTTACATTCGTTGAAAAAAACGACAAATTAGATAAAGAACAAACTAGGCCTAGCCTTACGTATTGGCAAGATGTTTGGAGACGCTTGAAAAAAAATAAATTAGCAATAATAGGATTAATAGGAGTAATTTTAGTAATGATTTTTGCGCTACTCGGACCTATCGTTAGCAAACACAATTATAGTGATCAAGATTTAAGGTTCACAAACACCCCTCCGAGATTGGATATATATAAACTTGATGATGACTTATATGTTTATTTGAGTAAAAACTATCAGTTGCTTCAAGTATCGGAAAGAGGAGAATTACTTGATAAATATAAATTAGATGCTTCATGTAGAGATAAAGAAAATAAAATTTATCAATATGGTTGTAACACTGAAGGCATTACACCGGTTACTTTAGATTATTCTGAGAAAAACAAAGAAAGTGGATATGATTATAAATTTATCTATAATGGTACTGAAGTTACTGAAAAATATAAAAATGTTTCTAACAAAACTTATTTATTTGGATCAGATGACTTAGGTCGTGATTTACTAACACGAACGATGTACGGTGCACGAATTTCGTTAACTATAGCATTGATAGCCGCAGTAATTAACTTGTTTATCGGAGTTGTTTACGGTAGTATTTCAGGATATTTTGGTGGTATTGTCGATACGATAATGATGAGAATTGTCGATATAATTAATGCCATTCCGCTAGTTTTATACGTAATATTGTTATTAGTAATTTTAGATGATCGAGGGCTTAAAACGATTATCATTACGTTTGTGACCGTCTACTGGGTAGTGATGGCGCGTTTAGTGCGTGGACAAACTTTAGCAATCAAAGAAAATGAGTACGTTTTAGCCGCAAGGACAATGGGCGTTAAAGATTTTAAAATTATTGCAAGACACATCATACCGAACGCTTTAGGACCAATTGTTGTTTCCCTAACGATGATGATTCCAAGTGCGGTATTTACAGAGGCATTCTTAAGTTACATCGGATTAGGAATATCAGTGCCACAAGCTTCGTTAGGAACATTAGCATCAGATGGAGCAGCCGCATTAAGAAGTCATCCTTATCAGTTAATGTTTCCAGCACTTACGATAGCGTGGATGATGTTATCGTTCAATTTCTTAGGTGATGGATTAAGAGATGCGTTAGATCCGAGGCTGAGAAAGGGGTAAAAAAATGAAAAACAAAATATTAGAATTAAAAAACGTAAAAACTTCTTTTTTTACTCACTTAGGTGAAGTTCAATCAGTGAGAGGTATCAGTTTTGATTTGGAAGAGGGAGAAATTTTAGGAATTGTAGGAGAATCTGGGTCAGGAAAATCAGTTACATCCCTTTCAATAATGGGATTGATAGATGCTCCCGGTAAAATAAAAGAAGGACAAATTATTTTTAAAGGAACGGATTTAGTTCAGTTGACTGAAAAAAAAATAAGTGAATTTAGGGGAAAAGAAATATCGATGATTTTCCAAGATCCGATGACGGCTTTAAACCCTGTATTTACAATAGAAACTCAAATGGTAGATGTTATTAGAGCACATATTAAAAGTTCTGCTGATCCGACAAAAATGATCAGCAAAGAAGACGCAAAAGCGAGAGCCCTTGGATATTTAACTTTGGTTGGAATTCCCGAACCAGAAATTCGAATCAAGCAATTTCCGCATCAATTTTCAGGGGGAATGAGACAGCGGGCTTTAATCGCAATGGCTCTATCGTGCGAACCAAAGTTGTTGATTGCCGATGAACCAACTACTGCACTCGATGTTACAATTCAAGCTCAAATTATTCAATTGCTTAAAGATATTCAAAAAAAATTAAGGACAAGTATTATTTTTATTACTCATGATTTAGGAGTAATTGCAGAACTATGTGAGAGTGTTATTGTTATGTACGGTGGTATGATAATGGAAAAAGGAACAGTAGAAGAAATTTTCTACGAGGCAATACATCCATATACTCAAGGATTACTTAAGTCCATTCCAAAAGATGTTGCTGGGCAAAAAGAGCGACTAACTTCAATTGATGGTTCTCCACCAGATTTATTAAATCCACCAAAAGGATGTCCATTTTCCCCAAGATGTGATTATACGATGAAAATCTGTTTAGAAGAAGCAGCACCATTAATGTATACATCAGACAGTCATTGTTCTGCATGTTGGTTGTTAGATAAAGATGCTCCAAAAGTTGAAGAAATTAGACGAGTAGGAGGTGCTGAATAATGAAAAAAGAACCTTTATTAGTAGTTGAAAATTTGAAAAAACACTTTGTTACTAAAAGAACACTTTTAGGTAAACCAATAGAAACTGTTCATGCAGTAGATGGAATCAGTTTTGAAATTTACAAAGGAGAAACTTTTGGTTTAGTAGGTGAATCTGGTTGTGGTAAATCGACAACTGGTAGAACGATAATAAGATTGTATTCTCCCACAGATGGAAAAATAATTTATGATGGAGTAGAAATTGGTGGTATGAAGGAAAAAGAATTGAAAAAATACCGTCAAAAAATTCAAATGATTTTTCAAGACCCATATGCTTCGCTAAATTCAAGAATGACTATTACTGATATTATCGGTGAAGGTATCGACACGTATAAGATATATACTGGGAAAGAAAGACAGGAAAGAATATATTATTTATTAGAAAGAGTAGGGTTAAAAAGAGAACATGCTAGTAGATATCCCCACGAATTTAGTGGAGGACAAAGACAAAGAATTGGTATCGCTAGAGCGATAGCGATTAATCCTAGTTTAATCATATGTGATGAGCCAATTTCTGCCCTTGATGTTTCTATTCAAGCACAAGTTGTTAATATGCTTGATGATTTACAGAAAGAATTAGGTTTAACTTATTTATTTATTGCCCATGATTTATCAATGGTTAAATATATAAGTGATAGAATAGGTGTTATGTATTTAGGGAAAATGGTTGAAATTGCGGAGAGTGACCCGTTGTATAATAAACCATTACACCCTTATACTAAAGCTTTACTATCATCAATCCCATTACCAGATCCAAAAGCAAATAAAAAAGCTGAAAGAATTATTTTAGAAGGTGATGTTCCATCGCCAATAAATATTTCAATTGGCTGTAGATTTGCGTCAAGATGTACTTATTGTGAAGATATTTGTACGGTTACCGACCCCGAGGTTATCGAAGTACTACCAAAAAGGTTTGTAGCATGTCACTTGGTAAAAAAAATAAATAATTTATAAGGTTATGCTTGTCTATGAAATATAGGCGTTCATATAAAAGAAATTGGAGGAAAAAAGATGAAAAAATTATTAAGTTTAATAGCAGTTTTAGTTTTAGCAGTGTCGTTAGTAGGTTGTAAATCATACGAATATGATCCAATATGGGAAAATGCTTCTTTAAGGGAGGCCTTAACGAAGTCAATTGATCGTGAGGCAATTGTTGAAGCATTAGGTGCTGGAGAGATTCCGGCAACTGGTATGGTACCACCAGGATTTTTAGATAATAACGATAATGATTTTAAAGTAATTTCTGGTGATTATGGAATCGCTACTGATGATTCACAGTATGCTGAAGCAAAAAAATTATTTGCTCAGGCAGCTACGGAATTAGGTTTAACTGAAAAACAATTAATAAAAAAATTAAACAAAAAAACTTATTTGTTCAATAATACTGATACACATAAGACAGTAGCAGAATTAATTCAAAACATGTGGCAACAAAATTTAGGATTTACTATCAAAACAGAATATTCTGAATGGGCTACATTCCAAGATGTTCGTACTTCAGGTCAGTTTGACTTAGCACGTGGTGGATGGATAACAGATTTCATGGATCCGTCTGGATTATTAGGAATATTTGTTCCTAATAATAGTTACAATGATTCAGGATATGATAATCCTGCTTACACAGCTGCTATTGAGGAAGCAGGATCAGCAACAGATCCTGAAGTTCACTTTGCAAAATTATATGAAGCACATGCTATACTAATGGCTGATGAGCCAATCATCCCACTTTTTCACTACACTAGTCAAGTATTGATAAAAGAAAAAGTAAAAGATTGGTCACGCTCAGTATTAGGAGCGATAGATTTTTCGACTGCTGGGATTGAAGAATCTAGTGGTGAAACATCTAAAGTTATAAATTTTAATATTGGAGCTGACCCTAAAACACTAGACCCTGGATTGAATGGAGCTAGTGATGGTGGACATGTTATTAACAATACTTTTGAAGGTTTAGTGAGAGAAAAAGAAGGTGTGATATCTCCAGGTATGGCAGAAAGTTGGGATGTTTCTGAAGATGGACTAACTGTAACTTTTAATATTCGTGATGATGCAAAATGGTCTGATGGAACAGCGTTAACAGCAGATGACTTTGTATACTCGTGGTTAAGAGCTATGGATCCAAGAACAGCGTCAGAATACTCATGGATTTGGGAATATACTTACATTGAAGGAGCAAATGAATTTTTTAAATATGGACAAGAAGAGGATGAAAATTTTGATATCTTCGATGTAGCAAATTTAGAAACGTTAGAAACTTTAAAAGCAGCAGTAGGAATAGCATCAAAAGAAGATGGAAAAATTTTAGAAATTAACCTAACACAACCAAATAATTGGCTAATTTCTTTACTGTCTTTCTATCATTTCATGCCAGTTCCGGAAAGTATTGTATCTGATACAGATAAAGTAGGTGAAGAGGGATTCTGGGCAAAAAATGCTGCAGATGGATATGCAATTTCTAATGGGCCATACAAATTAACTGAATATACAGTTGGTGGTGGATTAAAATTAGAAAAAAATGAGCATTACTGGAATGCGGAAAATGTTGGTATAGATGTAATTAACGGTAGTTTTACTGATGAGACTAGTACAGCATACTCACAATATAAAGCAGATGGATTAGATGTTATGGTTACTATTCCTCCAACAGAAATTCCAAATTTAATAGCAACTTCTGAGGAAATACATATATTTCCACTATTAGGAACGTATTATATTAACTTTGGTCTAAACAATCCTGATCGATCTGTGGTATATACTGGTGGAGCATCTACTGATGAAGAATCTACAGACGATGAATCTACTGATGACGAATCTACAGACGATGAATCTACTGATGACGAATCTACAGATGAATAATAATTAAATGAATAAGAGTTATTGATGAAAATCAATTTCTCTTTTTTTTATAGTAAAATTTGGGATAAAAGTTATTAAAGTACTCAAAATATTACAGGTGATCTGTATGTTTATAATTTTATTAGTTTTATTTTATGTAAATCTTCATTTTTTTCAAAAAAGTTCAGAGGTATTTAACTATTTTGATATTAACAATTTCCATTTTAGCAATAGTGAATGGATTTTTTACACTGTTACAAGTTTAATTTTATTAATCGTAGTATCGGTTTTAGTAGAAGACAGCTTATTTATTTTCTTTGTTAATCTTATTTATGTCTTTGTAATATTATTTTCTAAGACGGATAATACGCTGTATGTGATGTTCGATATCATCGCTATTTCAGTAATTTATTTTCTACTTTTAGCAATTACAAATTTTACCAAAATCTTAGTAAAAAAAGTATTTAGAAAAAAAATCGAATATTTTTATAAATAATTTGTTTTATTGCGAAAAAGATGTTATAATGATAGTACCAAAGAGTTGGATTTCAAGAGGGAACCGAACATAATTATTACAAGAGTCGAGATTATACTTGTGTTGAAGACCTATTAATTTAGGGATCCTAATGGTAGTAGTAAGAGACGCTTAACTTTTAACCTAAAGTGGTTTAATTTGGGTCACTCTTTGGCAAAAATGAAAAATGCTATCAAATGAAAGCATTTTTTTTTGTGATTATAACTGATAAATCAAAAATCTATCCAAAAAATAATAGTTAAAAATTTAATTAGAATCTTTAAATAAATAAAAAAAGATGTTATAATGAGGCGTGAGTTGATAATTATGACTATCCTTGAGTAAAAACTATTGAATTAGAAAAATTCAAGCTACAAATAAAAAAAGCCTTTGGTTTAATTGTTTTTTTTTGGAAATATAAATTAATAATAGGAAGAAATAGTAAAAATGAATATAAATAAAATTTTAACACAAATTAAATATGAATTCAAAAAAGTTGTAGTAGATTTAGAGTACGCCGATGATTCTTTTGAATGTGTCTTAGAAGAACCAAAAGACCGAAGTCATGGAGATTGGTCGACTAATACGGCGATGAGAATTGCGAAAACTGCTAAGATTAATCCACGTGTTTTAGCGAAACAAATAATTCAAAAAATTGACTTAGAACAACTAGCAGTAGAAAAACTAGAAATTGCTGGACCAGGATTTATCAATATTTTTTTGAAAAAAGATAATTACTACAAACTAATTAATAATGTTATAAAAAGTGGAAAAAATTATGGAAATAGTAAGATAGGTAATAATAAAAAAGTTTTATTCGAATACGTTTCCGCTAATCCGACAGGATATTTACACATCGGCCATGCTAGAGGTGGTGCATACGGAGACAGTTTATCGAATATTATGAGAAAGGCTGGTTATGATGTTCACCGAGAGTTTTATGTAAATGATGCCGGTAATCAAATAGATAATTTAGCAAAAAGTTTGGAAGTACGGTATTTAGAACAGTTAGGAATTGTTAAAGAAATGCCAAAAGATGGTTATTTTGGTAAAGAAATAATTGATTTAGCAAAAAAAATCGTCCTTAAATATCAAGATAAATATCTAGAGAATGGCAGTGAATTTTTTAAAGAATACGGATTGAGTTCACTATTGAAGAACTTAAAACAACATTTGAAAGAGTACCGTGTGGAATTTGATCAGTGGTACCGAGAAAGAGATCTCTTCACCGACAATCTTGTCGATAAAGTAATTTCTCAATTGAGAGATAAAAATTACACTTACAACTCCGAGGGAGCGGAATGGTTAAAAACAAGTCAATTTACTGATGAAAAAGACCGGGTTATTTATACTAGTGATGGAAGAAATACTTACTTAGTACCAGACATTGCCTATCATCAATCTAAATTTGAGCGGGGATATGATATTTTAATAGATGTATTCGGAGCAGATCATCACGGTTATATCGAAAGATTGAAATCATCGATGGAAATGTTAGGACACGATTCAAGTAAGCTAGAATTTGAAATTTTACAGATGGTTAAAGTCTACCAAAATGGTGAAGAAGTAAAGATGAGTAAAAGAAGTGGTAAAGCAATTGGCTTACAAGATTTAATTGAAGAAGTCGGTGTAGACCCAATAAGGTATTTTTTTGCTGCTAGAGCACTATCAAGCCCAATGGAGTTAGATTTAGACCTTGCACTTAGAAAGACTAATGAAAACCCTGTTTATTACGCTCAATATGCTCACGCAAGAATATGCAGTGTGTTAAAATTAGCCAACGAACAAGGAATTACGGATACCGAGGTTGAAGAGTATCGCCATTTAAATGAAAATGCTAATCAGATATTAAAACTTATCGGTAATTACCAACAAGTAATAGAAGAGTGTGCAATTAAAAGAATTCCTCATAAATTAACAAACTATATTCAGAATTTAGCGAGTGAATTTCACAGTTATTATAATTTAGAAAAAATTTTAAGTAAAAATGAGTTAGAAACAAAAGAAAAGTTACAATTTATTAAAGCAGTAAAAATTGTTTTAAAAGATGCCTTGAACTTAATAGGTGTAAAAGAGAAAGACAAAATGTAAGGATGGAAAAAAATGAGTGTAAAACTATTAAAAGAGTTATCTGAATTGAATGGAGTTCCTGGTAATGAGAAACAAATAAAAGATTTTATGAAAAAAGAATTAGCCGATTACTCAGACAAAATATCATATGATAACATCGGTTCGATTATCTGTCAAAAAGGAACGATTGGTCCTAGAATAATGGTAGCTGCACATATGGATGAAATTGGTTTTATGGTAAGTAAAATAACTAAAGAGGGCTATTTGAAAGTTTTACCACTAGGTGGTTGGTGGAGCCAAGTTGTATTAGCGCAACAAGTAGTTATCACTACTGATGATTTAAAAGAATACCGCGGTGTAACTGGTTCTAAACCACCTCATGTTTTAACTGCTGAAGAGCGTAAAAAAATAGTTGAATTAAGCGATGTATTTATTGATATAGGAGTAAAAGATAAAGAAGCAGTAGAAAAATTAGGAATTAAAATAGGTGATATGGTAACCCCTTATATTGAATTTCTCGAACTTGCTGATAAAGATTATTTATTAGGAAAAGCTTGGGATGATCGAATAGGTGTAGCGGTTGCGATCGAAGCGATGAAAAAGTTGAAAAAAGAAAAACACGATAATGCACTGTATGCAGTGGGGACAGTCCAAGAAGAAGTTGGCTGCCGTGGAGCACAAACTGCCTCAAACTTTGTTAAACCTGATATTGGATTAGCAATAGATGTTACGATTGCTGATGATATTCCGGCGGGAGATCAAGATTGTAAACTAGGTGAAGGACCGGCACTATTAATTTACGATGGTGGAACAGTAGGTCATGGAGAACTGAGAAGACAAATTATTAAAATTGCTAAAAAAAATAAAATTAAATACCAACTTTCTTACTTAAAGAGCGGCTCAACTGATGCCTCAAAGATGCATTTATCTCATTCCGGTTGTCCGAGTATATCAATTGGAATTCCTTCAAGATACATTCATTCACACACCTCACTAATTCATAAACAAGACTATTTAGCTTGTATTGATTTAGTTGTGGAAATAGTTAAAGCGTTCAATCAAGAAATTGTAGACCAAATAACAAATAATTAAGCGAATTTATTCGCTTTTTTACTTTGAAGATGTTACAGAAAACTTATTTGTGTTATAATGATAAAAAAGGAGGAAGAAAATGAAAATTTTAATTAAAAATGCCAAAGCAATAATCACAATGAATAAAAACTTTGATGTTTTCCACGGCTATAATATTTTGATAGAGGACGAAAAAATAGTGGAAATTTCTAAAAATGACCACCCGGCAGATAAAGTTATCGATGCGAGTAAAATGTATGTTTATCCGGGATTAATTAATACCCATCACCACTTGTATCAAACTTTTTCTAGAAATATTCCTGATGTTCAAAATTTAGAATTATTTCCTTGGTTAAAATATCTATATGAAATGTGGAAAAACTTAGAAGACAATACTATTTACTACAGTTCACTAGTAGGGATGTCCGACTTAGTTAAAAATGGTTGTACAACTGTTTTTGATCATCACTACGTATTTAGAAGTGATTCAGAATGCCATTTTATCGATGAACAATTCAAAGCAGCAACAGATTTAGGAGTTAGATTCCACGCATCGCGAGGAAGTATGAACTTAGGAGTAGATGATGGTGGATTACCGCCGATGAGTGTAGTCCAAACAAAAGAACAAATTTTAGCTGATAGCGAAAGAGTTATTAAAAAATATCATGATCCTAGTAAGTACTCAATGAAACAAGTTGTCTTAGCCCCTTGTTCACCATTTAGTGTTACGGATGACTTAATGGCTGATAGCGCAGTATTAGCTAGAAAATATGGAGTTAGATTACATACTCATCTGTGTGAAACTATCGATGAAGAAAATTACTGTCTCGAAAGAGTAGGATTAAGACCTTTAGCCTATATGGAAAAATTAGGATGGATTGGACCAGATGTCTGGTTTGCCCATGGTATTCACTTTAATGATGATGAATTAAAATTATTAGCTAAAACTAAAACTGGAGTAGCTCATTGCCCTATTTCTAACCAAAAATTGTCTAGTGGAATTGCTAGAATAAGTGAAATGTACAAGATGGATATACCAGTTGGATTAGCAGTAGATGGCAGTGCTAGTAACGATGGTTCCAACTTGCTAGAAGAACTTAGAAGTGCCTTTTTACTACAACGTTTAAAATACAGTAACGACTCAATGTCTTCAAAAGAATTATTAAAAGTTGCGACTGTTGGAGGAGCGAGAGTTTTAGGAAGAGATGATATCGGTTCTTTAGAAGTTGATAAAGCAGCGGATTTATTTATGATTGATGTAGAAAAATTAGAATATATTGGGACCGATTTTGACCCAACTGCCGTTTTGACTACTGTCGGTGTAAAACAACCAGTAGACTATACGATAATCAATGGTAAAGTAGTAGTAGAAAACGGTAAAATTTTGACTATTGATGAAAAAGAAATTTATCAAAAAGCGATGAAATCATTCAAAGAATTTATCGGCAGATACGAAAAATAAAAATATTAATAAAAAAAGTTTACTCCGTTTATAAGGGTAAACTTTTTTATTTCAGTTTAACTAATTTATTGAATATTTTAGTAACTTTTGGCGTCGCCTGTAAGATTGCTCTATCTGCACCAATTTCCCTCATTTCAGTTCCTTCAATTAAAATTGTATCTATTTTTTTAACTCCTAAAAGTTTAAACAAATCGTTGATATAAGTAAGACCGTGGTTATTATATCTTTTATAAAATTTTGAATATTTGCCCCCACTTGATTGAATGTAAACTAAAGATTTATGTTTAAGTAACCCTTTTATTTTTCCATCAGTAACTTTTATCAGTTTATTATCTAGAACAATGCAATCTAAATAGTGTTTTAATTTATAAGGGAAGGAGATTCCCCACATCGGAGTAACAATAATATAAATATCGTGTAAAATAAATTCATCTGCTAAGTAATTTAACCGCTTAATATCTTTTTTTTCTGCCTCATTGAGAGACTGATAATTTTCAGTTAAAGTTGCTCTTTTACTAAAATATCGATAATTTAATTCAGGTAAATATTCTTTCGATAAGTCTAAGTTAGTAATTTCAAACTCATCTAGCAATTGAATCAATTTTTGGGAAACTGTTTTAGCAGTTGAAAGTTCTTTCGGTTTAGCATCAACTGTTATCAGTAATATTTTTTTCACTTTAATCACCTACTATAACTTTTGTTTTTTAAGCCGAATTTATGAGTTCCATTATTTAACATCAATAGATATATTAATTTGACAAATAATAATAATGGTGAAGAAAATGAAAAAACTTATTATAATTGTTTTACTTAGTTATACTTCAATTGTAAATGTATCTGCAAAAGAAGAAAACGACATTGTAAATTTTTATGAACAAAATACAGAATTTACTGCTGGACTAATATACGGTATTTTACGATATGAAAAAAATACAGCTAAATTTAAAGACAGTGACTGTGTTGATATTTGTATTGATGAAAAGGTATTTTTTAGTGATGAGTATTTAAACTTACCTAAAATAGGAATAGATGCTCGTGGTGATGGACTAGACATTGAAGATTACGATGATTTATTGCTTAGTTTATTGAATCATTTAGATGGAGATATCGAAAATAATTTAAAAGAGTATTACGGATTAAAAGGTTATGATATTATTAAAACTATTGAAAAAATATACAATGAATATCCTAACGATGATTTATTAGTTAGACAATTTCCGATACCTAAAAGGCACCGAGGTGATTACCAAAATGCCTATGGAACTAAAAGAAGTTATAAAAGAAATAGAAGTCATGAGGGAATAGATATATTCGCTTATACTAGTACACCTGTTGTGGCTACTTCTTATGGAGTAGTTGAAAAAATGGGTTGGAACGAGTTAGGTGGATATCGGATAGGTATCAGAGATTTACACAATACTTATCAGTATTATGCTCATCTTAACTCCTTTAGTAAAAATTTAAAAGTAGGAGATGTGGTCAAAGTAGGAGAAGTAATTGGTTATGTAGGTTCAACAGGTTACGGAAAAGAAGGAACAAGAGGGAAATTTCCACCGCATTTACATTTCGGCTTATATAAGTATGATGGCAAAAAAGAATGGGCCTTTAATCCTTATCACCATTTACGCAATTGGGAAAAAAAATAAAAAAAACTCACTTATATTTAGGTGAGTTTTTTTATTATAAAATTTTAAGAGAATATTTTTCTAAATTAATAATTTTATCGGCAATATCATTGTAGAAAATTGGGTCATGACTTATTAAAATAACAGCGCCTTTAAAAAGTTTTAAGGCACGTTTCAATTCATCTTTGGCATCTTGGTCTAAATGGTTAGTAGGCTCATCTAAAACTAAAATATTACACTGTTTATTAATCAAAAAAGATAATCTAACTTTCGATTGTTCTCCACCGCTTAAAACGATTACTTTATTTTCAATGTGTTCATTAGTAAGACCACATTTTGCTAAGGCACGGCGAACCTCATACTGACTATATGCCGGAAAAGCATCCCAAAAATATTGCAGGCAAGACTTGTTATCATATTCCTTAACTTCTTGTTCAAAGTAACCGATATCTTGCTTTTCACCAATTTGAACGGAACCACTAATCGGTTTAATCAAACCGATAATACTTTTTAAAAGTGTTGTTTTTCCGATTCCGTTAGAACCGGTAAAAGCGATTTTCTCTCCTCTGATAAAAGTTAAATTAAGTGGTTTTGTTAAAGGAAAATCGTAACCGATTACTAAGTCGTTTAAAACAAAGAGTTCTTTTCCAGGCGTACTGCTGTACTGAAAGTTAAATTCTGGTTTTGGTTTTTCTTTCTTTAAAGATAAAAGATCCATTTTATCAAGTTTTTTTTGTCTAGACATCGCCATGTTTCTAGTAGCGACGTTCGCTTTATTTCTAGCGACAAAATCTTTTAATTTAGTAATTTCTTGTTGTTGTTTTCGGTAAGCCGATTCAGATTGAATTTTTTTCATTTCATAAACGTTTCTGAAGTTCTGATAATCACCAACATATCGAGATAATTCTTGATTATCTAGATGGTAGATGATGTTAATCACACTGTTTAAGAACTCTAAATCATGAGAAATTAAAATAAAGGCATTATCATAGTCAATTAAATACTGTTTTAACCAATTTATGTGAATTTCATCTAAATAGTTAGTAGGCTCATCTAGTAGAAGAATATCTGGTCTTTCTAAAAGAAGTTTACAAAGCAACACTTTAGTCCGTTGTCCACCTGATAAATCATTGACCTTTTGATTCAGTAGATGATCGATACCGAGACCTTTGGAAACTTGTTCAATTTTAGAATCAATCATATAAAAGTAACTTTGATCAATTATATTTTGGAGTTCACCAACTTCTTCAAGTAGCTGATTCATTACAACTTCATCAACTTCAGCTATTTTTAAGTACAGTTGACCAATTTCAGCTTCAATGTCATATAGATACTTAAAAGCGGTTTTTAAAATATCAGCTGTTGTCTGATCATTCTTTAATTCAGTAAGTTGATCTAAATAACCTACTCTGACGTGCTTAGCCCAAGAAATCGTTCCTTCATCGGGAAAAAGTTTTTTAGTAATAATGTTCATAAATGTTGATTTACCTTCGCCGTTAGCTCCGATTAAACCGATTTTTTCTCCTTTTAGTAATCTGAAGGATACATCGTTTAATAAATCTCTACCACCAAAACAGTGGGTAACGTTTTTAACTGTTAGGATACTCATAATTTACCTCTTTTTATATTTTAAATACATAAAATTGTACATTTTTTTATTGGCAGTTGCAAGGGTTAAAAACAATTATTAAAGCAACTGCTCTTAAAAAAAATTAAAAGAAGATAGTTAAGCCATTAAATAACCGTTCGAAAATAAAAGCAAAACTGTAGACTTTTGTTAGTAACTTAAGTATAATTAAATGGAAAAAGACGGATGAAGGAGCAATTAAAATGTCGACAATTATAAAAAATGGTTTAGTGGTATTAGAAGAAAAAAGCTTAATAGCTGATTTAAAAATAGTGGATCAAAAAATAGTGGAAATTAAGGAAAATATCAGCGCGACTGAAAATGATAAAGTTATCGATGCTATCGGAAAAATTGTTCTGCCTGGAGTGATTGATGCTCACGTTCATTTTAATTTAAATTTTGGCGATTGTTATACTGCCGATGATTTTGTTTCCGGATCTAAATCAGCTAGTTATGGTGGGACTACTACTTATATTGACTTCGCTTCGCCGATAAGAGAAAAAACACTGTTAGAATCGTTGGAAAAAAGATTAGCAGAAGCTGGTCGTGATTCCTATTTAGACTATACTGTCCATATGGAAGTAACTGGCTGGTCAAGCAAAAACTATCAGGAGTTAAAAAAAATAAAAGAAGCAGGCATAAATAGTATTAAATTTTACACTACTTACGGGGACACAAAAGTTTCAGTTGAACAGTTTGCCGACTTATTTAAAACAGCGAGCGAACTTGATTTAGTATTGATGATTCACGCCGAAAATGATCAAATTCTTTCGGAAAAAAAGGAACAATTAATCGCCCAAGGAAAAACCCAAATTAAATATCATGCAGTTAGTAGACCGTTAGAAGCAGAAGTAGAAAGTATCAAAACAATGATCAATTTGGCTAATCAATTTGGGACAAATTTATATATCGCCCATGTTTCGACTGAAGAGGGTGCTAAACTAATAAAAGAAGCTAGAAAGAGTAATAAAAAGATAATGGGTGAAACATGTCCGCATTACTTTATCTTAAACGATAGTCTAATTGAATTAGAAGATGGAGCTAAATATACGATGAGTCCACCTTTAAGAAAAAAAGCAAATAATCAGCCTCTTTTAAATATACTAGCTGCTGACGGCTTACAATGTGTCTCAACAGACCACTGTTCGTTTGATTTACAGACAAAATTTGCAGCTGACCACTTTTATCAATTAAAATGTGGAGTTGCTGGTGTGGAAACACTACTGCGAACTACGTATACTTACGGTGTCCACAACAATAAATTCGATTTAATTAAACTCAGTAATTTGCTGAGCACGAATCCCGCTAAAATTTTTAATTTATATCCTAGAAAAGGAGTTATAAAAGTTGGCAGTGATGCTGACATTGTAATATATGATCCCAAGCCAGAACTTCTATTAAATGAAAGAGATTTACATTCTAGATGTGGCTATTCAATCTTTAATGGAATTAAATTAAAGGGAGTAGTAGAATATACCATTTTAAGAGGAAAAATATTAGTAGATCAAGGAAAGTTCATCGCTACTAAAAAAGAGGGAATCTTTATCAAAAGCCAAATTTAATTTTATAATTTGGAATATGTTTATTAAAAAGCGCATATCTTTAAGTAGTGTTGAATATAAAAAATATTAAGTTGATTACTGTAAAATAGATAATTTAATGTTTTTTGGTGAATATTTTAGAAATTTGACAATGAAGATATAATTTATATTGACATCAGTAGATTAAAATGATATACTCACAAAGTAAATCAAAGAGGTAGCGATGCATCATAGTAGTATAGGGAGTTGACAAACTGTGAACTATACGAAAGGTAATCATCGCCGAATGTCTAAAAGGGGTACTTTTTAGATATGGTATTATGAGGAATACTCGTAATACTCCTACGTTAAAGTAGAGGCGCTTGAAAAAATTAGGGTGCTTATGCACCTTTTTATTTGCGAAAAAAATAAAAAATAAGGAAGAAAACAATGAAAAAATTAACAATTTTATTAACGGTATTAGCCGTGTTTACCCTTTCAGGTTGTGAGAAAGAGGCGACTGTTAGAACAGAATTAGTAGTCGGAACTGAATGTAACTACGCACCATTTAATTGGAATATACCAGAAAAAGACAAATCTGAAACAAGTAAACCAATTAAAGGTAGTAGTTCTTATTGCGATGGATATGACATTAGAATCGCTACTAAAATGGCCGAAGATTTAGGTCTGGATTTAGTAATTGACTCAATGGGTTTTACTGGATTAATACCAGCATTAACAGCAAACAAAATTGATGTAATAATTGCTGCAATGAGTCCAACAGCAGAAAGAAAAGAAACGATAAGTTTTACAAATCCATATTATCATAGTGAACAAGTAGTCGTAGTAGCAGCAGATAGTCCTTATGCTACGGCGACTTCCCTAGCAGATTTAAGTGGAATTAAGTTAATTGCGCAACAGAGTACTTTACAAGATGATTTAATTCCCCTAGTTCCAAATGTTATTCACGGAACACCATTATCTGATTATTCGGCTATTGTATTAGCAGTTAAAACTGCTAAAGCAGGCGGATTTATCGCTGAAGAAGTTGTAGCTGAATGGATGGTTTCTAAAAATCCAGAGTTAGCAATGGTTTATTTTGAAGAAGGAAAGGGATTTGATATACCAATAGAAGATCTTCAATCTGCGATTGGACTTCGAAAAGAAGATGCCGATTTATTAGCCAGTTTAAACGAAACTATTGCTAGTATTTCAGTTGAAGTTAGAGAGCAATGGATGGCTGAAGAAGTAGAAGAATTAGAAGAACTAGAAAAATAAAATAAGTAGGACAAATATATATAGGAGTTGATCAAACTATGCCAGATAGTTTATGGGGTGGCGTATGGTACGATATCATAACGTACTGGCCATTATTTTTAGAAGGAATTAAAAATACGCTTTTAATTTCCTTAACTGGAACAGTGATAGGATTTACTTTGTCATTGGTGATAGCACCGATGCGTTTATTAAAGAGCACTTCTAGAGATTCCTTGTTGCTCAAAATAGTAAAAAAAATAGTTCGGATCCTTTCAACCATTTATGTAGAAGTATTGCGAGGAACACCGATGATTGTGCAAGCGATGATAATATATTATACGATTGGTAGAATTCATCCTGCTCTATCGTGGTCTTCACCAATACAATGTGGTATTTTCGTCGTATCAATAAATACTGCTGCTTATATTTCAGAAATACTGCGCGGAAGTATCCAAGCAATTGACCCCGGACAAACAGAGGCTGCTAGAAGTATTGGAATGACTTCTACGCAGACGATGATCTACGTAGTACTGCCACAAGCAATTAAAAATAGTATTCCGGCAATTGGAAATGAGTTTGTAATCAATATTAAAGATACTTCAGTTTTAATGGTTATTGCAGTAACAGAGTTATTTTTCTCAGCTCGTTCTGTGGCCGGAATTCACTACCGCACCGAAGAAGCGTATATCGTGGCAGCCATCGCTTACTTATTTATGACTTTTACAGCAACGAGAGTTCTGTATTGGCTGGGGAAAAAGTTAGATCCACCAGTAGCGAAAGCAAAGACAAAGAAAAAATTAAAAAAACTTGTTAGGAGAGTGTAAAAATGTCAGTAGTTAAAATAGATAATTTACATAAATCCTTTGGCGATTTAGAAGTTTTAAAAGGAATCGATTTAGAAGTTAAAAAAGGTGAGGTAATCTGTTTAATAGGTGCTTCAGGAAGCGGAAAATCCACGTTGCTTAGATGTTTAAATTTACTAGAAGAACCCGATGCTGGAGTAGTAAATTTTGAAGGAAATATTTTAACTGAACCAGGGGTTAATTTAAATAAATTACGGACTAAAATGGGAATGGTATTTCAATCATTTAATTTATTTAACAATATGAATGTTTTAAAAAATTGCTCGGTAGGACAGATGAAAGTTTTAAAACGCTCTAAAGCTGAAGCCGAAAAAATTGCCGAAAAAATTTTAATTGAAGTAGGATTAGGAGATTTTATCTTCAGTCCAGCCAGAGTTTTATCAGGAGGACAAAAACAACGTGTTGCTATCGCTAGAGCCTTAGCGATGAATCCGGATATTATGTTATTTGATGAGCCGACAAGTTCTCTAGATCCAGAGATGGTGGGCGAAGTACTTGACGTTATGAAAAAATTGGCAAATCAGGGGATGACTATGATCGTTGTTACTCATGAGATGAGCTTTGCAAAAGAAGTAGCGGACCGCGTTGTATTTATGGATCAAGGAGTTATTTTAGAAATTGGTAAACCAGAAGAAATTTTCGCCAATCCTAAAGAAGAGCGAACTAAAGAATTTTTAAATAGAATCTTATAAGAATATTGATTATTTCAATATTCTTTTTTTTTACTAGGGATAAGTACAGACTTTATTAAAAAAAAAACATAGTCTAAAATGAAGGTTTTATAAATCTTTAATTTATTAATACTATAAGGAGTAGATATGTGGGATTACAATAAAAAATTACAGTTTCCAGTAAACATAAACAGTAAAGATATTGGCTTTGCAAAATGTTTAATAACACAATTTGGGGGTCCAAACGGTGAGTTAGGGGCAGCGATAAGATATTTATCACAAAGATATACAATGCCAACCGACAAAGGAAGAGCATTGTTAACTGATATCGGTACTGAAGAATTAGGGCACGTTGAAATGATTCAAACGATGGTGTTTCAATTATTAAGAGGTGCGACGATAGAACAATTAAAGGCAAATGGCTTGCAAGGGCAATATGCAGAGCATGGACTAGGAATTTTTCCAAGTGATGCAAATGGAGTTCCCTTTAGTGCCGGCGGAATTGGTGTAACAGGTGACCCAGTCGCTGATCTAACAGAAGATTTAGCAGCTGAAAAAAAAGCCAAAGCAACATATGAGCATTTGATGGACTTAACAGATGACCCAACGATATTAGCACCACTTCGCTTTTTAAGAGAAAGAGAAGTAATTCATTATCAAAGATTTTTAGAATATTTACATGAAATAGAAAAGCTGAAGGCCGAAGGAAAAATATTTTTTTAAATATTGAAATGAAAGTATAATTATTTAATAATTATGCTTTTTTTTAGTTGCGCTTGTCTTTTTAAAAATAATTTTATCTTGAAATTGATTAATTTATTTTTTAACAGTACAAAAAATATCCTAAATATGTTAAAATAATTAATTGAGGTGATACAGTGATTTTTGGAAAATATTTAAATAAATATTACAAAAAATATTTTATCGGTTTTTTAGTAGGTATAGTAGCACTTTTTTTGGTGAATTATATCCAAGTTTCAATACCGATGATAATTGGGCAGATAATAGATAATTTAGAAGGGAATACAAACTACGGGATGACCGGAGTTATCAAACATCTGCTGAATATTGTTGTTATAGTCGGCGTAATCGCTCTACTTAGGATAGGGTGGCGAATGTCGTTATTAACCGTCACAAATAAAATTATTTATCATTTAAAAAATGATATGTATGTAGCCTTACAAAAAATGTCACCAGCATATTTCCAAAACAATAAAACAGGTAAATTAATGTCTAACTTTACCAATGATATTGAAGCAATTGATCAATCAATTACTTGGGGAACTTTGATGTATGTCGACTTTTTTGTCCTAACACCACTGATTTTAATCAATATGGTAAAATCAACAAATTTAAGACTTACTATTTATGTTGTTTTCCCGGTAGTTATCTTTTTTATTGGCGTAATTATATTTCGTAAAATGATAAAAAAGAAGTTTGAAAAAACGCAAAAATCTTTTTCTGAACTAACTGATTTTGTTCAAGAAAACGTCTCGGGAATTACGGTAATAAAAGCTTTTAACAAAGAAGAGTATTTTAAAGAAGAATTTAAAAGACATTCAATTGATTATAAAAATAAATCAGTGGCACATTTAAAACTAGTTTCTATTTTTCAAAATACAAACAAAACTTTATTTTCTTTAATTTATACAATTTTATTAATTTTTGGATATTTAGATTATACCAAAGGTTTAATAACAATTGGAGACATAGTTGTGATGACGCAGTTTGTTATTTTACTAAGGTGGCCAATATTTGCTTTGGGAGAGGCAATAATTATGACTTCTAAAGGTAAAGTAAGTTATAAACGTATTTCAACTATTTTATCATTAACCGAAGACACGGTTAATAGTTCAAAAGGTGCAAAAATAACTGATGAAACGATTGAATTTAAAAATTTAACCTTCAAGTATGAAAATAATATCGTTTTAGATGATATTTCATTTAAAATAAATCCCGGAGAATTTGTTGGTATAATCGGTAGAACCGGATCAGGAAAAACAACTTTGTTAAAATTGATGTTGCGTTATTACAATTTAGAAAATAATAGTTTGTTTATTGGAAACCAAGATATTATGGATTTAAATGTCCAAACAGTGAGAGACTTGTTTGGTTACAGCCCACAAGATAATTTTATCTTTCAAAAAACGATAACCGAGAACATTAAATTTTCCAGTCCAGATAGTACTGATCAAGAAGTAGAAGAGATTACTAAAGAAGTAGATTTTTACGATAATATTATCAATTTTAACAATACTTTTAATACTTTAGTAGGTGAAAGAGGAGTTTCGTTATCAGGTGGACAAAAACAAAGGTTATCAATAGCGAGAGCGCTGTTAAAAGAAGCAAAAATTTTGTTGTTGGATGATTCTTTAAGTGCCGTTGATACTAAAACAGAAGATAAAATTTTAAAATCGCTGGCTAAAATCAGAAAAAATAGGACGACTATTATTATCAGCAATCGAATATCAACAATTAAAAAGGCTGATAAAATAATTCTTTTAGATAAAGGAAAAATAGTTCAAATTGGCACTCATGAGCAGTTAAAACAAACTTCTAAACTCTATAAATCACTTGATGATTTACAGAAGTTACAGACCGAGTATGGAATTGAAGGTGGCATCGATGAATAAAAAAGAAAGTAGTACCTTCAAATTTTTAGTAAGTTTTATTAAACCATACAAAAAAATAGTAATTGCTTTACTATTTGTATTGCTAATTATCTCCCTATTACAAGTTTATTTACCACTGATGTTAGGTAAGATTATCGATACTATTAATGATGATACTGGCGTAGATGTTTTTAAAACGATAGTAATCGGCTCTTTAAGTTATTTTGGCTTGAATTTACTATCGGGGATAATAACGGTCTTCTATGAATTTGTCCTGCAAAAATATGGCTCGCAAATTGTTCTTGATATCAGAACAAAAGTATTTAATCACGTGGAAAATTTATCGTTAGATTATTTTGTAAATACACCGGTAGGTCTACTGGTAAGTAGAATAACTAACGATACCAATAAGTTGAACAATATGTACGCCGGAGCCTTGATAAATTTAGTTAAAAACTTAACGATTATCTCAATAATGTTACTGTTTATTTTTAGTTTGAACGTCAAACTAGCTTTAGCAACAGTGACTGTCGTACCGTTTCTAGTTATCGTTGTTGTTGTCTTTAAAAAAATTACCAGTAAAAAATTTAAAAAAGAAAGAAAAGATTTAGTGGCGATTAATGTCCATCTGTCTGAAAATATTACCGGAATGTATTTGACCCAAGCATTTAATCAAGAAAGTCAAGTTTTTTCAGAGTTCGACGAAAAAAATTATAACCATTTTAAAACCATCAGAAAGATTATTACAGCGTATGCCTTTTTTAAACCAACTATTTATATCTTGAGAATGACTGGGGTTATTTTAGTTTTGTACTTTGGGTCAACCTTAGTTTTAAGCAATGAAATAACAATAGGATTGTTAGTAACATTCATCTTTTATTCGAATCGCTTATTCGAACCGTTAGAAGAAATTTCCAATCAGATTAGTGTTATTTTTCAATCGATAGCAGCAGCAGAAAATCTTAAAAATATTTTAGAAATTGAAAATAAAATTGAAGAAGTTGAAAATCCATTTATTTTAAAAGATTTTAAAGGTAAAATAGAATTTAAAAATGTATCTTTTAGTTACGAAGAAGATGAACCAGTTTTAAAAAATGTTTCCTTTGTGATTGAACCTAATAAAACGCTAGCCTTAGTTGGAGCAACCGGTAGTGGGAAAACGACGATATTAAAATTAATTAATAGGTACTATGATGTCGATAGTGGAGAAATTTACATCGATGACATTAATATTACTGAAATTAGTATTAAATCATTAAGAGATAATATTGGGCAGATGCTTCAAGATGTAAGATTGTTTACCGGCACAATTAAAGAAAACATCACTTTGTTTGATGAGCAGTTTAGTGAAGAGCGAATTGATGAGGTAATGACTTATTTAAATGCTAAAAATATAATAGATAATTTTGATGATGGCTATCAGCATTTAGTAAAAGAAAAAGGGAGAAACTTCTCCTCTGGTCAAAAACAACTTATTTCTTTTGCTAGAAGTTTAGTTCATCAGCCAAAATTGTTAATTCTAGATGAAGCAACGGCGAACATCGATTCAGAATCAGAAGTAATAATTCAAGAAGCGTTGTACAAGATGATGAACATCGGGACGATGATTATAGTAGCTCATAGACTTTCAACTATCCAACATTCAGATGATATTTTAGTACTTGAAAAAGGCGAAGTAGTTGAAATCGGAAATCATCAACAATTACTTAAAAATAAAGCCCACTATTATGAACTTTATTTGTTACAATATCAAAAGGATGAGTGTTTAAAAATATAAAAATTGGGAAATAATATTTTTATAAATAGAAAAAAAATGTTAAAATTACTACAGTAAAACTAGGGGGGGAAAAATGATTGCCAAAAAATATTTAATAATTACGTGGTTTGTATACATTTTTTTCTGCAATTTTTTACTATGTATTTTAGGTAATGTCTTTTCATTTGTTTTTTTACTTTCTAGAATTATTGCGGTCAAAGGAAGAAAAACAGAAAAGTTACAATTATTTTTGGTATACTGCATGATTCTAGCTTTTCAAATTATTTTTTTAATCCTCGTATATGAAAGAGAATATTTTCTGCATTACTTAATGAAGGCTATGTCTTTTTTACTGTTTTTAGTTCCGTTTGAATTAGAAAGAGTTATTTTAGTAAATAAATCAGCAGAAATCAAAATTCCCAATGTTAAAGATAGTGGAGTAATTGCCTATAGTAAATTTTTAAATATTAAAAATAATATCGATAAGCAAGAATTAAAAGACTTTTTATCTACTTTAACTAAAACTAGTTATGTTAGATACATCAATAAGAATACTTTAACAAAAGAGTATTTTGATCTATGTTTTAAATCATTAGAAGATGAAAATATTTATATAATTGTTACTAATACTGGTAGTATTGCTTCTAGATTAATTAACTTATTTACTAAAACAGAGTTTAATCACGCTTCGTTAGCATTTGATAAAGAGTTGGAAACAATCGTCAGTTATAACGGTGGAGTTAACTTGTTTATGCCAGGATTAAATTCAGAGATGATTGAGTATTCTGTTAAAAAGAAATACAATGTTATGTATATTTATTCTTTAAAAATTACTAGAGAACAGAAAATGAAGATGATTGACAAAATAACTGAAATTAACGAAAGAGGAAGTGCCTATAATTTTATTGGCATATTTATTAGAAAATCAATGAGAAGTAATATCATGTATTGTTCACAATTTATCTATACCATGTTAAAAGTGGCAGATGCTCAATACTTTGAAAAAACGATTGTTTCTCCTACTGATTTTATCGAGTTAGATTATGAAAGAAAGTTGAAATTAGTTAAAAAAATAGAACTAAAAACTGAGGAGAGCACTAAAAATTAATAAATCCTCAATTATCCAAAAAATTAACTTATTTATAATATTAGCATTAAATAATTACAATTTGTTAGTTTAATTATTAAGTAATAATTAATATTTTCATTATTCTACTTAAAATGCTTGAAAAATATGATATTATAAGAAGTCAGAAAAAAATGAAAGAGAGAAAATATGAAATTTAATAAATTAGAAATAACAGAAAAATTATTACTGGGGTTAGAAAAACTAGAATATTATGAAATGACGGATATTCAAGAAAAAGCAATTCCAGAAATTTTAAAAGGAAAAGATGTAGTCGGTCAGGCTCAAACGGGTACTGGAAAAACATTAGCGTTTTTATTGCCGATAATTCAAAATGCCAAAAAAGGTAAAATAGAGTGCTTAATTCTTGCACCTACTAGAGAATTAGTAGTACAGATAAAAGATGAAGCGAAAAAATTTCAAAAATATTCCGATTTTAAGGTAGGAGAGATAATTGGTGGCGAAAGTTATTCAAAACAATTTGAATTAATCAGAAGCAAGCCAAATATTATTTGTGGTACTCCCGGTAGAATTATAGATCATTTAGAAAAAGGAAAATTAAAATTAGATGATTTAAAATATTTTGTAATTGATGAAGCTGATGAGATGTTAAAAGTTGGGTTTAAAGATGAAATTGATAAAATTATTGAATTTTTACCTAAAAAAAGACAATCATTATTATTTTCAGCAACGATGAACCCAAATGTAAAAAAAATTGCTGATAAAATTATGAGCAGTCCGATTAACATAGCCGTTTCGAAAGGTTTAGCAACTACTAAAAATATTGAGCAGTATGCAATTATAGTTAAAGAAAGAGAAAAGTTAAAAATTTTAACACGTGTTCTCGATATTAGAAGAGGAGAATCAGCGATTGTTTTTGGTAGAACTAAAAAAAGAGCTGATGAGTTGTCATTAGCATTAAACGAATTAGGATATCCAACAAGAGCGTTGCACGGAGATTTAATTCAAAGACAACGTCTGCAAATATTAAGAGAGTTTAAAGCGGGTAGTTTTGATGTATTAATTGCTACTGATGTAGCGGCTAGAGGAATTGATGTCAATAATATTAAATATATCTTCAATTTTGATTTACCACAAGAAGTTGAATATTATGTCCACCGTATAGGTAGATGTGGTAGAGCAGGAAAACCAGGTACTTCAATTTCATTTTTAAGAGATGTAGAAATGCCTCATTTAGAAAAAATTAGAAAAGAAACTCATTCAAAAATTGAAATAATTCCTCAACCTACTAAAGAAGATGTAGAATTAGCTAACATAAATATTGCTGTTGATAAAATTTTAGATAAATATGAAGCAGGTGGTAATGAAAACTTTTTTAAATCTGCTAAACAATTATTACAAAAATATGATGATGTTAAATTATTAGCTGCAGCATTGAGTAATCACAGTTCTAGTAAAAAAGGACAATTGCCAACTTTAACTGGTGAACCACCGGTAAGAATCAAGTCAAAAGGTAATCATTACGGAGATAGAAAAGGTCACAATAGCAAAAATAACAGAAGAACTAGAATTAGAAGAAGAAGATAAATTGAGCTTTATTTTCTTAATAATTGAATAATTTGTATATTTATAATATAATTAAATGTAACAATAAAATTCAGGAGGTAAAAAATGTTCACAATAAAGGATAATTTAAATGCCAAAACATTACCAGAAGCTTTACAGTATTTAAAAAATAATGATTGTGTGATAGTAGCAGGTGGTAGCGATATTTTAGTTGAATTACGTGATAAACACAAAGAAAATTTATCTTTATTAAGTATTGGTGGAATTGATGAATTAAAAGGCATTAAACTAGTTGATGGAGATATTCAAATCGGCAGTACAACTACTTTTACCGAAATAATTGAAAATAAGCTTGTAAAAGAAAATTTGCCGTATTTAAGCGAGTGTCTAAAAACAATTGCTGCACCACAAACTAGAAATGTTGGAACAATTGGGGGAAATATCTGTAACGGTATGACTTCAGCTGATAGTGCACCTATTCTATTATGTTTAAATGCTGAATTAGTTTTAGAAGGAGAAACAACTAGAACTATTAATATTTACGATTTTTATTTAGGGTTTAAAAAAGTAGACTTAAATAAAGAAATTTTAACTAAAATAATAATTAAAAAGAAAAATTATTTAAATTACTTTGGTGGCTATCATAAATACGCCTTGAGAAATGCACTAGATATTGCCATTCAAGGTGTTTCCGTTTTAGTTAAAGTTGATAACAATGTTTTAACAGATGTTAAAATAGCTTATGGAGTTGCTTATGCTTATCCAAAAAGATGTTTAGAAACTGAAAAGCAATTGATTGGAAAAGAAATTACTGATGAATTAGTAGAATCTATTAAAGAATTAGTATTAAAAGAATTAAAACCAATTGATCATTTTTCCGGTAGTAAAGAATTTAAAATGCATTTAGCAAGCGAGTTAGGTTATAGAATGCTTACTGAAGCGATTAATAAAGCAATTTAATTTAAAAAGTTAGTTTTTAAACTAACTTTTTTTAGTAATAGAAATAATAAATATCTCATATATTTATACGAGGTGAGTGTATGAAAATAGGGATAATTGATTCTGGAATAGGTGGATTAACAATTTTTAATAAATTGATTAAAAAATTTCCTAAACATTCTTTTTATTATGTCGCTGATAAACAGAATTTTCCGTATGGAAAAAAATCGAAAGAAGAATTAACTGGTTATTTAGATGATATATTAAGTGTTTTTAATGATTTTGACTTAATTTTAATCGCTTGTTTTACAGCAAGTACAATAATTGATAAAAGTAATTATAAGTTTAAAATAATTACTGTAGTTGATGTGATAAACAATTACTTTGAAAAAAATGATGAAGTTTTTTCAATTATTGGAACTGAGCATACCATCAACTCTGATATTTTTATTAAAGATTTTATTCAAAAAATTGATGGAAGTGAACTGATAAAAAAAATAGAACTAGGTCTAAAATATGACCATCAATGGCTAAATAAAGTAGAAGAAGTTTTAATATTAGGATGTACACATTTTAATCATTTACCAGAATTAGAAGCTAAAAGTGTTAGATCAGATCAGTTGTTTGCCAATTTTTTAATTGGGACACTATAAAAAGAAACAGAAACTAAAAGTTTCTGTTTCTTTTTTCTTGATGTTTAATTACCGGAATAATCATCGGCGATCTTTCTGTTAATTCGTATACAATTTTTTTAACCGCTTCTAATAAATATTTTTTCAATTCATCAAGATCAAAATTATTTTTAGTAAGATATTTTTTGGTCGTATCACTGGCAACTTGTCTAATTTTATTAGTAAGTTCTAAGTTTCCTTTAATATAGATGAAACCTCTAGAAACGATTAACGGATTAGTTAAAAGTTTTTTAGTGACAGTATTGATAGAAACGACAATAGCTAAAATACCATTTTCACTTAAAATTTTACGTTGTCTTAAAATAGTATTATTGATATCACTAATCGTGTTACCTTTAATATAAATGCCATCAGTGTTGATTTTACCTACTATTCTAGAAGATTTACCATCGAAAGCTAAAATTTTACCATTGCTTAAAAGGTGGATATTGTCATTAGGAATACCATATTTAGCCGCAGTTTCTGCGTGTTCACACAACATGTGAAACTCTCCATGGATTGGAAGAAAATGTTCCGGACGCATTAATGATAATAATAGTTTCTGTTCACCTTGACCAGCATGACCAGAAGTATGAACATCAGTTAATGGTGAATTTTTAATAACTTTTGCTCCTCTTCTACATAAATTATTCATCGTTTTGTTAACGTAATAAGCATTTCCAGGAATCGGGTTAGAAGAGAAGATTACCGTATCTCCAGGGGTAATACTAATCTCTCGATGGGTCCCAGTTGAAATTCTACTTAAGGCAGCTAAAGGTTCTCCTTGTGAACCAGTACATAAAATAGTAACTTCATTAGCTGGCAGTTTTTTTATTTCGCTTGTGCTGATAAAAGTGTTTTTAGGAAAAGATAAATAACCCATCTCTTGACTAACTTTTATATTATTTTCCATACTTCTACCAAAAACAGCAACTTTACGATTGCAGGCAATACTAGCTTCTACTATTTGTTCAACACGGTGAATGTTAGAAGCAAAAGAAGCAACAATCGTTCTACCTTCAATATTTGTAAATAGTGTTTTGATACTGTTTCCAACTTTTTTTTCACTCATGGTAAAACCAGGTAACAACGAGTTTGTACTATCGCTTAATAAGCACAAGACACCCTCTTCTGCAATTTTTGCCATTTTCGCAAAGTTTGTCATCGGTCCTATCGGTGTGAAGTCAAACTTGAAATCTCCCGAATGAACGATATAACCGTGTTTAGTTTTAATCGCAATTCCGTATGAATCAGGAATTGAATGATTAGTACGGTAAAAAGTAATTTCAAAAAATTTTGTTTTAATAACAGTATTTTCAAAAAATTCAATTAATTTATTACCTAATAATTTGCTTGATACATTTTTCTTTATTAATCCCGTTGCTAAACCACTTGAATAAATTTTTTCAATATTGATATTTCTTAGTAAATAGGGAATCCCTCCAATATGGTCTAAATGGCCATGGGTAATAAATAATCCGACAATTTTGTCTTCATTTTTTTTTAAATAATCAATTCCAGGAATTATTAAATCTACACCTAATAGTGAGTCATCAGGGAATAGACCACCGAAATCGATTAAAATAATTTCATCTTTGTACTGAATTGCGTAACAGTTTTTACCGACTTCATTAAGACCACCTAAGGCAAAAACTGCAACTTCGTTTGCTTGTATTTTCATTTTTTTTCTCCTATAATTAACAATGAACAGTTATCTGAACATTATTTTTTTTATTTTTTATAAAGTTAATAATAAAATATCGTTATTATGATATCATATTTTAGAGGTGATTGCTTTGAAAAAGTTAATTTTTTTTGATATTGATGGTACGCTTTTAAATTATAAAAACCATAAAGTGCCTAAATCTACTATAAAAGCACTGGAAATTTTAAAAAAAAAATCTGATATTAAAATAATAATATCAACAGGTCGCTCTAAGATATTAGTGGATGATATTGAGGAATTAAGTAATATTTTTGATTCTTTTTCTTATTTAAATAGCGCATCTGTTGTTTCTAACGGAATTGAAATTTATAAACACATTATAGCGTATGAAGATAAGTTGAAATTATTCAATATATTTAGTGACTTAGAAATTATTTATGGATTTTCTAATAACAACCAGGAATATATCAGTGAAACAAATCAATTTTTAGTAAAGGGATTTGAAAACAGCGGCTTGAAAGTTCCCCCTATCGGAAATCTTTTAGAAATAGAAGATGTCAGTCACGTCTATTTCTTTGGAAACGAAGATATCTTTAAAAAAGTAGCCAAAAGGGTAGAAGGATTCCGGGTTGTCCCGTGGGTGATTAACGGTGGTGATTTAATTCCGAATCATCTTTCAAAAGCTCATGGAATAGAGATGTTTTTAAAACAATACAATCTTGATAAAAAAGATACCTATGCTTTTGGAGATGGATATAACGATATTGAAATGCTTAAATTTGTGGGTACCGGTATTGCGATGGGTAATTCGAGAGATGAAGTTAAAAAAGCGGCTGATTACGTAACCGATTCAATTGAAAACGATGGGATTTACAATGCTTTAAAACATTTTAAATTAATTTAAAAAGATAACTTCAGTTATCTTTTTTGTTTAACATTCACTTAAATTTTCGCTATTTTCAATATAAGCAATTAATTTATCAACGAAGAGGATACCGTCTAAATGGTCGTATTCATGTTGGAAGACAATCGAAATAAAATCGGTTAATTTTATTTTTTTCACCGTTACTCTATCCGTTTCGGGATCATAAAAGCCACTTTTAACAGTGATCGTTTTATGTCTTTGGACAATTCCAAAAACTTTTCTTTTAACTGATAAGCAACCTTCGCCGTTACTTAAGTAAGTCATTTGTTTTGATTTGCTAATAATTTTTGGATTTACGCAATAGTATTTATGTAAGTTATCATCAGAATCAGTAGCTAAAATGCAAAACATTCTTTTAGAAATATTTATCTGTGGAGCAGCAATTCCTACTCCAGGCTGAACATTATATTTTTCAGCTAATTCAGGTATTTGACTGACTATCAGATGGTTCATTAAATCAGTTAAAATTTTTTTATCTACAGAAGTTAAAGGTAAAGAAACATCTTTAGCAATTTTTTTTAAACAGAGATTACCTTCAACCATAATATTAATTTTGTTGTACATTTTAAGCCTCCTAGTTGATTATATTCTAACATTAGTAACAAAAGAATAAAAGCATTTATAGTTAATATAGTTGATAAAAAATAAAATAAACTTTATTTAAAGCGGAATAACATTGACATAATTTTAGTTACTTGTTAAAATTTATCAGAAGTTTTTAATATTTTAGTTAAAGGATGTTAATATGAATAAAACATTTAAAGCACTATCAGACCCAACTAGAAGAAAAATACTTGAGTTAATAAAAGAAAAAGATAGGACTGTCGGAGATGTTAGTGAACATTTTAATATTTCTAGATTTTTAACATCTGAACATTTAGTTATTTTAGAAGATGCTAAAATAATAAGTGCTGAGCGTGTTGAGGAAAAGATAGTTTACTCGGTAAATACGACTGTTTTTCAAGAGATTTGGAGTTGGATATTTAATTTTAGAGATCGGTCAGAGGTGACTTATAAAGATGAATAAGGCGAAACTTTTGGTCTGGAGTTTAATTATAGGATTGGCAGTAATAACTATTTCTTTATACCCTTCCCTACCTGCTTCAATTCCTAGTCATTGGAATTTAAAAGGTGAAGTAGATTCTTACGGAAATAAAAATACCGTTTTTATCTTTCTTGCTGTAGCAATTATCCTGATGATTTTTATGGACTTTGTTCAAAAAAAGATTTTTAAAAAAGGTGATTTGGGTGATAGTAAAAACGTCTATCAAATTATTGAATATACGATAATAATTTATCTGCTTTCAATTCAAGTACTTATTTTAATTTTAGCTAAAGGAATTAAATTAAACGCTTCGCAAATTATCCTTTTGGGATTAGGGGTGGTGTTTATTATCATTGGAAATTACAATAGCAGAATAAAACAAAATAAATTTTTTGGAGTAAGAACCTCTTGGACCTTATCTAATAAACATATCTGGAGAAAAACGCAGTTATTAGGAGGATACGTATTAGTCTTAACGGGAATAATTATTTTATTGAGCAGCTTCTTTAATAATTGGGTAGGATTTATAATTTTGGGTGTTTCGGTAATAGTAATTGTTTTAACAACAACAGTTTATTCTTACCGTTTGGTTAAAATTGAAAAAGCAAAAGAAGATAAAAGTTGATTTTGGATAACGGTTAAAGAGGTGAGTTTCTTGATCAGAAAAGCAATGTTCGAAGATTTAGACACAATAGACAAAATTAGTGTAGAATGTATCAGTAAGATGAAAATTGATAATATCGGTCAGTGGGAGATTGACTATCCCCGAAAAAAGCATTTTAAGACCGATATAGAGCAGGATATCTTATACGTCTATGAAATTGACCAAAAGGTAAAAGGGGTTATTGCCATCGACAAAACGTTTGCAGAAAGTTACCGAGAATTAGCCAGTTGGTCAACTGAAAAAGGTCTAGTTCTTCATAGAATTATGGTATCCTCATCGGCTAGAGGATTGGGGATAGCGAAAAAAATGTTTAACTTTGCTATTGAATTAGCAAAAGAAAAAAAATATAGTTCGATTAAAATTGACACTCATACTGAAAATTTTATCATGTTAAATCTAATTGAGAAATACCATTTTGAATACAGAGGTTATTTAAAATCAATAAATAGATCAGCGTATGAACTATTAATACATAAGTAGGTGAAGAAATGTTTGTAGATTTAGTAATATTAAGTGTTGAAGCTGGAAAAGGTGGAGACGGAATAGTCGCGTTTAGAAGAGAGAAGTATGTCCCAATGGGTGGTCCTGCCGGTGGTAGTGGCGGAAGCGGTGGAGATTTAATTTTTATTGGTGAAGAAGGACTGAGTACCTTACTAGAACTGAGATATAACAAAGTTCTTAGATCAAATCCTGGGGAAAAAGGGATGAGTAAGTGTATGCATGGTAGAAATGCTGATAATGCTTATATCAATGTGCCTGTTGGAACTACTATTTACGATAATACTACCGGATTAATTATCGGTGATATTACCGAAAACAAACAAGAAGTAATAGTAGCAAAAGGTGGTCGTGGTGGCCGTGGAAACGTTCAGTTTGCCACAAGTAGATATCCGGCACCGGAAATTTGTGAAAAAGGTGAACCAGGTTTTAGAAGAAATATTAGAGTTGAATTAAAAATATTGGCCGATGTCGGATTAGTAGGATTTCCTAGTGTCGGAAAATCGACCTTAATTAGTGTAGTTTCCAAAGCTAGACCTAAAATAGCAGAATATCATTTTACGACGATCAAGCCAAACTTAGGAGTTGTTGGGGTAGGTGACAAGTCGTTTGTAATGGCAGATTTACCGGGACTGATTGAAGGAGCTAGTCAAGGAAGTGGTTTAGGACATCAATTTTTACGTCACATTGAAAGAACTAGAGTAATCGTTCACGTGATAGATATTAGTGGTTTAGAAGGAAGAGATCCCGTAGAAGATTTTAAAATAATAAATAACGAGTTATCCCAGTATAAGTACGACTTATTAAAAAGACCACAAGTAATTGCCTTAAATAAAGCTGATTTAGCGAGCAGTGAAGAAAATTACCAAAAATTTATTAAGGAAGTTAAAGGTTATGAAATCGTAAAAGTCAGTGCCTTTACTCACGAAGGAATAGAAGATTTACTATATAAAGTACTGAATGTTTTAGAAAAAGCTAAACAACAGAGTATTTATGATGATGATAACTTTGAAAATGTAGTTGAATATAATTTTACAAAAGAAGAGAGTAAATTCTTTGTTGATCTTGCCGATGATAATGTCTTTGAAGTAAGAGGAGAAATGGTGGAAAAATTACTAGAGATGACTGACTTTACTAAAGATGAGTCTGTTAAACGATTTGCTAGACAACTTCGTGGAATCGGAGTAGATGAAGAATTAAGAAAAAAAGGTATCGTCAGTGGTGATGTAGTTAGAATATTAAATTATGAATTTGACTTTATCGATTAATAAAATTTGAAAAAGAACGGTTAAAGTTCTTTTTTTTTATGAAATTTTTTAAATTTAGTAGTAAAAAATTTCGGATAATTTTTCATTTTTTGGAAAATATGTTATAGTTAGACAAAATAAGGAGCCAGAAAATGTATGAAAAAATAGATAAAAGTTTGTATACACCAATGATGCGACAATATTTGGATATCAAAGAAAAAAATCCTGATTCTATCTTGTTTTTTAGATTAGGTGATTTTTATGAGATGTTTTTTTCCGATGCTTTAATTGCTTCAAAAGAGTTAGAGATTGCTCTGACAGGTAGAGAAGCAGGAACAAAAGAAAAAATACCGATGTGTGGAGTACCTCACCATTCTAGTAAATCATATATTGAAAAACTAGTAAAAAAAGGATTTAAAGTTGCGATATGTGAACAAATAGAAGATGTTTCAGTAGCTCAAGGAATAGTTAAAAGAGATGTTGTTAGAGTAATAACTCCAGGAACGATAATTGAACAAGATAGTTTAAATGAACTCGAAAACAATTACTTGATCTGTATTGAAGAAACTACGGAATTTCAAATTTGTTATATCGATTTAAGTACCGGAGAGACTTTCGCAACAACGATTGATAAAGACTATCAAAATTTAATCAATGAATTAATTAGTTTAAATACTAAAGAAATCGTCGTTAGTTCAAAATTTAATCTTGATGAAATTAATAATTATCTTAAAAATTACGATATTACTGTTTCGGTAATGGATCATTTTGAACCAGTAAGTTATTTAAAAGATTATGCCGAGGAAAAATATAAAAAGGTCTTTGGTCGGTTGAGTAATTACATCGTAAAAACGCAAAAAAGGCAGTTGTTACACATTCAAAAAGTAAAAGAATACGATTTAGATACTTATTTAAAGTTTGATATTTTCTCTTCGAAAAATTTAGAATTAACGGAAACTGTTCGAACAAAAAGTAGAAAAGGGTCGTTGCTTTGGTATTTAGATAAATGCTGTACAGCAATGGGAAGTCGTTATTTAAAAAACTCGATCGAAAAACCACTGATTAATAAAGAGGTATTAGAATTTAGATACGATGCGGTAACGGAATTAATCGAGAATTTTTTTGTTCGTAACGAAATTAAAGAAATTTTCAAATCGGTTTACGATTTAGAAAGAATTGTCGGTAGAATTTCTTATGGAAATGTCAACGCTAAAGATTTATTAAATTTAAAAATTTCGATTAGTAAATTACCCGAACTTAAAAATATTTTGGGTAATTTAAGTTCATTAAAAAAATATCATGACCAAATAGATACTCATCAAACACTCTATCAGTTGTTAGAAAAAAGTATCGTTGAAACTCCAAGCAACAACTTAAAAGAAGGTAATTTAATTAAAAGTGGCTACAATGCCCAGTTAGATAAAATTAAAGAAGCTAGCATTAACGGAAAAGAGTGGTTGGTAAAATTAGAAAAAGATGAACGTCAGCGCACGGGTATTTCTAAATTAAAAGTTGGCTACAATCGAGTATTTGGTTACTACATCGAAGTTACCAAAGGACAGATTCATTTAGTAAAAGAAAATTTTGGTTATGAAAGAAAGCAGACTCTCAGTAATTCTGAGAGATACATTAATCCGGAATTAAAAGAAATGGAAAGTATCATTTTAGGTAGTGAAGAAAAATCGATAAAATTAGAATATCAATTGTTTTTAGAAATTAGAGAAAAAGTCAGTGCCTATATTAGTAGTTTACAACTACTGGCTAAACTGATAAGTGAGATTGATATGATTCAGTCGTTTGCGGTAGTAGCAGAAGAAAATCGATTAGTCAGACCAACTCTATCGGAAAAACATGCAATTGAAATAATAAACGGTAGACATCCAGTCGTGGAAAAACTTTTAGAATCGTCTGAATATGTTGAAAATAGTATCAAGATGGATTTACAGACCAATATGTTTTTAATTACCGGACCAAATATGAGTGGTAAATCTACATATATTCGGCAATTGGCTATTATAATTATAATGGCACAAATCGGTAGTTTTGTTCCTTGTACTAAGGCCGAGATAAAAATATTTGATAAAATTTTCACCCGTATTGGCGCGGCTGATGATTTAATCAATGGCCAGAGTACGTTTATGATTGAAATGTTAGAAGTAAACAACGCTTTAAAAAATGCCACTAGAAATAGTTTGATTTTATTCGATGAAATCGGTAGAGGTACCGCAACTTTTGATGGAATGGCCTTAGCCCAAGCAATTATTGAATATATTCACGAAGAAATCGGCTGTAAAGCACTGTTTAGTACTCATTATCATGAACTAACACAGTTAGATAACCATTTAGGTACCTTGAAAAATGTTCATGTTAGCGCCAAAGAAAAAGATGGCAAAATTGTCTTTTTCCATAAAGTAAAAGAGGGCTCAGTTGATAAATCTTACGGAATCCATGTTGCAGCGTTAGCGGGAATTCCTAAAAAAGTTTTAAAAAGAGGAAATGCTATTTTAAAAGAATTAGAACACAACGCCCAAGTTCACGATATGAATTTATTTAATTATGTGGAACCGGAAGATGAAATTGAAGTTGAAATTGAAGAAAATCCAGTAATCCTCGAATTAGAAAAAATTGATATCAATACCGTTACACCGTTAAAAGCATTAGAAATTTTAAACGAACTGGTTAATAAGGTGAAAAAATGATCAAAAAACTAACTGAAAAAGTATCGAATATGATTGCTGCTGGTGAAGTAGTTGAAAGACCATTAAGTGTCGTAAAAGAATTAGTTGAAAATTCAATAGATGCAGGCAGTACTTACATTCAAATTGATTTAAAAGAAGCTGGCGTCAAAGAAATAAAAATTACCGATGACGGGACGGGGATGAATGAAGAGGATTCAGTCCTTTGTTTTTCCCGTCACGCTACTAGTAAAATTAGTAGTGAACACGATTTATTTAACTTGCACACTTTAGGATTTAGAGGCGAAGCGCTACCTTCAATTGCTAGTGTTTCCAAAGTATTGCTAGAAACTTCGCAAGGAGAAGAAGGGTACTTTGTTAAAGTGGTAGCTGGCTCCATAGTTGAGACGGGAATGAGCCAAGCTAAAAAAGGAACGAAGATAGAAGTTAAAAATTTGTTTTATAATACGCCCGCAAGACTGAAATTTTTAAAAAGTTTAAACTATGAATTGAGTTTAATCAGCGACTTTTGTACAAAAATTGCTCTGAGTAATCCTAATATAATTTTTAAATTGACAAATAATAATAAAGTGCTGATATCAACAGATGGAAGTAATAATTTATTAAAGGCAATTTCTAAAGTGTACGGAATTGAAACGGCGAAATCAATGTTAAAGTTTGAAGTTAATAATTACGACTATCAAGTTGATGGCTACATTTCTAACAGTACTATTTCTAGGTCAAATAGAAATTACATAAATATTATTTTAAACAACCGAATTATTAAAAATTTCAATATAAATAAGTCTATTATCGGCAGTTATGGAAATAAATTATTTTCTGGTCGTTTTCCAATAATTATCTTAAGTATCAAATGCGACCCTCTTTTAGTAGATGTCAACGTTCATCCGAGTAAAATGCAAGTTAAATTAACCGATGAATTTAGGTTGATTAAAATGATTGTTGAGCGGATAAAAGAAACTTTAACTAATACTGTTGCTATTCCTATCATCCCAATTAAAAAGAGCACTGATTTAACAATTGATAAAATTAAAGATATTCCTAATTTAACTGAAATAGAAAATGTGGCGGTTAATAGTAAAATAAATTATCCTAGCGGTTTTAGAAAACAAACGGCTATGGAAGATTCAAAAATTAATTATGCGGCGATTGATAAAATTTTTGATTCATCAATTGATAAACGAAAAATGGAAAAAGATAGCAGTATAGTAAGCGACGAAAAAAGCAAAAATAATATTGTAAAAGAAGGAACTAATATTTATAAAATAGAAAATATCAAGGAAAAGAAAGAAGAAAAGATAATTGTTCAAAATTTGTTTGATGATGATCATTTTCCTACTTTAAGTTATATCGGTCAATTTGCTAAAAGTTATTTACTTTGTGAGTCTAATTTAGACTTATATATAATTGACCAACACGCAGCTTTAGAAAGAGTAAAATATGAAAATTTCAGCAAGTATTTAAATGAACAAAACTATGGAAGTTTTGAGTTATTGACACCGTATAACTTAGAATATTCAAAAGAAGAATTTTTAATAATAAAAGAAAAATTAGACCAACTAAAAAAATATAAAATAGTTCTAGTTGAATCGGGAATCAGCAGTTTTTATTTAAGAGAAGTTCCCAATTGGTTTGAAAGTGAAAAAATTTTAACTTATACCGAAGAAATTATAAAATCGGTTTTAAACGGTGATATTAATCAAGTAGTTGATAATTTAGCTAGTCTCTTAGCTTGTAAAAGAAGTGTTAGAGCCAATGAGTATATCAGTAAAATTGAAGTTGAAACACTGTTAGAAAATTTAAAAAAATGTGCGAATCCTTACACTTGTCCACACGGCAGACCAGTTATTTTAAAATATACTAAAAATGACATTAAGAGGTACTTTAAAAGATGAAAATAATCGTTATTGTAGGGCCTACAGCAGTAGGAAAGAGTAAAGTCAGTGTTGAATTAGCAAAAATAATTAATGCTGAAATAATTTCTGGAGACTCAGTACAAGTATATAAGAAGTTAGATATTGGTAGTGGTAAAATAACCGAAACTGAAATGGATGATGTACCACACCATTTAATTGATTTTTTAGAGATTACGGAAAGTTATTCAGTCAGTAGATTTCAAAAAGAAGTTAGAAAAAAGATTGAAGAAATAAAAGCAAGAGAAAAAAATGTTATAATTTGTGGCGGAACGGGATTGTATATTAAAGCTGCTCTGACGAACTATCAACTTGGTGGTGGTTTAAAAAGAGACCGAGATTTTTCCAAAAAATATATTAGTTACAGTAACGAAGAGTTACATGATATTTTAACTAAAATTGATTACGAGTCGAGTTTAAAGTTCCATCAAAATAATCGGGCAAGAGTGTTAAGAGCAGTAGAGTATCATCAAAAAACAGGAAGTAAAATAAGTGATAAAAAGGATTGTACGGAAGATTTATACGACTACAAAATTATCGGTTTAGGGATGAAAAGAGAAAAGCTTTATGATAAAATAAATCAAAGAGTTGATGATATGTTCTCAAAAGGCTTGATTAATGAAGTCGAATCGTTATATAATTTAAAAAATAACATTGATGCAATTGGCTATAATGAGTTATTTGAATTTTTAGACCAAAAAATATCTTTAGAGGAATCTACTGAGTTAATTAAAAGAAACTCAAGAAGATATGCTAAAAGACAGTTTACTTGGTTTAATAACCAAATGGATACAAACTGGATTGATGTTTATGGTTTGAGTACAACTGATGTTTTAGATAAAATATTAAAATTAATAAACTAAATAGGAGTGATTATATGAGTATTTCAACGAGTGAATTTAAAACAGGATTAACTATTGAGTATAACAAACACATTTGGCAAGTAATTGAATTTCAACATGTAAAGCCAGGTAAAGGAGCAGCATTTGTTAGAACAAAACTACGCAATTTACGAACGAGAGCAGTAGTTGATAAAACGTTTAGAGCTGGAGAAAAAATGGAAAAAGCTCAAATAGACAAGTTAGATATGGTCTATTCGTATTCCATGGGAGACACTTATGTTTTCATGGATACCGAAACGTTTGAACAATTAGAAATTTCATTAGAACAATTAGATGATGCAGTTAATTTTTTAATTGAAGAAATGAAAGTTGTAATTACGCAGTTTAAAGGAGAAATTTTAGGAATCCAATTACCGGAAAAAATAACTTTAGAAGTAATAGAGGCAGATCCAGGTGTAAAAGGAAATACGGCTGCTAATGCTACGAAAAATATTAAAGTCCAAACAGGTTATATATTACAAGCACCATTATTTATAGAAGTAGGGCAAAAAATAGTAATAAATACTGGTACAGGAAAATACGACACAAGAGCGTAAAAAAGGAGAAAATAATGATAATAGTTACAACAAATAATATAGAAGGTGTTAAGATTACAGAATGTTTAGGATATGTCAAAGGCTCAACAGTTAGAGCGAAACATGTTGGTAAAGATTTGATGGCAGGATTTAAAACTATTGTTGGTGGTGAAATAAAAGGCTACACTGAGATGTTAAATGAAGCTAGAACTGTCGCCGTAGATAGAATGGAACAAGATGCAACTAACTTAGGAGCAAATGCGATCGTTGGTTTTAGATTACAAACTTCAGCAGTTATGTCAGGTGCTTCAGAAATTATTGCCTATGGAACAGCAGTAAAAATTGAAAAATAATTTCAATACAACAAAACAGGACACAAAAATAAAAAAGGAGAAAAAGAATGATCATAGTTACAACGAATAGTATAGAAGGTAGCAAGATTACAGAATGTTTAGGATATGTCAAAGGCTCAACAGTTAGAGCGAAACACATCGGTAGAGATATGATGGCAGGGTTTAAAACTATTGTTGGTGGTGAAATAAAAGGCTACACTGAGATGTTAAATGAAGCTCGAACTGTTGCAGTAGATAGAATGGAACAAGATGCAACTAACTTAGGAGCAAATGCGATAGTTTGTTTTAGATTACAAACTTCAGCAGTTATGTGCGGTGCTTCAGAAATTATTGCCTATGGAACAGCAGTAAAAATTGAAAAATAATTTTATCTAGAAAAATAGGCACCAGAAGATAGAGGAGAAGAAAGAGATGATTATAGTTACAACGAATAATATAGAAGGTAGCAATATTAGTGAATGTTTAGGATATGTTAAGGGCTCAACAATTAGATCAAAACATATCGGTAAAGATTTTATGGCAGGAATAAAAACGATCTTTGGAGGCGAAATAAAAGGCTACAGCGACTTATTAAATGAAGCTAGAGCAATCGCCATCGATAGAATGGAACAAGAAGCAACTAATTTAGGGGCAAATGCGATAGTTGGTTTTAGATTACAAACTTCAGCAGTTATGGCGGGGGCTTCAGAAGTTATTGCCTATGGAACGGCAGTAAAAATTGAAAAATAATTTTAATACAAGGAGAGTGGATTAATTTTGTATGATTCCAGGTTTTTTTTAGTAGCTGCAGTTAATATTCCTGTAGCATTATACATATTGATTGTGGTATTTTTAATTTTAAGTGCGCTTTTTTCCAGTGCTGAAACTGCATATTCAACTTGTAGTAAAATTAGATTAAAAAACTATGTTGAAGAAGGAAAAAAAAGTTCCAAAATTGCTTTGCATGTCGCAGAGGATTTTGAAGAAACTTTAACGACTATTTTAATTGGAAACAATATCGTAAATATTGGATTGACAACTTTAACGGCAACGATTTTGTTGAGTATCATTGCTAATCCGACTATTGCTAATTTTGTAAATACTATCATGGTTACTTTAATTATCTTGATATTTGGGGAAATAATACCTAAAACTTTAGCTAAATGTAACGCTGAACTTTTAGCACTAAAATATGCAAAACCGATGTACCTGTTGAGAATAATTTTAAAACCAATAAATGTTTTAATTTTACCATTTAAAAAGTTATCTTCAAAAATTTCTAAAAATAATGAATCTCCATATTTTACTGATGATGAATTAGAAACATTAATTGATACGATGGAAGAAGAGGGGACAATTGAAGAAGATAGTGCTAATATGATGCAAGCAGTACTGCGGTTAAAAGAGAGAGATGTAGATGAAATAATGACACCTAGAGTGGATTGTATTATGATTTCGATTAATGCTGAAATTTCTGAATTGGATGAAATTTTCAAAATACATCAATTGAGTAGAATTCCAGTTTACGAAAACGATAAAGATAATATAGTTGGAAAAATTCACTACAAAAATTACTTGCTAAAAAAAATAGAAAATGGTCAATTAAAAATTGAAGATTTAATGTCAAAACCACACTATGTACCAGAAACAATGACGGTAAACGACTTGATACAAAGTTTTAGAAGTAATAAAGAACACATGGCAATCGTAACTGATCAATACGGTGGGACAGCGGGAATTGTTACCTTAGAAGATGCCTTTGAAATGTTGATTGGTGAAATTTTAGATGAGTATGATGAAGATACCTGCGAATTTTTACCGATTGGAAATAATAAGTATGTAATCCACGGAGATTATAATATTGACAATTTGTTTGATGAATTGGATTTACCAGAAGTAGATACCGATTACTGCTCAGTAAGTGGATTTATTTATGAAATGTTGGAAAAATATCCCCAAGAAGGCGATATTGTAAAATACGAATGTGTAGTAACAAGTGAAGAATTGGGTACTGATGATACTAGATATCTATTAGAATTTGAAGTACTTAGAGTTATTGAAAGAAGAATACTTTCAGTAGAGTTAAAAGTGAGCGCGATAAAGTAAGGATGGAAATTATGAAAAATGTGATAGTGGCGCAATCAGGAGGACCGACAGCAGTTATCAATGCATCGTTGGCCGGTGTAGTTGATACTAGTATTAAACAAGGCTTAAAAGTATTTGGAGCTTTGCACGGTATTGAAGGTGTTCTTAAAAATGATTTAATTGATTTGACGAAAAAATTTAGCAATCCAAAAATGGTTGATTTGTTGACAAAAACACCGAGTAGTTATTTAGGATCTTGCAGATACAAGTTAGCTAATGATTTTGCTGACTCCGATTATGAAAAAATTATTGAGACCTTTCAAAAAAATAAAATAGGATATTTCTTTTATATCGGCGGAAATGATTCGATGGACACCGTAAGTAAATTAAGTAAATATGTTGAAAGAAAAAATTTAGATATAAAAATTGCCGGAATTCCCAAAACTATCGATAATGATTTAGCAGCTACTGACCACACACCAGGTTACGGCTCAGCAGCTAAATATATTGCTTTGAGTATAACCGAAGTATTTCACGACATAAGTGTCTACAGTAAACCTTCTGTGATGATATTTGAAATAATGGGAAGACATGCGGGCTGGTTAACAGCAGCAGCAGCGTTAGCAAAAAGTAACGGTAAGCAAATATGTGATTTAATTTATTTACCAGAAGTAACGTTTTCCAAAAAAAAAGTTATTCAAGATATTGAAAAAAAATTAAAAACTTCTTCGAAAGTTGTCATTGCCGTTTCAGAAGGGGTAAAATTAGAAGATGGGACATTTTTAGCAGCCTCTAATGAAACTGATAATTTTGGTCACGTTAAATTGAGTGGAGCAGGAAATTCTTTGAAATCGATTGTTGAACAAAATTTAAAGGTTAAAGTTAGAAATGTAGAATTTAGTTTGCTGCAAAGAGCATCAGCACACATTGCAAGTGAAACGGATATGTTAGAAGCCTTTAACGGTGGTAAAAAAGGTGTTGAATTAGCGATTAGTGGAAAAAATGGCTTCATTGTTTGTATGGAAAGAACAAAACAATATCAAATTGAGTACGTTGCAAAAGAAGTAGATAAAATTGCAAATTTAGAAAAAACGTTTCCTGATTCTTGGATTAATAAAGATAAAAACAACGTTACTAAGGAAGCAATCAAATATATGTCTCCTTTAATTAAAGGAGAAGTAAAACATAATTTTATAGACGGTTTGATAGAATTTTTAGATATTTCACATCTGAAATAACAATTAATTTTTTAAATTAAATAGTTATTATTTGGAATACAACTTATTAAGGAAACTTTAGAAAGTTTCTTTTTTAGTTTTAAAAATTGCATTTTAACAGTAATAAAATAGATTTTAGTGACATAAATTACTATAATTATTAAAGGTTTAATTATAAATCAGTACTTTTAATAATTTAATTATTGACAAAATATTTATATTCTAATATAATGGTTTAATATACTATTTTGCAAAAGAGATAAATAACCACTTTGTAATATCGAAAAAAGCGCAAAAATAATATAAATTTTATAAAAGAGGGAGTAACAAAATGAAAAAAATATTAACAATTTTATTTGCTTTAATTTTAACGGCATCTATTGCCGGATGTAAAAAGGAATCGCAAAATTTTAAACTAGGAGTAATAGGTCCAACGACTGGAACTGCCGCTTTATACGGTACGTCAGTGAAAGAAGGAGCTTTATTAGCAGCGAATGAAATTAATGCTGCCGGTGGATTAAACGGAACAATTTTATTAGATTTAACTGAAGCAAGAACAGAATTAACAAAAGGAAGAAATGTATTAGTAAAATATAATGTAAGTGATAACGAAGGACATGTAGCAACAGAAGTAAGAGCAACATTCACAGCAGTAGATAATACAGCACCAGTAGATAATGAAGTATCAGTAATAGATCCAAATATTGAAGTACCAGTAATAAATCCAGTAACAGGAGGAGAAGTAAAGCCAGAAGATATTGAAACTTGGGAAGCACCAACAGCAACAGTGACAGATAATGTAGATACAGGGTTAATAGCAACAGCCACATACTTTAAAGCAGTAACAAAAATAGAAATTATATCTCAGGATAGTGAAGGTATTACTGAAAAAGGTATCCTTGCCTATAAAAGACTTAGAGATAAGGACAATATTAACGGTTTAGTAGGAGGAACTTTCTCAGGTGTTACGAAGGGGATTAAAGATATAGCAATTAACGATAATATGCCAGTGTTAACACCAACAGCAACTAGTGTAGATATAACTTTAAATGCACCTAACGTGTTTAGAACTTGTTATACAGATGCCTACCAAGCTCAAGCAGGGGTAGATTATATTTTTGATACTTTAAATTTTACAAGCGCATCTATAGTATATAACCAAAATGATGATTTTAGTTCGGGATTAAGAAATGAATTTAAAGCAGCATTTATAGCAAAAGGTGGAACAATCGTTGAAGATGAAGCTTATACTGAAGAGCAAGTTGATTTCAGTTCAATAATCACTAAAATTAAAGCTAGTGGAGCAGATGTTGTATATGCACCTGGATATATCAAGCACATAGGACCAATGTTAGTAAAAGCTAAGAAATTGGGGATGGAAATTCCCTTCTTCGGTGTAGATGGTTGGGATGGAATTGAAGTTGATTATGCTGATGCAGCAGAAGGACATTATTTTACTAACCACTACTCAAAAACTGATAATCTTGAAGTAATTCAAAACTTCGTTGCAATTTATAAAGAAAAATATGGAACAGCACCTTCGGCCTTAGCAGCTTTAGCATATGACTCAGTTTATACGTTTGTAAAAGCAGCGAAAAATGCTCAAAGTATTGAAAAAGACGCACTTATCACAGCATTAGCAGATGTTGAAAATGATGGAGTAACTGGATATTTGAAGTTCGATATCGATGGAGATCCAATTAAACCTGTTTCCATCATTCAATTGATAGATGGTGAGCATGTTTTACTAGATAAAATAATGCCAGAATAAGATAAACTTTAAAGTAAATAATAAATTATGAGGAAGAGGAATCTTCCTTATAGTTTATATAAGGAGAAGGTGAAAAGATGGAAGTTTTTATACAACAACTAATAAACAGTTTAAATGCTGGTAGCATATATGCATTGATAGCAATCGGTTATACGATGGTTTACGGTATAATTAGGTTGATTAATTTTGCTCATGGAGAAATAATGATGTTTGGAGCCTATTTTGCCTTCACTTTTTCCACATTGACATTTATCGAATTGCCATTTTGGGCAATTGTTTTACTAACGATGTTATTTGCAGCTTTAATGGGAATGTTAATTGAAAAAATTGCCTATAAACCGCTGAGGAATGCCCCTAGAATTTCTACATTAATTACAGCTATTGGAATTAGTTTATTTTTACAAAATTTAGCGTTATTAATTTTTGGAAGTCGACCAAAAATAATGCCTAAACTAATTTCTAGTGAGCCAATTATTATTTTAGGAACATCAATACCACGAATTACCGTAGTTACAGTTTTGTTATCAGTAATTTTTATGGTTACTTTAACTTTATTTATCAAAAGAACTAAACCAGGGAAAGCGATGCGAGCAGTGTCTTTAGATAAAGAAGCTTCTACATTGATGGGAATTAATGTCAATGGAATTATCACTTTAACGTTTGCTATCGGGTCAGCTTTAGGAGGATTAGGAGGATTGTTATATTCGATAGCCTATGTTCAAGTATTTCCTACATTAGGAGTGTTCCCAGGATTAAAAGCTTTCGTAGCAGCAGTACTAGGTGGTATCGGAAGTATCCCAGGGGCAATGTTAGGAGGATACTTAATTGGATTTATCGAAATAATGACTCAGTCCTATATTTCAACTGCCTGGTCTGATGCGATAGTATTCGGTATTTTGATATTAGTCCTACTATTTAAACCTACAGGGATTTTAGGAAAAGAAACGAAGGAGAAGGTGTAATAATGGAAAAATTTATGAAAAAAATTTACTTACGTAATTTTTTAGTTATTATCGCTGGATTTGTCTTAATTCAAATTTTAAGTATGACTGGTATGCTTAACAGATATTATATGGGAATAATTATCGCAATTTTAATAGCAATAGTAAGTGCCACTAGTTTAAATCTTTCTACAGGAATGATGGGACAATTAGTTTTAGGACACGCTGCTTTTATAGCTATCGGAGCTTATAGCGCCGGATTAATGGGAATTGCCCTTAAAAATACCGGATTACCGGGAATTGTTATCTTTATCATTTCAGCAATAACTGCAGGGATTATGGCGATGATTGCTGGGATCTTAGTAGGGACACCGGCACTGAAATTAAGAGGAGATTATTTAGGTATAATGACTTTAGGAGTTGGGGAAATTGTAAGAGTTATCATCATTAATATTCCTTCAGTAACAAATGGAGCACAAGGATTGACTGGAATTCCAACAATTATGAATTTTCCAATTGCCTACTGGACAACAGTAATTTCGGTACTCTGTATTGTACTATTTATAACTTCGCGTCACGGTAGAGCAATTTTATCAATAAGAGAAAATGAAATTGCAAGTGAAGCAGTGGGGATTCCAGTTTTTAAATATAAAATTATGGGATTTGCCGTGGCGGCGTTTTTTGCCGGAATAGCCGGAGCAATTTATGCATTTCAGTACGCAGTATTAGTTCCCTCGTCTTTTGGATTTATAAGATCAGTTGAGATTTTTGTTATCGTCGTACTAGGAGGAATGGGAAGTATTACAGGTTGTATTATCGCTGCGATAGTACTGACGTTTTTGCCAGAATATTTAAGAGAGTTTGAAAAGTATCGTTTACTAATTTATTCATTACTACTAGTGGTAATAATGTTAAAAAGACCGCAAGGTCTATTAGGCACTAAAGAAATGAACTTAACCAAAATAATTGATAAAAGTAAATCATTGCTCCATAAAACCTTTAAAAAGGGAAGTGGAAAATAATGACACTATTAAATATAGAGAATTTAACAATCGCTTTTGGAGGATTAAAAGCAGTAGATAATTTTGAAATTAAAATTGATGGCCATGAATTAGTAGGATTAATCGGTCCTAATGGTGCTGGAAAAACAACAGTCTTTAATATGTTAACTGGAGTTTATCTTCCTTCTGCGGGTAAAATTGAATTAAACGGAATAAATGTAGTCGGAATGAATCCTAATGACATTGTTAAAATAGGAGCCGCAAGAACGTTTCAAAACATTAGACTATTTGGTGCCTTAACTGTTCTAGAAAATATAAAAATTGCTTATCATAATGAACTCGATTATGGGATTTTAGCTACGATATTAAGAACTAAAAAATATTGGCAACAAGAAAAAAAGGCTAACGAAGAATGTTTAAAAATTTTAAGATTTTTTGATATGGAGCAATATGCAGATTTATTGGCTAGTAATTTACCTTATGGTAAACAAAGAAAACTAGAAATTGCCAGAGCGTTAGCTACTTCGCCTAAATTATTACTTTTAGATGAACCAGCTGCCGGAATGAATCCCCAAGAAACAGAAGAATTAATGGCAACTATCAACTTAATTAAAAAAGAATTTGATATTGCTATCTTATTGATTGAACACGATATGAAATTAGTAATGGGAATTTGTGAAAGAATTGTTTGTATAGATTATGGAAAAATAATTGCGGCAGGAACACCTGAGCATATTAGAACCAACCCTGCTGTAATCAAGGCATATTTAGGAGAATAACGATGTTAAAAGTAAAAGACTTACATGTGCACTACGGTGCAATACACGCAATAAAAGGTGTTACATTTGAAGTTAATCAAGGAGAAATTGTTACTTTGGTTGGCTCGAATGGTGCTGGGAAAACAACAATTTTACAAACAATTTCTGCTATTATTCCTAAATCAAGTGGAACGGTAGAACTAGAAGGATTAGATTTAAGCAAAATTTCGGCGCATAACATAGTTGCAAAAGGATTGGCACAAGTACCTGAAGGTCGACGAGTATTTTCTAGAATGACGGTCTTAGAAAATTTGGAACTGGGTGCCTTTACAAGGAAAGATAAACACGGAATAAAGAAAGATCTAGAATCGATATATGAAAGTTTTCCTCGACTTAAAGAAAGATTACACCAATCTGCAGGAACTTTAAGTGGTGGAGAACAACAAATGTTAGCAATGGGTAGAGCTCTTATGTCTAAACCAAAAATTTTATTATTAGATGAGCCTTCAATGGGGTTAGCACCAATTTTAGTAGACCAAATTTTCAGTATAATTGAAAAGATTAACAAAAATGGAACTACTATTTTATTAGTAGAACAAAATGCTAATAGAGCACTGCACATTGCAGATAGAGGATACGTGTTAGAGACTGGTAAAATAATTGCATCAGGAAATGCCAAAGATTTATTAAACGATGATAAAGTTAAAGAAGCTTATCTATCTACTTAATGCGTTATTTTTAGAGGAAGTGATTTTAAATCAATTCCTCTTTTTTGTTTAATAAATTAATTTTTAAAAATTAAATTATCAATTTAGGAATTTTAAGGACATTTTCTTAATATACTTTAACTGAGATATTCATTTTTACGAAAGGTGTGAGGATAAGGATGGAAAGTGTAATTAAAGATATAGTTACTAGAACGAATGGTGAACTATACATAGGCGTTGTCGGTTCAGTTAGGACCGGAAAATCAACTTTTATCAATAAGTTCATAGAAGTTAAAGTATTGCCGTTTTTAGATAATGAAATGTTTGGAAAAGTACAAGATGAACTACCACAATGTTCAGAGGGAAAAGAAATAATGACAGTTGAACCAAAGTTTATTCCGAATAACTCAATTAATTTAGAGTTAGAAGATGGACTGCAGATGGCAGTAAGATTAGTCGATTGTGTTGGGTATATTATTCCTGAATCAAAAGGGTATATAAATAAAGATGGAAAAGTTAGAATGGTTAAAACTCCTTGGTTCGAAGAAGAAATACCTTTTACAGAAGCAGCTGAAATTGGAACTAAAAAAGTTATGAAAAATCATTCAAATATCGGTGTAGTAGTAACAACAGATGGATCGTTTGGTGATTTTACCAGAGAAAATTATATCGAAACTGAAAATAAAATAATTGAAGAGATGAAAGAACAGGAAAAACCGTTTGTAGTAGTTGTAAATTCAAGTGTTCCAAACAGTAGAGAAACATTAAAAATTTGTTCAGATTTAGAAGAAAAGCACGATGTTAAAGTAATTAGTATTGATGTGTACAACATGGGTGAAAGAGAAATAGATACTATTTTAAGAAGTGCTCTATATGAATTTGAAATTAAAGATTTAGATATAAATACTCCTACTTGGATTAGTGCATTAGAAGGCGACAACAAATATAAAATTCAATTTAACGAAGCGATTTCGGTAATCAATGATGATTTTGTGCAGTTTAAACACATCGAAAAAATAGCAGCTGAATTACAAGAAAATGAGATGTTTGAAGAAGTTACCGTTACTAAAGTAGAAGCAGGATTAGGTCATGCTGAAATTACCATTAAATGTGTCGACAGTTTATACAACGAGATTTTAAGAGAATTGTTAGGTTGTGAAATTAATACTCGCGGTGAATTTATTACTTTACTGCAACAATTTCAAAAAGCTAAAACACAATATGATGAATATAGTGTGGCAATCGAAGAAGTTAAAGTTAAAGGTTATGGAATTTCGCTACCGGCGATTACTGATATGAAATTAGAAGTACCTGAAATTGTTAAACATGCAGGCAGATACGGTGTTAAATTAAAAGCCATTGCTCCTAGTATTCATATGATTAAAGTAGATGTAGAAAGTACTTTTGAGCCTATTATAGGAACGGAAAGTCAAAGTAAAGAATTGATTAATAACTTGATGAAAGAAGAAGATAATATTTGGGAATCTAAAATTTTTGGTAGAACTTTAAACGAAGTTGTCAACGATGGTATTAAAGCGAAACTAAATCAATTACCTAGTAATACGCAACTAAAATTAAGAGATACTTTAGAAAAATTAGTAAACAAAGGTAAAAGTGGGATAATAGCAATAATTTTATAGAATTAAATAAAAAAATTGGAAATGTTCAATTTTTTTGTTTTTTTAGAACGAATATAGTTCTAATCTTATTAAAAAATATGATATAATCAATATGAAAAGGAAGTGATATTATGTTAGAAATACAGACGGATTTAACTTTAGAACTGTTGAGAGACTTTAATAAATTTCAAATGTGGTACAAAAAAAGAGTGATTGTTATTGTAATGATTTTAGCATTTTTATTTTTAGGAGCACTGAATATTTATCAAGAAAAAATTATTTTAGGAATAATATTCATTGCGTTAGGGCTATTACATCCTTTAATAACTTATTGGATGATGGATAAAAAATTGAGCAAAATAGTTAACAGAAGTGAATATTTTAAGGAAGCAGTTCACCAATCTTTCGAATTAGATAATAAAATTTATAATTATACTTTAACTAGAGGAGAAGAAGAAGCAAAATTTAATACGGAGTGGGATGGAATTGCTAATATTTATGAAACTAAAAAAAACTTTTATATTTATTTACCGAATAAACAAGCTCACATTATCTTGAAAGAAGAATGCTTATCAAATATCGAAAAATTAAGTGAATTATTTACCGAAGTACTAGGAAATAAATTTAAAAAAGTTGGAAAAATTTAAAAAAATTATAACTAAAAGAAAAAAGGTGTAAAATGAGTTATTTATCTGTACTTTTAATTGTTGTAGTGCTTTTTGTGCTAGTGATCGGGGCAATTGTTGTGTTAGTACGTCTTGCAATGAGCGAAAAAAAGTTAAAACACAGGATTGATGTTAAAAACGAAAAGAGCGAAGAAGAGTCTGAAGATATTGAATCAAAAATTGATATTTAAAAATTTTTTAGCTACGATAATTTTATAGAATTAAAAAAAAAAATTGGAAATATTCAATTTTTTTTTGAATGAATATATTTCGAATCTGACTAAAAAATATGATATAATTAATACGAAAAGGAAGTGATACAATGTTAGAAATACAGACAATTATAACTTATGAAAGGGTGAAAGAACTTCATAAATTTCATGCATGGTACAAAAATAGAATAATTAATGTATTATTGCCTGTAACCTTTTTCGTTTTAGGAGCGCATATTGCTAGTTATCAACAAAAAATTATTTTAGGAATTTCATTCATTATAATAGGGTCGTTGTGTCCTTTATTAAATTCTTTAATATGTCATTTACTGGGATGTAGAATACATAATATTATCGCATTGACTTTATCAACTTTGGTTTTGGGATCGTATATTATTTTTTATCAACAAGAAACATTAGGAACAATATTCATTTTAGCAGGATTTTTGTTTACTTTTTTGCTAATATTTCCTTGGATGATGGATAAAATAGTGGACAGAAATAGAAGTTTTAAAGAAAACATTCACTATTTTTTTGAATTGGATAATAAAAATTTTAATTGTACTTCAACAAGAGGACAAGAAGAAACAAAATTTACCACTGAATGGAATGGAATTATTAAAATTTACGAAACTAAAAAAAACTTTTACATTTATAAATCAAATAGAGAAGTTTACAGTATCCTAAAAGAGGACTGTTTATCAAATATCGAAAAATTAAGGCAATTATTTACCGAAGTATTAGGAAATAAATTTAAAAAATTCACCCAATTTTAAAAAAATTATAACTAAAAGATAGGAGGTATAAGATGAGTAATTTATTTGCGATTTTATTTGTTGCTGTGGTACTTTTTGTGCTAATGGTTGCGGCAATTGTTGTGCTACTATATATTGCGGACAAAAAAAAGATAAAACAAAGGATTGATGTTAAAAACCAAAAGAGCGAAGAAGAGGCTGAAGATATTGAATCAAAAATTGATATTTAAAAATTTTTTAGCTACGATAATTTTATAGAATTAAATAAAAAAATTGGAAATGTTCAATTTTTTTGTTTTTTTAGAACGAATATAGTTCTAATCCTATTAAAAAATATGATATAATCAATAAAAAAAGGAAGTGATATAATGATAGAAATAAAGTCGGTTACAACTTATGAAATGGTGATAGATCTTAATAAATTTCATGCTTGGTACAAAAATAGAATATTTTCTGTTGCATTGACTGTTGCAATAGCTGTAGTAACTTTGGGTTGGGGAACGTATATTACTATTTATCAACAAAAAATTATTTTAGGAACCACATTGATTTTAACAGGAGTATTGTATCTTTTATCGTATCCTTTATTGCATCCTTTAATGTTTCATTGGACAATGGATAAAATAGTGAGAATACTAGTGAACAGAAGCGGAACTTTTAAAGAAAACATTCACTATTTTTTCGAATTAGATAATAAAAATTTTAATTGTACTTCAGTAACAGGACAAGAAGAAGAAAAATTTAGCACTGAGTGGAATGGAATTGTTCATATTTATGAAACTAAAAAAACCTTTTATATTTATAAATCAAATAAAGAAGCTTACATTATCCCAAAAGAGGACTGTTTATCAAATATAGGAAAATTACGGGAATTATTTACCGAAGTATTAGGAAATAAATTTAAAAAAATTGCCAAATTTTAAAAAAATTATAACTAAAAAAAAGGAGTTATAAAATGTTAACTTTAGTGATTTTATTATTTATTATGCTATTTGTTGGAGTAATTGTTGTGCTACTTGCCACTATCATTTTTATAATAAAGAGAAAAATAACAAAACAAAGGATTGCTGTTAAAAACCAAAAGAGCGAAGAAGAGGCTGAAGATATTGAAGCAAAAATTGATATTTAAATTTTTTTTGGTAGCAATTATCTCTTTCGAATAGTTTTAAACTCAGTAAGTTTTAAATATTAGTAAAAAAAATACTTATTATAAAAAAAAAGCAATCTTAACGATTGCTTTTTTGGATTATCTACTGTAAAACTCTACGATTAAGTTTTCTTGAATATCAGTTAATATTTCTGATCTTTCAGGTAATCTGACATAAGTAATTTCTAATTTTGCCTCATCAAATGAAATAAATTCCTTTTTAACTGGAGATGCTTCTAAAGATTCTTTAACAATTTCTAAGTCTCTTGATTTTTCTCTTAAAGAAATCACTTGACCTGGTTTTACTCTGTATGATGGGATATTAACTTTACCGCCATCAACAATTATATGACTGTGGTTTACTAACTGTCTTGCTGCTCTTCTAGTAATAGCCAAACCTGCACGATAAACTAAGTTGTCTAATCTTGACTCTAATAAGTACAAGAAGTTTTCACCAGCTTTTCCTGATAATCTAGAAGCATCATTGAAGATTCTTTTAAATTGTTTTTCGGAAATACCATAAGTGAATCTTACCTTTTGTTTTTCATGTAATTGTAAACCATAATTTGATAATTTTGTACGTCTTTGACCATGTTGACCTGGTGCATAACGGCGTCTTTGTAATTCTCTACCAGTTTCTAACGTGCTGAAACCGTAACGACGAGATTTTTTCCATACTGGACCTGTGTATCTTGACATTTTAATTTCTCCTTTATTGTTTTAATTAAACAATAACGTAGCCATTTAATAATTTCCTTAGGGAGTCTATTAAGTATCATCGTTTAAAGCAGTAATTTAAACTACCGATACACCTTAAACAGAATAGACACTTTAAGTATCATAATTAGCACTGCTATTATTTTGCGATTTATACGCGACTATCATTATAACTTAAATTACTAGTTATTACAATAGTTTACTTAAATATAACATTAAAAAAATTGTTAATGGACAATACATGTGAGATTAATAATTAAATTTATTCAAAAATTTGTTAATTAATTCTTCTTTGAACTTATATTTTTAGTTTTATTAGTAAAGACATTTTTTTAGATACTTACTATATTTATTTAAATATTAAAATTGCCAAACTCACTTAAAATCAATGTTTTATTCAATAACTATGGATATATAACTAATTATTTATATTGTTTCAAAATTATTTGACATTTTGCAAAATATATTATATCATATATTATACATTGTATAGTACGGAGGTGATTATTTGAGCCAACAATTGAAAAAAGGTGTTTTAGAAATGTGCGTACTCACGCTTTTGAGTAACAAAGATTCATATGGTTATGAAATATTTCAAGAAGTGAATAGTATTCTTACTATCTCTGAATCAACTATTTATCCAATATTAAGAAGGTTCGTAAAATCTTATTATTGCGAAACCTACGTAGTAGTAGCCAATGAAGGGAAACCACCGAGGAAATACTTTAAACTCACAAATTTAGGAATTTCAAGATGCACATCTATTGTTGAAGAATATAGAAAATTTAACGATAAGATAGATATTATGCTTAATAAATACTGGAAAGAGGAACAATATGAATAAGAAAAAATTTTTAAGTGATTTAAGAAAAGAATTAAGTATTTTAGATAAATCTGAAAGAGATGAATATATCGAATTTTATAATGAAAGATTTGATTATGAAGAAAGTGATGAAAAAGTTATTGCAAGTCTCGAAAGTCCGGAGAGAATTGCAAAAGTTATTCTAAATGATCACGGAATAAATACAGAGCAAAGATATATTAGGAATAATAAACCAAGTGTAGCTAGTATAATAGGTATTATAATATTAGACATTCTAGTAATTTTTCCTATATATATTTCTCTACTTTCGGTACCATTTTCCCTATTATTAATTAGTATTTGCTCTCTTGTAGGCGTTTTTGGTTTTATAGATGGGTTCCTAACAGGTATTTCAGCCACAACATTAGGTTTTGGTATGTCAATAATTACATTAATAATAGGTGTTTTGGCATTAAATTTTTGCATTTATTTAGGAAAACATATTTTAAAATGGAATCTTGATGCATTTGGAATAAAATTTAGTATCACCAAAAATATCAAGTTTAAAAAAAGTTTTAGTAAACCATTGTTATGGATTTTATCAGTTATGGGTATTTGCTTATTACTAACTGGTACTATCTTTTCAATAATTGCAATATCATCAACTGGAAAAACGCAAATTTTAACAGAAGAAAAAATATTTCAAAATGTTAAAAATATTAATATAGATGTAAAAGAGAAGGATGTTAGGATAATAAAAGTTTCTTCTCCAGATGTAAAAATTAAATATGTTTATCGAGAAGATGGCACTTATACCTTTGAACAAATTGGAAATTCTATAACGTTAAAAGAAAATTACGATTTTTTTAATTATTTTGATTATTGGAATTTTAACGATTTATTAAGCCTTGGTGAAAAAATGGTTATTATAGAAATACCAGAAGATTTAGTTTTAGAAAACTTAATAATTAATACTTCAAATAGCAGGGTAAATCTTTCTGAAATTGAAGTTTCAAATAAACTAAAAATTGATACTTCAAATTCAAGTTTATCATTATCTGATATAACAACTGATGAGTTTATTATCGATACATCTAATGGTAAAGTAATGCTTAATAATATTACATCAACTAGTATACAAGTGGATACATCTAATGGTAAAATAACGCTTAATAATATTACATCAAATGATATCTTGGTGGATACATCTAATGCTGACATCAATTTTGATACGGTCCATGCAAATAACGTTACAATTGACACATCTAATAGAAACGTAGATTTAAAAGATGTATTTACAAAAAGGATTAATATTGATACATCTAATGGAAATATTTCATACGAAAATCCGAGTGATAGAGATTATGTCGTTGATTATATTTGGGCAGATACTTCTAATGGTCATTTTAACATAACAGTTAAACATACAGAACTAGTGAAAAGATAGTAAAAAAATTTATTTGTCAAAGGACAATAGAGCTGAGACCAATAATTAAACTTACTATTTCTATAGATGATTGGAATAACCAAAAGAAGTTTACTTAAAGAGATCAAATAATATTCCCCTTCAAGTTTAAATTAGCTTTCTCCAATTGACTTAAACACCTTATACACTATAACAAAATGCTGATTTCATTATCATAGAGCACTTTTTAAAAAATTAAAAAATGGTCTCAGATCATCTACAACTTAACAGAAATAAAATATAACAGTAAAAAAATGAAAACTAATATATTTTTAAAATAATGTGTTAAAATGTTTATTATGTAGAAGATATAAAGGAGAACTATTATGTATGATCAAATATTAGTAAGATATGGAGAATTGACTTTAAAAGGAAAAAATAAAAAAGATTTCGTCAACAACATCTATCAGATGATTAAATTCAAAACTAGTGATTTAAGTGATATCGTTTTGAGTAAAGGTCACAATAGATTAAGTATCGAATTAAACGGCACGAAATTTGAAGAGGTAATTGAAAGGTTGGATAAAGTTTTCGGAATAGGTTCATACAGTCCAGTAGCAACAACAACTACCGATTTAGATGACATTAAAAATTTAGCTTTAAAATTAGTTAAGGCGATTAAAGAAAACAAAAAATTTAAAGTAGAGACCAAAAGAAGTGATAAACGTTATCCGCTTACCTCGATGGAAATTACCCAAGAAGTGGCAGCTCATGTTTTAATTAACACTGAACATCTGTCTGTAGATGTGAAAAAACCAGAATTAACTTTAAATATCGAAGTAAGAGAAGATAAAAGTTATCTGTATTTTAACCGCATAAAAGGCTTAGGTGGATTACCGTTAGGTTCTTCCGGAAAAGGAATGCTTTTACTATCTGGTGGAATAGATTCCCCAGTAGCCGGTTTTCAAATAATGCGAAGAGGGATGACAGTAGAAGGGATTCATTTTGAATCTACTCCACTTACGCCAATTGAATCTGCCCAAAAAGTGGTGGATTTAACTAAGAAAATGGCTCAGTATACTGGTAAGAAAGGAATTAAAATTCATTTTGTTCCTTTTAAAAACTTACATTTAGAATTACTAGATAAAGTAAGAGATGCTTACAAAATTACGATTATGCGCAGAATGATGTTTAGAATTTCGGAAAAACTAGCGGTAAAAAATGGTGGACTTTGTTTAGTTACCGGTGAAAATTTAGGACAAGTTGCTTCACAAACGATCGAGAGTATCAACGCGATTAGTTGTGTTGTAAACATTCCCGTATTGAGACCACTAATTTCAATGGATAAAAACGATATTATAACAATCTCGAAAAAAATAGATACTTATTTAACTTCAATCAGACCGTTTGAAGATTGTTGTACAGTTTATCTACCTAATAAACCGGTAACAATGCCTAGAATATCAAAATGTGAATTTGAAGAAAATTTTGAATTTGCCACTGCAGTTGATTGGTGTGTTGAAAATACGCAGACGGTTTGGATTGGCGAAGAATCAGAAATTGATTTACCGAGTGAAGGATTTGAAGTAAAGTTTAACAAATAATTTTTATAAAATTTTGTATTAATTTGTTGTCTCTGTCAATAATAATATTGTTGGGAGGTGACAACTTATGAACAAATCTTCTTATAACAAGTTAGTAGTACCCGGTTCTCAAACAGCGATTGACCAAATGAAATATGAAATCGCCAGTGAGTTAGGAGTTACTTTAGGACCAGATGCAACAGCTAGACAGAATGGTTCTGTCGGTGGAGAAATTACCCGTAGATTGGTGCAAATGGCACAATCTTCAATAGGCTCTTCAGCTAAAAAAACAGTTAGTAAAACTAAAAAACCAACTAAATAATATCAAATAAAGTGAATCTTTTGATTCACTTTTTGTTTGTAACTTATAAAAAATTTGTTAGAATAAAGAGGGTGATAAGATGATAACTTCAGTAAGTAATGAAAAAATAAAAGAATTAATCAAATTAAAACAAAAAAAATATCGAATAGAAAACAAAAAATTTTTAATTGAAGGGTACCATTTAGTAGAAGAAGCATATAAAAAAGGAATTTTAATCGAAGTTTTTTCTGTTAAAGCAGAAAATTATCCAAACAGTACTTTAATTTCTGAAAATGTTTTACGTAAATTAACTTTTTCTAAGAGTCCACAAAAGATTGTCGGAGTTTGCCAATTTTTTAACAATCAGTACGAAAGTGATAAAATACTAGTTCTTGATAATATTAACGATCCCGGAAACTTTGGAACATTGCTAAGAACTGCGCTAGCTTTTGGCTATAAAAGAATTATCGTCAGCGAAGATACTTGCGACCAATACAACGATAAAGTTATTAGAAGTAGTCAAGGGGCAATTTTTAACGTTCAAATTATTAGAGGAAACTTACCCCAATTATTAAAAAAATTAGAAAATTTTAAAATAATTGGCGCCACTTTAAACGGAGAATTCCAAAGACCTAGTAGGGAAAAAATTGCCTTAGTATTGGGAAATGAAAGTCAAGGAATAAATTCTGAAGTCCTAAAATGTTGTCAGCAGTTAGTATCAATTGAAGTAGCTGAAGTAGAGTCGTTAAATGTTGCTGCAGCTGGAAGTATTTTGATGCATAGTTTTAAGTGAAAAGTAGTCAATTGATAACTAGCTTCGTTTATGATTTGACCAAGTTATAGAACTGTGTTAAAATGTAAAGCATACATAAGGTGGGTTGGCTTGACTAATCCACTTTTTTATTAATTTTTCATAACAGGAGGTAAAATTGGATAAAATAAAAAATTTTGTGAACGAGCATTCAAAAAAATTAAATTTGGATTTATACGACATTGAATTTGAAAAAGAGCACGGGGAAATGGTCCTTAGAGTAATGGTCGATAAAGAGCCTGCTGTTACGATTGATGAATGTGTTAAACTAAATAATTTGCTGTGCGATCAAGGAATTGATAATTTAATAGATAAAGAATTTAATTTAGAAGTTTGTTCTCCTGGAATTGAAAGGAAATTAAGAAATTTAACAGAAATAAAAAATTCAATTGGCAAATATATTTACATCAAGACATTTGCAAGTATTGAAGGACAGAAAGAATTTGAAGATTATTTGATAGATGTAAAAGATCAGTTAATTATATTGAAAAATGATTTAGAGATAGAATATAAAAAAATAGCTACTATCAGATGGGCTATTGATTTTAGCAAAGGAGTGAAAAAATGATAAGTAAGGAATTTTATAACGCTTTAAATTTACTAGCTGTAGAAAGAGAAATACCAGTAGAAAGAGTATTAGAAATTTTTAAAAAAGGAATAGAGAGTGCCTATAAAAAAGAGTATAATAGGGCTGAAAATGTAGTAGTTGACTTTCAACCTGAGAAAAATAAAATCCTGGTATTTTCTAGGAAAGAAGTAGTAAATGAATTTCCTGAAAAGGGTACTGCTACTGAATTTATCCTCTTAGAAAATGCGAAGAAAATTAGAAAATCAGCCAAAATAGGAGAAGCGTTAAATATTGAACTTTCGACAAAAGAATTTGGCAGGTTAGCTGCGTCACAGACTAAACAAATTTTAAATCAAGGATTAAAAGATTACGAAAAAGAATTAATTTATGATTATTTTAAGAAAAAGGAAAACGAGATAGTTATCGCTACTGTTGTAGCAATTAATGAAAATTTTATCTCTTTAAGTTTAGCAAAAAATACTGTTACTAATCTACCGGTAAATGAAACTAATGAAAATGATAATTTTAAAATTGGTGATAAAATTAGAGTGTATGTAACAAAAGTAGAACTTATTTCGGAAAAGAAAAAAACCAAAGTATTTGTTTCTAGAAAAGATAAAAATTACGTTAGAAGAATCTTCGAAAAAGTAGTTCCTGAAATAGTAGATGGAACTATCGAGATAATGGGTCTAGCCAGAGACGCTGGAGAACGTACTAAAGTGGCAATTGCTACTTTCGATCAATACGTTGACCCAATAAGTGCCTGCATCGGAATTAATAAAGTTAGAATTAATGAAATCATCGACAATTTAAACGGTGAAAAAATAGATATTTTTGTTTGGGATAACGATCCCAAAGTTTTAATAGCTAATAGTTTGAGTCCAGCCAAAGTAGTTGGAATAAGTATAAATCAAAGAGATAAAGAAGCGTTAGCAATTGTCGATGAAAGTCAACTGTCGTTAGCGATTGGAAAAAGAGGACAAAACGTTCGTTTAGCTGTTAAAGCAACCGGATGGAAAATTGATATTAAACCGTTAACCGAAGCAATAGAAAAAAAAATTCCTTTCGAAAAAATAACAACTGAAAAGTACAATGAAAATTAAAAAAATACCAATCAGAAAATGTGTAGTGACGAAAGAAAGATTTCCTAAAAAAGAATTACTTAGAATAGTTAAAACCAAAGAAGGAAAAGTTTTTGTTGATTCAACAGGTAAAGCAAACGGAAGAGGAGCTTATATTAGTTTGAAAAAAAGTACGGTAACTAAAGCAAAAAAAAGTAAAGTTTTAAATAGAATTTTTGAAACTGAGATAGATGAATTAATATACGACGAAATTTTAGAATATATTGAAAAAGCAAAAGATTCTTAATTTAATCGGGCTAGCAACTAGAGCTAGAAAAATTATCTCAGGTGAAGAAATGGTATTAAAAAAGATTGAAAAAGTAAACATTGTTTTTTTAGGTAGTGATGCCGGGCCAAATACCACAAAAAAGATTACTAATAAATGTAATCACTACCAAAAAAAATTAATAAACTGCTTTACTAAAGCAGAACTTACCAAAGCAATTGGAAAAGATAACAGAGTAGTGTTAGCAATTGTAGACAGAGGGTTTTGTCAAGCAATAAACAAATTGTTAGAAGAGGCGATTTAATGAAAAAAGAAAAAAGAAAAAATGTAAAAGTTAAAAAGGTAGTAGAGACACGCATTTCTAATACTCCTAAAAAAGTAGAACTGTCAGAAAAAATTTTATATTTTAAAGACAATATGACTATCCAAGAAGTAGCTGATAGTTTGAATATTAAAAGTGCTGAAATAATTAAAAGTTTGATGTTACTCGGAGTAATGGCCAATCAAAATCAAACTGTCGACAGAGAAACTTTAGAAGTAGTATTAGCCGAATTAAATGTTGAAGTAAAAGATGAAGTCGTAACTGATTTTTTAAGATACGATGAGTTTAAAATCGAAGATAAAGAAGAAAACTTAGTAGAAAGAGCACCCATTATTACAATAATGGGACATGTAGATCACGGTAAAACTACCCTGTTAGATGCAATTCGTTCAAGTAGAGTAGCTGCCGGTGAATTTGGAGGGATTACTCAACACATTTCAGCATATCAAATAGAAAAAAATGGTAAAAAAATTACCTTTTTGGATACTCCTGGACATGCAGCATTTACTGAAATGCGTTCGCGAGGGGCTAGAGTTACTGATATCGCAATTATCGTAGTTGCGGCTGATGATGGGGTAATGCCTCAAACAAGAGAAGCAATTGACCACGCTAAAGCAGCTAAAGTACCAATTATTATCGCAGTCAATAAAATTGATAAAGAAGTTGGAAATCCCGATAGAGTAAAACAAGAATTATCAGAATACGGATTAATTGCCGAAGACTGGGGTGGAGATACAATCTTTTGTAACGTATCTGCTCTATCCAAATTAGGAATTGACAATCTATTGGAAAGCATTCAATTATTAGCTGAAATAGAAGGGTTTAAAGCTAACCCTAACCGTTTAGCAATTGGAACTGTAATCGAAGCAAAATTAAATGAAAAAATTGGTCCTGTTGCGACTGTTTTAGTTCAAAACGGAACGATGAAAATTAGGGACTCAATCGTTATTGGAGATACTTACGGTAGAATAAGAACAATGGTAAACGATTTTGGAAAAAAGATCAATGAAGCATTGCCATCGACACCAGTTGAAATTTCAGGACTGAATAATGTTCCTAAAGCTGGAGACAAATTTATGATTTTCTCTGATGAAAAAAGTGCTAGAGCAGTTGCTGAACAGAGAACACATGATACTTGGAAAAACGAAAAAACTATTTCTAAAGGCGTTAATTTAGAAGATTTATTTTCGGAATTAGAAGTTGAAGAGACTAAAGATATAAACCTTATTATTAAAGGTGATGTTCAAGGTTCAGTAGAAGCACTTAGAAATTCAATCACCAATATTTTTGTTGAAGGAACTAAATTAAATATTATTCGTTCAAGTGTTGGAACGATTACAGAAACAGATATTATGTTAGCAAAAGCATCACAAGCAATCGTCATCGGCTTTAACGTTAGACCGATAGCTACTGTTCGCTCCCTAGCTAATGAAAATAAAGTTGATATTCGTTTACACAACATAATTTACAAAGTTATTGAGGAATTAGAGCAATCTTTAACGGGGATGTTAGAAGCAAAATTAGTAGAAAAAATAACTGGTCAAGTTGAGATAAGAGAAATTTTCAAAGCTACTAAAATTGGAACAATTGCTGGGTCTTTCGTAACTGATGGGGTAGTCTATAAAAAATCTTTAATCAGATTGATTCGTGAAGGTTTAGTAATTTACGAAGGGGAACTTTCTTCATTGAAAAGATTTAAAGATGATGCAAAAGAAGTTAAAGAAGGTTATGAGTGTGGTTTAACCATAGATAAATTCAACGATATTAAAGTAAATGACATTATAGAATGTTATATTATGGCTGAGGAAACAAAATAAATGGGAACAACTCAAAAAATTGAATGCGAAATGCAAAGAATTATTTCAATTATAATTCAAAGAGAACTTAAAGATGAATCAGTTAAATTAGTTACCATTACTGGTATCAAACTTTTATCTGATTTATCAAAAGCAACTGTTTATTATACTGTGATGGGTCAAATTGCTAAAAAAGAAGCAGTTAACAGAAGTTTAAATAATGCTAAAGGTTTTATCAAATCTAGCATGGCTAAAAAAATGAATATTAGAAGAATTCCTGATTTAGTTTTTGAATTTGATAAAGCTTTAGAGTACGGAAATAAAATAGATGAAATATTAAATAATTTAAAAAAATAGTATTATAATAAATAATACTGTTTTTTATTTGTTTAAAGAACGATTAAAATGGTGTATAATAAATATATCAGAGGTGAGTATTATATGGAAAAAAATGAATTTTTAGCATCTTTAGAAAATAATTTAACATTACTTGATGAAATTATTGTCGATGATATTATAGAATATTATAGTTCTATTTTTGTATATGAAAAAAAATTTAATAATAAGAATAATCAAGAAGTACTTGAAAGTTTAGGAAATCCTGAAGATATTGCTAAATCAATATATATAAATTATGAAATAAAAGAAGAGAAGTGGAGTTCAACTCGAGATGTAAAAATCAATAATAAGAAAATAATAACAGTAGTCTTGTTAGATGTATTTCTATTTTCTTGGCTGATACCATTCGTTGTTTTTATAACATTAGCGACATTAGCAATTTTTATTACCTTTCCAGTTGCCCTATCCGTTTTAGCTGGCTTAAATTTTAAAGATGCCTTACTGATGGTATTTTTCATAATTGGTTCATACTCGACAATTGCGGTACTGGTAATCGCAATTACCGAACTCTCTTTAGTCGTTATAAAAAAGGTTATTTATTTAAACGTCATGTCGTTTACCCCACATTTGCATACTACCGGAAGAATGATTAAAAAACTTTCACTGATGAAAATAATGAATAATGCTAAAATATGTAAAAATGTTTTAATTAATATTTTTATGATTGCCTTATTTGTGTCATCAACGACTTTTCTAGTAATCAATGATAAATACGGTAACTTTTTTTCGGTATTTACCGCAGATATTATGATGGAAGAAGAGATAGTAAGAGATTTATCAAATGAAATAGAAATACTTGATCAGTATTATATCGACCTTGATTTTGGTGATCTTGATCTAATAATAACAACGAACAATACTACTGACTTAAAAATTACTCATTTATATAATTTAGAAGATTCTTTTGAATCAATTATTGACATCGATAATAATACAATTTTTATTTCGACAAATCAAGCTAACGTTAGAAATACACTACTATCCAAATACAAAGGTAAAATAGTACTATCTATTCCCGATAGTTTGTTGACTTCTAAAATTAATTTAAAAATTGGTGATGGTCAAGTATTTATCAATGATTTTGCCTTAGAAGAGTTGGCAATAAATATTGATGCCGGTGAATTAGCTGTTTACGACATTGATACTGTAAATTTTGATTTGAACTTGAAAAAAGGAAAGGTAAATTTATTGAATAGCAACATTTTACACGGAGACTTACTTATTACAGATGGAAAAGTAAACTTATTTGATATTAACAGTGCTATTCATGATGGCAATTATTTGAAAGTAATTACAGCGTTAGGAAGTTTAAAATTAAATAATGTTTACACTGAAAGTATTGATTTAAGCTCTGTTGATGCTAGTATAGATTTTAAAAATGAAAACACATTTTATATAATAGATAATTTAGTTACAACATCTACTACGGGAACTATTAATCTAAATGTTAAAGTTAAAGAATAATTTAACTGATAGAGGAAAAAATGAGAGTAATTGATTTCGAAGAAAAATTGAAGATTTTACCAAATTTACCAGGTTGTTATCTATACTTGGATTTAAAAAAAGAAATTATTTATGTTGGAAAATCAAAAGATTTAAAAAAAAGAGTTAATTCTTATTTTAACCGTGCCCACAACTCAAAAACTGCCCTTTTAGTTAATGAAATATATGATTTTGAATTTGTTGTCACTAAAAGTGATTTAGAAGCTTTGATTTTAGAATTAAATTTAATAAAAGAAAACACGCCTAAATACAATATCAAATTGAACGATGATGCAACTTATCCCTACATTCAAGTAAGTAGAGGGAAAAATCCTAAAATAATTATTACTAGAAATCCCAAAAAGAAAAATGGTAAAGTTTTTGGTCCCTTTCCCAACTCCTATGCAGCTACTCAAACAGTAAAGTTATTAAATAAGTTATATCCACTGAGAAGTTGTAAAAAACTACCTAAAAAAGAATGTCTATACTATCATTTAAATCAATGTCTCGGACCATGTATAAAAAAAATCGATCCCGAAATATATCAAAATATTGTCAAAGAAATTTACGCTTTTTTAAAAGGAGATACTAAATTAGTCCTAGCAGATTTAAAAAAGAAAATGAATACCGCTAGCGAAAATTTAGATTTTGAAAATGCCAAAGAGCACCGAAATTTAATTTATTCAATTGAAAAAATAGTAGAAAAACAACAGATTTCTTTAAATGATTTTCAAGATAGAGATATTTTTGGTTATTACGCAAATGAAAAATATTTGTGTGTTTCAATATTTTACTATCGTCGGGGGAAAGTAATTGCAAGAGATGTCGACATTACCGAATATATTGAGGAAGTAGAGCAGGCATTTATTAATTATCTGCTTCAATTTTACATAAATTACGCTCGCCCTAAACCAAAGGAAATTCTAGTTCCTTTTGAGTGTGATGAATTAAAAAAATTGTTAGATGTTAAAATAATCATTCCTAAAATTGGAAACAAGAAAAAATTGTTAGATATGGCTCGGAATAATGCTCTGCACATGATTAAGGAAAAAGAACTTTTATTAGAAAGAAAAAAAGAGAACACGGTTAATGCTTGCGTTGAATTAGGTGAAATTTTAAATATCGAGTATCCAAAAGTAATCGAATGCTTTGATAATTCAAATATCCAAGGTACTGCTAGTGTCAGTGGTATGGTGCAGTATTTAGATGGAGTAGCAAACAAAAGAGGATATCGTAAATTTAAGATTAAGACTGTTGAAGGTCCTGATGATTACGCTACTTTAAAAGAGGTAATCTACCGTAGATATTTAAGTTTATTAACTAAAAATTTGCCTCTGCCTGATTTAATTATTGTAGATGGCGGAATGGGACAAGTAAGTTCGACATTACAAATATTAAATAGTTTAAATTTAGATATTCCGCTGATTGGTTTAATGAAAGACAGTAATCATAAAACAGAATCAATTGTTACAAAAAACAAAAAAATTATAAAACTTAATAAAAGGTCAAAAATTTATAAATTGTTAGCAAACATTCAAGAAGAAGTTCATCGATTTGCGATTAATTATCATCGCAACGTTAGGTCTAAAAGTCTTATATCCAGTATTTTAGATAATATTGAAGGTATCGGCGAAAAAAGAAAAATTTTATTGTATAAAAATTTTGACAGTATCGAAAGTATGAGAAATTCTGATATCAGTGAATTTACTAAAATTGGGATCTCAAATCAATTAGCAATTAGAATTAAAAAAACTTTATTAAGTGACAAATAACTTTTATTTTCATAAGATAATAGAGAATGGGGGTTATAAAATTGGCATATAGTATTTTAACTAAAAGAGAAAAAGAAATTTTTGAACTAATTATACAAAAGTATGATACATTAGAGATAGCTAAAAAATTAGGTATTAGTGAAAAAACAGTCAGAAATCATATTTCAAACGTAATTCAAAAATTAGGAGTTCGTGGAAGAACTCAAGCAATAATCGAATTGATTAAAATTAAAGAGTTAACGATATAGGAAAATAAAAAGTCAGGTTTTATAAAAGTGGGTGGAAAAATGAGAGTTGTAATTGGATCTATACGTAATATTCATTTTGATTGCAGAATTATATCAATTAGAATAAAAAACAGAGTGGAGTATTTTTATCTGCAAGGAAGTTTAGTCAAAAAATTTTCAAAATATTTAATTAGAGGAAGATTTGTCACATTCAAAGTAACAGATGAACACAAAACTATCAATAAATTAAAAGCGCTAAAAATAGATAGTTTTACTAAAATAACAATGCAAAGATATCGTGAAAAAGTCGATTACTATAATTTAGATGTTGTTAAAATGGGAATTTATAAAGTAATGCACACTAAAAGAAACAAAATGTTTTTAGATTTAGAACTTTCAATGCACCCCTATACTAAAAGTGAAAAATTTGTTCAAGAAATTATTCAAATTGGGATTGTTATAGAAAATAATCAAGGAAAAGTATTAGAAGAGTACTCTACCTACGTAAAACCTAGACTGTATCCTAAAATTACCATCAGAACTAAAAAGTTTTTAAAAATTGACCAAGGGACAATCAACAGAGGAATAACTGCTAAAATATTTTACGATCAGTTTAAAAAACTCGTTGACCAATACGACCCAATTATCGTAATTTGGGGTAAAAATGACGTTATATCTCTACAAGATTTTTACCAAATAAATAAATTTAGAAATATTACGCCGAGAGAAAAATTTTTAAACTTAATGCAAGTGTACAAAAATTTTTATAATTTTAAAAATGATGTTGGCTTATTTAAGTGTTTTGAATCTTTTGGAAATATTTTAGATAAGCAAAAACACGATGCTTTAGAAGATGCTAAAATTACTAGATTAGTATTTGAACATTTTAAAGTTGAATCTTCAACTATTCTAAACGTTGCTAATTAAAAAAAAACTATCAATACACAAAATTCGACATTTTTTTACCTTTAAACATGATAAACTACAGTATATAATATAATAGTGAGGTAAAATATGAACAAGTTCGTCGATAATATAATTACAAACTTAATAGAGAACAACACAATAAAAGAAGAAGATAAAGAAATTTATGCATACGGTCTTAAACAAGCAATTATTACTTTTTTTAATATTGTGCTGGCAATAATTATTGGATTTATATTTAAATTACCGCTTCAGTCGTTATTATTTTTGCTGTTATATGTGCCGATACGCTCATATGCAGGCGGATATCATGCGAGAACGCAAAAGCTCTGTTATTTCTTATCAATATTGATGACAGTAGTAGTTTTATATTTGTACGATGCAGTTCCATGGACTAATTTAACAGTTATTATAACAGCAGCAGTTTCGGCATTAGTAATATTTATCCTCGCACCAATTGGAGATAAAAATAAGCCTCTAGATCAACTTGAGACCAAAGTTTATCGAAAAAAAACATTAATTATTTTATCCGTTGAATTACTTATATTAGCAGGTGCAATGTTATTAAATATATCAACTATTTACATAATCAGTGTTTTAGTTTTTGTATCTTTAGCCTTAATGTTATTGATTGCGTTAGTTATAAAAAAGTTATCTTAAGATAACTTTTTTACATTAGTACTACTAATTGTAAAATTATTTTTATTGTGCTACTCTAGAGGTGTTAAGGTGGAAAAATGATGAGAAATAAAATAGATTTAGAACATGACAAAGTAGAAGGACTATTTTTTAAATATTTTTTACCTACTGTATCTGCGATGATGGTAACAGGGATATACATCGTTTTTGATGGTATTTTTGTCGGCAAGGGTGTAGGTTCTGATGGACTTGCTGCTGTCAATACTGTCATTCCTTTTTTTAGTATCGTTAGTGGAATAGGATTGATGTTTGGAATAGGTGCTTCGACAATCTGTTATATTAAAATTGCTAGAAAAGATTTTGAAGATGCTAACAAAGTATTTTCGCTCAGTTTAAAAGCATTGATTGCGATAATCTTAGCAATTTCGATTGTTTTCATAATATTTGCCTACCAAATGGCCAGTGCCTTGAAAGTAAGTACAGAAATTTTAGAAGATGCAATAATTTATTTTAGAATAATTGCATTGTACGGTGTTATTTTTGCTTCAAACACTTATCTAGGTTTTTTTGTTAGACTAGAGGGAGCACCTAAAGTAGCAATGGTTAGTATGATTACTGGGGCATTAATTAACATAGTTTTAGATTATATTTTTATTTTTATTTTTGGTTTCGGTGTGATGGGAGCGGCCCTAGCAACTGGATTAGGAAGTTTAGTTAGTCTAATAATTAGAGTGATTTATCTGTATAATAAAAGTGAAAAAATTAAATATATAAAAACAAAAATAGAATTGAAAATAATCTCTTACGTCTGTAAAATTGGTTTGGCAGCTTTGTTAGCGGAATATTGTTTAGCAGCAACAATCATTGTATACAACTATATGTTAACGACTATCGGTGGTAAAGATTTAGTAGCAGCCTATGGTATAATAAACTTTATTCATCCGTTGTTAATGTTAATCTTTTTAGCTATCGGACAATCGATTCAACCAATTGTTAGTTTTAACTACGGATTAGGAAAAATTACCAGAATTAAAAAAAGTTTAAAATTAGCTTTGAAATACGCTATTGGCTTCGGAATTGTTTTTACCTTTATTGGCTATTTTATTCCCGAAGCAATAGTGTCGATGTTCATAGAAAGTGATTCTATTGTCTTTGATTATGCCGTAGAAGTGTTACCAATATATTATCTTTCTTATCTGTTTTTAGGGATTAATATGGTAGTAGTATCCTATTATCAGTCGACTGAAGAAATAGCCAAAAGTGTTGCTATTACTTTACTTAGAGGGTTTATTTTGGTATCGATATTAGCGGTAATTTTAACTAATTACTTTGGTTATAAAGGAATATTTTGGGCAGTACCGATTTCTGAAATACTAGCAATATTATTGATATTAGTAATGTACAGGTCTAAAAAAGGAGTAGTAATATTAGAAGAAGATGGAGTTTTAACTACTAAAAATAATTTATAGTAGTTTTTGATATTTTAAAAAAATAGCATTAAATTTAATGAGGTGGAAAAAGTGATACGTAGATATACTAGAGAAAAAATGAGTAAAATTTGGACAGAACAATCAAAGTTCGCTGCTTTTTTAAAAATAGAAATTTTAGCGGCCGAAGCTTTTAGTGAACTGGGAATAATTCCCAAAGAAGATATTGATAAATTACGGAAAAAAGCAACTTTTAATATCGATAGAATTTTAGAAATTGAAAAAGAAACTAGACATGATATTGTGGCATTTACTAGAAATGTATCAGAGTCGTTGGGTGAAGAGAAAAGATGGATTCACTACGGAATGACTTCGACCGATGTTGTTGATACAGCGAACGGTTACTTACTGAAACAAGCAAATAAAATTTTATTGACTGATCTGTTTGAATTTCGTGAAGTTCTAAAAGAAAAAGCTCTTCAAACTAAAGATTACCCTTGTATTGGAAGAACTCACGGAGTTCATGCTGATATTACTTCCTTTGGCCTAAAATGGGCGCTTTGGTACGAGGAGATGAATCGCAATATCGAACGGTTTGAACTAGCATCTACTCAGATAGAAGTTGGTAAAATAAGTGGAGCTGTTGGAAATTTTGCTAATACTGAACCGTTTGTTCAAGATTATGTGTGCGAAAAATTAGGACTACAATCTAGTAAAATTTCTACGCAAACATTGCAAAGAGACAGACATGCTAGTTATATCAGTGTAATTGCTTTAATTGGCTCTACTTTAGAAAAAATAGCTGTGGAATTGAGACATTTACAAAGAACAGAAGTTAGAGAAGTTGAAGAAGGTTTTAAAAAAGGACAAAAAGGTTCCAGCGCAATGCCCCATAAAAGAAATCCAATTTCCAGTGAAAACATCTCAGGATGTGCTAGAGTTTTAAGAGGATACATGATTCCTTTTTATGAAAATATTCCTCTTTGGCATGAAAGAGATATTTCTCATAGCGCAACAGAAAGAATCATCTTACCAGATGCGACTTTACTGTTAGACTATATGTTATCTAGATTTACTAAAACGATAACTGAATTAGGGATTTTCCCTGAAAATATGGTTAAAAATATCTATCAAACAAACGGAGTGATTTTTTCTCAAAGAGTAATGACTAAGTTGATTTCTAAACGTTTAAGTCGGGAAGTTGCTTATGACTTAATCCAACCAATTTCAATGGATAGTTGGGAAAACTCTAAAAATTATCAAACTTTGTTATTAAACAACAAGAAAGTAAAAGAATATTTAACTGAAGAAGAAATTATCGATTGCTTTGAATTGAATTATTATTTAAAAAATGTTGATCTAATTTTTAAAAGAGTCGGAATTTTATGATTTAAACCAGGATGACTGTTAAAAGCAGTCATTTTTTTTATTTATGGTTTTTTTTTAATTTTTTTGTCGAATTATCCAAATTTTTAGAAAAGTAGAACTGCTATTCTCTTTTATTTTTTAAAATTTTTAAAAAAAAAAATCAGAAGAAAATATTTTATTTCATAAAAATTTTGTCGAACAGTTAAAAATTAATTAGTTAGAAGAAGAAGCATTCTTTTAAGATAAACTAAATATTTTTATCTAGTAAATTTCGACAGTGTTTTAATACAAAAATTTACAAAAATTATTTACGACAGCAATTTTATACAGCAATTCACATTAGTGTCTTAAAATAAAAAATTACGACAATTATTTACGACAGCATTTTTATACAGTAAATTCCTCCAGCATTTTTAGCTAGTTTTTTATGTAAAAAAAAGTCAAAAATGTAAAATAATTGTATGAAACAGTAAAAAAAAATTAAAAATATTGACGACGACAAAAAAAAAATAATAGAAACTATTTTTTCTTCTTTAAAAAATCAAACTTAATATTGTCAAATATTAGGTAAAATTATTAAATTAACTGTAAAACATCGCTAGCAAAATTGACTTTTTAGCCTATTTTATGATAAAATTTTGTTTAAGCAAAAGAAATTCAGTTTTAGCTTTTAAAAAGATGGAGGCAAAAGATGAGAAAAATTAATATCGCACTACTAGGATGTGGAGTTGTAGGGAGTGGAACTTACAACATTTTAAAAGATAAGAGAAAAGAATTTAAGACAATTTATGGAATTGATATCGCCGTTACTAAAATTTTAGTTAAAAATATTGCTAAAGACAGAAAAGGAATTGATAAAAATCTTTTGACCACTGACTTTAATAGTATTTTAAACGATCAAAGCATTCAAATTGTTGTGGAAGTTATGGGATCGATCGATTTAGCTAGAGAGTACACTTTAAAAGCAATTAACGCTAAAAAAAATGTTGTGTCAGCTAACAAAGATTTAATAGCTTTATCGTTTGCTGAAATATTGGCTGCTGCTAAAAACAACAACGTCGTATTTGCTTATGAAGCTAGTGTAGCAGGAGCAATCCCAATAATTGGAGTTATCAATAGGTCGTTAGTGGGAAAAACCTTTAATAAAGTATTAGGTATTTTAAACGGAACAACTAACTATATTTTAACGAAAATGACAAGAGATGGTTTAACTTACAAAGAAGCACTACAAGAAGCCACTGAATTAGGATATGCTGAAATCGACCCAACTAGTGATGTAATGGGATTAGATAGTGCTAGAAAAATTGCAATTCTTTCAAGTATTGCTTTCAAAAGAGAAGTTACTTTTAACGATGTTCACGTCGAAGGAATTACTAAAATAACAGCAGAGGATATCGATTTTGCTAAACTATTTGGTTACACGATAAAATTGTTAGCAATAGGTGAAGAAACAGAGGGTAAAATAATTGCTAGAGTTCATCCGACCCTAGTTTCTAATACACACCCCTTAGCAAATGTAAACGACTCTTATAACAGTATTTATTTAAATGCTGAAAGTGGAGATACGATGTTGTACGGTAAAGGCGCAGGTGATTTGCCTACAGGAAGTGCAGTAGTAGGCGATATAGTTGATGCTTGCCGTTTATTAGAAGCTCCAATTGACAGTAAAAATTACTCTACTTGTTATCGAGATGTGGAGTTAGGTGAATTAAATGACATCAATTCAAAAATGTTTTTAAAAATAAACACTAAACATGAAGTAGGTACTCTAGCTAAAATAACCTCAAAATTTGAAAAAAATAATATAAATATCGAATCAATTACGCAAACACTATTATCCGAAGATGATGTGGTTTTATGCATTTTAACGGAAAAATGTAGCAAACTTAGCATCGAAAAAGCTCTTGAAAGTATTGAAAAATTTGATGTAGTTAAGTCAGTTATTTCAACAATGATGGTGCTATGATGTACTATACTGTAAAAGTCCCTGGATCTAGTGCGAATATTGGGCCTGGATTTGACTGTTTAGGTTTTGCGGTAACTATTTATATTCAAGCAAATTTTGAGAAATTAGAAGAAGATGAACAACTTGATATGTCAATCACTGGTAGCGGTATGGAAAAACTTAAAAATGATAAAACTAATTTAATTTATATAAGTTATAAAAAGGCATTTGATTACCGAAATGAAAAAGTAGCGGGATTAAAGATAAAAGTTAATAACGGCATTCCTATTTCAAGAGGATTAGGTAGCAGTTCAACAGCAATTGTTTTAGGTTTAATGGTGGCAAATAAATTATTAACTATTCCTTTAAATGAAAATGAAATAGTGCAGTTAGCAACCGAACTTGAAGGGCATTCTGACAATGTGACAGCAGCTCTTTTAGGTGGAATTGTTTTATCAAATAATTCGGAAAAAAAAGTAACATATCATAAATTACCTATTATCGACGATTTAAAATGTTTAGCATTGGTTCCAAACTATGAATTTTTTACTAGATTAGCAAGGACAATTTTGCCTGACAAAGTAGAATATGGTTGTGCTATAAAAAATTTGTGTAACACCGCTGGTTTAATTGCGAGTTTTTATGAAAATAGTCTAACAATGTTTAAAAATAATTTAGAGGATTATTTACACCAGCCATACAGAAAAGAATTTGTTAAAGGATTTGAACTGATTAGTAGTAATTTAAATAAATACAATTTAATCGGTGCTACTATCAGTGGTAGTGGACCAACGATTATGATGTTTTATAATGAAGAAGTTAAAATTGATTTATTGATGAAAGATATCACCGAAAAATTTGATTTTGATTTTGAGTTATTAAAATTAAACATAGATACAGAAGGTGCAAGATATTGTTAATAGTAAAAAAATTTGGTGGAACGAGTGTTGCAGATGCTAACTGTATCAAAAACGTGGCAAAAATTATAAAAAAAGATTATTTAGCCGGTAATAAAGTAGCAGTAGTAGTTAGTGCAATGGGAAAAACTACAAATGAATTTATTACCTTATCAAAACAAATAAACCCAAATCCAAGTAAACGTGAATACGATGTATTACTTTCAGCAGGTGAACAAATTTCGATTTCATTACTGGCGATGGCGTTAGAAAAAATTGGAGTAAAAGCAATATCGTTTACCGGTTGGCAAATTGGCTTTCTAACTTGTGGAGCTCACTCAAAAGCAAAAATTAAATCAATTGATAAAAATAAAATAATCAAAAAATTAAATGAAAATCATGTAATAATTATAGCTGGCTTTCAAGGAGTTACTGAATTTGGTGATATAACCACTTTAGGTAGAGGTGGCTCAGATACAAGTGCCGTGGCTTTGGCCGTGGCTTTAAAAGCAGATTTATGCGAAATATACACCGATGTAGATGGCATCTACACGATTGATCCCAGAATAATAAAAAATGCTAGGAAATTAAAAAAAATTTCTTATACTGAAATGTTAGAATTAGCCAGTTTAGGTGCTAGTGTTTTACATTCTAGAGCAGTGGAAATTGCCAGAAATAATAAGATAAAACTGTGTGTAAGATCCAGTTTTAATATAGATACGGAGGGAACATTTGTGGTAAATGAAAATGAATTAAATACGTTAGAAAGAAAAGTAATAATTACAGGAATTGCCATCGACAATAATGTCTTTTCAGTTTCTTTAATTAAAGTAGAAGATAAACCCGGTGTTGCTTCTGAAATATTTACAGAGTTAGCAAAACAAAATATAAATGTTGATATGATTGTTCAAAGCAGTAATAAATCATATTATAAAGATATTACTTTTACTGTGGAATCAAATGATTTTAAAGATACTATCCAAGCGATAGAAAATATTAAAAGTAAACTTAAATTCGAAAATATTTCTTATTCAAAAGAAGTTTCTAAGTTATCAATTGTCGGTGCAGGAATCAAAACAAATCCAGGAGTAGCAGCAAAAATGTTTGAAATTTTGGCGGCTAATAATGTGAATATTGAAATGATTTCTACATCAGAAATTAGAATTTCAACTGTTGTCAGCGAAAACATTAAAGATAAAGTAGTAAATGAATTATACGATGTTTTCAACTTAGATCGAGGGGACAATTAAATGTATAAAAGTACGCGAGACAACTTTAAATTAGTACCTTCTTATGAAGCGATTAGATTAGGAATGGTTCCAACTGGAGGACTGTTTGTTCCTAAAAATATTCCCACCGTTGATTACCAAAAACTACTTGATAAAAATTATCAAGAAATTGCGATAGAAGTAATAAAACTGTATTTACCAGAATTTGAAGAAAAAGAAATCGCTCAAATGGTCAATGCAGCTTATAAAACATTTACTACTCCAGAAATAGTTAGTTATCATGACATAAATGAAAAACTAACAGTTTTGGAGCTTTTTAACGGTCCAACGGGAGCGTTTAAAGACATTGCCTTGCAACTTTTACCTCACTTTATCGTTAAAAGCAATCAAAAATGTGGATATTTAGATAATACAGCAATTTTAGTAGCAACTAGTGGTGATACTGGACCAGCAGCTTTAGCCGGCTTTAAAAATATTGAAAAAACAAAAATAGCCTGTCTGTATCCGAAAAATGGTGTTAGTTATATTCAAAAAAAACAAATGGTTACAATCGATGGAAATAATACTTTCAGTCTCGGTGTTGATGGTAATTTTGATGACTGTCAAACATTGGTTAAAAATATGTTTGGTAATCCAGATATTAACGAACAATTTAAAGCATTGGGATATCAATTATCAAGTGCAAATTCAATAAATTGGGGAAGATTATTACCACAGATAATATATTATATTTCTACATACATAAAATTAATAAATAGTGGCAAAATAAAAGAAGGAGAAATGGTTAACTTTGTTGTACCAACAGGTAATTTTGGAAATATTTTATCAGGATGGTATGCAAAACAAATGGGAATTCCTATTAATAAATTAATTTCAGCATCAAATAAAAATGATGTCTTAGTTGAATTTTTCAACACCGGAAAATATTCTAAAAATAGAGAATTTCATAAAACTAATTCACCGTCTATGGATATTGTTATTTCTAGTAATTTAGAAAGATTTATATATGAAGCGTACGGTCGTGATGGTCAAAAAATTAGCGAACTATTTAAGCAATTTGATCAAACAGGTCAATTTACCATCAAAGAGGATGTTTTAGCTAAAATGGGTGAAGTAATTTACTCAAATACTGCAAATGAATTAGAAGTATTAGAAACAATAAACAATATTTATAAAAAGCATCAATATTTAATTGACCCTCATACTGCAGTGGCGTTTAAAGTACAAGAAAAATACCGCGCTCAAAGTCAAGATGATTGCTATACAGTAATTGTCTCAACTGCTACACCATTCAAATTTAGCGAAACAGTAACAGAGGCAATAGAAGAAAAATCATTTGGAATTGAAGCTTTAACAAAAGTGGAAAAAATTTCAAAAAAAGAAAATATTTACATTAAAAATATTTTAACAAAAAAAGATAGCAATTTAGAAACTACAGACATTGATAAAGTAGTATCTTATTTATTAAATTTTATTAAACGATAAATTTATGACATTGATTTCTTTACTTAAATTGATGTTATATTAATATCAATTAGGAGATGATTAGATGAAAAATAAAAGTTTATTTTTAATTTTACTGATGATTTTAACGATTCCTTCGTTAAAAGCAGCCGAGGAAACTACAGATATTGTAGTTGAAGAAGAATTATTAGATCCAGGATTAAAAAAAGGTGATTTTTTCTATTTTACTGATAAAGCAACCGAAAATCTGGATTTATTTTTCACGTTTGACAGAAAAGAAAAATTAGAAAAAAGATTAAAATATGTTAATGAGAGATTAGCGGAATCAAATGCTTTATATGATGAAAATAAAGAGGAATATGCTAATGAAACACTCGATGAGTATATTTTAGAATTAGAACGAACAACAGAACTTATAAGTGAAGATTTACTAGCAGGTATAAATCAGGAAGATTTAATTGAAGAGATTAATCGATTGAATGACAGAAGTGATGCAATTATTGAAACAAAAGTTAAAAATGAAAAAGTAAAAGAAAAATTAGAAAATAAAAAAGCAGATATTTTATTAACAACTTTAGCAGCTGATAAATATGGTGAAAAAGAAACAGCAGAAAAAGTTAAAAGCTTAAGAGAAGAAGGTAAAGAATTTAAAGAAATTTCTAAAATTATAGAACTTTCTGAACTTAGTGGATTAACTATAGAAGAGATTAAAACTAGATTAGAAACTATTTCTTATGAAGAATTACTTATTGAATTAGGTTACACAACTGGAGATGTAATTAGTAAATCAATTGAAGATAAAATCCAACATTTTCAAACTAGAATAGAATCAGATACAGCAAATGATGTTTCAAAAGAAAAATTAACAGAACTTATAACTCAATTCCAAGTTAGAAAAGATGTAAATCAAGCAAAAACTGTAGTAAAACAATTATTTGAAGAAACTAGACAACTTTTAGATGATGAAACATTAACTGAGGAAGAAAAAACTGTTTTAAGAGAGCAAATGGATGAAATTAAACTTCAAAAAAAAGAAATAATCAAAAATAGTCGTAGAAAAACAACTGAAAATACAAAAAATAAACAATCACTTGAAGATGCAATAAATAAAATGAAAAATGATTATAAAATTGATTCAAGAGATGATCAAACTGAGACTACTGAATACGCTACTGAAGATATATTAAATAAAAAAATTGTTGCATTAAGAGAGAGGTACTCAAATGCTGGAACAACTCTAGATCCGGTTGAAAGTTTACTAAGAACTTATTATGCAAATGGCCAAGTTTCGGTAACTGCATTAGAAGAAAAAATTGAAGAGTTGGAAAATACTTATTTACGCGATGATACAGATATAGATGATGATGCTACAACAGACACAGATGATGACACTACAACAGACACAGATGATGACACTACAACAGATACCGATGATGCTACAACGGATACAGACAACGACACTACAACGGATACCGATGATGACACTACAACAGACACAGATGATGACACTACAACAGATACAGACGATGACACTACAACGGATACAGACGATGACACTACAACGGATACAGACGATGACACTACAACAGATACCGATGATGATCCTACAACGGATACAGACGATGACCCTACAACAGATACCGACGATGACACTACAACAGATACCGATGAAGGAACTGTTAATCAATAAATGACCATTTTATATCGATATCTACAAAGACACTATTAAATTATCAGTGTCTTTTTAATTGCTCAATAATTTTTTTTAATATAAAACAACTTTTCTAGTTCATTAGTAGTTGTTATTAACTGTTTTAGGATATTAAAACGAAACTACAGAAATTTATAATAAACTATTTTAAAATAAATATTCAAAAAATTTATCAGTTGAAAATGTTACACAATATGATATAATGCAATATCAATACTTATGAGATAAAAGTATTAGAAAGGTAAATAAAAATGAGCAAACTAAAATTTAAAACAGAATCAAAAAAATTATTAGATTTAATGATTAACTCTATTTATACAAATAAAGAAATATTTATAAGAGAGTTAATATCAAATGCATCAGATGCAATAGATAAATATCATTTTAATTCATTAACTGACAAACTAAAATCACGAGAATACGAAATTTTTGTCTCAATAGAACAAGAAAAAAGAACTATTACTATTAAAGATAACGGTATCGGCATGACTTTAGAAGAATTAAAAAACAATTTAGGAACAATAGCAAGAAGTGGTTCAAAAGAATTTATTGAAAAATTAGGAAATAAGGCAGATCTTGATGTAATTGGTCAATTTGGAGTTGGTTTTTATGCTAGTTTCATGGTATCTGACAAAGTAGAAGTTATAACTAAAAGCCCATATTCAAAAACAGCTTATAAATGGTCGAGTTTAGGACAAGATGAATATGAAGTAAAAGAGCTAGATGCTGATCTAGAAGGTACTGAAATTACGCTGTATTTGCGTGAAGATAATGAAGACTATAAATATTCAACATTTTTAAATGAAAGCAAAATTAAACAATTAATTACTAATTATTCGGACTATATTAAATATCCTATCAAAATGGAACTAACTAAAACGGTAGATGAAAAAGAAGTTAAAGAAGTTGAAATTATTAATTCAATGAAACCAATTTGGAAAAAAAACAAATCAGAAATTACCGAAGAAGAAAAAAATAATTTTTACAAAAATCAGTTTTCTGATTACGAAGATCCACTGATTACCATTCACACGAGAGTAGAAGGATTATTAACATATGACGCGATGATTTTCATTCCTAAAAGAGCTCCCTTTAACTTAAATAGTAAAAACTTTGAAAAAGGATTACAACTATTCTCAAAAGGAGTATTTATTAAAGAAAATTGCTCAGAATTAGTTCCTGAATGGATGTTATTTTCTAGAGGATTGATTGATTCAAGCGATTTATCTTTAAATATTTCTCGTGAAATGGTTCAACAGTCAAACCAGCTAACTAATATTGCTAATGCAGTTGAGAAAAAGGTCAAAAATGTGCTTAAAAAGACTTTAGAGAAAGATTTCGATAAGTACTTAGAGTTTTGGAAATTGTACGGTTTAAATTTAAAATATGGCATTTATGAGTCAATGGGAGCTAAATGCGAATTTTTACAAGATTTAATAATTTATGAAACTAGCCATAACAGTTACACCACGATTGCCGATTATGTCAAGCGGATGAAAGAAAATCAAAAAGTTATTTATTACGCTGTAGGAAAAAACAAAGAACAAATTTCATCTTTACCACAGATGGATATGTTAAAAGAATTAGACTATGAAGTTATTTATATGACTGATGATATCGATGAATTTGTTGTTACAACTATCAACGATTATAACGGTGTTTCTTTTCAATCAATTACTAAAGGTGATTTAGACTTAGCTACTGAAGAAAAGAAAAAAGAAGTCGAAGAAAAAGCTGTTGAATTTAAAGATTTATTAGAAGTAATTAAATCTAGTTTAGGTGATAAAGTTGTTAAAGTTATTTTATCAACTAGATTAAAAGATTCACCAGTTTGTTTAGTGGCTGATGAAGGTATTTCTTTTGAAATGGAAAAAGTATATTCACAAATTCCAGGGCAAAGCGGTATCAAAGCTGGTAGAATATTAGAAATTAATCCAGAGCATAAATTATTTGATGCTCTGCAAAAATTACATCAAAAATATCCTTTAAGCGTAAATAAATATGCTGATTTATTATATACACAGGCCCTATTAATAGAAGGATTACCTGTAGAAAACCCTATCGAATTCAGCAATAAGATGTGTGAATTGATTATTGAAACAGCAAAATAATACCTTAAAAGTGGAAATTTAACCACTTTTTTGTTGAAATATGTTATAATTTTAAAGAGGGGTGATTAGATGATAAAAATTTACGGAGTCAATACTTGAAGTAGTGTTAGAAAAGCTGTCAGCTTTTTTAAACAAAAAAATATTAATCACCAAGTAATTGATTTAAAAAGAGAAGTTCCAACAAAAGAAGAAATAAAATTATTTCATGAGGATAGTGGTTTAGATATTAAAAATTTTTTTAATACCAACGGAAAAGTCTATAAAGAACTAGGATTGAAAGATAAACTTGATTCACTAACACTAGATGAAAAATACGGTTTGTTAGTAAACAATGGGATGTTAATTAAAAGACCGTTAGTTGTTGATATTGATAAAATTGTTTTAGGCTACAAAGAAGATAGTTACATTGCTATTTGGGGTTAGTCTAAAAATAAAAGAAGAATTATAAATTGATAAAAATTTACCGACACAAAAAACTGTGAAAGTAAGTTTTTTTTTATTAAAAAAATCATAATATTATTAAAATTAATATTTAATTACAATGTTTTTTTATAATTAAATTGTCTTATAGTAACAATTATTTTTAAATTTTTAAAAAAAACATGTATTTCCCTCGAAAATTAAAGATTTTTAAAATAAATTGAAAATATGCTTGATATTTTTATCAATATAGTTTATGCTATTTAAAAGTATTTTGAGGGGATGATAGTATGAGATTTATAATTAAGGAAAAATCATTTATAATTCTTTATCTTTTTAGTAAACGAATGTTAGGGCGAAATATTAACTAACTATAAAATTCAAAAAAACTAAAAAAGAAAATATAAAGGAGATTTAAAAATGGAAACAAAAAATTATAGTATAGAAACATTATGTGTAACATCAACAGAAGAATTTGTTGATGGAGAACCAAGAGTATTTCCGATAGTCCAAAGTACTACTTATAATTACAAAGATACAGAGTACATCGCTGACCTGTTTGACTTAAAAAAACTTGGTCACATGTATTCAAGAATTTCCAACCCTACTGTCGGAGCGTTTGAAAATAAAATGGCAGCATTAGAAGGTGGAGTCGGTGCAGTAGGAACTTCATCAGGACAAGGTGCTTTACAGATGGCGATATTAACTATCTGCGATGCCGGAGCTCATATTGTTGCTTCTTCAACATTATACGGAGGAAATATTACTCTACTTGGTTCATCTTTAGCAAAATTAGGAATTACTACAACATTTGTTTCCCCTGAGGCAAGTGCAGATGAAATAAAAAGTTATTTTCAAGAAAATACCAAAGCTTTATTTGCTGAAACTGTAGGGAATCCTAAAATGAATGTCTTAGATCTTGAAAAATTCGGTAAAATAGCTAAAGAGCAAGGAGTACCTTTCATCGTAGATAATACCCTAGCTACTCCATATTTATGTAGACCAATTGAGTACGGAGCAAATATCATTACTCATTCCGCTACTAAATATATCGATGGTCAAGCAACATGTGTTGGTGGGGTTGTAGTCGATGCCGGAAACTTTGACTGGACTAATGGAAAATTCCCAGGATTAGTAGAACCCGATGCAACTTATCATGGACTAAGTTATACTGAATCATTTGGAAATTTAGCCTATATTATTAAAGCAAGAACTCATATTTTAAGAGATTTTGGTCAAACGATGAGTGCATTTAACGCTTTTATCTACAATAGAGGGTTAGAAACTTTACATTTAAGAATGGAAAGACATGGTCAAAATGCTTTAGAAGTGGCTAAGTATTTACAAAACCACAATAAAGTTGCTTGGGTTGAATATTCACATTTAGAAGCAAGTGATAGCTATAAATTAGCACAAAAATACCTTCCTAAAGGTGGAAATGGTGTTGTATTATTTGGTTTAAAAGGTGGACATGAAGCAGGAATAAAATTAGGAAAAGTTTTAAATTTAATCAATGTAGCAGTTCATATTGGTGACAGTAGAACAGCAATTTTACATCCAGCTAGTAGTTCACATAGACAATTATCAGCAGAAGACCAAATTAAAGCAGGTGTATCACCTGAAGCGGTTAGAATTAATGTCGGAATTGAAAATGTGGCTGATATTATTAAAGATTTAGAAAATGGGTTAAAGGAATTGTAAAATGCCAGTCATTATACCGAGTTTACTACCTGCTAGTGAAACTTTAAAAAAAGAAAAAATATTTGTTATTAATACTGAAAGAGCAGTAACTCAAGATATTAGACCTTTAGAGGTGGCGTTAGTTAATTTAATGCCCACAAAAATAGTTACTGAAACACAAATATTAAGAATGCTCAGTAGTTCACCAATTCAAATAAATGTTGATTACATCCACCCAGAAAGTTATTTATCTAAAAATACTTCCAGCAGTCATATGGAGACTTTTTATAAAACATTTGCGCAAATTAAAGATAAAAAATACGATGGCTTAATAATTACCGGAGCACCAGTTGAACATTTAGCGTTTGAAGAAGTAACCTACTGGGAAGAATTAAAAAAAATAATGGATTATGCCAGTAATAATGTTTATTCAACTTTACATATATGCTGGGGAGCTCAAGCAGGACTATATCATTACTATGGTATTGAAAAAGAGCCATTAAATAAAAAACAGTTTGGAGTTTTTGAGCATATCGCAACTTCATCGACAAACGATTTGTTAAGAGGTTTTGATGACACGTTTTACGTTCCTCATTCAAGACATACAACAATCAGTAAAAAAGAAGTTGAAAAAATCAAAGAATTAGAGGTATTGGCGTACTCTAATGAAGTAGGATTACATTTAATCGCTACTAAGGATAACAGAAGAATTTTTGCTGTAGGACACAGTGAATACGATAGAGACACTTTAAAAAAAGAATACGATAGAGATGTTTCTACAAACAAAGAAATTGCCATACCTAAAAACTATTTTTTAAATGATGATCCAAAGAAAACACCAACTGTAAGATGGCAAGCACATGGAAATATGTTTTTTAGAAATTGGGTAAATATCATCTATCAAAAAACACCGTTTGATATTAACAAAATAACAAAAATAAAATAAATAAAAAAGCTCTTGAACTTATCAGACATTGGTCAAGAGTTAACGATAAATAAATATTAATTGAAGCTTTGTTGAATTCTATGAACTGGTACTTGTCAAGTAGACACATAATTAAATAAAACTATTGTAATGCATGAATTCGATATTCCATCGGACTCATGCATTTTAATTTTTCTTAATACCTGCGGTTATTATACTAATATATAAACTTGCTTATTTTCATTTCAAGATCTTGATAGTTTGCGAATTCCTTTCCAATATAAATTTCAGATTTTAATGTTCCGAGTATTTACCAGGTCTTGACATGCTTTGGGTAATCTCTTGTTTAACTAACTTAGCCTTGTAAGGTTTACATGTATATTGGTCGGTGAACAAAATCGTGTCCTCCCTAATATATCCTTTTTTCTTTTGTTTTTTAAGATATTATTTAGTGTTCTATGTTTGTTTAAAGACTTTCCATAATTAAATTCATTTAAGACAATGCTCTTAAGCATATTAGTAAATGAAGGAATAGTTTATGTAGAAAGTCCAGTATGCAAAATTTTTTTTAGTTGATTAACATTTTAAAAGAGTAAATAAAATTAGACAATGGATAAAATAGGGATATTTGTGATAATGCTAAAATAACAAAATATTATAAACAAATTCAGTCATATATATAAGCATAAACTTTAAAGGCTAGTAATTATAAAATTAGTAGGAAGTAGGGAAGGCATTTATTGATTCAAGGTTCAAGGCATTTGCCGGAGATAGAAAAAATTTAAATATCAGAGCAGAAGTACAAATGATTTAGGACATTAAATTTACATTGATATCGTGTACAGTAACTAATAATTAAGAACAACAATAATTAGATATAAACAATGGTGTTATATCACCTAACAACAGTTGAATTGAAAGCACAACTAGATGAAAATAGAAAAGTAGTAATTGAGCCAAAAATAATTGGCTAATAATAGTAATATTCCCTTTATTGCTTATTTATCAGTGAAAAACAATGGTTGCAAAAAAAAATACAATTTTCGTTAATATATGTTACAATCACTATTAAGAAAGATAAAGGAGAAAAAAATGAAAAAAAGAAAAAATGTTTTTAAAAGAGTAAGCTATTTATTGATGATAATATCATTAATAACAGTAGCGTTTTCAGCACCAATATTTATAGAAAAAGAAGTAAATTCAGCAAATAATACAGTGACAAAACCTATCATAACGAAAGGAAATTGGACAGTAGATCGACAGTATGTTTTTACAGCAAACGAGCCAATTGCAAAATATTCACTAGATGGGGGTGCTTTTATAGCAATCGACCCTCCTGTTGGAGATGAATATACTATTCCTCCTATTACCAATAATCACGCCCATACTTTAGTGTTGAAAGATAATGATGAGGAAGAAAGTATTGGTTTTTCAATTCAAAAAAGAAACACTAGTGATACTTTTATATATTATGCTTCTAAAGGAATGCTTCCATGGGAATTTGATACCGAGCCAGGAGATGGAATTGATTTTAATTGGGAATATAGCGGAACAGGGTCAATAACTTCAGATATATTTGATGCAGATGGAAATTGTATTAAAGAATACGGTGAGGGAGCAATTTGTTATAAAACCTATGATCTTGAGGTTGATGGAGAACAAATAAAAGTACTTCAACAATTAGATGATAGTAGAAAAAAATTAAAAATGGAAAGGGATTTGACTGGAACATATAACAATTTGAAGAACTACGGTGGAAATGTTAGAGGGACAATTATAGTTCCTTCTGGAGGAACTGCTGCAGGAATAGGAGACCCTAATACTGGTACTTATGCAGATACTGGTAATGTTAGTGGTGGAGCTCAAAGGGAATTAGAGAGTGGTGGAACTGTAACATTAAAATTTGAAAACATTCCAGGAAGGCCGGATAAACGACTTTATAAAATTGGTTTTTCTCAAGCAGGTGAATATGTAAAATTAGATGTATACCGAGGTAATAACAAGGTTTTATATAGTAGGATTCTAAATGGTGATAAAGTTGACACTCTAGGAGACTACCCCAGAAAAAAGAATTTACCAACAGTGAAAGTTGGAGATCCACTAGAATTTGTGCTTAGTACTCGCGGAGCATATCCTGGCGAAAAATTATTAAGAGCGGCAACTCTCACAATAAATGGAATAAATGTTGGACAAATTAAATTTAGAAATTTTTATGGAACAGGGAATAATATTAGTATTAGCAGTGGAAATGGCACAAATCGTGCATTAATTATTCAAAACTTTGGGATACAAATTAATACTGCTGATATTGACATTTTAGCTCCAATTTCTCAAGGTGTTACTTTAGTTAATAACCCAATATATACTTTTTTATCAAATGAGAACATTTTAGGGTATCAAGTAAATGATGAAGATTGGGAAACAATAAACCCAAGTTCCGAAATCGAAATCTCTTTAAACGATGGACTAAATGATTTACGAGTACGTGACCGAGCAGGAAACATTGCTACTTATCAAGTACAATATATTGATATTACTATTCCTACTATTAATCCTATCAATGGAGCAACAGTAAATATAGGAGATGCATCAAGTTGGACAACACCAAAAGCAACAGCAAATGATAATGTAGATGGAGATATAAGTGGTAATATAGTAGTAACATACTTCAATGCAGACGAAACAATTGAATTTGCAGATGAAGATGCAGCAAAAATAGAATTAGGAGCAGGAAGAAATATAGTAGTAAAATATAATGTAAGTGATACAGCAGGAAATCCAGCAGATGAAGTAAGTGCAACATTTACAGCAGTAACACCAGAAGATACAACAGCACCAGTAATAGACCCAGTAGATGATGCAACAGTAAATATAGGAGATGCATCAAGTTGGACAACACCAACAGCAACAGCAAATGATAATGTAGATGGAGATATAAGTGGTAATATAGTAGTAACATACTATAAAGCAGATGGAACAGTATTGTTAGATGAAGATGCAGCAAAAATAGAATTAGGAGCAGGAAGAAATATAGTAGTAAAATATAATGTAAGTGATGCAAAAGGAAATCCAGCAGATGAAGTAAGTGCAACATTTACAGCAGTAGCCCCAACAGATACTACACCACCAGTAATCACAAGTTCTGGTCTTAGTAGAACTTTTGATTATACTATAACGGTAGATGAAAACATAAGTTGGTACTCAATTGACAACGGAGCAACATGGACACAAGTGACTACACCAAGTGATAATGTAGCAATAACATTCCCAGCAAATGGAGTATACAAAATTATAGTAAAAGATGTAGCAGGAAATGAATCAGTAATGAGAAATGTAAGGTGTATGGCTAGAAGATAGTTAGTAGCAGATTAATATGAAAACAAATAATTACATTAGAGGTAGGAGGCACGTATACTGAAAAAGTAAATGTTGCTTAGTGGATTGAGTAATAAATAGTAATGTTAATAAAAATAAAATAGGAGCATCGGAAATTGTTTACAAAATAATAAATAAAATGTGCCTAAAAAAGTAACAAGAAGATTCAAATTGCAGTACAAAAGTTATAACTTCAAAAACATATTATTTAAGTGTAGATGCAAATGCCAAGATATTTATAAATGCTGATACGACTACCAATAATTTACTGCCAATATTAGAAATAATATCAGGAGTACCAATGATAGTAGCAGGATTCTATGTTATTAAAAAAAGACAGCAATAAAAGAATATTAAATAACTTTTAAAATTAAAAGAGAAGTTGATGAAAATCAATTTCTCTTTTTATAAATTGCGAAATATCAAAAACAAGTTATTCTATAAAGGCTTTTAAAAAAAAATAAAAACTATTATAAATCAAATTTTATTTCCACGGTTTTAATTTACTATGATGTCTATCTTGCATGAGAGTTAAAATGCTCTATGTTTTAAATATTTTAAACTTCCTAATGAGCAGAAAATAAAATGATTAATTTGTAAAAATTAATACTATATTAAAAATATGCGAATACCAAAGAAGATATTTT
>JABENI010000027.1 GCA_013332095.1 Candidatus Bathyoplasma sp. NZ
TCATCCATTGCTATTGGTTCTGGTGTTATCCAACTTGATGCATCTCCTATATTTACATCTGCATCATCTACTTGTTCTATTACTGGTACTGTTGTATCTGGTGTTACTGCTGTAAATGTTGCACTTACTTCTACTGCCTTATTTCCTGCTGCATCAGTTATGTTATATTTTACTACTACATTTCCTCCTGCTCCTAATTCTATTTTTGCTGCATCTTCATCTAACAATTGTGTTCCATCTGCTTTGTAATATGTTACTTCTATATCATCACTTATATTTCCATCTTTATTATCAGTTGCTGTTGGTGTTGGTGTTGTCCAACTTGATGCATTTTCTGTATTTACTATTGCATCATCTACTTGTTCTATTATTGGTGCTTCATTATCTTTTGGTGTAAATATTGCGCTTACTTCAGCTGCTGCATTTCCTGCTGCATCACTTACATTATATTTTACTACTACACTTTTTCCTTCTGTTAATTCTGTTCTTGCTGCTACTACATCTATATCTGTATCTAAGTAATCTGCTTTATAGTATTTTATATCTAATCTTTCACTTATATCTACACCATCATCAGTTGCTGTTGGTGTTGGGGCTTCCCAATTTGGATGTGCTACGATATCTACTATTGTTCCATTGATAGGTTTAATAGTAGGAACAGTAATATCATTATAATTTACTGTATAAGTAGCGATGTTTCCTGAAGTATCACGTACTCTTATTTCATTTGCACCATTGCTTAATAGAATATCAGTTATTTGGAAAGTTGGCTCTACAGTTACCCACTTTTGATCATTTACTTGGTATCCTGAAAGTTCTTCATTAGATTGAAAATTATATATTGGATTGTCAACTGTATTAGCTCCTATAGAAAGTGGAACTGAAACATCAATATCATTTGCTTTTGCCTCAATTGGAAAATTATCACTTAAATCACCTTCAGCATCTTTAAGCACTAACTGATGTAGTAAATTGTCTCCAATAAAAATAATATATTCACCCTGAATAGGAGGGTCAATTGCTATAAAATGTTGTCCATCTAATGAATATTCTATTATTGTATCATTTGATTTAAAATCATACTGCAGCGATGTTCTCCAAATTCCTCTCGTTATTGTAGGTATTCCTACTCTTATTGCTGTAAATATTGCACTTACTTCTGTTGCTGCATTTCCTGCTGAATTATTTAAATTATATTTTACTACTACATTTCTTCCTGCATATAATTCTGTTCTTGCTTCCTCTAAATCTGTTAATAAAGTTCCATCTTCTTTGTAGTATGTTACTACTATATCATCACTTATATCTCCATATAAATTATCATTTGCTTTTGCTTTTGGTGCTGTCCAAGTTGAAATATCTCCTGTATTTACTGCTCCTCCTGCAACTGGATATATTACTGGTATTGTATTATCTGTTGCTGTAAATGTTGCACTTACTTCTGCTGCCTGATTATTTGCAGTATCAGTTACGTTATATTTTACTACTACATTATTTCTTACTGCTAATTCTGCTCTTGCTGCCTCTAAATCTGCTAATTCAGTTCCATCTGCATCGAAATAGCTTACCTCTACTAGACTACTTATTTCTCCATTTACATTATCATTTGCTGTTGCTGTTGGTTCTGTCCAAGTTGAAGCATGTCCTGTTTCTATTAATGCGTCATTTACTGGCTCTATTATTGGTTTTGTATTATCTATTGCTGTAAATGTTGCACTTACTTCTATTGCTATATTTCCTGCATCATCACTAATATTATATTTTACTAGTACATCATTTCCTGCTGCTAATTCCGCTCTTGCTGCTGTTAGAGCTATTGAAGTAGTTCCATCTGCTTTATAGTATGTTACCTCTATTCTATCACTTATATCAACTGTATCATCAGTTGCTGTTGCTGTTGGTGCTATCCAAGTTGCTGCATCTTCTGTATTTACTGTTGCTCCATTGATAGGATTAATAGTAGGAATACTAATATCAACATATTGTACTTGATAAGTAGCAATGTTTCCTGAAAGGTCACGTACTCTTACATCATTTATTCCATGCCTTAAAAGAATATTATGTATTTGATAAGTTGGCTCAACAGTTATCCAGTTTCCATCATTTACTTGGTATCCTATAAGTTCTTCACTAGATTCAAAAGTATATATTGGGTTGTCAACTACATTTGCTCCTTTAGAAAATGGAACTGTAAGATCAAAACCACTAGAATTAATTACTGACCCAAAGTTTTCAATCAGTATTCCTCTATTTGTCCCCTTTGTACTTCCACTAGAAATGACAACTTTACTATCATTTGATCCGCCTCCTGGAATCGTGTCAAAATTCGTTTGACCAACATAAATTCCATTCACGTATATCTCTGCCTTAGGTAATATTCCTATTGCTCCTGCAGTTTGAGGAATACGAATTTCCAAGTCTAGTGAATCTCCAATTTTTACTATTGGTAGATTTATAGTTTGCGAACCTCCTATAGAAACATCAGTATTACCATTTAGGACTAATTGCCTTTCGGGCACAACTATTTTTACATCGTCACCTGAATAAGTAATACCTAAACCATAACGCCTATTCGTATTGCTACCTGGAATGATTCCAGATTCAAATTGTAATCCTACAAATGCACCATAGCCTACCGCTTGAGAATTTCCTGCATAATTTCCAGTATTAGGATCTCCTATTCCGCCATAAGTATCTGCAGTAGGAAGTATAATTCTCCCTCTAACAGATCCACCATTACTGTATAAATTATTATAATCATTGCTATCCAATACTCTAGCCATTTGCAAGATTACAGTAGAACTATCATCTAACTGTTGGAGCACTTTTACTTGTTTTCCATCAACATCAAGTTCATAAACCTTATAACAAGCTGCTCCCTCACCATACTCCTGATTACAATTTCCATCTGCATCTAATATATCTGGAGTTATTGACCCTGTTCCGCTATACTCCCAATTAGAATCACTGTCCCATGGAAGTAATCCTTGAGAAGCGTAAAACATTAGGTTATCATAACCATTTTTTTCCTCAATTGGATAAACTTCACTTAAATCACCATTAGCATCTTTCAACACAAAAGTATGGGCTGTAGTGTCTCCAAGAGTAATATAATAATAACCAAAAGCATCATAGGTAATTGTTTCAAAAGAACCTCCATCTAGTGAATATTCAACTATTGGCTCATTTGGTTTTAAAAAATAGTGCTGCGCTATTGACCAATAGGCTCTTGTTATTACCGGTGTTTCTCCTGTTATTCCTCTAAATGGTGCACTTACTTCCGTTGCTACATTTCCTGCTATATCACTTACATTATATTTTACAAATATAATTCTTTCTGCTGTTAATTCTGTTCTTGCTAATTCTAGATTTATTGAAGTTGTTCTATCTTCTTTGTAGTAAGTTGCTACTACATTACCACTTATATCTCCATCTGCATCATCAGTTGCTGTTGCATTTGGTGCTGTCCAAGTTGCAATATCTTCTATTGCTACTACTGCTACATCGATAGGATTAATAGTAGGAATAGTAATATCATCATATTGTACTTGATGTTTAGCAATGTTTCCTGAAATATCACGCACTCTCAAATCATTTATTCCACTACCTAAATGAATACCAGTTATTTGATAATTTGGTGTTACTGTAACCCATTCTTTATAATTTACTTGGTATCCTGAAACTGCTTCATTAGATTGAAAAGTATATATTGGATTGTCAACTATATTAACTCCCCCAGAAATTGGACCTGAAACATCAATATCACCAGTATTAATTACCATCCCAAAGTTTTCAACAAGTATTGCTCTATTTGAACCACGGGAACTTGCACTATTAATGGTAACTTTATTCTCTCTTGAGTTTTTCGACTCGCCAAAATTCGTTCTTCCAATAAAAACTCCATTCACATATATCTCTGCCTTAGGTAATATTCCTATTGCTCCTGCTGTTTTAGGAATACGAAGTTCAAAGTCTAGTCGATCTTCAACTTTTACTAATGGTAAATCTACAGCTTGCGAACTTCCTATAGGAGCACCAGCATTACCATTTAAGACTACATTCCCTTCGCTCGTAACTATTTTCACATACTCACCTGCATAAGTAATATTTAAACCATAACGTCTGTTCTTATCACTACCTGGAATCTTTGCATTTTCAAATTCTAATCCTACAAATGCACCATATTCCATCGGTTTATTATTTGCTGCATAGTTTACCTTATCAGGATCTCCTATTCCGGCAGAAGTATCTCCAGCAGGAAGTATAACTTTCCCTCTAACAGATCCACCATTTCTGTATAAATTATTATAATCATTTTGATTCAATTGTTTAATCGTTTGTAGCATAACAATAGAACTGTCATCCAACTGTTGTAGTACTTTTACTTGTTCTCCATCAACATCAAGATCATAAATCTTATAACAAACTGCTCCATCACCGTACTCCCTAACACAATTTCCATCTGCATCTAATATGTCTGGAGTTAATGGCACATTTGTTCCTCTATATTTCCAATTAGAATCATTGTCCCATGGAAGTAATCCTTTAGAAGCGTAAAACATTAGATTATCATTACCATTTTTTGCCTCAATTGGATAAGTTTCACTTATATCACCTTGAGTATCTTTAAGCACTAACTGATGTGCTAAATTATCTCCAATAGTAATAGTGTACTCACCACCAACATGAGGATTAATCGCTATAAAATTACCTCCATCTAGTGAATATTCTGCTATTAATTCATTTGTTGGAAAGACATACTGCTGTGCTAATGTCCAATTTCCTCTTGTTATTACAGGTATTGTTCCTGCTCTAAATGTTGCACTTACTTCTTCTGCTGCATTTCCTGCTAGGTCATTTACATTATATTTTACTACTACACTTTTTCCTGTTGTTAATTCTGTTCTTGCTGCCCCTAAATCTGTTAATAAAGTTCCATTTTCTTTGTAGTATGTTACAACTATATCATCACTTATATCTCTATCTATACTATCATTTGCTGTTGTTGTTGGTGCTGTCCAGTTTGAAACATCTTTCATTTCTAACAATGCTCCATCGACAGGCTTAATAGTTGGTCCAGTAATATCACCATAATATACTTTATAAGTAGCAATGTTTCCTGAAATGTCACGCACTCTCAAATCATTTATTCCCTCGATTAAAAGAATATCAGTTATTTGGTAATTTGGTTCTACTGTTACCCATTTGTTAGCATTTACTTGATATCCTGAAACTTCTTCATTAGATTCAAATGTATATATTGGATTGTCAACTGCATAAGGCCCTGCAGAAACTGGAGCTAAAACATCAATATCACCAGTTGTTTTTTCCTCAATTGGCAACGCATCACTTTCATCATCATCAGCATCTTTCAACACTAACTGATGTAGTAAACCATCTCCAATAGTAATAGTATATTCACCACCAACAGGAGAAATTGCTATAAAATCACCTCCATCAAGTGAATATTTTACTATTGGCTCATTTGTTGTAAAGACATACTGCTGTGCTAATGTCCAATTTCCTCTTGTTATTGTAGGTATTTTGAATGCTATTGCGATAAACGTTTCACTTACTTCTGCAGCATTTCCTGCAGCATCACTTACATTATATTTTACTACTACATTTATTCCTGCATATAATTCTGTTCTTGCTGCTGCTAAATCTGTTAATGAAGTTGTTCCATCTGCTTTATAGTACGTTACTACTATATTTGAGCTTATATCACCATCTATATTATCATTTGCTGTTGCTGTTGGTACTTCCCAAGTTAAAGCATATTTTGGATTTACTCTTGTATCAACTACTAAATCTATTATTGGTGCTATATGATCTATTGCTGTAAATGTTACCGTTATTTCTGCTCCATTTCCTGCTTCATCACTTACATTATATTTTACTACTATATCTCTTCCTGCTGCTAATTCTGTTCTTGCTGCATCTAAATCTGTTAATAAAGTTCCATCCGTTTCTTTGTAGTATGTTACTACTACATCATCACTTATATCTCCATCTACATTATCATTTGCTATTACTATTGGTGCTTTCCAAGTATCAGCATCTTCTGTATTTACTGGTGCATCTGCTACTGGACCTATTATTGGTGTTGTAGTATCAACTGCTGTAAATATTGCACTTATTTCTGCTCCATTTCCTGCTATGTCACTTACTTTATATTTTACTACTACATTTCTTCTTGCTGCTAATTCTGTTCTTGTTGCATCTAGATCTGTTAATAAAGTTCCATCTGCTTTGTAGTACGTTACTTCTATATTATCATCACTTATATCTCCATCTTTATTATCATTTGCTGTTGTTTTTGGTGCTGTCCAAGTTGTTGCATCTTCTACATTCACAATTGCGTCTGCTACTGAATCTATTTCTGGTGCAGTAGTATCTCTTGCAGTATATGTTGCACTTACTTCTTTTGCTGCATTTCCTGCTGAATCACTCACATTATATTTTACTACTACATCTATTCCTGCATATAATTCTGTTCTTGCAGCAACTAAATCTGTTAATAAAGTTCCATCTGCTTTTTTGTAGTATGTTACTACTACATTATTACTTATATTTCCATCTACATTATCATTTGCTGTTGCTGATGGTTGAGTCCATGTTGAAGCATGTTGTGTATTTACTGGTGAACTTGTTACTGGGTTTATTACTGGTGCTGTATTATCTATTGCTGTAAATGTTGCACTTACTTCTGTTGCTACGTTTCCTGCATCATCATTTATAATATATTTTACTACTATATCTCTTCTTGCTAATAATTCTGCTCTTGCTATTGTTAAATCTATTAAAGTTGTTCCATCTGCTTTATAGTATGTTACCTCTATTCTATCACTTATATCAACTGTACCATCAGTTGCTGTTGTTGTTGGTGCTGTCCAATTTGGATTCGCTACTGTACCTACTGTTGCATTTGCTACTGGCTCTATTTCTAGTGTTGTATTATACACAAGATAGGTAGCAATGTTTCCTGAAATGTCATGTACTCTCAAATGATTTAGGCCATCGCTTAATAGAATATTAGTTATTTCAAAATTTGGGGCTACAGTTATCCATGTTTCATCATTTATTTTGTATCCTGAAACTTTTTCATTAGATTCAAAAGTATACATTTGGTTGTCAACTGTGTTACCTCCTCCAAGAATTGGAACTGAAACATCAATAGCACCAGTATTAATTTGTATCCCTAAATTTTTAAAAAGTAGTCCTATGTTTGTACCATAATAATTTCTAGTAGAAATTATAAATTCACTACCACTTGAACCATTTCCATATGTGTTAAAGTCTGTATGTCCAACAAAAATTCCATTCACGTATATCTCTGCCTTAGGTAATATTCCTATTGCTCCTGCTGTTTCAGGAATACGAATCTCAAAGTCTAGTAAATCTCCAAGTTTTACTATTGGTAAATCGAAAGTATTTGAACCTCCTATGTACTCACCAGTAAGACCATTTAGAACTATACTTCCTTCAGTCGTAGATATTTTCACATGCTCACCTGCAGTAGTAATATTCAGATTATAGCGCCTCTTCGTATCACTCCCTGGAATCATTTCAGATTCAAATTGTAATCCTACAAATCCACCTTCTAAAGTCATATCAGAATTTCCTGCATAATACTTAGAATTAGGGTCTCCAATTCCTGCATAAGTATTTGCAGAAGGTATCATAACGCTCCCTCTAAAAGAGCCACCATATTTATATAAATTATTATAATCGTCTACATCCAATTGACTAATCGTTTGCAAGATATTATAACGGTTATCGTCTAATTGTTGTAGCACTTTTACTTGTTCTCCATCAACATCAAGTTCATAAATCTTATAACAAATTGCTCCCTCACCGTACTCAAACATACAATTTCCATCTTCATCAAATATTTCTGGAATTAATACTGATACTATTCCGTCATATTTCCAATTAGAATCGTTGTCCCATGGAAGTAATCCTTTAGAAGCATAAAATATTAGGTTATCATTACTAGTTGTTTTTGCCTCAATTGGAAACGCCCAACTTTCATCACCATCATTATCTTTCAATATTAACTGATGAGCTAAATCATCTCCAATATTAATTGTATATTTACCACCAACAGGAGGGTCAATTGTTATAAAATCGCCTTCATCTAGTGAATATTCTGCTATTGGCTCACTTGCTGTAAAAACATATTGTTGGTCTAATGTCCAATTTGCTCTCGTTATTGTAGGTATTCCTACTTTTGTTGCTTTAAATGTTGCACTTACTTCTGTTGCTGCATTTCCTGCTGAATCACTTACATTATATTTTACTACTATACTTCGTCCTATTCTTGCTAATTCTTTTCTTGCAGCATCTAAATCTGCTAATGAAGTTGTTCCATCTGCTTTGTAGTATGTTACTACTATCTCATCACTTATATCTACATCTGCATCATCATTTGCTGTTGCTGTTGGTTCTGTCCAACGGAATACATCATCCAATTCTATTACTGCTCCTTCTACTGGGTCTATTACTGGTGCTGTATTATTCACAAAATAACTAGCAATGTTTCCTGAAGTATCACGTACTTTCAAATCATTTAGTCCACTGCTTAAATGAATATCAGTTATTTGGTAATTTGGTGCTACAGTTACCCACTCTTTCTGATTTAATTGGTATCCTGAAACTTCTTCATTAGATTCAAAAATATATATTGAATTATTAACTACATTAGCACCTCCAGAAACTGGAGCTAAAACATCAATATCATCAGTATTAATTTGCATTCCTAAGTTTTGAATAAGTAATGCACGGTTTGTGCCACCTGTACTTCCACTACTGATGAAAATTTTATTACCAGATCCATTATTAGGGGCAAAGTAACATATTCCAACAAACACTTCATTTAGATAGACCTTTGCATTAGCTAAAGATCCAGCCCTTCCTGGTGAAGGAATACGAAACTCAACGTCTAGTGCGTCCCCAAGTTTTACTGTTGGTAACTTTACTTTTGTCACCCCGTATCCTACAGCAGTAACAGTTCTACCATCTAGAATTAGTGTTTTTCCCGAGAGTTCTATTTTTAAATACTCACCTGAATTAGAAATACCCATAGCAAAACGCTGAGTGTCAAATTGTAAAGCAAAATATCCCCCATAATTTATCGCTTGATCATTTCCTGCATAATTAGCAGTATTAGGATCTTCTATTCCCGCATAAGTTCCTCCAGAAGGAACTATAAATTTCCCTCTAAAACTTCCACCATGGTTGTATAAATTATTAAAATCATTTTGATCCAACACTCTTCCTATTTGAACTATATGATTACTACTATCATCTAGTTGTTGAAGCACTTTTACTTGTTCTCCATCAACCTCAAGATTATAAATCTTATAACAGTATGCGCCCTCACCGTATTCATTATTACAATTTCCATCTGCATCTAATAAATCTGTAGTTGTCTCTGTTGTTCCTAAATACTGCCAATTAAAATCAATTTCATCTCCTAGCTCTGTATCATATTCCCATGGAAGTAACCCTTTAGAAGCGTAAAACATAATGCTATCATTACTAGTTGCTTTTGCCTCAATTGGAAACGCAGTACTTACAGCACCTTCAGTATCTTTCAACACTAACTGATGTGGTAAATTATTTCCAATAGCAATAGTATATTTAACATCAACAGGAGAGTCGATTGCTATAAAATCATCTCCATCTAAGGAGTATTCTACTATTGGCTCATTTGTTGTAAAAACATATTGTTGTGCTGATGTCCAATTACCTTTCGTTATTATAGGTTTTGTCGTCACATTCTTTGCTGCACCTTCTTCCGTTGGTGCAGGTTTTGTCACTGCAATATCTGCTGAATTTATTTCTTTTTCTATAAATATTGGTGCTGAAAACGCTACTGTTATTAATGATATTATCATCAATAAATAGCTTACTCTTTTAAAAAAAATTTTTCTTTTTTTCATCTTTTTTTCTCCATTTCATTTCTATTATTGATTGTATCATATAATAGCGAAAATTGTATGTGTATTTTTATCCGTTTTTTTGCAACCATTGTTTTTCATTGATAAACAAGCAATAAGGGAACTATTACCATTATTAGCCAATTATTTTTGGCTCAATTACTACTTTTCCATTTTCATCTAGTTGTGCTTTCAATTCAACTGCTGTTAGGTGATATAACACTATTGTTTATATCTAATTATTGTTGTTCTTAATTATTAGTTACTGTACACGATATCAATGTAAATTTAACATCCTAAATCATTTGCACTTCTGCTCTGATATTTAAATTTTTTCTATCTCCGGCAAATGCCTTGAACCTTGAATCAACAAATGCCCTCCCTGCTTCCTACTAATTTTATAATTACTAGCCCTTTAAAGTTTATGCTTATATATATGACTGAATTTGTTTATAATATTTTGTTATTTTAGCATTATCGCAAATATCCCTATTTTATCCATTGTATAATTTTATTTACTATTTTAAAATGTTAATCAACTAAAAAAGTTTTTGCATACTGGACTTTCTACTTCGACTTTTCCTTCATTTACTGAATACGCTTTAAATTTTTTATCACCTAATATGTTTAAGAGCATTGTCTTAAATGAATTTAATTATGGAAAGTCTTTAAACAATCACAGAACATTAAATAATATCTTTTTAAAAAAAAAAAAAGGATATATTAAGCAGGACACGATTTTGTTCATCGACCAATGTTCAATATATACCCGAGAAGCATTCGAAAAAGCTTATAAAGACTAATGATAAAAAGATCAATGACGGAGGTAGGAACTCCAAGAAATATTCAATAATAAAATTGTTAAATAACTGAATTGAGTGAGAATTAAAATTTGATTTTAATTCAGAAAAGCAAATAATATCCACCAAACAATAAAAAATTATATGTGTTCTTACAATGATATAAAATTTAATTTAAAATTAAAAAATAAAACCCTATTGAACATAGTGATATGATACTTCCAAAGTAGACATGTAATTTATAAAAATTACATTATATATTTTGGAGGTATTTTTATTATGGGAAGAAATTTAAAAATAAGCAAAGAAATTAAAACAAA
>JABENI010000006.1 GCA_013332095.1 Candidatus Bathyoplasma sp. NZ
TCAGTCAACCACTTTTACACTCCTTTACAATATTCTCTTTGAATGCACTAGTATAACTTTTATTAGTTTTATTTTGATTGAATACATCCTCTCCATGTTTTATAAATCGTCCATACCACTCACGTACTGTGTCCATATGAACTCCTAATGAATTACTAATACTTTGAAAATCGCCTATACCATTTTTGTAGTCCTTGCATACTTTTGTTTTAATTTCTTCCCATAATAAAAACACATCCAAAATAGACATGTAATTTTTATAAATTACATGTCTATTTTGGATGTATCATATCATCTAATTCAATAAGGCTTTTGTTTTTTAATTTTAAACTAAAGCAATCATTGTTGTAATAACATAGATAATCATTTATCGTTTGGTAGATATTATTTGCTCTATCGGAATTAAAATCTAATTTTAATTCAGACTTATCAATCAATTTAACGATTCTATTATAGGAATATCTATTGGATTTTGGGCATTGCTCTTTATGAGTTTTTTCGAATGCTCCTCGGCTATCTATTTAACTTTGATTAGTAGGAAAAATCGTGTCTCTAGAATATATTCTCTTTTTCTTTTATTTTTTAGATATAAGTTTTAAGTTCTGCTCCAAGATTTATTTTTGAGTTAGTGAAAAAAATCACCCCTTTTAATATTAAAAATATATAGCATAAAAAAAGTTAACGGACTTTTTTTGGTCCGTTAACAGTATATTATTTATTTTGGCAAATCTTTTAAAACTTAGATATTAGTTAATTAATATTTACCTTGAGCAATCATCGCTTCAGCAACTTTAACGAAACCAGCGATATTAGCACCAGCTACTAAGTTGTATCCTAAACCGTACTCTTTACTAGCAGTTACACAAGAATTGAAGATACTCGACATAATGTTGCGTAATTTATCTTCAACTTCCGCACTACTCCAGCCAAATCTCAATGAATTTTGACTCATCTCTAAACCAGAAACGGCAACTCCCCCAGCGTTAGCTGCTTTACCAGGAGCTAAAATTACTTTGTTTTCAGTTAAGTATTCAATTGCTTCGTTAGTAGTAGGCATATTAGCAGCCTCAACTACATATTTAACACCGTTAGCAATTAATAATTTTGCCTCATCAATCCCAATTTCATTTTGAGTAGCACAAGGGATTGCTATATCCGCTTTTACATTCCATGGTTTTTGACCAGGATAATATTGACAATTGAATTTTTTAGCGTAATCTTCTAAAGTAATGTCATGGTTATGTCTGATTGCTAATAAAAATTCAATTTTTTCATCAGTTATAATACCATCAGGGTCATGAATATATCCTCTAGAACCAGAGATAGTAACAACTTTACCACCTAAGTCTTTAACTTTTTTACAAGTACCCCAGGCAACATTTCCGTATCCAGAAACAATGACCGTCTTATTTTTTAAGGAACTACCATCGTATTTTAACATTTCATCTAAGAAAAATACCGCACCGTATCCAGTAGCTTCAGGTCTAATTAATGATCCTCCAAAATGTAATGATTTACCAGTTAAAACACCGTTTTCGTAATTTCCTTTAATTCTTTTGTAAGCACCGAATAAATAGCCGATTTCTCTACCACCTACACCGATATCTCCAGCGGGAATATCTGTGTTAGGTCCAATGTGTCTTTGTAATTCAGTCATAAAAGATGTACAAAATGATAAAATTTCGGTATCAGTTTTTCCTTTAGGGTCGAAGTCAGCTCCACCTTTACCACCACCCATTGGTAAAGTTGTTAAACTATTTTTAAATACTTGCTCAAATCCTAAAAATTTGATAATTCCGGCGTAAACGCTTGGATGAAATCTAAGTCCTCCTTTGAAAGGTCCGATTGCGCTGTTAAATTGATAACGGAATCCTTTGTTAACTTGAACGTTTCCATCTTTATCAACCCAAGATACTCTGAAAGTAATTCCTCTTTCAGGCTCAGCGATTCTATCTAAGATATTTTCTTTGACAAATTCTGGTCTTTTTTCTAAAACAGGACCTAAAGTATTGTATACTTCCTTAACCGCTTGAATGTATTCAAGTTCGTTAGAATTTTTTGCTTCAACTTTGTCGATTACATTTTTGATATAATCTTGTACCTTTTTTGATATTTCCATCTAATATTTTCCTCCATAAATAATGTCTCTTCAATATAGTTGGTGACATTTATTTTTATACCTAATAGATTGTAGCACATTACAAATAATTTTTTCAAGTGCATAATAAACAAATTTTATAAAAATTACTTTATTTTACGATAAACATTGACAAAATTTTCAAAAAACAAAGTGATAAAGCAAAAAATCAGCTATTTATCGTGCTTGTGGAAACAATCGCTATAGTATGGTATAATTAACCACACTAGAATATATAATTATAATAATAGCAAGAGAGGAGAACAAGAAATGATCGGATTAGATACTAAAAATATTGTTTTTAATAGTATACGGCAGATAAAGTCAGACTTTTTTAAAGATTTAGATATGGATATGATCGTTAATGAAGAAAATGAATTGTTAAATAGCACGATGGCAGATTACGACAAATATATGAAATACTACAATGAGCGCCATAAGTATAATTTAAATTATTCGTTTAAAGAAACGATTAAAGGATACCAAAAATTTTATGACATTTTAGAAGTTAAGTTAAAAGAAACATATAAAATTAATCCAGAAATTTCACATATAGACCACCGAGTAAACATGCGCATTGTTTCGGAAACAAAGAAAAATGCTAAAAAAATAAACTCTTTTTTTAATATCTTTAATGTGTTCCATTTTTCTACTACTGTTTTACTGCTTTTCTTTTTAACGGGAGTCAGTACTTTTTTTAAAGCTACTAACTACAGCGCTTACGCTGTTTTAATTACGATATTGTTTGCGATTTTAAAAGTCTATTTAGACAAAAAAGTATTAGAAGTTTATTTAGAAAAATACGGATGGGAAATTTATAAAAAATCTGTTCGAAGGTCGTTCGCTTTTTTCTTGGCATCGTTGATAATTATTCAAAAAATTGAGAAATCAAATGATGTGATAAAATCCGAAGATGATGTTTTGGATTTTAAGAAAAAGATAAGAGAATCGATCGAAATTATTTTAGAAGATTTATCATAAAAAAAACAACATTTTGTTGTTTTTTTTTATTCAGGTAAGTTAGGATGAAAAAATAGATTGACATCTTTAACGTTTTTGAATTCATTTCTAAGAGATTTTGATAACGCATTTCTAATTTTCTCAGCAGTTGTGATAGTAGTGTCAGCGTTGATAGTCAGACCAATATTTAAATCGATATGATTTAAATGAAAAACTCCTTTCAAACTATCAATTTTTTCAATTTGGGAAAAATCGTTAATAATTTCCTTTACTTTTTCCATTATCTGTTCGTTTGGTGCGGTATCAATCAATTCCTTAGTAGTCGATAGCATTATGCTAAATCCGGCTTTAATGATTATTAAACCGACAATAATCGAAGCAATTGGGTCAACGATGCCATATCCTAAAGCTACGCCAATTAAACCAATTAGGGCAGCAATACTAGATAATGAATCTGTGCGGTGATGCCAAGCATCAGCAACTAAAGCTTGGGAATTTATTTTTTTAGCGATATTTTTACTGTAGTGATACATAAACTCATTAGCACCTATCGAAACTATTACGACGATTATTCCTAAAGTAGTTTTGTCGTAACTAACAACAGTATTGAAACCTTTAATTGCGTTGTAAATAATTACTCCACCGGTCAGCAGTAAAAACAAAGATATTAGATTAGACACAATTAATTCTATTTTATCATGGCCGTAGGGGTGTTCTTTATCAGCGGGCTTACCAGATAGTGTTACCCCAAAATAGACAAATGCGGTCGTGATAACATCGGTTAAAGAATGCCAGGCGTCAGCAATTAAAACAGAACTTCCGATAAAAATTCCCACTAAAAATTTAATAACTGCTAAAAAAATATTAATTAAAGTAATGTTAATGGTTACTTTTTTTATTTGTTTTTCTCTTGTCATATTATTATTATTCTCCTTTTTTATTAAAAAAAAGCATTATAGTGTAAATTATATAATACTATGTAATGGTGATGCAAATGAAAAGAATTTTTATTTTTATTTTATTAATATGTTTATTTTTAGCAACTGGTTACTTATTTAGAGATAATAATGTTTTCTACGAAAGTTTAAATTTACCAGTTTTTGCGCCTAGTAGCAATTTGTTTAAATTCTGGATTGTTATTTATGTTATTATTTCATATGTCGTATCTACAATTTTAAGTAAATATTCAAGAGAAGAAATAAAAGATTTTTCCGCTACTTTTATCGTCAATTTAATTTTGAATATTTTGTTTATTCCGATTTTTTTTGGACTACAAAACATCTTTTTAGGAATGTTAATTGCCATGGGCGTTTTTATAACTAGTTTGTTTTTGTACACAGAAGTAAAAAAAATAGATCGTAAATTATCCTATCCATTAATTTTATATGTAGTTTGGACAATGTTTACGAGTATTTTAGGTTTTGCAATATATTTAATTAACTAAAAAAATTGTCGCTTGAACGAATCCGATTAAAAGACCTAAAATCAGACCGATAAATTCAATGTGTTTAAGTTCTTTATCGGCTATCGATAAAATTATTTTTTCGAATTCCATAAAATCTAATTGATCAATTTTAGTTTTAATCATTTTAGCAATATCGATGTTAAGTTCATTATTTTTTAGAGTAGCAATTATTTCATTAAAAATATTATCGCCCTCTTTGTCGATAAAGTCACTTATTATTTTTTCGATGTTATCTCGAAGCATAATTAAAAACATATTAGGGATAACTTCGGTTATTTTTACAGTTAAAATTTGTTTTAATTTTTGTTTCATAACAACTAAATCTAAGGAGTTTAGAAGTTCATCTACTAGTTCATTTTTATCTAAGAATTCTTTACTGACAGTTTCAGAAATTGAAGACGAGATATCGTCTTTTCTTTTATGAATTAATCCTTGAAAAGTAAAAAATAAAATTTTAACCGGTTTAACTGGTCTAAAAAGCATTTTGATAGCTAGTTTATTCGTTGTCCAACCGATAATTCCGGCAACAACTATCATTATTAGAGCAATGAATATTTTGTCCATTGTTTCACATCCTTTATCTAATAAATATTATAGCATATAAATAAATTAATAATTTGATAAATATTTACTATTATATTAACTTGCTTGTTAAAATGTATTGACATTTTACCCAATATCTAGTATTATTAATTAATATTTTTTATGCGAAGAAGAGAAAAAAAGTGTATTGAAGAACTTAAAGAGAGGTAGTGATGCTGGGAAACTACTAGGTCTGTACACATAATATTAGTCTTGGAGCATTTACTCTGAAATTAATAGTAAGAGGAAACGGAGTTATCCACGTTAGAGGATATGGTTATTTTAATAACCTACTGAGAAAATATTTGTGAGAATATTTTGATGTTAGAGTGGTACCGCAGAATGAACCTGCCTCTAAAAATAGAGCAGGTTTTTTTATATAAAATAAAATTTAGGAGAGAAAAAATGGCGAAAATGTACTATGCAAAAGATTGTAATTTAGGTTTGTTAAAAGGGAGAAAAATAGCGATAATTGGTTATGGCTCACAAGGACATGCACATGCATTAAATTTACATGAAAGTGGAGTAGAGGTAATAGTAGGCTTATACAACGGAAGTAAATCGTGGTCTAAAGCTGAAGAAGCGGGCTTAACAGTTATGACTTCAGAAGAAGCAACTAAAGCGGCCGATGTAATCATGATTTTAGTCAATGATGAGTTTCAACCAAATTTATATGAAAATAGTATTAAACCAAATTTAAAGGCGGGCTCTTATATTGCTTTTGCCCATGGATTTAATATTCACTATGGACAAATTCAAGTTCCAGCAGATGTAAATGTCTTCATGGTTGCGCCAAAAGGACCAGGACATACAGTGAGAACTCAATACCAAGAAGGTAGAGGAGTGCCTTGTTTAATTGCCGTTGAGCAAAATCCAAGTGGTGATACGTTCGATATTGGTTTAGCTTATGCAGCCGGTATAGGTGGTGCTAGAGCAGGTATTTTAGAGACGACATTTAAAGAAGAAACAGAAACGGATTTGTTTGGGGAACAAGCGGTATTATGTGGTGGCGTTACCGCGTTGATGAAAGCCGGATTCGAGACTTTAGTAGAAGCAGGGTATCAACCGGAAAGTGCTTATTTTGAATGTATTCACGAAATGAAGTTAATCATCGATTTAATCGTTGCTGGTGGATATGAGTATATGAGATATTCAATTAGTGATACTGCCGAGTACGGTGATTACGAGACAGGACCAAGAATTATTACTGAAGAGACTAAAAAAGAAATGAAAAGAGTTTTAACCGAAATTCAAGATGGAACTTTTGCGCGAAACTGGTTGTTAGAAAATAAGGTAAACAGACCATCGTTCAATGCTAAAAAACGTATTGAGGCCAGTCATCCATTAGAGAGTGTTGGAAGAGATTTACGTAAAATGATGAGTTGGGCAGAAAAAAAATAATTTTTAAGAGGTGTAAAAAATGGAAAAAAAGCGAATAAAAATATTTGATACTACGCTTAGAGATGGCGAACAATCACCTGGGTGTAGTATGAATTTGCAAGAAAAGTTGGAACTTGCTAAACAGTTAGAAAAATTGAATGTTGATGTGATTGAAGCCGGATTTGCGATTTCCTCTCCGGGAGATTTTAAGGCGGTCCGAGAAATTGCTAAAATGATTAAAAATGCTAGCGTCGCTTCATTAGCTCGAACGATAAAAAAAGATATTGATGCTGCTTACGAGGCTGTTAAATACGCCAAATATCCGCGAATTCATATGTTTATTGCGACGAGCGACATTCACATGAAATATAAACTAAAGATGGAACCAGAAGTTGTTTACCAAAGAGCCGTTGAAATGGTTACGTATGCTAAAAAGTTGTGTGCAGATATTGAATTTACCTGTGAAGATGCAACGCGAACAGATAAAGATTTTTTGTGTAGAGTTATCGAAGGGGTAATTGAAGCGGGGGCAACGGTTATTAATATTCCCGATACGGTAGGATATACCGTGCCTAAAGAGTATTACGAATTAATTAAATACGTTATCAAAAAGGTAAAAGGGATTGATAAAGTTGATATTTCAGTACATTGTCACAACGACTTAGGATTAGCGGTAGCGAATTCGTTAGCTGCTATTGAAGCCGGAGCAACTCAAATCGAGTGTACTTTAAACGGTATCGGTGAAAGAGCCGGAAATGCAGCGTTAGAAGAAATAGTTATGACTTTGGATACTAGAAAAGATATTTATGATTACTATACTAAAATTGAAACGAGAAATATTTATCCTGCTAGTCAGTTAGTAAGTAAATTAACAGGAGTAAAAGCACAGCCAAACAAAGCAATTGTGGGTGATAATGCTTTTGCTCATGAAGCAGGAATCCATCAACATGGGGTTTTAGTTAATGATAAAACATATGAGATAATGAGACCAGAATCTGTGGGGATTGCTAGAAATAAGATGATCTTAGGTAAACACTCCGGAAGACATGCCTTTGTCGATTATCTCTCTAAGTTAGGATATGAATTGAGCGAGCAAAATCTCGAAGATGTCTTTAAACAATTTAAGTTGTTGGCGGATAAGAAGAAAGTAGTCAGCGATTTAGATTTAGTCGCTTTAGTCAGTCAAAAACAATTAGAAGTACCTAAAACTTATGAGTTAGATACTTTTATTATCAACAGTGGGAATGTGATCAGTTCGATGTGTAGTGTAAAAGTGCGCAAAGATGGTCAGTTGATCGAAGGGGTCTCAGTTGGTGATGGACCGATAGATGCGTTGTTCAATGCCGTTGAAAGTATTGTCGGTTATAAAATTAGACTAAAAGATTATGGATTAAATTCAGTGACAGATGGAAAAGATGCTCAAGGAGAAGCTTATGTGAAAATTGAGTATAAAGATGTTGTCTATCACGGTAGAGGACTTAGTGTTGATATAATTCAAGCTAGCGTATTAGCTTATATCGATGCGGTCAATCAAGTAATTCACTACGGTTTATAAAGATGAGAAAAAAAATAACGATATTAGATTCTACTTTGCGCGATGGGGCCCAAGCAGAAGGTATAAGTTTTTCAGTTGAGGATAAAATTAAAATAGTGCATGCTTTAGATGAATTAGGAATTGATTTTATCGAGGCGGGAAATCCAACGTCTAATCCCAAAGATTTAGAATTTTTTGAAAAAATAAAAGGTATAAAATTGAAACATGCCAAGTTGGTTGCTTTTGGTAGTACCCGTCGACCGAAGATAGATGTTCAAGATGATTTATTTTTGCAGGCTTTAGTAAAATCAGGGACAGAGGCAGTTTCCATTTTTGGGAAGAGTTGGGATTTGCATTTACACAAAGTAATTAAAATTAGTTTAGCCGAAAATTTAAAAATGATTGAAGATACTATTAAGTATTTAAAGTCGTTAAATAAAATAGTTATCTATGATGCAGAACATTATTACGACGGTTATTTTGCCAATAAAGAATACGCTTTAAAGACAGTGGAAACGGCTAAAAATGCCGGTGCTGATTACATTGCTCTATGCGATACCAACGGTGGAAGATTGCCGCTGGAAATTTATGAAATTACTAAGGAAACGATTGCTTTAGTTGGCGATATTGTCGGAATTCACGCTCATAATGATTCGGAGTTAGCAGTTGCTAGTTCACTGATGGCCATTTATGCTGGAGCGACTAATATTCAAGGAACCTTAATTGGCTTTGGCGAAAGATGTGGAAACGCTAATTTAAGTGCAATTATTCCTAATTTACAGTTAAAAGGTGATTATTACTGTATAGCTGACCAAAAAATTAAATTAATTACTGAAATATCTCGATTTATAGCAGAAATTAGTAATCTTAATTTAACCGGTAAAGAGTCGTACATTGGAAAAAGTGCGTTTGCCCATAAAGGGGGGATGCATATCGATGGTGTTTTAAAAGCTAGTGAGTCTTTTGAGCACATTGATCCGGAATTAGTCGGTAATCATCGTCGGCTGTTAATGAGTGAAGTTGCCGGCAGAAGTTTTGTCTTAAAACACATTAATAAAATTAATCCTAACTTAAAAAAGTCTTCGCCAGAAGTCATTAGGATTATCGAGAGAATTAAAGAACTAGAACACGAGGGATATCAATTCGAGGGAGCAGAGAGTTCGATTAAATTGTTAATTCTAAAATGTTTGGGACTTTACAAACCGTATTTTGAAATTGAAAACTTTAAGACATCGGGGATTAAAGTAAACAATGAAACAAAGATGTTCTCTTCGGCGTTGGTTAAAGTTAGAGTTGATGGCATATCAGAAATAACAGCTGATGAGGGAGCAGGACCTGTTGGAGCATTAGATTCAGCTTTGAGGAAAGCGTTGAAAGTGTTTTATCCGGAAATTGAAAATATGCATTTAGTCGATTATAAAGTTAGAGTGATCGATTCAAAAGATGCAGCGGCCGCAAAAGTTAGAGTTTTAATTGAAAGTACTGATGGAAGTAACGTCTGGACAACAGTAGGAGTATCGCGAGATATTATCGAAGCTTCGTTAATTGCGCTAGTCGATTCAATTGAATATTTATTGATTTTAAAAAGACAGAAAGTAGAGGTGTAAGTTATGGGAATGACAATGAGTCAAAAAATATTAGCAGCCCATGCCGGAAAAGACCAGGTAAAAGTCGGTGAATTAATTATGGCTGACTTAGATTTAGTACTAGGAAATGATATTACTACCCCGGTAGCAATCAAAGAATTTTCCAAAATGAGTGTTGAGGGTGTATTTGATAAAAGTAAAATAGCAATTGTTCCCGACCATTTTGCTCCTAACAAAGATATTAAGGCAGCAGAACAATGTAAGCTTATTAGAGAATTTGCCCATGATAAAGAGATAGAAAACTACTTTGAAATGGGACAGATGGGAATTGAACATGTTTTACTACCAGAAAAAGGACTAGTTGTCAGCGGTAATTTAGTTATTGGCGCAGATTCACATACTTGTACATACGGTGCTTTAGGAGCATTTAGTACGGGGGTAGGAAGTACGGATATGGCAGCGGGAATGGCTACTGGTAAAGCTTGGTTTAAAGTGCCGAGTGCTATCAAGTTCAACATAACTGGTTCGATGAATGAATGGGTTTCAGGAAAAGATGTTATTTTACATATAATCGGAATGATTGGTGTAGATGGAGCACTGTACCGTTCGATGGAATTTAGTGGTCCAGGACTTAAAAATTTAACGATTAATGATCGTTTCTCGATGGCAAATATGGCGATTGAAGCAGGTGCTAAAAATGGTATTTTTGCCGTTGATGAAATTACTTTAGATTATGTTAAAAAGCATTCTAAAAAAGAATATAAAGTATATGAAGCGGATAGTGATGCTGAATACGAGCAAGTTTATGATATTGATTTGAGTAAAATTGAACCAACTATTGCTTTTCCTCATTTACCAGATAATACTAAAACAGTTGATCAAGCGGAAAACATTAAAATTGATCAAGTGGTGATTGGAAGTTGTACTAACGGACGGTTAGAAGATTTAGCAGTAGCAGCTAAAATTTTACGAGGAAACCAAGTAAAAAAAGGAATCAGAGTAATTATTTTTCCGGCTACTCAAAAAATTTTTCTACAAGCGATGATCAAAGGCTATATTGAAACCTTTATCAAAGCTGGTTGTGTGGTTTCAACTCCGACTTGTGGTCCGTGTTTAGGTGGACATATGGGAATTTTAGCAGCTAAAGAAAGAGCAGTTGCGACAACTAACAGAAACTTTATCGGTCGGATGGGACACGTAGAATCAGAAGTTTATTTAGCCTCTCCGGCAGTCGCAGCAGCGAGTGCATTAACAGGGTACATTACGGATCCTAGAAAGGTTACGGTGAAATAATGAAGGCCGAAGGAAAAGTTTTTAAATACGGAGATAACGTTGATACTGATGTTATTATTCCAGCTAGACACTTAAATACTTCAGTACCGAGTGAATTAGCTAAATACTGTATGGAAGATATCGATGCTGATTTCGTAAAAAAGGTCCAAGAAGGAGATATTATTGTCGCTGAAAAAAATTTCGGTTGTGGTTCTAGTAGAGAACATGCCCCAATTGCGATTAAGGCCAGTGGCATTTCCTGTGTTATCGCAGCGACATTTGCTAGAATTTTTTACCGCAATTCCATTAATATTGGCTTGCCGATTATCGAGTGCAAGGAAGCGGCCAAAGATATTGAATTTGGTGACCAATTAAAAGTAAATTTTGATACTGGAGTAATTGAAAACATTACTAAAAATAAAAGTTATCAAGGACAACCCTTTCCTGAATTTATGCAAAAGCTAATTGCTAGTGGTGGATTGGTTGCCTATGTCAATAAAAATATCGAACAAGGAGAAAAAGATGAACTATAAAATAGCAGTAATGGCTGGTGATGGAGTCGGACCGGAAATCGTTGATTCTGCTCTAGCCGTATTAAATGCCATCAGTAAAAAATTTGGCTTTACCTTGGATTATACCGAGTGTTTAATCGGAGGAATTGCTTACGATAAAACGAAAACCCCCCTACCAGAAGAAACAGTTAAAATATGCCGAGCAAGCGATGCCATATTACTAGGGGCAGTCGGTGGATATCAGTGGGATGATTTACCAGGAAATAAACGTCCTGAGGCTGGATTGCTGGGAATTAGAAAAGCGTTAGGTCTGTTTGCTAATTTACGTCCGGCAGTAGTCTATAAAGAACTGATTGATGCTTCGCCGTTAAAACCAGAAATTATTGGTGAGGGATTAGATATTTTAGTGATGAGAGAATTAACTGGAGGAATTTATTTCGGAAAAAAAGAATTAAAGGAGACCAGCGGTTACGATGTAATGGAATATACTGAGCCCGAAGTACGCCGAATAGCAATTAAAGCATTTGAGGCAGCGATGAAAAGAAATAAAAAAGTTACTAGTGTCGATAAAGCGAACGTTTTAGAAGTTAGTAAGTTGTGGAGAAAAGTTGTTGTTGCAGTTAGCAAAGACTACCCGGAAGTGGAATTAAATCATTTATATGTTGATAATGCGGCGATGCAACTAGTTATTAGACCAACGCAATTTGATGTAATTGTTACAGGAAATATGTTTGGTGATATTTTATCAGACGAAGCAAGTATGATTACTGGGTCTATCGGAATGTTACCATCTGCTTCTTTAGGCGATGGAACAATTGGCTTATACGAACCAATTCACGGTAGTGCCCCTGATATTGTCGGACAAAATATTTGTAATCCAATAGCAACAATTTTATCGGTAGCGATGATGTTGCGTTATTCGTTAAATCAAAGCGCAGCAGCGGAGGCTATTGAAAAAGCAATTTCAGCTACTTTAGCTAACGGGTATCGAACTAATGATATTCATTCTAAAGGAACTGAATTAGTAGGAACTAAAGAGATTACTCAAAAAATTTTAGAATTTATTTAAGAGGTAATTAAGATGAAAAGTGAAGCAGTAAAAAAAGGCATTGAAAGGGCACCACATCGTTCTTTGTTTAAGTCGATGGGGTATACAGATGAAGAAATTAATCGACCGCTAATCGGGGTAGTTAATTCTCAAAATGATATCGTTCCCGGACACATTCATTTAGATGAAATTTGTGATGCCGTTAAAACAGGTATTAGAATAGCAGGAGGAACACCGATCGAATTTCCCACAATTGGTGTTTGCGACGGGATTGCGATGGGACATGAGGGAATGCATTATTCGTTAGCTTCTAGAGAAGTAATAGCTGATTCTATCGAAATTATGGCTAAAGCACATGCTTTCGATGCGTTAGTCTTAATCCCTAACTGTGATAAAATTGTTCCTGGGATGATGATGGCAGCCGCTAGAGTTAACGTACCAGCAATTTTAATTAGTGGTGGAGCGATGCTTTCGATAAACCAAGGAAAGTTTTTAGACTTAAACAGCGTTTTTGAAGCAGTGGGTGCTAACAAATCAGGGAAAATAAGCGAAGCAGAAGTTTTAAAGATTGAAAATGATGCTTGCCCAACTTGTGGCTCCTGCTCAGGGATGTTTACGGCTAACAGTATGAACTGCTTGTCAGAAGTTTTAGGAATAGGACTACCTTTTAATGGAACAATTCCCGCAGTATTTGCCCATCGTAAACGTCTAGCAAAAGAAGCCGGAATGAAAATAATGGAACTATTTGCCAAAGATATTAAACCTAGTGACATTTTTACCAAAGAAGCTTTTATCAATGCCCTGACTGTCGATATGGCGTTAGGATGCAGTACTAACAGCATCTTACATTTACCAGCGATTGCTCACGAAGCCGGAATAGAGTTAGATTTGGAACTGGCCAATAAAATAACAGCGGTCACACCTAATTTATGTAAATTAGCCCCAGCAGGAGAACATCATATCCAAGACTTATATTTTGCTGGAGGCGTCCAAGCAGTAATGAAAGAGTTAACTAAGTTAAATTTACTTAATTTAGATTTAATTACCGCTACCGGAAACACTGTTAGAAAAAATTTAGCAGCGGTAGTTAATAAAAATACTAACGTTATCAGACCAGTTGAAAATCCTTACAGTAAAACAGGAGGAATCCAAGTTTTAAAAGGTAATATTGCTCCAGATGGTTGTGTCGTTAAACGTTCGGCAGTAGCAGAAGAAATGCTTCTCCACTCCGGACCAGCTAAAGTATTTAATTCCGAAGAAGAAGCCCTGGCTGCTATTTACCATAAAGAAATTGTCAAAGGTGATGTCGTCGTTATTATTTACGAAGGACCTAAAGGTGGTCCAGGAATGCGTGAGATGTTATCCCCAACATCAGCAATTGCGGGGATGGGACTAGATAAAGATGTTGCTTTAATTACCGATGGCCGTTTTAGTGGCGCGACAAGAGGAGCAGCAATTGGTCATATATCTCCTGAGGCCATGGCTGGTGGACCTATCGGAATTGTCAAAAATGGCGATCTTATTAAGATAGATATCAGAAAAGGGACGATAAATGTCGATTTAACAACCGCGGAAATTGAAAAAAGATTGGCATCATTTCAGCCAATTGAGGCAAAAATAAAAACAGGTTATTTAGCTAGATATGCAAAATTAGTTACGAGCGCCAGTACCGGAGCAGTTCTTAAATAAAGGAGAGTGAGTAAGATGGCTTTAAAACAAAAAAGTAGTTATGCGGGAGCAGAAATAGTCGTAAAGTGTTTGCAAGAACAAAATGTCGAATATATATTTGGTTATCCGGGTGGAGCTGTCATACCTTTATACGATGCTTTTTACAAATTGGACGAGAGTAATGTTTTTACGCATATTGTGCCAACACACGAACAACACGGTGTTCATGCAGCAGATGGTTACGCTAGAAGTACTGGTAAAACAGGTGTCGTTATTGCGACTAGTGGACCAGGGGCAACGAATACCGTAACCGGAATTGCCACCGCCTTTTTAGATTCAGTTCCACTGGTTGTTATAACCGGGCAAGTTGCGCAAGTTTTGTTAGGAAAAGACTCTTTTCAAGAGGTTGATGTAGTTAGTATGACTAAAACAATTACCAAACATAATTATTTTGTCAAAGATGTTCAACAACTACCTTTTGTAATTCGAGAAGCTTTTCAACTAGCCAAAAGTGGTCGACCAGGACCAGTGCTAATCGATATTCCAAAAGATGTCCAAGTCGAGGAATACGGACCATTTGAACCGCGAAAAATTATTGAAGAAAAAATATTATCCAACTCAGTCGTGAAAATTACTTCAGTTGAAAAAGCTGTTAAATTAATTAACGAAGCAAAAAGACCGGTAATTTATGCTGGTGGCGGAGTAATTAAAGCAAACGCAGCTCAACAATTACTACAATTCGTAGAAAAAAGTGGAATACCTGTTGCCAATTCATTAATGGGCTTAGGAGGATTTCCTCGAAATCATTCGCTCAGTTTAGGAATGGTCGGAATGCACGGAGCAAAACACACTAATACGGCGGTGATGAAAAGCGATTTAATTTTGGCTATTGGCTCAAGATTTAGTGACCGCGTTATCGGTAAAAGCAGCGAGTTTTCCAAAGAAAAGCAAATTATTCACTTTGATATTGATGGCAATGAATTTAGTAAAAATGTTTATGCCGATGTGCATATTCACGGTGATATTATTAAAACTTTACCGCTGGTGATTGACCGAATCAAAACTAATACGCACAACGAGTGGTATCAAGAGATTAAAAAATGGCAAATCAAACACAAATTGAGTAAATTTGCTCCGACAAAAATTATTAATAAGATCAATGATTACTACGAAGATGCAATTGTAGCAACCGAAGTTGGACAACATCAAATGTGGACAGCGCAAGAGTGGAAATTCAAGGAGCCTAATAAGTTTATAACTTCAGGTGGCTTAGGAACGATGGGCTACGGATTAGGGGCAGCTGTCGGAGCCTGTTTAGGGAATCCTGATCAAGATGTGATCTTAATTGCCGGAGATGGAAGTTTTAGAATGAATTGTAATGAACTGGCAACAGTCAGTAAACATAAATTGCCCCTTGCTATTTTTATAATGAATAACAAAGCATTAGGGATGGTAAGACAATGGCAAACACTATTTTTCGGCAAGCGATATGCGGTTACCGATATTAGCGATGTAGTCAATTACGTAAAATTAGCCGAAGCTTATGGAATTAAAGGTTATCAAGCGACAGATATGCTTTCCTTAGAAGAAATCTTAAAAGATATTAAAACGGTCAAAGGACCAGTACTAGTTGATATTGTTATTTCTAATAATGAAAATGTATTTCCAATTGTGCCTCCCGGGGCCTCGATTGATAAAATTGTCTATGAAAAATAAATGAAAATTGAGCGGATTTTTAATCGCTCAACTTTTTTTTTATTTAATTAAGGGGAAACTACTTAAGACAATTGATTATTTTTGTCAGATATATTAACTAAAACAAAACAATTACAAGTAAAAAACTCTTATTAATTATTTGGTAAATTTAGCTTTTATTGGTCAATTTCTAGCTTGGCATAAACTCCACATTTAGCTAAAATATTATCAGCTTCTTGAACTTTAAAAATATTGTTGTGAGCTAAAATCCAATTGGATCTAATTTCAGAAGTAGTGAAGGTAGCCTTGTTTTGATTTAGACAAAAGTTTTTGACTAAGTCATCAAAATCAGCAAAGGTTAACTCAAAATGTTCACAACTTTCACTATCAACGTTAAATTCACCGAGTAAGTAATTTGGCATATTTAAGTCTAATTGATCTAAATAGAGGTCTAAACAGTCAAATCTGGTATCCTCTTCCGCTGATTTTAAGTAAATACTTGCTAAAGAGATAACTTTATTTTCAAAAGTAACGGTAATCTTGATTAAAGAATAATCATCCTCATCAACAATTTTTTTACTGATGATAGCTAAATTTGTATAGACTTGATGATTCGTTACTTGAAAACTGTTCTTATAAGTTGGAAGAGGTTCAGTTTGGTTACCATTGATGACAGAAAGAAAGTCATAACTACCATCAATAAAGTTCTTGTTTTTAAGATTTTTTAAATTAATTGTTCCTATTTTCATATTATCACCTACTAAATTATAACAATTATTGAGGCTAATGTATATTATAAAGTAAAAGTTTTATACATATTATTAGAAGAGGTGTTGGGATGGATAGAAGGGCTTGGATTGAAGTCGACATGATGCGGTTAAAAGAAAATATTCAGTTAATTTTAAAAATCAATGACAATTTTAAACTATACGGTGTGGTTAAGGCAAACGGATACGGACACGGTGTGTTAGAAATTGCTAGAGCAATTACCGAGTACGGAGTAGATACGTTAGCCGTTGAGAGTATTGAAGAAGGGTTGTTTTTAAGAAAGTATTTGAGCGTACCTATTTTAGTTTTAGGGTATACTAGTGAAAACAAATTTAAAATAGCAGCAGAAAATGATCTTACTTTAAGTGTCTGTGATTATTTTGACTACGAGGGAAGTTTAAAGGTAGAAGTACAAGTAGATACGGGGATGAATAGGTTAGGCTTGAAGACCAAAGAAGAAGTGGAAAAATATTTAAAATTTTTACAAGCAAAAAAAGTTACAGTTGAAGGCATTTTTTCCCATTTAGCAGTAGCGAATAGTGATTACTACCGTTTTCAACTGAAGAACTTTCTTTATTTAACCCAAAATTTAACAGAAATAGACAATTTACATCTTAATAATTCACTGGCCTTAAAGAGTGCTAGAACAGAGTTTAAAAATGCTAGAATAGGGTTGTTGATGTACGGTATAGACGGTGAAGATTTTAAACAAATCATCAGTATCTATTCCCAAGTAACAGCGGTTAAGTATTTAAAAAAAGGGGAATATGTCGGCTACAACAATACCCTGGTTAAAGAAGCGATGTACTTAGCGATCGTCAGTGTCGGTTATGCCGATGGCTTCAATAAAAGATTAGAGCAAAGTGCGGTAATAATCAATCAAAAAACTTATCAAATTTTTAATAGTATCTGTATGGACCAGATGATGGTTAAAGTAGATCAAACTGTGAAAAAAGGTGATTTAGTAACTTTAGTTAACGACCAACTAACAATTTTAAGAAGAGCAAAGGAATGTCAGATGATACCTTATGAGTTTTTATGTAATTTGAGCGATAGACTTGATATAATTTATCGTTACAAAGAAAAAAAAGTCGTACATAACTACCGATTTAATCAGATTTATTAGGGTATAAATTTATATTTGGGGAAGAATAATTGCAGATGGAGGTAGTTATGGAAATTAAAGGGAAGACATTAGATAATTTAATATTGGCGATTAATGGTGAAGCTTTGGCACGAACTAAATATGAATTTTTTACAAAAACGGCGAAAGCAGAAGGATATGATGAAATAGCTAATATTCTAGATGCCATTGGCAAAAACGAGTTAGCACATACAGAAATCTGGTATAAGTTTATCAACGGAACGAGAACGACAATTGAAAATTTAATGGAAGGAATCGAAGATGAACATTATAAATGGAGTGAGATGTATGTAGAATTTTCCAAAACAGCATACGATGAAGGTTATGATGAAATAGGTAGACTATTTACCGGAATAGCAAAAATAGAAAAGAAACACGAGGAGATGTTAAAAGGAATGTTAAAAGATTTACAGGTGAACGATTATTTTTCTAAAGGAAGTAGTTACGAATGTTTAAATTGTGGACATCACCACGTAGGTCAAAAAGCGCCTACTAACTGTCCGATATGTGGCTATGCTAAGTGCAATTTTAAAAAACAAGAATAAATAAAAAGAAAAAGAAAAAATCACCTAGGTGATTTTTTTCATGTAATAGATAAATGGTGTATCTAAGAAAGATACCAAAACTTTGATTATGTAAGTAGAAATAAATATTGAAATCAAAATATCAAATTCAAATACCCCTAAAAAAGCAATTGGGATAAAGATTAAGGTATCAACAAATTGTGATATTATCGTCGATAAGTTGTTTCTTAGCCATAAAAATTTGCTTTCAGGTTTTTTTGACTTAATGTAATGGAATAGATTTACATCTAAGAACTGACTGATTAAATACGCGGTTATGCTAGCTAGGGCGATTCGAGAAATTGAGCCAAAAGTATAAGCTAAATGTGCGCTACCCTCGTCCCAAACGGTCGGGGTAAAAAGCAGGGCAAATTGCATAATGATTACCGTGGAAACTAAAGTGAAAAATCCTATTTTAACGGCTTTTTTAGATTCTTCTAGACCAAATATTTCACCGATAGCGTCAGTGGCTAAAAACAGTGTTCCGTACATAATATTTCCTAAAGTTGCTTCAAATCCGAAGAGGTCGATATTTTTAGTTACTTGAATATTTGCTAAAATTGTTCCAATAGCAATCCAACTAAATAATCCCATTTTACCAAATAGTTTGTACGATGCCGTGATTAATACAAAGTTTATTAGGGCGAATAATACCCAAAGTATTTCATTACTCATTTTTTTTTCTCCTATTTTTATAATAAATTGATATTTTGTTCTTGACAAATTTTGATTGTTTCGTCATCCCACAACGTTGATTGAACTTCTCCGATATGGGCTTTATGTAAGAAAAACATACACAGTCTAGATTGACCAATACCACCACCGATTGTATAAGGTAGTTCTTTGTTTAGTAACATTTTATGAAATTCGAATTTTTCTCTATTTAAACAATCAGCTTTAATCAATTGCTCTTTTAAGACAATCTCATCGACTCTGACTCCCATTGAGGAAATTTCAAACGCTTGTTTTAAGATTGGGTTGTAGACAATGATATCACCGTTTAAATTCCAATCATCGTAATCTGGTGCTCGACCATCGTGTTTTTCTCCAGATTTTAACAAATTGCCAATTTCCATAATAAAGACCGTCTTAAATTTTTCAGCGATGGCATTTTCTTTCTCTTTAGAAGTTAACTCCGGATACATATTTTCTAATTCTTGAGTTGTGATAAAAGTAATTTCTTCAGGTAGTTGATGCTCAAGAGAAGGAAACTTTTTAGCAATGAACTGATTTGTGTCTTTGAATACTTGATAAATTGTTCTAACTGTTTCTTTTAAAGTGTTTTTATTGCGGTCACTTTTATTAATAATTTTTTCCCAATCCCATTGGTCAACGTATATCGAATGGATATTATCTAACTCCTCATCACGTCTAATGGCGTTCATATCAGTGTATAAACCTTCGCCAATATTGAACTGATAGCGGTGCAAGGCCATTCGCTTCCATTTAGCCAGGGAGTGAATAATTTGAACTTTCCCAGAAAAGGCTAAGCAATCGAATTCCACTGGTCTTTCAACGCCGTTTAAATCATCGTTTAATCCTGATTCAGGAATTAAAAAAAGTGGTGCTGATACTCTAGATAAATTTAATTTTTCAGCAAGATTTTGTTGGAAATAATCTTTTACTAACTTAATGGCAAACTCTGTTTCTTGTAAAGTTAAGTCTGATTTATAGTCGTTTGGAATTTTAGTTTTTAACATTGGGACATTTACTCCTTTTTAAATTTTTATATTGATATAATCATAGCATATTTTATTTAAATTTCAAACTTATATCCAAAGAATTGTAAGAATGGGTTAGAGCACCGACACTGATATAGTCGACACCAGTCGCGGCGATAGCCGGCAATTTTGCTAAGGTAACGTTACCACTAGCCTCTAAAAATTTTCCGTTATTTAAATTTACGCAAATTTTCATATCTTCAATATTCATATTGTCTAACATAATGATATCTATATCCTCATTTAACGCTTCTTTAAATAAAGAAATAGTATCAACTTCAACTTCAATTTTAACGTTTATCTGATGCTTTTTTAATCTTTGGACTGCTTTTTTAATGCTACCAGCAGCCTTGATATGATTATCTTTTATCATCGCCATCTCGCTTAAATTAAAGCGGTGATTAGTCCCCCCACCGTCAACTACTGCTTGTTTTTCTAAAATGCGAAAATTGGGTGTTGTTTTCCTAGTATCTAAAATTTTGCTGTTGTACTGTTTAATTTCTTGGACATAACTATTAGTCTTGGTAGCGATGCCACTCATTCTTTGCATAATGTTTAAAGCAATTCTTTCGGACTTTAAAATACTTTTACTTTTGCCATGAATTGCAGCGATTACTTCGCCTGAATTTACGAAATCTCCATCGAGTTTAAGCGGGTGGTATTCAATCCCCTCAAACTTACTAAAAACAAGTTTACAAACTTCAATTCCAGAGATGATACCATCTTCTTTAGCGATAAATTCACCATCAGAAACAGCATTCTCACTAATTAAGGTATCTGTTGTGATATCGCCATTTGGCAGATCTTCTAAGATGGCATTATCTATTATTATTTTGATTTCATTTAACATATTAACCTCCTAGATTATGTGATGACATCCGATACTTTTAACTCTTTTTAAGGCTGAACAAATAATTGAATAAGCCGATGTAACAGTATTTAAGGCTACAAAATAATGTTTAGTATAGTTAGGATTATTTTGTAAATTAGTCAAATGGTTAGTGACTATTTTTCTACTTACTAAGAGACCTTGTTTCGTTCGGACAACTCCGACGTGTTTATCCATAATATCTTTAATCTCATCTTTGATCGTCTTATAAGTAGAATTAGAGTAAGTAGTAACTAAAAGGTCAGCAAATTTAGTTAAAGGAAACAACTCATTTTGACTGATTTTAGCAGCTATTATATTGCTGAATACTAGACATTCTAACAGCGAATTACTAGCTAGACGGTTAGCTCCGTGGACACCAGTAGAAGCGCATTCACCACTGGCATATAAATTTTTTATCGTTGTTTCACCGAATTCGTTAGTTTTAATTCCCCCGACAGAGTAATGTTGGACTGGCTTAACCGGAATCAAATCATTTTCCATCTTAAAAGAGGCGGCTAAACATTTTTGGTAAGTATTTGGAAAACGTTGAATTAATTTTTCTTTTCCTAAATGACGGGCATCTAAATAGACGCAGTCATGCCAAGTGTTGTACATCTCTTTTATAATACTTTGAGAAACGATATCTCGAGGGGCTAATTCTAGGGAATTGTGATATTTAGACATAAATCTCTTGTTTTCACTATTCAGTAAATATCCACCTTCGCCTCTAACTGCTTCGGAAATTAAAAAAGTATCTTCTTCATTAATTCGGTTATAGTAGGCAGTAGGGTGAAATTGAATAAATTCCATATTTTCTAATTCACCTTGAGCTCGGTAAACTAAACCGATACCATCGCCGGAGGCGTAACTAGGATTAGTAGTGTGTTTATATATTGAGCCTAAACCACCTGTTGCAATCACCGTAGAAGAAGAATATATTCTTTGAGGTTGATTGTGTTGATCAAGGTAGTCGACACCGTAACAAATATTATCTTTTATTAATAAATTAGTTGCGAAAGATTCACTAATTATTTTGATATTTTTTCTTTTAGCAGCGACTTTGATCAATCGATCCATAATCGCTTTACCAGTAGCATCACCACCGGCGTGTAAAATACGGTTTTTAGAATGACCTCCTTCTAAGGTCAAATAAAATTCACCTTTTTCACTTTGGTCGAATTCCACTCCTAATTTTATTAAATTAAAAATATTTTCTCTTGCTTGATAGACTAGTGTTTTAGTATTTTCACTATCGTTTAATAAAGAACCAGCATTTAAAGTGTCATCGATATGTTTTTGTAAAGATTTATCGTCTTTGGATAATTCAGCGGCTATTCCCCCTTGAGCTAAATAGGAATTAGATGTTGCTAAATTATAAAAAGCATTTTTAGTAATTAAAGTAACTGACTTATCTTTAATTTGTAAGGCGGTATAAATTCCTGCTAATCCACTGCCAATAATTACACAATTTGTCCTATTCATTTTTTTCCGTTATCTCAAACATCAGTTTTAATGGTTTATAAGCAGCAGTTAAAATTTCCGGAGGCAGTTTAATTTCTGACATTTCATTAAGTAGACTGTAGTAAACATCTGCTAAATGTGTTTTTTTCATATTAAAACAAGAGAAAGTACTTTTTACTTGAATAAACTCTTTATCAGGATTAGCTTTTTTCATCTGGTGAATAATACCGTTTTCTGTACCGATAATAAATTTTTTAGCAGGGCTTTTTTTAGTGAATTCTAATAGAGCCTTAGTACTGCCGACAAAATCAGCGATTTCAACAATTTCGATTTTCATCTCCGGATGGACTAACATTAAGGCCTCGGGATTTTCTTTTTTAACCGCTAGCATTTCATCTAAGTCAAAACGATCGTGGACGTAACAAAAACCTGGCCAAGTTTCCAGTTCTAAATTATATTTTTTACGTAGATAACTTCCTAAATTTTTATCAGGAATATACAGTATTTTTTTATCGGTAAAGTTTCTAATTATTTTTTCTGCGTTGCTAGAAGTAACGCAGACATCACTCAATGCTTTTACTTTAGCAGTAGTGTTTACATAACTAACGATAAAAGTATCGGGGTTGTTTTTTTTATATTGTAGAACATCTTCGTACGTAGCAGTATCAGCCATTGGGCAACCGGCATCGAATCTAGGAATAATAACTTTTTTGTTCGGGGCTAATATTTTTGCTGTTTCAGCCATAAAATGAACACCGCAAAAACAGATAATATCAGCATCTGAGTCGCGAGCAATCTGACTTAAATATAATGAATCACCAGTAAAATCAGCTATATCTTGAACTTCTCCCCTTTGATAGTAGTGAGCTAAAATAATGGCATTTTTTTCTTTTTTTAATTTTTCAATTTCTGACTTGTAGTCAATCATTTTAAAAACCTCCATCTTCGACTATTGTTATTTTACCTTATTTTTTAAGAAAAATAAATTAATTCAGCCTCTTTCTTTATAAAATTGGCTAATTGTGGTACTATGAACCAAAGTAAATCGACAAAGGAGTTTAAAAAAATGGCTAAAATACTAGAAGATAATGTTTTTACAATTGTTAGAAAAGCAACAGATGCAATAAAGAAATACGGCAAAGATAAGGTGATAAATGCGACTGTCGGGGCCTTGTTTGCTGAAGATGGAAAGATGGTCGCACTAGATTCAGTCTGGAATGTTTACAACAATATCCCCAACGTTGAGAAAGCTAGTTATGCTTGTGATTTACAAGGGAACCCTACTTTTAGAGAAGCTTGTAAGAAATGGCTAAACTTAGATGAGGCTGAAGTTGTAGCAACACCAGGGGGAAGTGGAGCAATCAGTGTAACTTTAAAAAACAGTTTACAAGATGGTGACTCTATTATCTATCCCGATGTATGTTGGGGACCATATAAAATTATGGCAGTCGAGTACAATCTTAAGAGCGAACAGTATCAAATGTTCGAAGGAGATAGTTTTAATATTAGAAGTTTTAAAGAAAAAACAACTGCTGTTATGGAAAAGCAAGGAAAAATAACCGTAATAATTAATGACCCTGCACATAATCCAACAGGTTATTCCATGAGTTTAAACGAGTGGGAGATGGTAATGGAGCATTTAAATACTATCGCAACTCAAGGGAAAATAACGCTGATTAATGATATTGCTTATATTGATTATTGTAAAGATTCTAAAAAAGCTAAAAAACATTTTGAGTTATTTAAAACAATTGACGATAATATCACCGTTGTCGTGGCCTTTAGTTTATCTAAATCATTAACTGCTTATGGGTTAAGAGTAGGAGCTACTTTAATTTTAGGTAAAGATAAAGAAGAGTATAAAAATCTTTTTTCTCATAGTGCGAGAGCAGTTTGGAGCAATATCAACAATGGTGGACAAAATTTGTTTGCCAAAATTATTGAATCAGATTATTTGCGAAACAATTATCTTGAAGAAAAAGGTAAATACGTGAAGTTACTGAAAGAAAGAAGTGAAATATTTTTATTAAAAGCAAAGGAAGTGGAGTTAGATATTTATCCCCACCGGGAAGGTTTCTTTGTAACAGTAAAAATAGTGGGTGAAGATAAGGACCTGGTCCATCAAAAACTAATGGATAAGTTAATTTTTACAATAAATTTAAAGACCGGTTTAAGAATTGCTCTTTGTAGTCTTAATTTAGAGAGCATTGAAAAATTGCCGTATATTATCAAAAAAACAATTAAAGAAGTTCAAAATAGTTAAATAGGTTATTAAAACCACAAAAAAGAAAAAGCGAATTAATTTTCGCTTTTTTAAAGTTTACTCGCTTCCCAAATATAGAAATGAGCAATTGTATTATAAGGTGACCATTTTTTAGTCAATTCCTGAAATTTTTCTTTTGTCGGTAAATCATTTAGTTGATAAACTTTAGCAATTCCTCTTTTAATCATTAAATCACCAAATGAGGTTATATCATTTCTACCTAAAGCAAACATTAAAAATACTTCCGCAGACCAAATACCTAAACCTTTAACTTTAGTTATTTCTTGAATGATCTCTTCATTGCTTAAACTAGTTATCGTCTCTAAATTTAATTCTTTACTGTGAACCTGACTAGATAGGTTTTTTAAATATTCAACTTTTCGGTAACTGATACCGATACTCTGTAAATCGTCTTTATCGCATTCGAGAAAATTTTCCGGTTTTATTTCAAATTTATCAACGATACGCTGGTAGATAGTTTTAGCGGCTTTAGTACTTACTTGTTGAGCAATAATACTGCGAACTAATTCTTGAAACAGATTATCATTGATATATCGATCAGGCTCTGGTAAATCGACTATCAGCTTATATAAAATCGGATCGTTATTTTTGAAATGCTCAATGGCATCTTTAGATATTATAAATTTTTTCATGGGAAGCATATTTTCAACTTTCTAAGATTTTTTTTAGATTTAAAAATAAATTTTTTTGAATAAGAGGTACAAAGAACAAGGCCATTGGCAGTTTAGATACTATAAGGCAACTCCTCTACAATTTCTAATTTTAACAGATTTTTGAAATAAATTCCATGATAAAGTATCAAAATTTGTTGATAGTAATCGAATAATACATCTATCAGCAGAAAATCAAGACTTTTAAATAAAATAGTTTTAGTTTAAAATGGTTAGAAAAAATCTCTATTTTAGCGATTTTTGATTTTTAGTAAAAGCAACGTGAACGATAAACTATAGAGATGATGGACATTGGAAGTCACTTATTTGTAGTTAAGAAATAGGGAAAATAAGAATAAAGGCGATAGTTGCAACACAAAATCCGCGAATATGGAAAAGTCATATTATTTATTGCAGTGTTTAAAAGATTTAACTATGATATGGTTTATGACCTCAAATGCTTGGTTGGATGGTTAAAGAATTTTGATAATGAAGTTGATGTCGTTAGATTCAGTTTTATCTGAAGGATCTAACTCTGAACTAATCAGATGGAAAGCTATTAATAGAAATTGGTATGAGTTTTTTATAATTGATTATGTTATAATTAATGGAGAAAAAAAGATATTATAAATCCTAGTTAAATAATGAATATATGATAAAATTGAAGGAGAAAACTAAATGAAATACAACTGGATTAATGATCATTTCCTACAAAAAAAAGGTGTAGCGAAAGATTTTAAAGCTGAATGGAACGCTATTAGATATTTGATATTAGACAAAATGATTTGTATGATTACTAATAACAAAGAAGGCGAGGCTATCATAACGCTAAAATGTGAGCCAGCATTTGCGGAAGCCCTAAGAGAAGATTATAAAGAAATCACAGCAGGGTACTATATGAATAAAATGCACTGGAATTCTATATTATTAGATGGTGATGTTCCTGATGATATTATGAAGATGATGATTGACATGTCTTATGATTTGATATTAAATGGTTTTTCTAAAAAGAAACAGAAAGAGATTTTAGAATCTGAAAATGTCTAAAAAACGCTGGTTTCACAATGGATAAAGAACAAATAATTAATACAATAATTAACAAGTAGGTGATGAAATGAATAAATCAATCCAAACACACAATAGTAAATTTATAAGTATATACTCTGATAAAGATGTAACTGAAGTTGTAGCTTTTCTTAATTCTAAAGTTGGTGGATACTTATATATTGGGATAGATAACATGGGAAATATTATAGGTTTACCAAACATTGATGAAACAGTATTAAAAATAGGAAATCAACTTAAGGACAATATTTCACCATCAATACTTGGACTTTTTGAGATAGTTATTGAAAGTTTTGCGGATAAATATTATATAAAAATAGTAATAACTAGTGGACCAGAGAAACCCTATCATATAAAAAAATATGGTCAATCAGAAAAGGGTTGTTATATAAGAGTAGGTAATGCTAAAATGCCAATGACTACTAAGATGATAGAAAATATGTTTTCCAAAAGAACTAGAAATTCTCTATCAAAAATACTTTCACCTAGACAAGATTTAACTTTTCGTCAATTGAAAATATTTTATGAAGAAAAAAGATTTACTATAAATGATAACTTTTTACATAACTTGGAATTGTACAATGATGATGATAAATTGAATTACAATGCGTATTTACTAGCTGATGACAATGCTGTGTCGATTAAAGTTGCGGTATATGGTGGTGTGAATAAAGTTGATTTGATAGAAAGTAATGAATATGGTTACTGCTCACTTATAAAAGCAACAACAAGAGTTCTTGATAAACTAGATATTTATAATACTACCCATACTAAAATTACTGGAAAAGCAGAGCGTGATGAATGGAGAAATGTAGATAAAATAGCACTGAGAGAAGCTGTTATAAATGCAATTGTTCATAATGATTATGCTATAAATGAAGTGCCTCCAGTTTTTGAAATATTCACAGATAGATTTGAAATAACTTCGATGGGAGGACTTCCCTTAGGAATGACTAAAGATGAGTTTTTTGATGGGGTATCAAATCCAAGAAACAAGGTGCTTATGAGAGTGTTTAAAGATATGGATTTAGTAGAACAATTAGGTTCAGGAATGTCTAGAATATTAAGTGCATACAGTAGAGATATTTTTAAAATATCAGATAACTATATAAAAATTGTTTTTCCAATCAAAGTATCCGAATGCAAAGCGGACGCAAACCGAATGTAAACCGAACGCAAATTTAATTATAGAAAAAATTATATTATAGAATTTTTACAAATAAATAAGACTATAACTTCAGAAAAAGCTAGAAGTTTATTAGGATTAGAAAAATCAGCTACAAATGATATCTTAAATATACTTTGTAACGAGTCTGTGATAATAAAAAAAGGAGTAAGCAGAAATACGTATTATAAACTTAACAACAACTAATCAAAGCCATATAAAGTTACTTCATGAATAATAGAATAACTCTAGTGGCTTTTCTGATGTTAAAGCTTTGGGGGTATATTGTTCCTGGCAACTACCAGTAATAGTTTTGGCATGAAAGGACAGTAAAAGATATAGTTGTCAATGTTCATTATATAGGTCATCTAAAGTAATGCTAGAAAGGAATGAAATCTTACAACAAAAGTATAATTAGGTAGTGGTATTATCAATATATTGCTTTGACCTGTTAGTAATGGTACAATAAACCGTACATCTACAAATCGTGCAAAAGGAGAAATAGGTAATGATAAAGGTAAATAGTTTGCGGTTTTCCTATCCTAAAAGTGAAAATCCAACAATCAAAGAAGTTTCTTTTGAAATAAAAAAAGGCGAGATATTTGGCTTTTTAGGTCCAAGTGGAGCAGGGAAATCAACTACTCAGAAAATTTTAATTAAAATTTTAAAAAATTATCAAGGGGAGATTTCTTACAATGGTTTAGATTTAAAAAAACTCGATGATTCTTTTTATGAGGAGATAGGAGTATGTTTTGAAATGCCGATATCTTTTTCTAAATTAACTGCTCTCGAAAATTTGAAGTTTTTTCAAAAACTATATAAAAATAACGCCGATGTTGAGAGTTTAATGAAACGAGTAGGGCTTTATGAGGATAGAAATAAAAAAGTTGGCGAATATTCAAAGGGGATGAAAATAAGACTTAATTTTGTTAGAGCTTTGTTAAACAATCCTAAAATTTTATTTTTAGATGAACCGACAAACGGTCTAGATCCTAAAAATGGACGAATCATGAAAAATATGATTAAAGAATTTGTGGCTAACGGAGGGACTGTTTTTATCACCAGTCATATTATGGCTGATATTGATGAGTTATGTGATCGAGTTGCTTTTATCAGCGATGGAATAATTCAAGAGATATCTTCGCCAAGAGAACTGAAGATAAAATACGGAAAACAACTCGTAACTGTTGAATATTTAAAAGATAACAAAACAAACAAGAGAGAATTTAGTATGGAGGAAATTAAGACTGAAGAGTTCAGTAATTTTTTAAAAGAAAATCAGATAGAAACAATTCACAGTGGTGAAACAACATTAGAAGAAATCTTTATTCAAGTGACAGGAGTTGGGTTAGATGCAAACTATTAGACATCTTGTTAGAGCTGAAATGTTTAGACTTAATAAATATAATTTACTTAAAGCGAGTTTCGTGGTAAATCTTATTTGGTTAATTTTTATCTATTTTTTAAAAATTGAGGAATTAAAGCAGTTTTTGCCAATTATTATTTTGATGGATGCTTCCTTAATGACTGCCTTGTTAAATGGAGTGACGCTGTTTTATGAAAAAAAGGAAAATACTTTAAGTTCAATTTTAGTAAGTCCAGTGAAAGTCGATCAGTATCTGATTGCTAAAATTATTGTCAATGTGATGAATTCATTATTGTGGACCGGTTTTTTTGTTATCAGTGTCTATTTTTTAAAAGGAATGACTTACAATTACCTTTTAATTTTTTTAGCAGTTGTAGTGATTAGTTCTTTGCATACTCTTATCGGAATATGGTTTTCTTATTTTTCGAAAGATTTTACTACGTTATTGATAAACTATATGATTTATACGTTAATTAGTTCGATCCCCATCATAATGGGAGCACTGAATGTTTTTTCAGACACTGCTAGTAAATTTTTATTTTTTATCCCGTTAGACACTGCTAATAAATTAATGAATTACGGAATGGATAATGGGGATTTAGAATTGTTAGGTTATATTGTTGGATTGGGATATTTAACTTTACTGACAGTATTACTGTATATCTTTAAGGTAAAAAAAGACTTCCAAAAATACGCTACTAAAGAAGTAGGTGTGTAAGATGTTGAAGACTTTTATTAAAAATGAATTTAAAAATATTTTAAGAGATAAAATGACTTTAATTTTATTAATTTATCCTGTTTTAATAGGGTTGTTGCTTAGTCAAATGTCAGTGGCAAGTTCTGCGGAAGCGAAAAATTTTATAGTCATTGTTCTCAGTATTTTAACAGGTTATATTTACGGTGCTATAGCAGGATTTTCCATTTTAGATGATCGCGATGATAATGTTTTTCTTTCTTTAAGTATCTCGCCGATTTCTTTAAAATTTTATGTTTGGTTTAAAATTCTCTTTGTCTTTATATTGGCAATTATTGCGGGATTTTTACTTATGGTACTATCAGGGATGTTTAAAGATGTAGCTTTTTATAAGTTGTTTTTAATATCTTTGGTATCAGCATTTCAAACTATTATAACAGCATTGTTGATAAACACTTTTGCTAACAATAAGGTGGAAGGGTTTATAACGATGAAGGCAACGGGGTTTTTAATAGTTTTTCCGATAGCCGCAATGTTTTTTCTAGATTGGAAAGAATATTTGTTTATGTTTGCACCAGGAGTTTGGGCAGCCAAAGCCGCTCAAAATATAGTTTTAACCGATCTTATCAATGCGGGAATGGTTAAGATGAATTTTAGTTTTATCGTTTACATCGTTTTAGGAATAGTAGTAAATATATTTTATGTGTACTTTTTTACAAAACTGTTTTATAAAAAAAATAATATATAAGAGGAGATTATTAATATGGGGGTTTTAAAAGCAATATTTTATATTATCGGAGCGCTTTATATAATAGGTGCAGCAGCAAATTTGAATGTAATATTTGAAACACAAAGAGCTAAGTTTATAGTTAAAAAAATAGGAAGAGGGAAATATAGAATACTTGTAATGTTAATGGGAATTCTTTTAGTCGCTTTAGGATATTTTATAAAAAGTTAAATTTACAAAAAAGGGCAGAAATGCCTTTTTTTATTTTTAAATTTTTAAAAGTAAAAAAATAACTAATCACAATTATAAAAGTAGATGGAGAGGAGTAGTGATTGATGAAATGTAAAAAAATATTTCTGTTAATTGTGATATTTAATTTTATCTTGGTCTTAAATTTAAAGGCAGAAGATCGTAGTACGATTAAATTTGGAAATCAAACTTTAATATTTAAAGAAAATTTTAGAGTTCAAAAAGTTTTTATTAGCCAGATCTGTTACTGTGATAGAAGTTTGGGACAGCCTAGATTTTACAAATACAGTATAATTCCTTCTTATTCGCAACCAGTGTTGCTTAAATGGAATAAATATTATTCAATTGATTATTGGAAGATTAATCAAGAAGATAAAACTTTTAATTTAATTGGTAATAGATGTTATGCACATAACAATGTTACTTGGGAAACAAAGTATCAGTACAGTTACGATGGAGTTAACTGGGATTATTTTGATTCCACGGCTTATGAAAATGGTGGCTCGACAAATTATCAAGACTTAGATGGTCCTAATATTACCCTTAATGGAAGGTCAGAAATTGAAATATCTAAAGGTGAAACCTACGTTGAATTTGGGGCGTCTGCTAACGATTATGTGGAAGGAGATAAAAATGTTGCGATAAGTGGTGAAGTAGATGAAACAAAACCAGGAATTTACCAAATAAGCTATTATGCTGTCGATAGTAAAGGTAATAGCAGTACCGTTATGCGGACAGTGACAGTGCCAGATGAAGAACCACCAAATATCGTATTTAGTGATTTAGTAATTGAGGTAGGGACCAGTAGTGTCTACTGGTACAAAGATGTAATAATAACGGATAATTTTAGCTTATCGGAAAATATCTTTAAACAAATTTTAGGAGAAATAGATTTAAATAAGTTAGGAGAATATCAAATAATTTACCGAGCGACCGATGAAGCTGGTAACAGTGTTGAAGAAATAAGAACAGTTTTAGTAGTTGATACAGTTAAGCCAGTGATAGTAGGAGCAGTAAATTTTGAAGTTGAAGTCAATGGTAGTTTAACTGATTATTTGAACAGTGTAACTGCTAGTGATAATGTAGATGGTGATTTAACCGACTTAATGGAGATAGATTATTCAGCTGTTATTATGAATGTTCCAGGGTTGTATCCATTAGTTTACAGTGTAAAAGATAACTCAGGTAATGAAAAAATAATACCAGTTACGGTCTTAGTCGTCGATAATCAAGGTCCTGAAATATTGGGAATAACGATTTTCTACTTACCTTTTAAAACGGTAAAACCTGATTGGCTTGTGGGGGTATATGCTACTGATAATGTAGACCAGACTGTAGAAGTAACTCCCGATGATAGTCAGGTAAATTTAAATGCGGTAGGTGATTATCAACTTCTTTACTTGGCAGAGGACCATGCCGGAAATGTAACTATAGAGACGACAAGAGTGATAGTAGAAGATAAAGTAGCCCCAATTATTTCAGGGATTAAATTATGGACGGTGGGAGTAAATCAGCCAAATATCAATTGGTTAACAGGAGTAACAGCGGTTGATGATGTTGATGGAACGGTGGATGTAAAGGTTGAAGATAATCAGGTAAATTTAAGAGTATTAGGAAGGTATCAACTTCTTTATAGGGCAGTTGATAATGCCGGAAATGTAACTACCAAGACAACTACAGTGGTGGTAAAAGATAAAGTAGCTCCAATTATTTCAGGGATTAAATTATGGACGGTGGGAGTAAATAGCCAAAATATCAATTGGTTAGTAGGAGTAACAGCGGTTGATGATGTTGATGGAACGGTGGTAGTAACGTTTGATGATACCGAAGTTAGTTTAAATGCGGTAGGAAGGTATCAACTTTTTTATAGAGCAGAGGACAATGCTGGAAATGTAACTATAAAGACAACTACAGTGGTAGTAGAAGATAAAGTAGCTCCAATTATTTCAGGGGTTAAATTGTGGAATGTAGGAGTAAATCAGTCAAATATCAATTGGTTAGCAGGAGTAACAGCGATTGATAATCTTGATGGAACAGTAGTTGTAACGTTTGTTCTCACCGAAGTTAATTTAAGTGCGGTCGGAAGGTATCAACTTCTTTATAGAGCAGTTGATAATGCCGGAAATGTAACTACAAAGACAACTACAGTGGTAGTAAAAGATAAAGTAGCTCCAATTATTTCAGGGATTAAATTATGGACAGTGGCAGTAAATGAGCCAGATATCAATTGGTTAGCAGGAGTAACAGCGGTTGATAATCTTGATGGAACGGTCGGAGTAACGTTTGATGATACCGAAGTTAGTTTAAGTGCGGTCGGTAGTTATCAACTAATTTATCAGGCAACGGACCATGCCGGAAATGTAACTATCAAGACAACTTCAGTGTTAGTAGAAGATAGAGTAGCCCCAATTATTACGGGGGTTAAATTATGGACGGTGGGAGTAAATGAGCCAGATATCAATTGGTTAGCAGGAGTAACCGCAGTTGATGATCTTGATGGAACAGTAGTTGTAACGTTTGATGATACCGAAATCAGTTTAAGTGTGGTCGGTAGTTATCAACTAATTTATCAGGCAACTGATAATGCTGGAAATATCAGTACAACCGAGACAACAGTCACCGTTATTGACAATCAGCCACCGGTTATTTTAAGTCAAAGTGCTAAACTTAACTTTGAGGTGGGAACAGTAGTTGTTGAAGAAATGGATTTTAATCAATACATTGAGGCTAGCGATGGACAAAGTTTGAATTTAACAATTGAAAACGATGCTAAAACAGCAGTTGATTTTAATAAAATAGGAAATTATGAAATTAACTACAGTGTTTCAGATCAAGCGGGTAATTATGTTTATACGACAATTCCCGTAGTAGTTGAAGACTTAACTCCCCCCTTAATTGAAACAACGGAAATCATTTTCGAAGCAGGAGAAATATATGATGGCTGGTTAAATAACATCACAGTTATTGATAATTATGACGAAAGCAGTGAAATTGAAATTTCTTATCAATTACCGGAAAATTTAAATTATCGAAAAGTTGGCAATCAGCAAAAAATAACTTTTACGGCAGTAGATAAAAGTAACAATCAATCAGTGATTGATTTAGCGATTAATATTGTTGATACAACTGCTCCAATAATCCTAAACGCCAAACAAATTTATTTGAAAATAGGAGCTACTAGCAATATATTTTTAACTGATCTTCAGGCTGAGGATAACAGTTCTGATGAACTAGAAATAACTTTTGATGACAGTAGTATCGACTATCTTAAAAGTGGTAGTTACCTGTTAAAATATCAGGTACAAGACACCAGTGGTAACATTTATGAGACCGAAGTAATAGTAGTGGTATACGACATTGCTAGTCAATTATTAGGTGAAAGTGAATTAATAATTGAATACGGAAATGAATACATCGAGGCCGGAATAGTTGTAACCTCCGGACTGAATAGTGAATTCTCTGAAAAAATTTTGAGTAAGGGAGAAGTAAATGTTAATTTGTTAGGAGAATATAGAATCGATTATTATGTTGAATTACTGAATCAAGAAATTTATTTAGAGTCCAGAGTTATTAAAATTGTTGATACTAGGGCACCGGATATCTATGCTGATGTAGAGCATTTTAATATTAAGGTCAACGATAAATTTTCTAAAAGTGATATCTTGATGCGTTTATCCGCCAGCGATAATTACGATGGTGATTTGACTAATAAATTAAATTTTTCAGAAGAAATTAATATTAAAAAACCAGGGACAACAGACTATTTTGTATCTGTTGTTGATACTTCTGGAAATATGACCCAAAAAATAATAACTGTTACTGTAGATTCTTCAAATGTTTTGATAAAAATAGCTCTTACTGTAGGGGTCAGTGGCATTGTCTTAGTTAAATTACTGTTGTTTATGAGGAAAAAATTTTAATGAAAAAAGTAATAATTTTATTGCTTTTTTCGGTATTAATTAGTTCTGTTAAAATTAAGGCAATTGAAGAAATAAAAAATATCCAAATTGAAAATTCATTAAATAACCCCTTAACAATTTCCCCTTTTAATAATATTGATTTTTACAACCAATATCAAAACTCCTCTTATGTTAATAATTTTGTAGTTAAGTATTCCATTGAAGGTGAACAATTTACTGAAAGTTACGGTGAATTCACAAAAAAATATCCAAATTATCTAAAATTGACTAAGTTGACTGTCAAGCAAAATCTAAGCGGTAGTTTGATTGACAGTAACAATCTAAAACTGACTAGTGAAGACAGTCATTTAGATTGGCTGATAACCAAATATAAGCCTTTTGAAAAAGGAGAATACTCCTTGACTTATAATTTTTTAGTAAAAGAAAACGGTGAATTTGTCAGTAGTACAAAGACTGTTTTTACGAGCGAAATAAAAGTAACTACTTATGATGAAAAAAATATAAAATTAAATAGTTATCCCAACGTTGTTAAATTACTGATAAAGTTGTACAGTTATGATTTAAATAGTCTTGATTTTAACGAAGGATGTGTAGGTAATAAAATTACGGCAAATTGTAGTCAAAAAATAATAAATGATTTTATCGAAAAGATGACAGAGTGGTCAAAAATTATTGCTGGCTCCTTAATTATTTTGTTATCGATACAAACTTTTTATAAAAAGGCTTTATTGTTAGATTGTTTTAGAGTTATTGAAGTTTTTAAGTTGTTGATTAAAATATTTTTAATTTGGCTCTTAATTTTATTTTCCTCAGAAATGGCCAAACAGTTATGGATAATTTCTTCAGCAATAATCAGCAGTTTTCAGTCAATTACCGACTATTTAGGTGAAAGTGAATTAATCAAGACAGTATTTAAAGATTTTAATAATTTAAACGTCGAAGATGTTTCTATTTGGACAATTCTTAGAAGCGGAACAAATTTTTTTGTGCTCGTAGCGATTAGCTATTTTTTAATGTATTTACAGTTTGTGCTGATTATTTTGCTGACCTTTAGAATTATTAAATTAGCTTTTACCAGGTACTTAATTCATTTGTTTTTAATGATTTTAGCGCCGTTCGCCATTGTTTTATTGATTGATTCAGATTATAAAAAGTATGGTTTTTTTTATTTTGAAAAGTTTATTTTTAATTTACTAGAAGGGATTTTAGTAGTAATTCTAATGTTAACTTTTGTTTATTTGATTCCAGTTTTAATTGAAATGATTAAAATAACCGAAATCAGCAAACAATTAAATTTTGCCAATAATTTAGTTAGTATTTTTATTTTAATAATCACTTACAAGATGTTAGGGAAAGTAAATAAATTTATTAAGAGAATCACGGTAGTTAGGAGGTGAAAACATTAAAAAAATTGAAGTGAAAGTCGCGAAAGAAATTAATAAGTACCAAGAAAAAATATTTTTTGGAATGAATTCAAGGCAGTTGTTGAGTTTGTTTTTATCGATGATTTTAGTAGTAATTCCCACTGTCTTAATAAATTATTATTTTGATTTTTTACTAGCGGTGGCAATTGGAAGTACTCTCGCTTTAGGGGTAGGTGTTTTTTCGATGTTTTATTATAATGGGATGTATATTGAAGACATCTTAAAAAACATTTTTCCGATATTGTTACGGACTAAAATACCGGTGACAAAATTAAACCTCTATCAGCAAATTGAAGATGATTTGCTGATAACGAACAAAAGTTATCTTAAAATTTATCAACTTTCGGATATTAATTATTTGACTGTGAAAATGGCTGAGAGAAAATTATTGTTTGATAATTTTTGTTCTTTTTTAAACTTGTTTGCCGAAGATATTGAAGTAAACCAGTTTTTAGTAAGGGAAAAAATAGATCAAAAATTTATTGAAAATATTAAATCTACTTTAAAAGATGACCAATACGATAGTTTAAGGGAAGAAGTAAATAATCAAATCGAAAAAATACTGGATGAGAAAAGTTACATCAGCAAAAAATATTTTGTTTTGATTATCAGTGGCTTAAATAAAGAACAGGCCATTAAGAGATTAGATGATTTAAAGATGGCTTTCGATAAATACTTACAAGATTTAAACAACAATAATAATATTTTTGTAACTTTAAGCTCTTTAAGAAAAAAGGAGTTAGAAAATCTAATTTTAAAAGATTTATTAAACCTTTCTAGTATTGAAAATACCGCTATTATAAGTAGAGCAAATTGTTGCGAAATAATTGGTGAGGATACGGTTTATCAACAGTCTTTTGCTCTAGCAAAATTACCTAATTATTTACCGGACGAAGTGTTAAAAGAATTAATGGAACTGAATATTAAAATGAAGATTAATTTAAAAATAAAGATTTTTGGAGTTGCCGATAGAATAAAATATTTAAAAAAGATTAGAAGTGCAGTCGAGGCCAATAAGTTAGAATTTTTAAAGAAAAAATTAGATAGTAGTCAATTACCAACTCAAATTAAAGAGCAATTAGAGGCAACTAGTGAAATAATTAATTTGATAAATGAGAAAAGTCAAAATTTATACGATATAAAATTATTAATTACTCAGGAAAGCGATAACTTGAGGCAGTTAGAAAGCAATTCGGTCTTAATTCAGGCTGCTTTGAAAAAATATCAAGTTAGTTTAAGTAGGTTAGATTTTCAACATCTAGAAGGAATTTTAGAAACTTTACCCATAGGAAAAGAAAATTTAATATTTTTAAACAAGATTGTGGTAACCGAAACGTTAGCTTGTTTTCATCCTTTTAAGGCCCGTAGTTATCCAGTTCAAAAAAAGGGAGCGTTTTATGGTCAAAATCAAATTACTGCTGATGTGATAAAGTTTGATCGCGGAAAAGGTAAAAATGACTCACCTAATGGTTTTATTTTAGGGACAACAGGAAGTGGAAAATCGTTTGCTGCTAAATTGGAAATAATTCAAGTGTTAATTAACAATGATGACGATGTTGTGATAATCGACCCAGAAAATGAGTACGCTAAATTAGTGTCATCTTTACAAGGTGAAACAATAGATGTCTCAACCACTTCTAGTAATTTTATAAATCCACTGGAAATTAATGAAATAGATAATTATCAAGATGCAGTAAAAATGAAATCGGAGTATTTGCAAACTTTACTAGAAACTATGTTGGGAAAAAATTTAACTTTAAAAGAACAGTCGTTAATCGATAAAGCAGTTCATAAAATATACGCTGATTGTTTTAAGTTTAAAGGGGTACCGACTTTAGAAAATCTCAGAACGGAGCTAGCAAAATTTCCGGAAATTGAAGATTTGGTAGTGGCATTGGAAATATATACTACCGGTAGTCTAGCTATATTTAGCAATAAATCTAGTGTGGAGATAAAAAATAAATTAACCTGTTTTAAGATAAATAAGTTAAGTAAGCAATTAAAAAAAGTAGGGCTTTTAGTAGTGATGGAGATGATTTGGCAAAAAGTGATAGTTAATCAAAAGGTAAATCGAAGAACGAGGCTCTACATCGATGAGATTTATTTATTGTTTGATCATCAAATGTCGATTAATTATTTAATAAGTTTTTATAAGAGATTTAGAAAGTACGGGGGAATAATTACCGGGATTACCCAAAATGTCGAAGATTTATTACTGAATGACAGTGCGAGAAAGATGCTAGCGAATTCGGAGTTTTTATTATTACTAGGACAAAAATCAACTGACTTAAGACAATTGGTAAAACTGTTTGAACTCAGCGATGTTGATAAAAGTTATATCAGTCAAATTAAGCATGGGCAGGGATTAGTTATTTGGGAGAATCAGGTAATGCCTTTTAGAAATGTTTTCACTCCCACAAATAAAATATTTGAGGTAGCGACATCTAGTTTAAATAACGATCTTTAATGGGAAAAATAACAGGAGGAATAGATGAAAAAAATATCTATATTATTGATACTATTTTTGAGTGGTTGTAGAAGTGATTTAAAGACACTTTGTGTTAACGATGATATCGACTTAGTAGAACAAACAAAATGTATTACTGATAATACTATCGACTTCGTGGTTCAAATAATTCAAGCAGTCGGTGGTTCAGTAGCAGGTTTTTTATTAGTTTTAGGTTTAGTCTTGTTCTCTGTTTCTTCAAAGTTAGAAGATGACGGTGGAAAGTTATTAAAAAAGGCTAAAAATCTAATAATAAGTGCAATATTTTTAGGATTGGTAGTTTTGTTAACCCCAACGCTAATCGATTTATTTTAAGTCAGATAGCGAACATTAATTTAAAATTGTGTTATAATCTATTAAAAATAAATTGAAGGAGAGTACAAGGATGAAACGAGAGAGTAGTATAGGAGAAATAAGAGGAGACGCAGTTTCTCATGGAGTAGCTGTTATATTTAGTATATTGAGTTTAGTTATTTTCCTGCTGAAATCTTCAAGCACGGTAGAAGTGGTTGCCTCGCTAATTTTTTCGATTTCGATGATTATGTTATATTCAATGTCGACGTTGTATCACTCTTTCGAGCGGACAAAATTAAAAACTATTTTTAGGCGATTGGATCATGCGGCGATATACTTATTGATTGCTGCTAGTATTATTCCTTTTCTTTTAATTGCGGTAAATTCAACAAAAGGTCTAATTGGCATAATTTTAATTAGCTCTGCTGCCCTTTTAGGGATTATTTTTAAAATGATAAATTGTGAAAAAAATCACCGAGTTCATATAGTGCTGTATTTAATGTTAGGCTGGTCAATAATGTTTTTTGCTAGTGATGTAAAAGAATATTCATCTGTTACATTTATATTTTTATTAGCAGGGGGAGTGGTTTATACTTTAGGAGCAGCTATTTATGCTTTAGCTAAATTTAAATACAGCCATCTGATTTGGCATATTTTTGTAGTGGTAGGTTCCCTTTTACATGCAATTGCCATTTATTCAATGTTAGGTTATAAGTGATTATGATGAGAAAACAAATAACAAAAGCTAAAAGAGTGGTTATTAAAGTAGGAACTTCTTCAATTGCTCACAGTAATGGTAAATTGAATTTTAAGAAAATTCGTGAATTAGCTGAAGTGTTAACAGATTTAGCAAATAGTGGAAAAGAGATAATTTTAGTATCGAGTGGGGCAATTGGTGCCGGTATTGGTAGGATGAATTTAGAAAAAAGACCAGAAGAACTCAGTATGAAACAAGCAGTAGCAGCAATTGGACAAGCTTATTTAATCCAAATTTATCAAAAGTATTTTACCGAATTTAATAGAGTCTGTGCCCAAATTTTATTAACAAAAGATATTGTAGATGACCAGATGAAAAAAGAAAATGTAATTAGAACTTTTGACTCTTTACTGGAGTTAGGGGTTATACCGATTGTTAATGAAAATGATTCGGTAGCTACAGATGAGATTATTGGCAGTAATTTTTCCGATAATGATAATTTATCAGGAATAGTAGCAGCAGTGACGGGTGCTGATTTATTGATTATTATCAGCGATATTGAGGGACTTAGAAAAAGTGTTGCTGGTGGATTAACAGACGAAATAATTTCCACAGTGGAAAAAATTGATGACGATATCAAAAAACATGTTTTAACTACTAAATCCGAATTAGGAACTGGCGGAATGGATAGTAAATTAAAAGCTGCTAATTATCTGATTAAAAAGGGCATTGATTTAGTTATTTGCAGTGGTGCAGATGTAAAAATTTTGTATGATATTTTAGAAGGAAAAGAAGTAGGAACTATTTTTAAAGGAGCGAAATAATGAATTTATTAGAGATATGTCAAAATGCTAAAAAAGCAGTTAAAAATTTAAGAGAAGTGACAAAAGTAGCGAAAAATGAAATTTTAATCGAAGTCGCCGCCGCTTTAATAACAAATAAAAGAGAGATTATTGTTGAGAATGAAAAAGATTTAGCAAACGGAAAAAACAATAATATGTCTAAAGCACTGTTAGACCGCCTACAATTAACAGATGAAAGAATTGAAAGCATGGCTTTAAGTTTAAGACAAATTGCAGAATTAGCAGACCCAATTGGCAAAGTATTGTCAATGGATGAGCGCCCTAACGGCATGATTATCGGTAAGAAAGTAGTACCTATTGGAGTAATTGGGATAATTTATGAAGCGCGACCAAACGTAACAGTTGACGCTTTTGGGCTGTGTTTTAAAACCGGAAATGTCGTTGTTTTACGCGGAGGAAAAGAAGCATTAAATTCCAATATTAAATTAGTTGAAATTATTAATCAAGTTTTCATAAAGAGAAATATAGATCCAAACTGTTTACAAATATTAACTGATATTTCAAGAGAAACAGCCAATCAGTTTATGAAGATGGATAAATATTTAGATTTATTAATACCGCGAGGTGGTGCTGGATTAATAAATACAGTTGTACAAAATAGTACAGTACCGATTATTCAAACAGGGGTAGGTAATTGTCATACGTATATCGATAAGTATGCTGATTTAAGTAAAGCTGTCAATATTGCGTATAATGCTAAAGCACAAAGACCAGGTGTATGTAATAGTTGTGAAACAATTTTAGTTCATAAAGATATTAAAGATCAATTTCTTCCTTTGATAGCTGAAAAGTTCAAAGGCATTGTGGAAATTCGTGGAGATAAAACAGTTAGAGAATTAATTGATTATGCTACCGAAGTAACAGTAGAAGATTATCAAACAGAATTTCACGATTATATTGTCGCAATCAGAGTTGTCGATAGTTTAAACGAAGCAATTGCCCATATTGAACAGTATACAACGTACCATTCAGAAGCGATTATTACCGATAATTATCCAAACGCTCAAAAGTTTTTAAATGATATTGATGCAGCAGCTGTATACGTAAATGCTTCTACCAGGTTGACTGATGGATTCGAGTTTGGCTTCGGAGCAGAAATTGGGATCAGTACCCAAAAATTACATGCTAGAGGACCAATGGGGTTAGAAGTTTTAACTAGTACAAAATACATTATTTATGGAAATGGTCAAATCAAATAAAGAAATGAGAAAATTTTTTAGAAAATAGTTAAAAAAACAATCTAAAAATCAAAGAAAATTATAAATAATTTAAATATTAGAAAAAATGTCAAATATGTTTGTATATTTAACATTTTTTGTTATAATAACGATAACGTAAAAACGTTATAAAACCTTCTACAATAATAGAATATTATTATCATTAGGATGTGTTGAAAAGAGGTGAGTTTAATGAATGAATTTAATATTGATGATGCCGAGGATAGAGCAAAATCTATTAGGGAAGAATTAAAATTAACTGATAAAATTGGTTTAAAAATAGGGAGATTAGTTGAATTGTTAGAAAAAGAATCTAATAAAAAAATCATAATTTTAGAAGCTGATTTTTCTGATGTAAACTCTAATTACAGTGGACTTTTGGATATTGAAAAAGATAAAGTAAATATCTGTATGAACAAAAATGAATCTATGGAGAAAAAAAGATTTACAGCAGCGCATGAAATAGGACGGTTTTTGCTTCACTATAATGGTGAATCTGAAAAAACGTATACGGTAATAAGAAGATCTATTAATGAAGAACGTGATGAAAAAGAGTTGCAAGCTGATGCTTTTGCAAATGAACTGTTAATGCCTGCTAATCAAATTGTACGATTTTTTAAAATTGAAAAAAATACTGCTATACTTGCTGAAGTATTTGGCGTTTCTCGTATTGACATGAAATTAAGATTAGAAGGGTTAGAACTGATATAAAATGAATAATGACAAAAATACAGTGAGTTTTAAAAATTTAAAATTTACAAATGAATTAGACATAGATCAAGAAAAATACGAAAAACCTGAGTCAACTGAAGAAAAGAAATTAAGAGAAAGCCATCTCAATAGTGGTTGGAAATTGGTTCAAGAAGTTTTGCAAGTTTATAAAGAAGAAGAAAAAATTAAAAGAGTGCATAGAAAAAGGATATCTACCCTGTTTTTATCTATTTTATTTATTGAATTAATAGGTATTTTTATATTAATAACATTTATAGGATTGGGAAATTTAAAATACGAAAGCGATCAAATAATAATTGTTTTTATAACTACTACTTTCGTAGAAATAGTAGGTATAACTTCATATATAGTTACAAGTATATTTAAAAGTGATAAAATATTAATAAAAATTATTGAAAAAATTGTCAGTGGAATAAATCCCAAATAAATGAAATACTTGGATGTTTTAATTAAATTAAATTTTATAAATAATAATAAAAAGAGAAGATAAATTCTCTTTTTTTGTCCTAAAATTTTTTTAATAATTTTTATTTTGATTATTTTAAAATTAGTTCAAATCATCCAGCAATCATCAATGTTTTAATTTGTTATTAGTCAATTGTTGCAAGTATATAGATTGTGTAACTAGAAGAAGGTTTTAATGATATTTATTGTTTTATACGATAAATATTAATACTTTTATTATTAATTTTTTCTCTACTATTTAATATCAATCAAGGTTGTTTTATATCGGGATATTCGGATAAAGTTATGCTTAATGTTATCTGTATACATGTGTTCTGAAAACAGCCAGATTGCTATATCTATGCATTTGTTGTATAATATATTAATACCGATAGGAGGTAAAAACAATGATAGAAATTAATGAACTTAGTTTTTCTTATGGTGTTCAAAAAGTTTTGAATAACATTTCAGTAAATTTTTCTCCAGGGAAAATATATTGTATTATTGGTGAAAATGGAGCGGGAAAAACTACTCTTATAGAATATATGTTAGGGTTGAAAAAAGAAAACGATAAGGTGAAATATAATAAGAAACAATTTAGCGAAATAAAAAAAGAACTGGGAGTAGTTTTTCAAGAAAATGGTTTATTTCCAAGAATAAAAGTAAAAGAAGAACTCGATGCATTTGCAGAATTATACAATGCAGATAATGAATGGAAAGAGGAAATAATAAATATATTTCATCTTGAGAACTTATTGAATAAAAGAGGTCCCTCTTTAAGTGGTGGAGAAAGAAGGCGTGTGTTGATTGCTCTCGCTTTTATAGGGAAACCTAAATATATCGTACTTGATGAACCATTTACGGGAATTGATACCAAATTACGTAATTCACTTAGATTATTTATGCAAGAATATGTTGAAAAAAATAATGCTGTATTAATATTTAGTGAACATAATTTATTTGAATGTAATAAATACAAATATTATTTTCTGTTCCTATACAAGGGTAAAATACCATTAAGAGGTTATGGCAAAGATATTTTTTCTAAACTAAATATTGGTGAAACAATAGATATCCAAGATTTTTATTTAAAGTTGTGGGAGGGTGAATTTGATGCGAAAATTTTTTAGAAATGAAATATTAGCACATATTAGGGAACCTTTTGCTTTATTCTTTACAATTATTCTACCGATAGGCATGACATTGATATATGGAAAAATATATGGTGCTTATGATTGGAATGAAAAATTTAGTGGTTATGACGCAACTATGATTTTTAACTTGATATTTCTATCAGCAAATATTGGTATAATTTCATTAGCAATGAGTGCATTTGAGAAAAAGGCTACATTTACACACAAAAGATATTTAATGTTGCCAATCAGTAAAACTAGGTACTTTTTACTTAATGTTTTTTCAATTGTAGTAGTGAATTTAGTTATATCAGCGGTTGTTATAATTCTTAGTTATGTACTGTATGATGTAACTATTAAGATAAATCTATTTTTTATAATAGTTTATGTTTTAGTCAGTTATTTATTTTTTATTATCGGATATATTATTTCTCTGCTGAATGTTTCACCAAATAGTGGTCAAGCTATCGGTCTCTTTACTTTCTTTGTTCTTTTATTTTTTTCAGGAATGGTTATTCCACTTGAGGGATTCTCGTCTATCTTACAAACAATGTCTGAATTTTCACCTATGAATGTATCTTTAGAAATGTATTTATTATCCAATGATTTAAGCAATATATCTTTATACGCAAAAGAAATTATAGCATTCTTTGTATATCTAGGTGGATTCACTTTGATTCTAGTTGGTAGGCAATTAAAACGAAATTAGTTGCGAATATAATTAATAAAAAAATATTTTAAGAAAATATATTGAAGATAGCAACACTTCATAGGGAATTGTTGAAAGGGTTAGTAATTTAGCAATTAGGAGTTTAAAAAGATTTTATATTCGATTTCTAAATTTAAAAAATTCTTTTATTACTGTCCGATATCTGAGGTGAAGGGATTGCAAAAGGTAGTGAGGAATTAAGCGAGATCGAGGTTTGTCTATCAGATTAAAAGAAAAAAAGAAATAATAATTAAAACAAATAATAAAGTCTCTAAGGTGTGACCTAGAGACTTTTAGATTGCATCGTAAGTTTTTAGTACAAACTATATCAATAGATGAATTGTGAGTGGCAGAAGACATCTTAGTGAAATTAAATGTTAATCTCAAACTGCCAAAATATTCAACTAGATTTCCAAAGACACTAAAAATACAAATGAAAAACACAGTAAAACAAAGAAAAATAGAGATATTTTATTTTCTTATAAGCAACTGCCAATTAAATTTTATTACAAAACCATTGACATATAAACAAATGAAGTTTATAATTTAATTACCTTTTAGGTAAAAATATAAATACAATCACAGAAAGAGATGGAGCAATGGAAATATCATATGATACAAGGAAACTAGAGTTGAAACTTGATGGACTAATTAATTTGAAACGATATTATACAAACATATATATAAAACTCTATGAAAGATTGTCTGCACTTGAAACAGCGGCAAGTTTGGATTTAATATCGCATTCACCACCACTTTCACGACATAAATTAAAAGGGAATTATGAAGGATTTTATGCTATAAGTGTATCAAAGAATTATAAAATTATTATTAAGCCAGATTATGATAATTATCGCAAAATTAAACTTGAACAAATAAAAAGAATTATAATTATGGCTATCGAAGATTATCACTAGGAGGACAAAAAATGAGTAAAAAACTTGTAAAATTAGGTACTTTTATTCTTGATTATATGGAAGAATTAGGTTATTCAAGAAAGCAGTTGGCTGAAAAAATGAAAATGTCACAAAAATATATTTCTGAATTGATAAATGCTAAAACAAAACTCTCTGTTGAAGTAGCTTTAAAATTTGAAAAAGTGTTCAAAGGTACTAAGGCTGAATTTTGGTTGCAAATCGACAATGCATACTACGTTGCTCTTGAAAGATTAAAAGTTGAGAGTGGTTCACTGTATTCGTTAGATAAAGTTAATAATGATTTTTCACTTAGCACATTACTAAAAGGGTTAGGATTATCACTTGAAGAAAAGGTCAATGAATTACTTAACATTCATGAAGTTGATTCCATAAATCAATTATACCAAAAATGTGATACTTTTGAATACAGTTATAATTTTATGCAAGACAACGGAGATAAGAAATCAATATACAATTGGATTGCGATATGTAATAAACAAATAGAAATTGTAAATAAAATTCCAAATAAATTTGAATTAAAAAATCTTCAAAATCAAGATAATTTAAATGAATTGAAGTATATACTCTACTCAAAAGATTTTAATAATGTTTTAAATGAGTTAACAGATTTTTGTAATGATTTAGGCATATATTTGATTTTTAATGAAGCAGTAACTAATTCCAAGGTAAGAGGAGCAACGGGCTATTATAAAGATAATCCAGTAATTTATCTTAGTTCTAGATTCAAGAGATTAGATGCAATATATTTTTCGTTCGTTCATGAAATAGGGCACATTATCGAAAATGAAAATGTAAATGAAAAAACAATTAATATTAATACTGAGGAAATTACCCATAATGCTTTTGCTAGAGATTTTTTCATTGAAAAAAAGGATTATAATCAATTTATATCAAGTGGATTGTTTGAACCAAAAAACATAGTCGAATTTTCAAGTAGATGTAACGTAATTGAGGATATTTTAGTAGGTTTCTTACAACATGATAAATATGTTGAAATGAATCAACTTACAAAATATAGAACAATATTAAAAGAAGGTGATTTAAATGTATATTCCGATTTTGAAAAATAGAATGTATGAAGTGAAATTATTAAAAGAATTTTCACATTTATTTAATGACGCCACGACGCCATTATTAGAACTTATTCATCTGAAACCTAAGAAAGGAGTTGAAGACCCTTTCAAGCATAGACTTTTGGAATATCAATCAATAATCGAAAAGGAATTTTTTGTGGAATTTTATCAGTACAATGATAAAAAACATAAGAATGCAGATCACAGTAAAATTAATATTAGTTATGATATATATCAAAATGATAATGAGGAAAATTATATAATAAATTTATATAGAAAACTCAAAGAAATCAACTTAGCTATACCAGTTGTCACAGTTTCGAATATTAATTTACATAGAGATTATGCTCGAATCATAAAATTTGTAAAAAAGCATTTCAAGACCGTGGTCTTGAGGTTTAAATTAAATGCCTTAAATGACACAATAAAAGAATGCTTAAATATGCTCAGAGAAAACGACACAGTATTCGTTGACATTGATGAAGAAAGTGTACTTTCTACAAAGAGAAAGATAAAAAAAATAAACTTATCTGACTATAAGTTTAAAAAAATATTAACATATTCTGCTAGAAAAAAGAGTCAAACATATTCAGAACTATCTACTGGTCAAACAAAGATAATTGATGAAGAACCAATATTATGTTATAAAAAACTTGGTTTTGACGGAATAGCGAATTATCTCGGTATTAAAGATGATTTACCAGCGAAGGGTGGAAACACAAGTGGTGAAAACCCTACAGCAATTCTCTTTGATTATAAGGCTAATGCTTATAAAATAGAGCAGTCCGAAGATCTAAAGGGAGCAGAGGGATTCAAGTCAATTATGAAAACACTCATGAAAAAAGACGGTTGGACTAACGACAACAATGATTGCGATTGCTATAAAGAAATGCTCATAAGAGAAAAAAATGACAAGTACAAGACATTCGGAACATTTAAATTTTTTACAATAATTAGGTATTTAAGCCAAATGAAGAGGTACCACAATACCAATTAGTCAGATGCATTTTTCTTGAATAAAACCATTGATAATCGATAGGTAATATTTGCTTATAATTATCCTTCAAAAACTTCCAATTTGCATAATGATTAGCTTTATAATAAATTTTGAAAAGATTATTTATTTGATTTTTTGAATAAGTCTTTAAAAAATAATCAACTAATTTTTTTCTATCACAAGATAATGAAGATTCTTTTCTTAAATACTTAAGAGGTAATTGGTAAATTTGAAGGGAAGAGTCGTGTCTATTAAGCGGTTTGGCTTTTCTGAGCCATTTGTATTTGACTGCACCGTTTTTGCCGATTGTATAATTTATAATGCCAGTTTCTTGATTAACGTACTTCATATATTTTTCAATACATTTTTTAGGAATTATAAGATAACATTCATCAAATAATTTGTAGTAATCATCAAGTTGTGTCTTGAGTCTTGCAGGAGTTCTGTTTTAATCTCATAAACTGTACTGTATTTTTCATCGATAGTACACAAATCTAATCTGCTATTGTTGGATTTCATTTCATAAATTCCAATTGTCTTTAAGGACTTGTTAATAAGGAAATTCTTTATAAAAGATGTTTTAATAATTTTTTCGTTATGATAGTTTTTATAAATTAAATCATTGATATATTTTCTTGGGGTTTCAGAATTATTAATGTCAACTCCGCATTTATCAAGAATAGAAAAAAATTTCCTTTTATTATAAGAAGTAGTATAGTTTGACATTAAATTCTTAGAAATCTGAAGTTTGTTCATAATATTTCACCTTAATCTTGGGGAAGTCTTGGTCTTGCTTTATCCCTCGTTGTGTTTTGCACTATATTGCTAGTAAGTCGGTATATCCTATTAGAAAATGTAGAACAGTGTTACGAAAAATGCATAAATTTTCTGTAATATCTGAAATATATTTGTCTTATTTTTTATCACTTTAAGTTATTACTTCAGCCTAGCAATTTTTCAACTTGTGTTTGAAAAAAAGACGGTTTGAAAATATTCAAACCGTAGAAGAAGAAATTAAGTTAATCAAAAATCAATTTTTATCAAAAATCTCAAACCTCTTTTATAAGATCTCTCTTGAATTTTGCTAATTACGCAATTGAATTTTCTACCTTCATTTAATAATTTTGAGATGTCTTCTGAAAAAAATTTTGGAACATAAGCTAATAACTTATTTTCAATGTTAATTTTTACAGCATATTTATCCACTTTATTATCTGGTTCTATTTCAAGTGTGCATTTTTGATTTATTTTAATATCTGTTAGATTATTTTTATATTCATGATAACATTCACCTGCAATTTTAAACTCTATGGAGTTATTTTTTGTAAAATCAATCGGTGGTATAAATTCGAAATGATCCGTTTCCAAAACACCAAAAGTGTGTTTTAACAACTCTAGTTCAGAAATTAATGCTTCTAATTTATTCTCTTCACAATAACTTTTTCTTCGACCATTTTGTGGAATTCTATTATTGATAGAAAGGAAAAGTTCAGTACTTTCATATGGTTTATCTAAATCTATGAAATTACCAAATAATGAAACATTTGAATTGTTAATGATGTCCTTAATGTTTTTAACATATGAAAATATATATTTTCCACTATCAAATGAAAAATTTGCTATCTGAACTCTCTCTCTTGTGTCAATATCTTTAGTATAAACTTTAAATAACATAATTTTCACCTCCGCAATTATTGTTTGTCAAAATCTAAAATTTTATTAATTCTTATTCTAAAATATTCAATGTACATTTTTTTTATTTCTTTAACTAAATCTATATCTGGATTTTTACAAAAGGAAAGAGCCTTGCTAGGCATTCTATCAATTATGTCTTCGTACATTTTAAAATCAAATTCATATATTTCTTTTATAAAGTTATTGTATTCTTCATTATATCGGTTTTTTATATAATTTAAAACCTCTAAATGACTATATCGTTCTTTTTTGTTTGTTTTATCCTTATCAAATCTAGATTTCATTTTATCAAAAATAATTTCTGGTTTGTTTAAAAAGTTATTTCTTCTATTTGGTTTCATTTCAAAAATAGTATGTATTAATGAATTTCCTGAATCATAAAGTGGTGCAAATCGCTCTATATTTTTCACTTTTTTTATATAACCAAAATTGTTAACGTGCCTATCAGTTTCGCCAATTAATATATCAAATAACATCATTTTAACTATTTCTGATTCATGATTTATTTTTTCATTTTTTATTATATAAAATAATAAATCCATGTCTAAAAAAACACAATGATTCATCATATAGTGGGGCTCATCAATCAAGTATAAAAATTCCATCAAAAACTCATCTTCACTATTATGATTGATTTTAGATAAAAGACCTATTTTATTATCATATTCAGCTAATGATATTTCTGAATGAGTAATTGAAAAATACTGACTTAGTTCATAAGCAATTAATTCATTACAATGTGATAAGCATGGTCTCTCGTGACAATATTTCCTATTAGTTGTTGAAGAAAACTTAAATAAATAACGTATACCATCAAGTTTTACCCAGAATTTATCTTTAGAACCCCTGTCTTCATCAGTCGAACACTTAAATATATTATCTAGTTTTTTAATTTCAAACATATTATACCTCTTTTATTTTGCTTATAAATATTATATACTAAAAATTGTTGAATAGGATAATTATTATGAAATTGATAATTGTTAAAAACGTTAAATCAAAAAAAAATTAATTTTATCAAATATTTAAGGCTATAGAAAAGAATGTTTTGGCTAAACATAATATAAATATAAATTATAGATATACAGGAAATATAAGAAATAATATTTTATTAAATAAGAATGACAGTTACGATTTAGATGTAAATGTTAAAATATTAAAAGATAAAGCAACTAATTTAATTATAGATGATATTTTTAATTTTTTCAAGTTAAATTCAGTGAAGAATTTTCGGCTACCTCTAGAGAAATTAAAAAAGTACTAACTCTAAATAGTAAAACAGAACCAGAGTTTAGTATTGATATTGCGACAGGTTCATATTATAATGAAAAGTTGAAAATTTATAAAGGAAATCAAAGAACTTTTATTCTCAATCGCCGTTAAACATAGCCTATGATAATATAAAAATCAAGACTATTAAAAAAAGAGGAAAATGGATACAATTTTGCGAAAGATTTAAAGAACTTAGAGAATATTATGAAAAAGAGAATATTCAAGAATATACTTGTTCTGTATTCAAAGAAGTATTAAATGAATTTCAAATTAATTGATATTAAATTGAAGGCATTTTTATGAGCAACTCGTATAGGAATATGATGTTTGAAAAAAATTTAAATTTTAAATAAGGATATAAATATCCTATTAATAAATATTATTGAAGAAATTCTTAAAAGTATAAAAACATTGTATAAACATAATAATTTTGTTGCAAAAATGCGGAGATTAAATCGTTTTTAGCATTTGCGTTTTTGGTTAGCAGATGTTAAGGATTCATTTATTGTAAATGTTTACAAGTTTTTATAGCCATCTCATTTTTCTTCAAAAATATCTTATCGAAAGCATTCAAGATAGAAGTAAATCATATCATTTCTCATCTTTAGGCAATGGATATCATATTGAATATATTGTGAAAAATTTATTTTGTTTAGAGTTTAGATTTTTTTTCTGCCAAGTTAAAAAGAAAAACGCAGTCACTGCAAGAATCTAAAAATATTTTGTTTTAAATTGTATTTTGATAAAGATTAAAAATTATAAATTTAATGTAAAATTCCTAATTAAGGGAACACGATGAATATTAAAACTTCTAGTATTAAGAAATATTTTATATTAAAAAATTTGATTAATCTATGATTGTGAATTTCTGATTTAGAACTTATTAATTAGAATATCTATAAATAAAAATCAAAATTATAAGAGAAGAATAAAAGATTAATTTTTAATGAAGAAAGCCAAATTATTAAAAAAGAGAAGCAATTATTGGTACGAAAAATATGATTAATGCAAAATTTTCATGTGCAAATAAAAAAATTCCACGCGATATTTACTATCAGATGGAATTTTTTTTATTTGTAATTTATATTATACATCATTAGCCAATTCATTTATTATTTTATTGGCGTATTCTATAAGTTCATTTCCATCGTCTTCTGATATTTTTTTAGCCTTTATAAATCCTTAACCTGATTAATAAATGCAGACAGTTGCACAATTGCTGAATTTACGTTATTTTTATCAAATTTTGCTATTGTTTGATTTAATTTTGCAATTAGTCCATTTGTGTTTTGTTCTTCTAATTTTCCATCTAAGACAAACAGTTCAATTATATTAATTAGTTCTTCAACTTTTTCTTGAGGAGTAGGTGTTAGTATTATATCTATTGTAGTTGGATTAATACCAACAGCTATTGCAGATAGAACTATATCATTAATAACATCAATTATAGATATGTTATTACAATCATAATTAGCAACATAACCAACATAACCATTAGGGCTAAAGTTCATACTTACTGGATTAGCACCTACGCTGATAGTTTGAATAACAGTATCAGTTGATAAATCAATTACCGTTAATGTGTTATCCCCTCTATTAGTAACATAAGCCTTGGTATTATCATTATTAATGTTTACTGAACTTGGATTATTACCTGTAGGAATTGATTTTACTTTTTCATCAATAGTAGTATTTACTATAATTACTTCATTGCTCCCATAAATAGGTACATATAACTTAGTACTATTTGGTGATGAAGTTATTGTATTTGGCATTTCTGGCAAGGGAATTATTTTTATAACAGTGTCACTTGTATTAATAACTGTGTCAGTAATTGCATTAATAACTGTCACATTATCAGATGCTCCATTAACTACATAGGCTTTAGCACCATCACTAGTTATTTTTGCTGGATAAGAATTATATCCAATTGGAATTTGTTTTACTATCGTATCTGAAATAGTATCAATAACAGATAAAGGGCCTCCAAATTTATAGTTTGGAGAATAATCTTTTGTTCCATCTGGGGTTATAGTTACTCCGTATAGCCAATGTATCATAGGAACTGTTTTTATAACTAAATTTGTCTTTAAGTCAATTATTGAAATATCATTTGATTGCCTATTTGCTACATACATCTTTTTATAATTTGGTGTAACATCAACACCGTATGGATCATGACCTGCAGGGATAGTGTCAATTACTGTATTAGTTTTAGGATCAATGACAGATATAATATTTGAAGTGCGGTTTACAACATAAATTAAATAATTAATCAAAATATTTTTTCATCCTTTCCTATAATTCTAATTTATAATATACAAATAAATAAAATTCGCTACTATAAATAAAAAAATTGCAGTAATAATGAGACGCTGCAATTCTTTATGAATTAAATATGTATTTAGACTTCTGTTGCAAAGGTGAATAGAATAATTTTCCTAGAATTTCAAACTTCATTTTCCTTTTGTAGCAAGTTTTTTGATATTTTGAATTTGAAAGAAATGATTTTTTAAATCTTTCAAGAACTTTTTATTTTGCAATATTTTCTTTTTTATTAAAATATATTGCAATCCCTAAATTAATAAAGATCAATGTAAAAAGCACAATGTGGTAAAAATCAGGAATCAACATATCTGTTCTTGGTGCAATAATATGGTAGGTATTAATAAAGTGTTCATTATACCCTTCAATTTTTGCTAAATCGGGAAATAAAATAAATCTAATTGTCATTATAGATTGTAAAATTGCCCAAAAACAATAGAGCAACATAAGATGCAATGTAGATTTCTCTTTTTTCTTAATAAAGTTAAACATTAAAAACGTATAAAGAAGCCAGAAAATTCCATCTTCTGATAGAAAAGCACTCTCAACAATTACCTTTCCTGAAACAGAAGCACCTGTCATATCTAATGTAAACCAGAAATAAAGTAGCAAGTTAAATGCTATATATATCTTTTTCATAAACATCTCCTCTTAACACAAATATTAATTATATTATAGCACAATTATAAATTTATCTTAAATGGGCTGACTCTAAGTATATTAGAAGTAATTTTTTTAATTTTTAATATGTAGAAAAATATATTAAATGTAGTTGCTTTCTTGAAATGATTACAAAAAATTTAGATTTATCATAAATATTTTGTAAAATCATCAAAAAAGTTTTTACAAACGATTACATTAGTCAAAACTATTTTGATAGAAATATTATCATAATCTATGTTTGATTTTAATTTATCTGCTAAAATGTGGTTAAGAAAATAGAAGGAGGAATAAGTATGAAAATGTTTTGTTATCAATGTCAGGAAGCTGCTAAAAATGTAGGGTGTGAAATTGCGGGTATTTGTGGGAAGACCCCCAAACTTGCGAGTAATTTAGATGTATTAAAATATTCACTTAAAGGTCTTGCTGAAGTTGCAGAAAATGCGAAAGCAAATGGAATTGATGTAAATGTTGCAGATTTATTTATTATGGAGAGTTTATTTAAATTAATTACTAACGCTAATTTTAATGAAGACATAATTAAAGATTCCATAGTTGAGGGAATAAGAATAAGAGAAAATCTTAAAAAGGGAATAAATTCGTGCAAGGAAACAAATTACAACAGTTTTACTATCTCGACATTTGAAGAAGTTTATGAACTTTCAAAAAATGTGGGAGTACTGTCTGAAAAAGATGAAGATATTAGAAGTGCAAAGGAAATAGTTATCACTGGTTTAATGGGAGCGGCTGCATATCATTCCCACTCAAATAAATTAGGGTATACTAATCAATTTGTGTTTGATCAAACTAGAAAAGCTTTAGCATTTATGTTAGATCCTACTAAAACTTTAAATGATTATATTGAGATGATAGACTTAGTTGGAAAAATTGGGTTTGAAGTTATGGCAACACTAGATGGTGCTAACACCAAATCTTATGGAACACCAAAAATATCAACGGTAAAAATAAATGTAGGAACAAGACCAGGTATTTTAATAACAGGTCATGACTTAAAAGATATTGAACTTCTTTTAGAACAATCAAAAGACTCAGGAATAGACATTTATACACACAGTGAAATGTTACCAGCTCATTATTATCCTGAATTTAAGAAATATGACCATCTGTATGGAAATTATGGAAATGCTTGGCATGATCAAAAAGAATCTTTTGAAACTTTTAATGGACCGATTTTATTTACAACAAATTGCTTAGTTCCTCCTAAAAAAAATGCTACTTACAATGATCGAGTTTTTACTACTGGAAATACTGGTATGAAACAATGGAAGCATATTAGTGCTGATAAAAATGGATATAAGGATTTCACAGAAATTATTGAATTAGCTAAGAAATGCAAAGCACCAACAGAAATTGAATTTGGCACTATCGTTGGGGGATTTGCTCATGCTCAAGTACTTTCATTAGCTGATAAAGTAGTCGATGCAGTTAAATCAGGAGATATAACTAAATTTGTTGTGATGGCGGGATGTGATGGTCGTCATAAAACAAGAGACTACTATACAGAATATGCAAAAAAATTACCAAAATCGACGGTAATATTAACTGCAGGGTGTGCTAAATTTAGATATAACAAATTAGAATTAGGTGATGTTAATGGAATTCCAAGAGTACTTGATGCAGGACAATGTAATGACTCTTACTCGCTTGTAGTAATTGCATTAAAACTTGCTGAAGCATTTGAATGTGATGTTAATGAATTACCAATAATTTATAATATTGCTTGGTACGAGCAAAAAGCGGTAATTGTATTGCTTGCTTTATTACATTTAAAAATTAAAAATATTAATATTGGACCTACACTGCCAGCCTTTTTATCTAAAAATGTTGCAAATTTCTTAAAAGATTCATTTGAATTGGGTTCTATTTCAACTGTTGAGGAAGATATAGAAATAAACTTCAAGTAAATGATAGAAAAATGTGGATAAAGGAGAACAGTTCTGTTGCAAAGATTTTAAAAGTACTATTTTTATAAGTTTTTCAAATTAAAAATAAAAGCCCGATTTAAATGTCTCTCTATAGATTGTTATAACAAGTTGTACAAACTTTAGTTAACTGTTAAAATAAACAAAAAAAAAGACAGTTAATATGCCAAGAGTAAAATATACAAAATACAAAGATAGGTTTAAAAAGCAAATGATTGTATTAATGGAAAATGAAATACAGTAATTTTAGTTCATTTAAAGCAAAGATAATATTAATAATGATATAATAATTACGGTAAAATATTTAAGGAATAATAGTTTGAGGAAAATAGTAATAATGATTTCTCAGAATACCATAAGAATGCTTTAAAAATGATTAGGGGAGGATACAGAGAAACAGGACTCTGATGTTAAGCTTTATATTTGGAAGATTAAAAGCAAATGATTTGGTATGAAATAAGTAAGATTCCTCTTGAGGACTTGTTTTTGTAAAAGTAAGATGAATTTCTTATTGAATTTAAATTAAGAAAGTGTCACAAATTTTGTGTGAATAGACAAATAAGTTTTCCATAGAATGATTAATCCTATAATCAAACTAATGGAAGACTTTTATTATGAATGAAATAATAGATAGGAATTAATGAGTAAGAAGAAATTGATGATATAGTAAACTTACATAATATCTCAAAAGGAATGCTTGAAAATGGAGTTGAAGTTCTATTGTAAAATCAATTAGATATTCAAAAAGTAATTATAAAAATGACTTTTATTTTAAAAATATTAAATCAGATTTAGGTGAACTAGAAATAACTATATCAAGAGATAGCAATTGCCTTGGTTTGAACTTTCTGGACTGGGATTGTACTAATTTGAACTTTCTAATCGTACATTATTCCTTAATATTTTTTACCATTATTTTGTTAAATGCTAAAAAACATAAAATTTAATTTGCTAAGTTGTGTGTCTAGATTATTGGGAATATTTAAAATATTGTAAATGCTGTCTATAACTGAAAAATAATTTCTTTTGTGAAATGTCTTCCTATAAAATAGTTTTTGCACACATTTACATTTATTAATTTGTATCGTATAATAGTAACTATAAAATGCAAATTATAGGGATTTTGCAATCAATAAAAACTTTACAACAGAACCTATGATTGTAGGAAGATAATATGGAAGAATACACAGATAATTTAAAATTGTTTAAAGAAAATTTATCAAATGCAGTTAAAATAAAGGGAGTAACAAAAGCTGAAGTTACATATTTTGCTATATCGTATTTAATGAATGATGGGATATTAAATGCAGAAGAAATTAATACTCATATAAAAGAAGATTTGAAAAAAATAGAAAAGAACAAAATGGTCAAGAAAAGCCTTTTTACAACTTATTCTATTTCAGTTTTATTAATGGAGAAAAAAGATGTTTTAAAGAGTTTGACAATTATCAATAATTACTATGATATTTTAAAAGAGAAAGCTAAAAAACATAAATCCAAATTCACATCAATCGGTTTTACAATTTTTCAATTAATCGGAGATGAAAGTCTGGCAAAGTTATTAGATGAAGCAAATTCTATATTCGAAATATTTAAAAAGAATCATAAATTTTTAATAAATGCATCTGATTATCCAATAGCTATTATTTATGCACAAAGGCATTTAAGCCCAAATAATGTAGAAATATTATTTCAAAAGTTTAAGAATAACAACTTTTCTTCAAACAATGGGTTACAAACATTATGCCAACTGTTAGCATTAAATGAAAATTTAGATACTGACATAACCGTAAATAAAGTATCAAACTACTACAATAAACTAAAAGAAAGAAAATTAAAAATATCATCTGAAAATTATTTATCGCTTGCAGTACTTGATAGTTTACTAGAAGATAACAATGTTGTAGTTGACTTAATAGAAAAAAAATATTTAGAATTAAAAGAAACTAAAAATTTGAAAATATCAGGTAAACAAGCAATAATCACAGTCGCAATTTTCTTAACTTTTAAAACTTTGTCAAAAAAATCAAAAGATAATTCACTTATTGATTTGTTAGTTTTTTATAACCTAAACCGTATAATACATCAGAGAATTACAACAGCAGGAGCAGTAGCAGCTACTTAAAATATTCTAACTTATAAACTATACGAGATTTTCTAGCATTAATGATTCCACTAAAGGAAAATGAAATCAGTAATTCTAGTTCATTTAAAATAAATATAATATTAGTAATGTACAATAATCACTGAAAAATATTTAAGTAATAGTAGTTTGAGTAGAGTGGTAATAGTGATTTCTCATTCAAGGTACTACAAGAATGCTTTAAAAATGATTAGGGAAGTATGCAGTGAAACAGGACTCTGATGTTAACCTTTATATTTGGAAGATTTAAAGTAAATGATTTGGTATGAGATAAGTAATGAGGACTTGTTTTTGTAAAAGTCAGATGATTTTATTATTGAGTTTAAATTAAGAAAGTGCAACAAATTTTGAATAGATAGACAAATAAGTTTTCCATGAAATGATTAATCCTATAATCAAACTCATGGAGGACTTTTATTATGAATAAAAGAAGCACAGATATTAATGAAAAATTTAATGGAGTAAGAAGAATAAAAAGAAATTGATGATACAGTAAACTTACAGAATATGTCAAAAAGAATGCTTAAAAATGGAGTTGAAGTTCTTTTGCAAGGTGAGTTAGAAAATAAATTTGGATATTCAAAAGGTAATTATGAAATGACTTTTATTTTAAAAATATTAAATCAGATTTAGGAGAACTAGAAATAACTATATCAAGGGATAGCAATTGCCTTGGGTTGACCTTTCTGGACTGAGATTGTATTCATTTGAACTTTCTAATCTTGCATTCTTTCCTAAGATTTTTTTCCATTATTTTGTTAAATGCTAAAAAACACAAAATTTTATTTGTTAGTCTTTATCTCTAAATTGTTGGGAGTATATAGATTTTTTAGATATTGTCTATAACTAAAAAGTAATTTCTTTTGTGAAATGCCTTCCTATAAAATAGTTTTTGCACATATTTACATTTATTAGTTTGTATTGTATAATAGTAACTATAAAATGCAAATTATAGGGATTTTGCAATTGATAAAAACTTTGCAACAGAACCTGTGGTTGTAGGAGGATAATGTGGAAGAATACACAGATAATTTAGAAATATTTAAAGAAAATTTATCAAATGCAGTTAAAATAAAGGGAGTAACAATAGATGAAGCAATATATCATGCTGTATTGTATTTAATGAATGATAGTACATTAAATGCAGAAGAAATCAATATCCACATAAAAGAAGACTTGGAAAAAATAGAAAATAATAAAAGGTTGTATAGAAGCCCTTTTATAATGTACTTTGTTTCAGTTTTATTGATGGAGAAAAAAGATGTTTTAAAAGGTTTGACAATTATTAATAATTGCTATGATATTTTAAAAGAGAAAGCTAAAAAATATAAGTATAATTCCGTATCAATCGGTTTTACAATTTTTCAGTTAATCGGAGAGGAAAGTCCGGCAAAGTTATTAGATGAGGCAAATTCTATATTCGCAGTATTTAAAAAGAATCATAAATTTTTAACAAATTCATCTGATTATCCAATAGCGGTTATTTACGCACAACAACATTTAAGCCCAAATAATGTAGAAATATTATTTCAAAAATTTAAGAATAACAACTTTTCTTCAAACAAAGGTTTACAAACATTATGCCAACTATTAGCATTAAATAAAAATTTAGATATTGATACAACCGTAAATAAAATAACAGACTACTACAGCAATCTAAAAGAAAGAAAATTAAAAATATCATCTTACAATTATTTATTGCTTGCAATACTTGATAGTTTACTAGAAGATAAGAATGTTGTACTTGATTTAATAGAAAAAATATGTTTAGAATTACAAGAAACTAAAAATTTGAAAATATCAGATAAAGAAGCAGTAATCACAGTCGCAATTTTCTTAACTTTTAAAACTTTATCAAAAAAATCAAAAGATAATTCATTTATTGATTTATTACTTTTTCACAAAATAAATCATGTAATAAGTCAGGCTGCAGCAATGAGGAACAATAATATTGGCATGATGGGACCGATAGTTACTTAAAATATTGTACTTATAAACTATTCGAGGGTTTCTAGCATTAACGATTCCATTAATAGAAAATGAAATACAGTAATTTTAGTTTATTTAAAGCAAAGATAATATTAGTAATGATATAATGATTACTGCAAAACATTTAAGGAATAATAGTTTGAGGAGAGTAATAATAATGATGTCTCATTCAGGATATCACAAAAATGCTTTAAAATTGATTAGGGGAGGATACAGAGAAACAGGACTCTGATGTTTACCTTTAGTTTGGAAGATTTAAAGCAAATGATTTGGTATGAGATAAGTAATATTCCTTCTGAGGACTTGTTTTGGCAAAGTAAGATGATTTTCTTATTGAATTTAAATTAAGAAAGTGTAACAAATTTTGTGTGAATAGACAAATAAGTTTTCCATAGTATGATTAACCCCATAATCAAACTAACGGAAGACTTTTATTATGAATGAAATAATAGATAGAAATTAATGAAGAATTAATGAGTAAGAAAAATAAGAAGAAATTGGTGATATAGTAAACTTACATAATATCTCAAAAGGAATGCTTGAAAATGGAGTTGAAGTTCTTTTGCAAATTCAATTAGGTATTCAAAAAGTAATTATAGAAATGTCTTTTATTATAACAATATTAAATCAGATTTAGGAGAACTAGAAATAACTATATCAAGAGGTAGAAATTGCCTTGGTATGAACTTTCTGGAATGGGATTGTACTCATTTTAACTTTCTAATCATATATTATTCCTTAATATTTTGCACCATTATTTTGTTAAATGCTAAAAAACATAAAATTTAATTTGCTATTTTTGTATCTGGATTGTTGAAAATATTTCAGGTATCTGAGTATTTCTATAACTGAAAAATATTTTTTTTATTAAAATATCTTTCTTTAAAATAGTTTTTGCACACATTTACATTTATTAATTTGTATCGTATAATAGTAACTATAAAATGTAAATTGTAAGGATTTTGTAATTGATAAAAACTTTGCAACAGAGCCAATGATTGTAGGAGGATAATATGGAAGAATACACAGATAATTTAAAATTATTTAAAGAAAATTTATCAAACGCAATTAAAATAAAGGGAGTAACAAGAACTGAAGCCATATATTATGCTATATCCTATTTAATGAATGATGGGACAATAAATGCAGAAGAAATCAATACCCATGTAAAAGAAGATTTGAAAAAAATAGAAAATAATAAAATAGTAAAGAAAAATCTTTTTACAATATACGCTGTTTCAGTTTTATTAAGGGAGAAAAAAGATGTTTTAAGGAATTTGACAATTATTAATAATTACTATGATATTTTAAAAGAGAAAGCTAAAAAACATAAATACATATTTACATTCACATCAATTGGTCTTACAATTTTTCAGTTAATTGGAGAGGAAAATTCTACAAAGTTATTAGATGAAGCAAATTCTATATTTGAAATATTTAAAAAGGACCATAAATTTTTAACAAATGCAACTGATTATCCAATTGCTATTATTTATGCACAAAAGCATTTAAGTCCAAATAATGTAGAAATATTATTTCAAAAATTTAAGAATAACAACTTTACTTCAAACAAGGGGTTACAAACATTATGCCAACTATTAGCATTAAATGAAGATTTATATATTGACATAACCGTAAATAAAATATCAAGCTACTACAATAAACTAAAAGAAAGAAAATTAAAAATATCATCTGAAAATTATTTATCACTTGCTGTACTTGATGGTTTAGTAGAAGATAACAATGTTGTAGTTGATTTAATAGAAAAAATATATTTAGAATTAAAAGAAATTAAAAATTTGAAAATATCAGGTAAACAAGCAATGATAACAGCCGCAATTTTCTTAACTTTTAAAACTTTATCAAAAAAATCAAAAGATAATTCATTTATTGATTCGTTGGTTTTTTATAACATAAACCGTGCAATAAATCAGAGAATTGCAATAATGACAATAGTAACTACAATAATGACAACAGTAGCAATTATTTAAAATATTCTAATCTCATAAACTATACGAGATTTTCTAGCATTAATGATTTTGTTAATGGAAAATGAAATACAGTAATTTTGCTTCATTTAAAGCAAAGATAACATAGTTTAGAAGAAAATTAACTAACATGAAAGGTTTATTATGAATAAAAAATTAATAATTACAGAATTTTGGAAATCAGTGATTGAGCAAAATGATCAACATTTGAAGACGTTTTTTTTAGATAATGCAAGAATCAGGTGGCATAACACGAATGAATTATTTTCTTTAGAAGAATATATTATAGCCAATTGTGAATACCCTGGAAACTGGAAAGGAGAAGTAGAGAGAATAGAAGAATTAGATTCTATGGTAGTTACCGTTACTAGATTAGTTCTTGCTGAAGATGGTACATCATTTCATGCTACTTCTTTTTTTGAATTTGATGGAGATAAAATAATATCACTTGATGAATACTGGGGAGAAGATGGAGCAGCTCCGCAGTGGAGAATAGATAAAAAAATAGGCAAAGTTATTAAATAATATATTAACAGTAAATGTATTATAGGATATGAAAATTTCAAACTCCACCTTGATCCTATTTTGATGCAAGGATAGGGGAACATATGTGTATTTGTCTTAACTTTCTGGACTCAGATTATCCCTTTATAGTATAATAATATTAGGAGTGGTAATATGGCTAAGTTATATGCTCTAAGCTTTAAAGAAAAAATAGTAAAATTAATACTTGAAGATGGTACATGAAAACATAAATTTGAAAGAAAATGAAATATAGAACGATACATTTAAAATATTGAATTCGAAAAGATAAAGAATCAAGTATTTCTTTGGAAAAGTTATACTTAATAGATAATTAGAAGAAAATATTAGTTCAGTTATGGCCAATCCATAACTGGATTTTTATAATTTTAGATAGGATACAATAAGTTGGACACCAAATTCGACACGTTAATATTAATTAAATATTGAAAGAAGAAATTATATATCAGAAAAAAACATTTAACAAGCAGATGATAATATTAATCCTAAATCAACTATTAATTTATTAAACTCAAAAATAAAAAACTTTATAGATGAAGAATTAAAAGCTCTATTAATAAATTTTCTAACAATAAATAATTTATATTTTAACTTTAATAATGAAAAATATTATACATAATTTAATGTTTTTTATAATTTAGAAATTAACTTTAGATAGATTTAATAACATAAATATTGAGTAGATGACATGTGCTTTTTAAATACATTATCAAAATATTTATTACATCTAATTACTAAAATTATTAATATAGTTGAATTTAAAGATAAAATTTAAGATATGTGCAAATTCAAGAGTTACTATCCAAAAATTCTATGAATTTATTTAGAAAATAAGAATATTGTTGTATAATGTAGATAGGTGATTATAACAGCACACAAGAAAGTGCAAATATGATTTAGAATGTTGTGACAGTACAATAAGGGTGTTATCTAAAAGGGGATTTTCGATAATTTTTGAAATTTAAAAATTTGTATTTAATATATTTCAATAAAAAAGAGGTGCATTTAAAATATGAAGAAAAAATTAATTTTTAGTATCATATTTTTATTTATTTCAGGATTCATAGTTCATTATGGTGACGATTATCTTGGCAGTAAAGGAATTTTAAGATATTTATTCCCTCAAGAAGAATCAATTATTGAGCATTCTAAATTATATTCAACAGGAATGATCTTCCTTTTAATTCAATCTTTTCTATGCTTAACTGCTTTCTCTAAAAAATTTATTTTCGCTCATTGTATTTCTTTATTTATAATGTTAACGCTTAGTATAATTGTATTTTTGATAATAGGAAAAGTGACAAATGAACATAGTTTTACGCGAACACTGGTTGTTTATGGTTTAATTCTCACTATAAGTCAATTTATTGCGTACCGGATTATTAAAAGTAAAAGAGTAATTAATAATATAGTTATTAAAATATTTTTCTTAACTGCTATAATGACTGCATTTACAATATTTTATACTGACTATCCGCTTTAATAAAAAAAATAACTATTCAGTCAATGCTTATACAGGTCATGGAACAATCACATAATTATTAATTTGAATTATCTGAAAAACAATAGATTAAAAAATTGATGATTTGATTGCAAAACTTTTAATTGTTTTTTTATAGTAGATATAATTTTTTAATGTATAACACAAGCACTACAATTAATCAAAATTTATTATATCTTTGTAGTGCATCCTTTAAAGCGAATTTTTATTTTGATTCTGTTACAAAGAATTAAAATTGATAAATTTCTAAACTAGAAAAAAATGTTGCTATTGATTTTTTTAAAAAGAATAAAAATATAATTGAGACACATTCTTTTTTTAAAAATATTGAAAATATAGATATTTATCCGATCATTTTGGCAGAATTGTTAAGTACATCTGTTATGAAAATGACTTAAGTGAAATAGAAATGATTCATAATTTTATTTTATCAAGAAATGTTAAACAGGGAGAAGAGAATGTCAAATTATAAAAAATTATTAGTTGCTACAACAATAAGTTCTTTTGGAAGTTGGTTAAATTTAATTGCTATGATTTCATTGATTTATAATATGACTGGCTCAGGTATGGCATTAGGGTTTGTTTTTTTAATAAAATTTTTACCTAGAGTTTTAATTTCGTCATTAGTTTCTCCGATTATTGACAAGTATAATAAAAGAAAAATCTCCATGTACTGCGAATTCATTGCGGGAATTTTAATAATATCAATAGCATTTTTAAGTAATATTTCGATACCTTTAGTTTTTGTATTGTATTTTTTTCAAAATGGGATTATTTCAATTTTCGCAGCAACAAAAATGGCATTGATTCCAAATTTAATTGATGATGAATCGGACTTCATAAAAGCATCGAGTACCCTAAGTATTATCAACAATGTAAAATGCTATCATCTATGGCAATTGGGGGGCTATTATTAGAGAATTTTGGTGCAGTAAACATCATTATATTTGATGGGGTCACATCTCTTGTAGCTGTGTATTTTCTATTTTTGCTTAATGTACCAAATACAAAAAGTAAGATGTCTGAAAATTATTTTAGTCAACTTAAAATGGGCTTTACAGAAATACATAATAAGAAAGTTTTGAAAAAAACCGTAGTTATCTCTTCATTAAGAAAAGCAATGTATGGGATTGGAAATATAATTTTTACCCTATATATTTTTGATGTATTAATGCTTACAGAACGTTGGCTAGGATATTCTTATGCCATAGGAGGGTTAGGAGCGATAATTGCCGGTTCAATCCTTAAATCTTTAATGAAAAACAAGAAAAAAATAAAAGAAAGTTATTTACTAATTCTCATTTTATTGAATATCTTTATGTTTATCCTAATGTTTAATTCAATAAGCATATTTGCGTTTATATTCTTTGTTTTTATACATGACTTTTTAGCAACTATTGTTGAAATAGGATTTAGTAATAGTATATTATTAGAGTCAGAGAAAGATAAAGTAGGGAGAGTAAGCGTATTATTTAGAGCTTGTAAGCAAATGTTCTTTTTGATAAGAATTAGTTTATATACTTTTGTCTTCAATGAAGTATCCTACAGTACTCTGACAATATATACTTCCTTTTTGGTAGCAATTTTGATATTAATTTCCTGGTTTGCAATTGGTAAAGAAAGTGACATTGATTAGGCTGAAATATAATAACAAACTGAAAATTTGTCAAAAAGGAAAATGATCCTTGATGAGTGGATGAAATTTACATAAAAGTAAAAAGTAAATGGACACACTTATATAGAGCAGTGGTTCTAAAGTTACACTGTAGATTTTTTGCTTTTAAAAAAAAGAAATAAAAAAGTAGCAAAGAGATTTTTAAAAGTGTCTTAAAAGAAAATTATAATCAAAAATCCAGGGTAATAAATTATCAATTTTACAACAGAATTAATAACTGTGAAGCGGGGAAACAAACATGACGCTTGAATTTTTAATAAGAATAATAAAAAGTTTAGGTATTGAGACAATTTTAATTTATGCATATAATGAAGTAGAAATAGTGTATCAAAAACTAGAAAATATTGAATCAGAAATTTTTTATTTAGGTAATAACAATCTTGCTGGTTGTTATGGTTGTGGAATATGTAGAAAATTAAAAAATGGGACTTGTGATAGAAATAAAGATGATTTAGTAAATTTGGGTATAGAAAAAATGATTGAGGCTGATGGAATTGTTTTTGGTTCACCAGTCCATTTTGCGGGTGTAAGTTCTGGAATAAAAGCTTTTCTAGATAGAGCATTTTATGTATCAACTGCTAATGGAGGTTTATTTAATCAAAAAGTTGGAGCTGCAGTAGTTGCGGTAAGAAGAGGTGGTGGTACTGCTGCTCTCGAACAATTGAACAAATATATCGCGTATGATCAAATGATTCAAATTCATGCTAATTACTGGTCAGCAGTCCACGGTGCAAAATCCGGTGAGATAGAAGAAGATGCTGAAGGATTACAAGTATTAGATGTTATAAGTAAAAATATGGTTTATTTGTTAAAAGCGCTTGAATATTCAAAAGGTGAAATTGAAAAGCCTGAAAAAACTAAGAAAATATATACTAACTTTGTAAGATAAAGAATAAACACTAAAAATGTGTTTATTCTTTATCTATTTGTCACAATTAGTTGTCATGGTTTACAAAGCAATGGATTCTAAAAAGAGATTTTTTAGAAATGCCTTGAAACAGAAATATAATCATAAACTAGAGTAATTAGTACAGTTAAATATCCTTAAGCATAAATTGCAATTAGAGAAATGAAAGAATTACAAGATGTTATGCGCATAAACATTAAATATTTAAACAACATGTCAAATTTAGCCACAGAAAAAGAATTACCGAGCAATTGCTTAGTAATTTTTTTAATTCTTTTTGATCACTCTCCAACATTATAATAAACATTGAAATATTTGCAAGGATAAAGAAAAATAATTAAATACGATATAGACTGTTCACAATGAAATCAAACTGATCAAAAATCAGTTATTTTGTATTGCTTAAAAAAAAAGAAATATTTTTTAGTAATAACTCAATTAAATTTATTAAAACTTTGCAACACTATCATATTTTCAATAAATAAAGAGATATTATTAGTTTTTTTAATTACCTGGATATCATGTTTTTAAATCTTAATGAAATCTTACGTTTTTAATTATAAAAATTAAAGATTTTTGTATTATTATAGATAAAACAAGGGAAGAGGTGGTTAGATGATTGAAATATTTAAGGAATTTTTAAAATCATATCAAGAGAAAACAAAATTAGTGACAAATCATTTTGAAAATATACTGATAAGGCACATAAATGACTATAACTACAAAGAGGGAGAAATTTGTATTTTTAATACAAATATTTCTAGGGAACTTATCGAATATAGTGATTTAGTTCCTGTATATATGATTGGTGGATCGCTGGGGTTTAAAAATACTTATGATGATTTATTTCCCAGAGATGTTGATAAGATAGTCCATAGTAGTTATTTGTATTTTAAAGAGTATACAAAAAACTACAAGGGAACAGTTAGGGCAGTTATTGTACTTCAAAACGATAGTTATCGAAAACTAGCAGCACTTCTTGAGGATGAGGGAATAGAAGTAGTGAAAATTGATTTATTTCAAGTTGATATCACTGATAAATCATATTTAACAAAAATATTAAAAACATTTACTTGGAATTTAAATAATAATTTCTTTAAAGTTCCAACAAAAAGGCTAACTGTTTTAGTTGAATTTTATAGTCAAGTAAGAAAACTACATGTTGATTTATACGAGTTACATGCTAAATATGATTGTTTGTCAGCATACGATTATTACTTAATAACATATACCTATTATTTAACTAGGGATATTCAATCATATTTTAAAGAACTTAAAACTTTAGTAGACAATATTCAAAGAAAAGAATATCAGCAATCTACAATAAAAGTATCATTGTTAGGTTCACCATTGTATTTACCAAATACTAAGATTATCGATATCTTTGAATCGTTTAATGTTAAAACATTTATTTCAGAAAATGAACTGAATATTAATTTATATCAATCAATTGATACATCATTTGGTTTAAAAGCAAAACCTTATGAATATCTTACTAAGATTTATTTCTTTAGTGGTAAAAATCTATTTCTAATTAATAATCAAATATCAAAAGATATTAATACAGAATATTTTGATGGTCTATTATATATTTCACTTAAAGGACAAGTCACGTATGATTTCAACCACGATAAGTATGAAGAAGCTTATGATGATATTGCTTTATTAAAAATAGAAACTGATTATTTTAATGAAGATAAAGAACAGTTAAAAATAAGGATTGAAGCATTTGTAGAGATGTTAAGAGAGTTAAAGAAAGGGTGATTACTATGAGCAAATTTATTAGATATGTAATTGAAAATAAAGAAAACATTGGTAAATATGCCAAGAGGTTGATATCCATTTTTATAGTATCAATAATCACCTTAGGTCTTATTATCCCTGGTGGAGGAGGAGATGGTAATGGAGAAGGTGGTGGTTTTGTTTCACCTACCTGGCCTGAGGGTTTTGTACCAACATTAGGATTTGATTACGAAAGTGCAACCTTAAATCCTTCTGGAGGATTACTACAACTAATACTTGTCTTATCAATTGGAATAACAATTATGACCATTGTATCATTTGTAGTTAGAAGATTTAAAAGAGATAGGGAAGTAGTAAGTACTAAATTATTAGGAGTTGATGATGATGAAAATAAATAAAAGGTTCGTAATAAGTGGGATGATATTTTTCTTCTTAATATACGGAGGTAAATTATTTAATATCAGAATAAAAGATGTTACGCTATTTGTCTTTAATTGTCCTTATAACTTAAGTACAGCGATTGAAGGTTCCTGCTTATTCTTCACTGAAATATTTGATTCTAATTTAGCAGGAGATATAACAACAGCTTTATTAGTACTTGGTAGTGGGATACTTAGTATTTTAATATTCGGTAAATTACTTTGTGCTTTTATCTGTCCTTTTGGATTTATCCAAGATGTACTGTATAAGGTTAGAGGATTATTTAGAATTCCTAAAATTGATTTTAATGAAAAAATTACTACAAGTTTAAATGTTATCAGGTGGTTACTAGTTGTTGTATTCTTTGTAGGAATAGGGTTTTGTACATTCTGTCCTGTAAGATACGTTATACCACCTCTAGCAGGGTACCAAACAGAAATTGAAATTGGTTTCTTTATTTCAATATTCGTTATGGGATTATCATTTGTAAATGAAAGATTTTTCTGTAAAGTTTGCCCACTAGGAACAACTATTGGGTTATTTAATAAAATTTCTCCTTTCAAACTTAAAAAAAATTGTACTGCTTGTACTGAATGTGCAATCTGTTATGAAAAGTGTCCCATGGATATTAAAGAAATTTATACCGAAAGAGAAACAGCAGATGTGTTTATGAGTAACTGTATTCTCTGTGGTGAATGTGTAAATGTTTGTCCTGAGGATAATGCCCTTAAAATTACCGCACTGGGAGTACCAGTAATGAAATCTTCTAGAAAGAGATATTATAAAAAAAATAAGTAGGTGATAAGATGAAAGATCAAGCATTCTTAAGAAGGAAAGAGAGATATGTTAGAAACTTTGTTAGGCTTACTAACAAAACCTTAGCTAACTTAGAAGAAATAAGAAATGAAATAGGGGGAATTGAATTAATATACCAAAAATTAAGCAACTTGTTTGTAGAAAATAAACTCATTACAGATAAACCGATTATTGGAACATTTTGTTATATGATTCCTGATGAGATTATTATTGCTGCGGGAGGGTTTCCGATTAAATTATGTGGTGGTAATTATATTGCCCAAATAGCAGGAGATGAGATAGCCCCAAGAGATAGTTGTCCGGTAGTAAAAAGTGCTCTTGGTTCATTTGAAATGGAATTATTATCGATTTACACAGATTGTAAATTGGCAATAGTCCCCATGAGTTGTGATTGTAAGAAGAAGATGGCGGAAAAGTTAGTTAAATATACTAAAGTATTACCACTTCATATTCCTTCAGTTAAAAATGAGCAAAACTTTAAGCAATTAATACCATTGTATAAAGATGCAATTAAGCATATTGAAAATGAAACGGGGAAGAAGATTACCGAAAGCTCTTTAAGGAAAGCTATTAATCTGACTAAATCAATTAATCGCGAAGCAAGGAAATTAATGGACTTTAAGAAAAAATTAGATACTGTAATAACTGGATCTCAAGCAATGGCGATTGTAAATGCTTATCAGTACATCGATAGGGAAGAGTATTTAAGCATTTTAAAGACTATTAATAAATCTTTAAAAGTTAAAGTTAAGAAAAAAGAAACAATGAAAAGAAATAAGCCAAGAATTTTATTAACTGGTTCACCGATAGTTTTTCCTAATTATAAATTACCGTATTCTATTGAAGAATTAGGAGCAATCATTGTTGCCGATGAAACTTGTGCTGGTGATAGGATGTTAAATGATCCTGTACTTGTAATTGATAAGACTTATGAGGGGATGGTTAGGGCACTGGTAGTAAAGTCCATACTTCCTTGTACTTGTCCGACATTTTCCAGTAATAAAGAAAGAATTTATCGATTAAAACAAATGATTAAAGATTATCAAGTAGATGGAATTTTATACAACGTTTTAAGAGGTTGTATTCCTTATGACTTTGAACAAAAAGCAGTAGAACAATTATCAAAAGAACTAGAAATACCAATTATTAGTATTGAGACTGATTACAATACTGAAGATACCGAACAAATTAAGATTAGACTAGAAGCATTTGTAGAAATGATAAAAATGAAATAATAAAAGGAGTGATATTATGTATTATATTGGATTAGATGGAGGCTCTACTTATTTAAAGGCTTGTTTAATTACCAAAGATAAAGTAATAGCAACTAAGGTTCTTAGTAGTGGCATTTCCAACAATGAAAATGCCAATCAATTAATTAAAGGTTTATGTCATCTGGGAAATATTAAAGAAGAGCAAATTAACGGAATATGCTCAACTGGATATTCCAGAAGAAGTATTGATATAGCAGATGATAATGTATCAGAAATTACCGCCCATGCATTTGGGATTAGACTTACTTCCGGTCAAGATGTAACGCCCAGACTGGTTATAGACATTGGGGGACAAGATATGAAAGTTATATCTTTAAACGAAAAAGGTAAAGTTGATAACTTCATTATGAATGATAAATGTGCTGCCGGAACTGGTAAATTCATTGAAGTAATTGCCGAGATTCTAGATACGACCATTGATGAAGTAGGATCTTTGTCTAAAGAATCTAAAAATCCAGCAGACATTAATTCTACTTGTGTAGTGTTTGCCCAAACAGAAATCATTTCGCTGATAGCACAAAAGAAAGACCGAAAAGATATTCTTTGTGGCTTGCATGCATCAATGGCCAAAAGAATTGGGAAGATGGCCAGAAAATATATTAAAAATGGCGACATCTTGATGACTGGAGGAGGAGCTAAAAATGTGGGATTAATTCAAGCATTAGAAGATGAATTAATGACTGATATTTTTGTAGCTGAAAATTCACAATTTAACGGAGCAATTGGGGCTGCTCTTTACGGCATGTCTTTAAAAGAAAAGGAGTGATATTATGTATTTATTAGCACTTGGACTGGGAATTGGCTGTGGATTTGGCTGCGGTAGTTTATCGACACCATTTATAACATCTTACGTTGTCGGTCATGATTTAAATTTAAAAAACGGTTTTTTCTCAATGTTAATATTTTCATTTGGTAAAATATTAAGTATGGTCGTTTTAGCAGTAACAGTATCATTATTAACAGTCAATTTTATTGAACCGACTTCTACTTTCTTAAATATTAAGTTAACGACATATTTTGATTTCACAATGGTTGTAATGGGTGTTATAATAATTAAAAGAGCTATTAAAGGACTAAGAAAAAAAATTGATTGTAATTCTTGTTCTAAACAAAGTGAGGTTACGGTAATTGATGAATTTAAACACGACCAAAAAATTGAAGAAAATGGTGTTAAGTTAAAAGATAATTTATTTTTATTTATAGCCGGAATACTGTATGGATTAACTCCTTGTATTCCCCTGATAACTATTTTGGCAATATGTAGTACTTTATCAGTACTAAACGCATTTGCCTTAATGTTGTTCTTTGGCATAGTAACTTGTATGTCCCCAACATTTATCAATTCGTTAATAGCAGGTATTTTAAACAAAAATATGAGAAGAGAACTAAAGGCGTCAGCTAAATACATTCAAATAGTAACAGGAGTATTCTCAGTGTCATTTGGAATATTACCTTTAATTCTAGCGTAGGAGATTATAGATATGGAAAAAGTTTTAATAGTAGATGATAATAAAGAATTACTTGAGGTATTAACTCTTTATTTTTCAAATAATAACTTTGAAGTTGTTACGGCAAGTGATGGAAGAATCGCCTTAGAAAAACTTGATCAAACATTTGATTTAGTTATTCTTGATATTATGATGCCAAATCTTGATGGCAAAGAAACTATAAAAATACTCCGACAAAAATATAATGTACCAGTTATGTTTATCTCAGCAAAAGTAACAGATTTAGATAAATTCGAAGGTCTAATGCTCGGTGCAGATGATTATATTTTGAAACCATTTATCCCTAATGATGTAGTAACAAAAGCTAAAGTTTTGGTGAGAAGATATAAAGTACTAGGTGCTAAAGGTGGAGATAATGAAGATACTTCATTAAATATTGGTAATAAAATTCAAATTAAGGGAATCACCATCATTTTAGATCAAAGAATCATAACAAAAAATGATCAAGTTATAACATTAACCAAAACAGAATTTAATCTTTTAGTGATGTTTGCAAAATATAAAAACATCGTTTTAACTCCAGAAAAAATTAATGATCTTATTTTTGATGACCCCTCGTACTTTTTATCGAACAACTCAATTGCTGTTCATATTAAGAACTTAAGATATAAGATAGAAGATGAAGGTGACGAGAAGTTTATAAAGAACGTCTGGGGAGTAGGTTATAAAATTGAAGGATAAAATATCTAAAAAATTAATCTATAAATTAATATTTACCTTGTTTGTTTACAGTGTTATAGTTATTACCTTAAATATTATCCAAAACATCATTATTGGCTTTATGATAGAAAATAGGTTGAGTGAGCTTCTTGCTGCAGGAACACCTACAGTAGAACAAATAAATCAATTTGATGAAATAGGTTCACTTACAAACTTTTTATTTGATTGTGCTAAAATAGTTATTAGTGTCATTCTTTTGTACTTGCTATTTAGAAAGACAGTTAGATATGTAGAAGAAATTAATGAAGATATTACGGTTATTAAAGGTGGCAACCTTGATAAAAAGGTAAGAGTGAAAGGGAATGATGAATTAAGCCATCTAGCAACTACTATTAATGATATGACTTCTACTTTAAATAACAATTTAAAAAATACAAATGAGTTATATCAAAACATTTCCCATGATATTAAAACTCCGATAACAATTGCAAGTTCATATCTGCATGCAATTAATGATGGCTTATATAAAGATGAAAAAGAATTAAAAGATTATGTCGACAAAGCTCTTAAAAACTTACAAGATATAAATAATCTATCCAACAAAGTTTTAGAACTTGACACTATTAAGACTAGTAATAAAAAAACCAAAATTAAAACGGCAATTTGTCTTTTAAAACAAAATATTGACTTCTTAGAAAGTAGTAAAATAGAAGTTAACTTAACAATAGATAAAGCAGTACTTAATGATAAAACATCGATAATTAAAATGAGTGAAGAAGATTTTAAAAGTATTATCTATAATATTATTACTAACATTAAAAAATATAGTTTAGATCAAAAAGCAAATATAGATGTTTTAGAAGATAATTCATATTTTAAATTAACATTCAATAACAAAACAGATGAAAGAACAATTAAAAATATTGAGAAATTAACCGATAGATTTTATAGAACAGACGAAGCAAGATCTGATAATAGTAATGGATTAGGTCTTAGTATTGTTAGTAAAATTTGTAAAGACAATGACTCTAAGTTTAAAATAGAAGCAAAAGATAATGATATTATATTTAATATTTTAATTAGAAAATTATAAGATAGAAGTATCTCAACAATATATAGTCAACGAACAAAAAAACTACAATTAAACTCCTTAGAATATTTATATTCTTAAGGTTTTTTCATTTGTGTCTAGTTGAAATTACTCAATATTTTAATATTGGTTAATTTGCCTATAGTCACAGGGTTTATTTTCTGTGAATATCTATACACCAATCTTCCATAATTCAGTAAATTACTGTCGTACATTTTCAAAGTAAAATATTGCGAATAAATATCAAGGTAGAGTGAGACCAAGTTTAGCCCAAAAGATGATTGTGAATGGGGACAAATAACATAGTAAAATATATTAAACTAATTTACAAAAAACAACTAAGTTTAAGTATATTTCGGAAAATGGTAAGCAAAATTACTCTCTTTGATTATCTAATATTTATATAGAAAATTTCAATAATTTCCAAAAATATTTTTAAAATTTAATATAATTATAATTTTGAGATGGAATTACTATCAATATTTTAAAATTATTTTATACTAAAGTCTAACAATCTTGAGTATACAAATTTTTAGTGTAAAAAAATAACTTTTTTTCTATTGTATATAATTTACTGATTTTTTATATACAATGTACTTATTTCAAAACTATAATTCAAAGGATATAGGTAGTGCATGAAGCAAATAAACTTTTGTATTGCAAATTTAGTTATTATAAATATTCCTAGATTTAGTGCTTAATTTTATATAATTAACCATTTAACTCCATTTGGAGCAGAAGTATCTATTAGTGCAACTAAAATCTATCATTCTTTTTCTTACTTTATCTTGGAAAATAATTTAGCATATTTTTTATTTTAATTTCATAAAACATTATAATCAAATTTATTTTTTTGGATATATTTAAATTATTATTTGGAAAATATTCAAAAAATCTTATGATGAGGGATTTGAATTTTATTAACATTTTATTATCAATAATATTAGCTATTTTTCTTAATTCATATAATAAAGATAAAGCATCTAAAGGTGTGGGAGCAATTGTAATTTCAAATTTCGCATTAATTACAACCAAATAAAATAGTAAAAATTCATCTATTTCCAGTTTTTTGTCAATCAGAAATTCTAGAACTTCAAAATAATCAAAATTTTCTATATCATAGGCTTTTAAAACATATGTTTTAAATTCATTTTCAAAATAAATTAATTCATTTTTAAAATAATTTAATTGTGATAGTAATTTTTGATTTTTCCATTTATTGAATAATGATACTAAATCATCAAGTATTTCCCTAATATTAAGTTTATTTTCGACACACACATAAACTTTTCCTTTTGTATCATCTTTAACTTTTTTATTGAATGAATTTTGTGAAATATTATTAATATATTCACCATTCATCATCCCATCTTTTAGTTTAAATATTAGACCTCGCCTACCTGCAAATAAATAAAATGCTAAATAATTTATATTGGATTCATATCTACTGAAGGAAAATCCACCTTTGTCTAAATCAAAATCGACTGGAACTCCCGCAGGCGTTATTAATTGTGTTTTGGTTGTAGAAGATAGTTCAATACCACCAGGTACAATATAAGAGTTCATATCAATATAATAATTCTCATCATTAATTAAAGTAATCAATATTTCACCAACAGATGAATGTTTTCCCATATTAATAATTTTTTTGAATACACTTTCCCAAGTAAATCTATCTAAATTTTTTGATACTTCACTTTTAAAATTCACTATTGCATCTTCATGACCTATATAAGCAGATTCAATATCATTCCTTAATTTATAATCAGAAAATTTTGACAATGAACTTTTTCCATTTTTAATGTTAAGAAAAATAAAATCAGTTTTATTTTTAGAATCAAAGTGTGTTTTTAAAATTATATGTTTTATTTGTTCAATTTTATATTTTTCTGAATGTAATTTAATATATAATTTTTTAGCAAATTTTTCTTCTCCTGCATAAGCTACAACAACATTTTTTGAAATAAATTGAAATTTAATTTGACCCTTTTCCCAAGAATTTAAATACGGTAATGTTTTTTCTTTATTTGTGAATTTATTAATAGTAAAATCATCGGTCATTTTTGTATCACTTAATAATAAAACTTTATTTTCATGGCAATAAGCGACAATGAGACTCATTATACCCACTTCCTAAAATTTATGATTTGACGGCAAAGGTTCTAAAAGCACAAATATTTCGATATTTCAACAAGTATGCTGTGATTTTAGCACATATAGGTGGTGATGTAAATGAAAAACTACCTTATGGAAGATATTATTTTATTAGTTTTGAGATAGTATTTAAACCATCTCTTATTATATTAAAATTTAAAATAAATTTTGGAAGAACATGCGAAGAATAGATGAAACTGACACAAAAGAAAAAGGCGAATGAATACATTAATAGTGGAGTGGATTCTAAAGATTCTACTGTAAATTTTTTGTTTTCAAAAAAAAAGGTAAAGAAGCAGTAAGAAATTTTTTAGAAGTTATTTGAAACAGAAGCATAATCAAAAATCTAGAGTAATTACTTTATATAAATATTTTGCAATTGAGTTGCAAACAAAAAATGGAAGAATTAGAAGATGTAAAGTATAGAAATATTAAATATTTAAATAATATTATCAAATTTTACTACAGAACAATTAAAAAATTAGAAAACAATTACTTGATTTAAACTTTTTTATTCGCTCCCAACATTACTAAAGATATTGAAATATTTGCAATGATAAAGAAAAAATAGTTAAGTATAATATTAACAATTCAAGATGAAATCAAGCTGATCAAAAATCAGTTACTTTTTATTTCTTGAAAAAAGAAATATTTTTTAGTGACTATCAAATCAAATTTATTTAAACTTTGTAGCAGAACCGAAGTTTTAATCACGCAATATTTTTAGAAGTTATATAATCTGGGAAAATCTCTTTAGTATCTCATCTATAGAAAAAACAAATTGATATAAATAAGATATTTTTTATAAAAATTTACTGGGGTAAAATTCGTGAGGAATTCATCCGTTTTTTTCAAATTTATCATCTCTAAGAATATTTAACGCTAGGAAAATAAATAGGTCGATGATTTATTGGAAAGTAAACTTGCATATTACTATTAATAACAACTTTTAGTCAATGACTTTTACTTCAATTGTTTTATTGCACTTAACACATAGTACTTCATCTTCATGATTCCCTAATAAATTAAAATAATTTGGCTTAATCAGTAATTTTGATATTCTGTCCTCACCACAATTAGGACATGTAAATTCATATACAGGGTTAAAACACTTTCTAACTTTTATTTTTGACATTATTTGCCCTCCTTATCTCCATTCTTTATTTAATAACTCTACAATTGTTTAAGACATATCGAAATATCATTTTTCCAAATATCTAGAGATATATCTTGCCAATTTTCATATTTTTCACTATTAAATGAGTTGCTTGTATAATTAAAACTTAAAGAATTATCTGATGTTATCTCGCATATTATCCATTTATTAAAAACATTATCATCATCATAATAGTCGGAAGTAGGATAAGATATATAAATGCCAAAATCTGCAATTAGATGATTTTTCATAAACCATATTTTAATTTTTTTTACTACTTTATCATCTAACCAAATTGAAATATATCTTTTAAATTTTCCTTCTTCACTATTTTCGTACTTAAAATTTTCATTTGCATCTGCACATTGTTTTAAAATATTACAAAGATTATTTATGATTTTATCAAAGCCATCTTTTAAAAATTTTTCTTTATCTAGTTCTGTATATCTTTTTAAGTTAGGAATTTTAACTTTATTTTCATTATCATTAAATGTAATCTTTGGCTCTAATTTAGGTTTATCTCCGATTGGAGATAACTCTAAATAAGGTTGATTATGTAGATGATACAACAACTTCTGAAATTCTTCTTCATATTTCATTTCAGACAAATCATAAACTTTTGTACCCAATAAATATTTTGGTGTAATCGTATTAATATCATTATTGTATGGAGAAACCAACACTATTTTTTCTAAATTATTTTGTATAATTGACATTAACTGCACTGTTTCAAAACCAACTCCTCCTGATCTAGAATTAGCTTTGTTTGCGTATTGTTCAGTTAAAATAATAATAACAAAATCATTGTTATGAATTCCATCAATCATAAGAGAGTAAAAATTTACAGTCTTGTTCTGAGATTCAACAATATCCATTTTAGGATCAATACCATTTTTTCTGAGTTCATTGGTAAAATTTAACACCCAACTTTGATGATTATCATCGTCCCAACTATAACTAATAAATACTTTTGGAATATTATTGCTCATTTAATTATTACCTCCTCACACTTTCTCGCACTTTTACTTTAAATAACGGTATTTCAAAGACTCAGTTGCAAAGTTTCATCGCGTGCCTAAATCTCAAGTTTGAACTTTGTTTTAATAAATTATACAGTAAAATAAATGGGGTGTCTATAGATGGAATGTAATTACTTTAAAGGAAAACACTTTAGTAAGGATATAATACTTTTTGCAATGAGAGGATATTTTAGATACCATCATACAGTTAATAAAATAATGCCTTGTGTAAAATATCTTCCAATAAAGTATTTTTTCATTTTAATTATTTCGTATTTGTGGTAAAATTATATCATAATTAATCGAAATATTAGAATATTTACACTTTGATTTTTTTGCAACAGAATCGTAAGAAAAATATTTTACTATAGGAATAAATTTTAAAATATTTTAATTTGATTTTCGAATATTATATATGAAGGGGGTGCGATTATGAATAGAAGTAAATATATAGATTATATAATAAAGAAACTTACAATCTTAAGTGATGAAATTTATAATTTAGGATTGATTCATTTGCTTAATTTAAATACTCACTTAGAGAACTTTATTAGAGATTTCTTCAATGTATTATTTGAATATGAACTAGTGAATTTAAATAAAAATTCTCCAAATGCTAGAGGAATAGATTTAATTGATAACACCAATAAAATTTTAATACAAGTTACTTCGGAATGTTCAAAGTCAAAAATAGAATCATCTTTAAACAGTGAAATTTGTGAACAGAATCCAGAGTATATATTTATTTTTGTTACCCTTAGAAAACAAGGTGCTAGATATCAAATTAAGCATAATAAATTTCAAAATAATACGAAAGTTAAATTTGACAATGAAAAATTTATTTACGATCTTGAAAAATTGACAAGAGAAATTAATGATGCTGATATTGATAAATTAAAAAATTTGTATGAATTATGTCAGAAAGAATTTAACAATACACACGGTTTTGATAATTTTGATGTAAAATATTTAACTTTAAAACCTAGTATTAGTCGTTCAATAAGAGAAATCATTGGTAGATCAGATGTTATTGAAACTGTTAGCAAAAATTTTTCTGAAAGTACTAATATTGTATTACTTTTAGGAATGGGTGGTATTGGAAAAACAGCTATTTGTAAACATATCTTTTCAAAAAGTGAAAATCAATATGATTATTTGGCTTGGGTTGATTATGATGGTGATTTTAAATTATCTATGGTTAATGCATTTAAACAAGAAATGCTAGAAAATAGGTTCAAAGAAAGCGAAATTGATAAAAAATTTGATTGGATAATTGCATTTCTTGCTAATTCAAAAAATTCGATATTGTTAGTAATTGATAATATAGATAGAACAGTAAATGAAGATACAAGTTTGGATTATATTAATAAGTTAAGTAACAACTGTCACATATTGCTTGGCTCAAGAACAAAGCTTGATGCAGAGATAATTGAAATTAAGGGATTAAAAAAAGAAGATGCCATAAAATTATTTTATCGCTCTTATAGTGGACAACAAGATGATAGGGTTGCAAAAATAATAGAAAAAATTTATTGCCATCCACTAATGATAGAATTAATTGCTAAGACAATAGAGGTTAGTTCGTGTAGCTTAGATGATATTTATGCACTAATAGAGAATTTTAATTTAGGTAAAATAGAAGAAGAAGTTTCTACACAATGGGGAAACCAAAGAGATAAGTCAGTTATAATGCATTTGTATGAACTTTATAAATTTGATGAAGATAATAAATTATTATCTGATGAAGAGAGAAAGTTGTTAGAAATTATAATTTTGTTTAAGGAAAATACTGATATCAATAAAAAAGATTTTAAACAAATTGCTGAGTTATCAAATTTTAATGTATTAAATAACTTATTTAAAAAAGGTTGGCTCCTAAATTCATCTAAATCTTTTCAAATTCATGCGATTGTAAAAACAGCGATCAAAACACAAATTAAACTGGAATCTATCAATTATAATATTATTTCTAAATTTACTAAAATACTTGAGCGTGGCATGGAAGGTAAATTTACTGATGTTATCCATAATTTAATTCATGTGGAAGAAATATATAATTATTATGAGAGCATAAAAGATGAAAATTTAGGATTTTTGATGTTAAACATTGGTATGACTTATTATACATTTGGTAGATATAAAGAGTCATTAAGGTGGAATATTGATGCTTCAAAAATGTTTGAAGAAGTTTTAGGGAAAAATGGTATAAATACTGCGGATAGTTATAATAACATTGGTATAGTTTATAGCAGTATGGGCAAATATGAAGAGTCCTTAACATGGCATAATAAATCTTTAAAAATAAATGAAAAAGTCTTAGGGAAAAATGATATAAATACTGCGAAAAGTTATAATAACATCGGTTTAGTTTATGGTAATATGGGGAAATATGAAGAGTCTTTGATATGGTATAATAAATCCTTAAAAATAAATGAAGAAGTCTCAGGGAAAAATGGTATAAATACTGCGGATAATTATAATAACATTGGTTTAGTTTATCGTGAAATGGGAAAATATGAAGAGTCCTTAATATGGTTGAATAAATGCTTAAAAATAAAAGAAAAAGTCTTAGGAAAAAATGATATAAGTACTGCTATAAGTTATAATAATACTGGTGTAGTTTATGGTAATATGGGGAAATATGAAGAGTCCTTAACATGGTATAATAAATCCTTAAAAATAAGAGAGGAAATCTTAGGGAAAAATGATATAAATACTGCGGATAGTTATAATAACATTGCTTCAGTTTATAGTGATATGGGGAAATATGAAGAGTCTCTAACATGGTATGGTAAATCCTTAAAAATAAATGAGGAAGTCATAGGTAAAAATGATATAAAGACTGCGGATAGTTATAATAACATTGGTTTAGTTTATAGTGAAATGGGAAAATATGAAGAGTCCTTAATATGGTTGAATAAATGCTTAAAAATAAAAGAAAAAGTCTTAGGAAAAAATGATATAAATACTGCGGATAGTTATAATAATACTGGTGTAGTTTATGGTAATATGGAGAAATATGAAGAGTCCTTAACATGGTATAATAAATCCTTAAAAATAAGAGAGGAGATCTTAGGGAAAAATGATATAAATACTGCGGAAAGTTATCATAACATTGCTTCAGTTTATGGTGATATGGGGAAATATGAAGAGTCTTTAACATGGTATGGTAAATCCTTAAAAATAAATGAGGAAGTCTTAGGGGAAAATGATATAAAGACTGCGATAAATTATAATAACATTGGTGCAGTTTATGGTAATATGGGGAAATATGAAGAGTCCTTAACATGGTATAATAAATCCTTAAAAATAAGAGAGGAGATCTTAGGGGAAAATGATATAAAGACTGCGGAAAATTATAATAACATTGGTTTAGTTTATAGTGAGATGGGGGCATATGAAGAGTCCCTAATCTGGCATAATAAAGCCTTAAAAATAACAGAAGAAATTTTTGGAATGAATCATACAAAAACAATTGAAATTATTAAAAATATAAATGTTGTCCTAAATATCACGAAATAAAAAGAAATTATTTAAGCAGAATATACCACTTTATAATTTTAATTATTAATTAACAACGATATTTTTCAAGTTTAAATCATTTAAATTTTGAGATTTCGACATATTAAAATAACAATCTTTCTTTAAACTATTTTTAATTTGATATCATTAAGTTAGTTTTGTACTTAAATATTCAAACTTCTAGTTAACATTGATTATTGTACCAATGAATATGCAGCAATAATTTAAATTTCTCTAAATTTTTAAATGACCTATTTTTTAAAGATTCAATTTTAAGTATTTTATGCGTTGTTTCTGAAACTTTATTAATATATAAGCACGTAGCTTAGATAATGATTTTGCGATATTAAAAATTTCAAGTATTTCTTCAATTGTTTTATTTTTAATTTATAAAATGTCAATTTTGTTCCCAATTTTTAAGCTTTTGTTGGTTCTGTTGCAAAGTTTTTAAAGATATCATTTTTATAAGTTTTCTAAATTCTAAATAGTTGCTATTAAGAAAATTAGTTTCAAATATTCTCAAAAAATTCTACGAATTCAAACTTTGCAACAGAACTATTTTTATTGTCATTTATATTATTGAAAGTTGTGAGGAATAGCAATTGAGTTGGAGTTCAGTTATTCTTTTCCCTTTTTATAGAGATTTTAATTTGCAATAAAAAAAGCAAATTAATATAATCTATACAATATATTAGATAAATTAATTTGACAAAAAATTTGAAAATTTGAATAAATTAATTCTTTAAATAACACAATTGCTCTTGCTTTATTATATCTTTCATTAATACTCTGTATTTTTTTACTCATTATAAGAGTCACCAATATTTTGAATATAATATTAAATATTATATGGAAAGCATTTTTGTTTATTTACGCAAAATTTTGTCGTACAACCTAAATTATGAAATCAAGTAAATATAACTAATTTTTGTCTCTCTTTTTTTTACAAGTTACTGGATTTGCTGTGGCTTTTCAATTAGAAGAATTTTTTTTGTATGAACCTCACATGTAGTTTTTCAACCCTTTTTACCTTTATGAATTACTCCACTCCTTTCGTGTTTTACTGCCATATTCTCATCTCCTTCTAATGTTTATAATTTATTAATATGTTATTCAAATACTATCTAAAATTTTGTAGAATCACCATGCCAAAAATAATGTTAATTAAATATGAGTGGTAATTTTGGTATTAACTAAGGCCATGAAACAATTATAGGATTTTTAGAAGAATAAAACAAAAAAATGAACTTGAAAAATTAGAAGAAAATAAAATCTAATCTATTTCAGATATTCCAGCAAGTCTCATATCTTTCGTAATACAGTATATTATGTTTTTATAAAGTTGTGCACTACTTTCAAGAAAAAACAAACATCAAGGCAAAGCGAGACCAAAGTTCGCCTGAAGATGATTGTGAATAAGTATAAATTTAAGTTATGCAATTTTTATTAATTTTGATGAAGTTGGAGAAGTGAGTGAAGAAATAAAAGGAGATAATATTTCTTTAGATGATGAATTTGTATTATCAGAAGAAGTTAAAAATTTACTAGATAAAATAGAAGGAGAATAAGATGTTTAATATGATATTATCAGGAAGTGGAAGTTTTGATCCAGTAGGAGATAACGATACAATAAAGGATATTTAATTTAGTAAAAGAGTTTTTAAATTGAGCGATGGTTATGGTATTTGCAGGATTTATAATAATGGCTTTAATTCAAATGAGTTTAGCTAAAAAAAATGATGATGCAAGTAAAAACGATAAAGGAAAAGGCTATTTAATTAATACAGTATTTATTTTAGGTGTTATTGTAGTAGTAAATGCGATATTAGGAATAGTAGGTATAATGAATAAGAGATTTTAAAAGGTGACACTTAATATTCAAAGTGATTACACCGAAACTTAATAAAGATTTTCTTTATATGTGGTATAATATATATATGTATAAAATAAAAAGAAATAAAAGATTTGATATAAAAAGGATATCTAATTTTAGATATGTAACTTATGAAAAGGAAACAGGTGAATTAAGAGATATTTCTTACTGGGAGGCTAAGCAATTTAACAATTTAATACAGAAAATTGATTATTGTGATTCAAAAAAATTGATATTCAGAGGAGATATTTCTAATGTTACAAATTATATAAATAAGGGGATATTCGTTGTTGGCATAAAAGCCCAAGATTTTACGAATAAACTAAGGGGAGAATATTATAAAGAAAGAAATCTTTCAAGTAAACAAAAAATAATCAAAATAAAAGAATATAGTAAAATGATAAATATAATGATTGAAAAATGTAGCGAATTGTCTGGTATTTTTAAGATAGAAAGTTTGGATATGCTACAAGAAGAGAAAATTGAACATCACTACAGGTGTTTATGGGAGATAATACATAATAAGGGTAGTGCTATTTATCTTAAAAATAGTAGTCCATATTGTTCTTTTACTGATTCATTTGATACAGCAAAGTATTTTTCTGAAACTAGGGCAAAAATTGCTGATTCAAATTTTATTATTATTGGATATATAGATTCTTGCAATTATAATGATAATAATAAATACTCATTTACACATGAATTAAATGATTATTTAAAAAAAATGGGGATAGAATGGTATCTTAATACCCATAAAGAAATAATGTTCTATGAGGGTGTAATTAGTGCTAATATATTGTCCGTATTAGATTTTAAAAATAAAAAACTCATTATAAACTACAGACTAATAGATGAAATGGAATATAATTCAAATTTAGATTTAGAAAAGATTGAGTGTGGTATGGATGAAGTTGAATTTGAAAGGGTATTAGATGAGGATTCTCCATACAATGCATATTTCATTTTACACAGTGATGGTAGTAGAACAAGAAGAGTTAAATCTAATTTTAATAAGGAGGGATATTTTATGAATGAAGCCGATAAAGAAGCAATATTGAAAAATTATTTTTCTCATGATTCTATGAAAATATTTGTAAAATATTTTGATTGCTGGAACGACTTAAAAATATATGATACTTTATTAGATGAAGAAGGATTTACAGAAAATTCTGTTAAGCAGAGGATTAATAGAACGAAAAAAATCTTTGAGAATGAACTAGAATTTAAAGCACTAGATTTTATCATAAAAGCAAAAAAAGTTGACAAAGTAACTAAAAAACTTGCAGTGAAATTAAAAAAAAAATAAAATTAAGGATGTTTACTATAACTCTGTAATAAAAACTACAATTGTAAAATAAGACATTAAGTTTTTGCAGAAAAATATAGAATTGAAATATATTAAGATAACAATTCTCCAAATAGGAGTTTTAAAAAAAAGATTTTAAGAATTATTTTTCAAATACTTAAGGTTATCTATTTTTGATATATATATTGGATTTTTTGTGTGTGAAAATAATCTTTATAAAAGTTAAATAGTTTTGGATTATTAATTTTAATAGAATTATTAAATATATAATAAAAAAACATAGGAAAGGAGATATTTAAGAATGAGGATAGATTTAAGTTGTAGCAAATGTGGGTCAAAATTTTTTGAATATGACTCAGAAATTGAGTTTATGGAACTATCTGAAATAAAATGTGTTGATTGTGGTTATATATCGCAGAATTCAGAATTAGATGAAATTAAGCAAGAAGTAATAGATTTAGGTATTAAAAAAGTTATGAATGAGCTTAAATTTTAAATTAAGAAATGACACATAAAGTTTGACTTATCTTTCGAATAATTTAATATTTAGGAATTAAAAAAGTGGAGCGTATTCAACGGTTTCACTTTTTTATATATAAATTTTTATTTTCACTTTGAGAAATTGAATTTATTTTTAGTTTAAACGTAGATTTGAGTTGTTTAACTTTTGGAATGATTTTTATAAATTATAGCTAATTAACATTTTTTTGCTTAATTTTAAATATAACATAATCACAAAATAATTATATTTTTTGTTAAAATTTGATGTGTAATAGATATAGATTGTTATTTTATATTTATTTAGAAAATTTTGAGGTGATTACATGGAAATTAATTTGAATTCAAAAGCTAATATGGTTTGGAATGTTGCAAATAGTTTAAGAGATGTATATAAAAAGGCATCAATATGGTAATGTTATCTTACCTATGGTTGTATAAAAAGGTTTGATGATATTTTACTTGAAACAAAAGATAATGTTTATAAGACTTTTTTAGAGATTAAAGAAATAGATGAACATGATTTAATCTTAAAAGGGATTTCAGGTAATGATTTTTACAACAAATCAAAATTTACTTTTAGTAATTTGCTAAATAGTTCAGATAATATTGAATCTAATTTCAATGATTATATTAATGGTTTTTCTGAAAATATTCTAGACATTATGAAGAATTACGAATTATTAAAACATATAGAAAAGTTAGAAAGAATAATATTTTATATGGCGTAGTAGATGCAGTAGCCAAAGTAGACCTTCACTCAAGTGAAGTTTGTTTTATTAATTTATAAAATAAAATAAATTAGGTGTGGATGAAATATAAATATTTTAATCAAAAACACTATAGTACGAATATCAGGTGAGATGGTATTTAAAATATCCCCTATTACTGAGAAATTTAAAAGAAATAGAGCGTGGAATCACTGTTGATCATTCAATTATTAATAGGTGGGGTTGAGAATATGCACCTTTAATCGAAATCAAAATAAGAAAGTTTGTAAATAAAACAAATGACTCATGGCGAACGGATGAAACTTATATTAAAATTAGAGGAAAGTGGATATATCTCTATAGAGCAGTCGATTCTAATGGCGCAACAATAGATTTTATGCTATCTCTAAAAAGAGATATAAATGATGGTAAATCATTTTTTTAGAAAAGCACTAAAGCAGTACATAATATCCAGCCTAGGATTATAAATGTTGATAAATATATGGCACTGAAATTGCTATAAAGAACTTGAGAGAACTGAAAGCAACTAAGTTTAGAAATATTAAATATTTAAATAATATAATTGAATCAGATCATAGGGGAATAAGAAATAACAAAACAAATATTAGGTTTCAAATCATTTCAGTCTGCCTCCATTACGATAAGAGGAATAGGAAACATTTGCGTTGATAAAAAAAGACCAAATTGAGGGAGTCAATTCGGTTCATGAAGAAATCAAGTTGATTAGTAATCAGTTTTTTAGAATTGTATAAAAAAGGGAAAAATATTTTTTAGTTCATATAAATATTTATTTTAGAATTTTTGCAACAGAACTCAATGATGATTGTGTGCTATGCTCAAACGGATTTTTTTTTGAAGAGTACATTAAGAAAATTATAAAATCATTTGATAGATTAATAATCGTAATTTTTTGGACTAAAAATCTCGGAAATTTCAAGAAATGAAATAACCTATATTTTTACAATTATTTTACTTATGAGTAATTATGCTGTATAATGAAAGAAATCATAAATATGTTAATAATATAATATATAATTTCATTTATCTAAAAGTGGAATTTCAAATTATGTTGGTTATTTATCATTAATTCATTGTGCAAAACTAAGTGTATTGAATTTTATTAGGGGGTATTTTTTGAACGATAATAAAAAAAGCAATGATACAATTTTTGCGGCTTTGAAAATTAATTATGTTAACTCTGTTAATAAACCTACGACAAGTAAATTAAAAAAAGATCTTGAATTAGGTGATTTTACAGAGGATGAAAAAAATAAAATAATTGATTTCTATGAAAAACTTCGAGAAAACGCCACTCGAGAGAATAATGAATATTTATTTGACTATATTTCAAATTTACAAATTGAGGAATACTTACAAGAGCAACCGAAAGATTTCGTAGATGATGAAACCGCAAGAGAAAAGAAAGTTAATACGAAAGACTTTCTTAAGGGAAAATATAAAGTTAATGATTGTGCTGAGATTTATACATTAAAGGATTATATAGAATTCGTAGAATCTCTAAGAGGAGATGTATACGTTTCTAGAGGACAAAAATATTATAATTATAATTTCTTACCATCTGCAAAAAGGACGGATAAGAAAAGCAAAGAAGAATTATCAAAAGATGTCGTAAATGGAATGTTTACAAAATTTAAGCAAAAATTATTACATTATTATCCGGAATTTGGAAAAAAAACAGATATTGAAAAAAGGGCATTGGCCCAACATTTTGGGCTTCCTACTTTTTTCATAGACTTTACCGAATCGCATTTTGTTTCTTTGCTATTTTCAATAGAGGACATTAAAGCAACTGATGAGGATGGAATTATTCTTTTTCTAAACCCAGAGGTAATTAACCAAAAATCTTGCGATATTAACCATATAATAGATTGTTCAAGTGCGCAAGATGAAAAGAAAAATCAAGACATATTAGACAGGAGTTTTGTTTTTCTTAAATCTGACTACATACATAGCAGAATTCACGTGCAAAAAGGATGTTTTTTTAATTTTCCCGCGGGGAAATCCGAAGATGATGCAATTAAATTAATAAAGGAAAATTGTCAAATTGCGATTATTAAAGCAGAATGTAAAAAAAGCATAACGGATTCATTATTTGAACTAGGATTCAATTTTGAAAATATATATCCGGATTTAGACAATGCAGTCAAAAGTATAGTATTTCAGAAATAATATTAGGAGGATAAAATGGAAAAAATTAAATTTAATAGACCTTTAATATCAATACAAGATATTTGTAATTTTATTAAAAAAGGCGAAAATTATATGACAGGAGATTATGAAAGCAATATAGATATTCTACAAGCAATAGTGCTGAATCCACCTTATCAAAGAAATTATAGGTCTTCGATAAAAGAAGAGTCTCTTATTATCGAATCTATTATTAAAGGTATTCCGATACCAGAGGTTTTTCTGATTCAAATCAGTAAAAATGAAGCTCAAGTAAGAAACGTGATGGATGGTAAACACAGATTAAATGCGATATATAGATATTTTCTTAATAAATATAAATTGGTTGATGTCGAAAATTTTGATGGAAATGAAATTAATGGCTACTTTTTTAAAGATTTGGATCCTATACTACAAATTAAAATATTAACTTCTCATATTGCTGTCCTTGAATTTGAGTCTCTGGAAGATCCAAAATTAGAAGTAAGCCTGTTTAAAAGATACAATAAAAACACTAAGCCTCTTCAAAGTTCAGAAATTAATTTTGCTTCCTATTCTTCTAAAACAAGTGATTTTATTTCTCAATTTGTATTAAAGGAACTTGGTTCAGATTCTGTTTGTTCAAAAATTTATAATTCTACAAAGGATAGAAAAAACAAACAAACTGTCCATCAAAATATTTTTACCATACTTTATTTGCTTGAATATGGCTTTGAAAAACCGTTTAAAGATTCTGTAGATTGTGCTGAGCAATATATGAAAGAAAAATCGTTAGCTGAAGATGAAAATTTAAATGAAACTAAAAAAAGTTTTGAGATATTTAACAATTTTGCAAAAGTTATTTCTGAAAAAATAGAATATCCTTTTTCTAATGAATTATACTCGGACGATGGAAAAAGGAGTTATAAATTTCAAATTGGAGTTGTCATGTATCTGGCAACCTTACTTCATTACTTTGAAGTAGATATTGAGTCAAAAGAACTTTATTATGAGATAAAATATATTATGTTGTCTTCACATATTGCTGATCCAAATTTTCAAGGTTCATCAACTAGTTACAAGGAAATTAAAAAAAATATCTCTGAAGTACTAAATAATGACTACGAATCGCTGACTAAAAAAAATAATGGTTAATTGATATTTTCGACTGTTTTATTCTTAATTAAGATTAAGGAATATATCTACGCATCTAAATAAATATATTTATGTGGTTGTTTAATATTATCAGAATGTAAATTTAGTTAATAAGTTTAATTGTCAATTAATTCTGCTAATTTGTATAACTGAAAATTAAAAAATGATTTTATTACTTCCCCTCAAGTTCAAATGAAAAGTGCAAAAGCAAGAGCCAATTATTTGGCTTTTTTTATACTCAAGATATTTTGGAGGGAGTCTATGATTTTACTTTCTCAAATATACTTAAGTGTAGTTGTTTTTAGAAATTAGTTTAATGATTACATTATATGTTATTTTTTTATTCCAATCATCATCGTATGAGCCTTGATTTCGTTCTGCGATGATGTTTGTTTGGCAATGAAGTATACAATAGCAATATACTAATTACAAAACATACATTCACAGAAAAATAAAATATTTGACTATAAATAAATTATGATTGTTCAAATAATGATACTAAAAACTTATCTGTATTTAGTATTGTTGCTAGAGAAACATTAAAAATATTAAAAGATGTAATACCTTACCTATTAATAGGAGTATTTATTGGCGCATTTATTTATGAGTTTATACCTACAGAATTTATATCCAATGTTGCAGGTGAAGATAGATTAATGCCAATTTCAATAGCTGGTTTAATTGGTATTCCATTATATGTTTGAGAAGAAACAATGCTAATAATAGGTAACACACTGAACATAAAAGGCATGAGTCTTGGAGCAGTAATGAGTTTGTTAATATGTGGAACTGGCATTAGTGTTCCAGAAATCGCCCTACTTTCAAAAATATACAAAAAACCATTAGTAATTATTTTTATAGGCAGTATGTTTATAGTCGGAGTTACATCTGTATTTTTATTTAACTTAATATAAAGAAGGAGGATACTATACATGGCTAAGGACTGTTGTAATATTAAAATAATAGAAAAAAGAACATATGAAACAAGCATCAAAAAGAAAAATAAAAAAGTAAAAATTAAGGTTAAAAAGAATAAAAATAAATAGATTAACATCTTACCCATAATGCGATACATGCTATCTGGCAGGTTATATATTTGTTTTTTGATATATAACTTGCGTAGACTAACTAATCTTGGCAAAATTAAAAGAATTAATAACAAGAAAACAGCTTTAAAAGATAACAAAAAAACATCTTTGATGAAGATTGAGTTAAGGAATTATGAATAGCACAATAATAGAAAATGGAATTGATTTACAATTTCAATATGAAAAATATTCTAACAAAGTTATTATTGAAAGAGCCTTTGAAAATCTTAAGAATGGAAAAAATAAATCGATGGACCCCAAAGATGTTGGGGAATTGATAAGCATTATACGATTTTTTAATGGAAATTATAGATGAAAAATATGAAAATGATCACTATTACAATGATTTAAGAAGGTTAAAAAGGATTTATTGTAAAAATACAAAATAAGCACAGAAGCTTGTTTACTTTGTAATTCAATTTACTTTTAAAAAAAATGTCTTAGTAATGAAGATATTTTAAAAGTAATTAATAAGATGATTCAAAATTTTTGAAAATTACATTTGATATTGTACATTGTAATACAGTACAAATGACATAATTGGTTATTGCAATAAAATTAAAGAACAGTGATTTAGGTTCATTTAAGCGATAAGTTTAAAAAGACAAAGAAATATTTTTTCTCTTTGTCTTCGTAATTATAATGAACGATTAAAATCTGGTTGTTCTTTTGAAATAATTAATTATTATGAGTTCTGAAATTATTAGATAGCTTTTTCATCATATAAATTAGTATAACTTTTTTTATTAAATTTGATTATTTCAATTTCTTTAGGTTTAATTCCTAGTGTAACATTAATATCACATCTTACCTTCAATTTAAGGAGGTTTTCCTTGATATTAGGGACTATTTCATCGTACTCATCTGAATAGTCAAAAATTTCATATTTGATTTTTGGATCTCCAAAAATAGGGATATCATTATCACCATTATAGCAATTTAATATACTTGCTAAAATTTCGAATATATGTGAATCAGATTTACCATAACTAAAACCGATAGAAACAACTTCATCGATTTTATTTTCCCACTGACTTTGAAGAGCCTCAATAATTTCGGATAAGTCTATTCCATTTGTTCGGTAATAAACTGCAGATTTGCAAAGGTGATTTCTATTATACCTTATTTTATAACTATCATAATTATAAGCAGGGGAGGCACCTGTATAGTAACCTATTACCGGGTAAAGAGAATCTTCGTATACAGTACCATGAATGTGGATACATTCAGAATCAGAATATAATTTATGAGTATCTGTATAGTTAAATGATAATATTAAATGGTCGCCTTCAAAAACTTCTTTAATATTTAAATCTTTTTTTAAATCAGAAATAGTTGGCATTATATAAGTTTGAAGATAATTAGAAAAAATAAGGGTAAATTCAATGATTGTTTCTTCAAATAATTCCCTTTCCTTTTTTTCAAGATCAATATAATAACCATGCATAATTCTTTCGACATCAGACCAAGAATTATTGCTTGTTGGTATAATTTTGTTTATGTTATTATATAATACAGGTTCTTCTGTCGCGCAGTATTTTTTGAAATCATCAAAGGAAGTTTTTAAGTTATGATGCATATCAAAACCATTTCCTAAAATAATTAATTTCATCTAATCACCTCTAGCGAATTGTAACATATAAAATCTAATATTGTAAATACATAAAACATTTAGTTTGCGTTTTTTGAAAAAATTCCTTATAATTCGCAATCAAGATATTTTTTAGCCTAAAAATTTTATTCTGGAATAGTTCCTATAAACTGGGCGAAAAGTTTAACAATTGATAAAATTGACTTCTTTAATGTTTTTTTCAAACTCCTCTGGAGATTGAAAACTTAAACTTGAATAAAGCCTTTTTTTATTGTAAAACACTTCTATATATTCAAGTAAACTCCTTTCAACTTTTTTTCTGTTTTCATAGGGGAAGATATCTACTAATTCTGTTTTTAAGTTTTTGTAAAAAGATTCCATAACTGCATTGTCATAAGAATTTTCTTTCTTGCTCAGGTTACTTAAAAATATGTTTTCAAGTAATAGTTTTTGAAAATTATGAGAAGTAGAGTGCTCTCAATAGTCTAGACCAAAGATTAGCAAATTAAATTTTGTATTTTTTAGCATTTTAAAATTTTTCCCCGTCGAGGTCAAAAGAAAAAAACAGGAATGGCAAAGAAGCAAATATCTTTTTATGTTTTATATTTTGTTTTACATTAGGTTACGTGATTATTTATATCTGTAGGTGAAATTAATGGAATAACAACATTTAATAAAGTCTTTAAATTATAAAAATAAAATCAAAATAATTTATGCTTCTTTGCATTGCCTGCGATGATTATTTGAACTGTGGGAAGAAGAACTGAAAGATTTAAAATCAAAATAAATCTTCGAAATTGCTAAATTTTTTGTGCAACTTATAAGGTGCTATTTCGTTAAAATATTTTCAACTTAGTCTTACTGTTCTAGATTATTGAGAATATATATAGCAAAAAATACTAAATTACATGCTAGAACTAAACGACTTAATTAACGAACTAACAAGATTATTTTTTTTTTCAACATTTTCCATTTGAGTATAGTCTTTACTTAAATAAAGTGTAAATAAGGCTATTGGTGAAATTAATTTTTTTCTTTTTTCATTTAGTTGAGATTCGGTAAGATTCCCAAATAATGACTTAAATATATCATGAGAAGTACAAATATAAACTATTAATTTTTTTTCCGATTTTGATTCCACTACATCACAGATTAATTCTGCACCATTTACAGTCTTAATTTCAAAGTTTAAATCACCTTTTAATTTTCCATTTTCTGGTTTCTTATCTGAAATTTTTAAAAATTCATATTTATTTGAAGAGATATCCAAATTTGATATCATTACTTCAACTACATGATTACCTACATTAAGTGTATTTAATGAAAAAGTTATTTTGCCATTTAAATATGTTATATCTGGATATACAGCCCTGTCATTAACAAAAATATCAAACTTGTGCGCAATATTTGTAGGTTTTGTAGCACCAGTTGAAACATTTATATCAATATTTTCATTTGAGTAAAATATTTTTTTCTTATTAAATATTTCGATTGTTTCTATACGGTTTTTATATAGTATGTTATTTTTTTTGCCTCCAGAGCCAGGTGGATTAATATGACCACCTTTGTTTTTAAGAAATTTTAGATATTTATCCTTAACTTCTCTACTAATGTTATCTAGGATATCTTTATCTATTGATGAGTTTATACTTTTTTCTGCGATGATGTTATTTAGATTGATTAAGGTGGGTTCAGAAGCAATTTTTTTATAAAGTGCTTCTCTAAACCCAGAGGTAAACTCAGAATGCTTGATTTTATTACGATCTGTTGTAAAAAATTTATACTTCTGTTGTCCTAATGAATCTAAATTTACATTCACAAGGAGTCTGTATTGTAGGAAATTTAGACCGTTATTTTTTAATTTAATGAAAGCTTCTCCACTTATATATTGTCCACTAACTGTGTAAAAAATCGGCTTTTCGTGATAGTTAAATTCTTTATATTTTTCTTTACACTTATTATCTAGACCCCACTCATCTTCATCAATGGGTAAGATAGTAAAATACTCAACCTCGTACGAATAGTTATTGTGCTCAAATTTAAATTTTCCATTAAAATCTTTGTGATTATTTTTAGAGGTTTTCAACTTCAGTTTTGTACCATAAATGTTTCTACTTTGAACATGTTTGTTTTTTAGATATCTCTCCCGATTTTCTATTAATTTAACTGGTATTTTTGTATCGTATAGTTCAGTGTTAATGTAATCAAGCAACATTTTTGGTTTTGTGACTTCTCCATTTCTCAATTCACTTGAAATGTCTGCGCCAAGCATTCTTATAAAAGTACCGTTTTCAGAACTTAAATAATTTTCAATATGCTTATAGCCCTTCCAATCACTTATATCGTTTTCCAAGGCAATAATTTTTTTATCTGAATTTGTCAAATATACATATGCATGATTTTTATTTTCGCTTAAATCCACACTTTTTACAACACTATAGAAATATTCATTGTTAATTTTAGATATTATTATAGTTGCATCTGTAAAACTTAAAGAAGTTGATCCTCCTTGACCAAAAGTTCCAATTAAGTATTTCTTATCCGAAGAAATTTTATTTCCCCCCTGAAGAGATAAAATTGTTTTATTAAATTTTGAACCTTCTAATCCTATACCTAAATCATAAATATCTATAGTAGGCCTAGAAGGTATTTCTCCATCATTAACAGCTATTACTACTTGATTTTCTGCATCTTTTGAATACATTTTTTTGGTATTATTATTTTTAATAGCATCCTCACGTATAGCGTTGTATCTAGGGAAATGTGATTGCAGAATTTTTTCTATTGTGTCGTTCTTGGGATTTTTTTGGAAACAGTTTTCCATTATTGCATCAATTCCATTTGTTATTCTTTCTATTATACCTTTTTCACCATGACTTAGTACATCAATATTAGATGCATTGGAAGGATTATCACCTATTAAAGACCAATGTTTTTTTATTTTACTCTGAGTTAAATTTCTTTCTTCAAGGTTGTATGCAAAATTTTCTTTTAAAAAATTATTCAATTCTGATATTGTTTCGATTTTTAATATTTTACTTAATTTCATATTAAATCCTCCTTTTAGCATATTATGGCATATTTAGTCACATAAAGCTAGCTTCTAAATAAGGCAACATGGATGTTCATAATGCACTGGTCTGAACTTTTCGGACTCGGATGATTTTCCCATAGTATAATAATATTAGGAATGATAATATGGCAAAAGCATACAATCTAGAACTTAAAGAAAAATAGTAAAATTAATATCAGAAGATGGCATTAGCAGACATGAAATTGAAAGAAAATATAATATACAACGATGTGCTTAAAGGCACGGGATTCATAGATATAAAGAATCAGTAATTTGTTTTTTTTTATTGTTTCAGGATAAAATAAAAAACAATACCAAACAACCTTAATAATTTGAATGTTATTGATAGATTGAAATATGAAAATTTACTTTTAACAATAAAAAATGAACGATTAAAAAGAGGTTACCATTCAAATATTGCAAGTTTTATAAAAAAAAGAAATAATAATTAAAAGTTTAAAATTGCAAAATGTATTAAATTTTGATCATAAAATAAAAGACATATGCAAATTAATTAATGTATCAAAAAGTGGTTATTACTGCTGGTTAAAAAATCAAATAAATATACTATACAAATCAATCATTTAATAATTTTTATAAAGGAAATAAACAAAAAATTTTCTAATTACGGATATAGAAGAATAAGAAAAAAATTGAATTTGATACAGGAGAGATTGTCAGTAAAAATCTTTGTCTCGTGTATTGTAAAGAACTTAAAATATATTCCAAGGTTTGGAATATATTTATAGTCAGAGTTAAAAAAATTAAAGATAAGTTTCAAAATATAATAAAAAATAATTGGAATGCAAGAAGACCATTTGAAAAAAATTGTAGTGATACAACTATCATAAAACATAAAGGGAAAAAATACGATTTTAATTTTAATTAAGATACATTTAATAATGAAATTGTGGGATATTAGTAATTATAAATACGGAATGGGAAAAAAAATCACTTGAATTCTCTTGAAAACATGCTAGCTATATGAAAATCTAGAAGATACTATAGTAAAGAAACAATTATTCATAGAGATTAAGGCGCATTTTATGCTTCTAAAATATTTGAACTAAAGCATAAAGGGACTAAAATAATAAGGTCAATGTCAAGAATAGGGTCACTTATTGATAATTCTGTTATTGAATCTATAAACTGTTGATTAAAAAAAGAACTTGTTTTGGATTTTGATATGCATAATTGTAGAGACATTCAGATGCTAGTTGAAAATTACGTTAATTATTTCAATGATGAAAGACTATCACATAAACTAAATTATCTAACATCTAAGAATTTAAGATAAAAAGGCAATTCCTGTAGTTATATGACACAATAAAATAAATATGGTAGGGAAAAAAGAAGTCCGAAAATTCCGAACTATTCCACATTTTAAGAAAGGTGGTGGATTTATGAGTGTGTATGTTAGGCATCATTTTATTCCACAATTTATTTTAAAAAGATTTAGTCATAAAAATGAAATTAATAAAAAAAATAAATTGGAATACTTTATCAGAGTTGTTAATAATTTCACTTTGGATATTGAAAGCGTAAATACTAAAGATGCATATATGATTAAAAATTTATATGATTATGATGATGGTGTTACAAATAATATTAAAAAATTAGAAAAAGATTTTAATAGTAAACTTGAGCAAAAAGTGGTACCAATAATTGAAAAATTAGTTACTTCGGAAAATATATTCAAAATTAATAGAATTGAACGAATGTGGCTGAAAAAATATACTTTGTCAGTTCTTTATAGGACAGAGACAAACATGTCTTTCTATCTTCAAGAAAATACTAAAAATTTAGATTTGTATAGTCGGAGTGCAAAATTAGGCGAAAGCAGATTGGATTTATGGAAAAGAGAACTTAGGTTATTACTAGACTTAGATTTTGATGATTTAATGAAATTAGAAAAATCAACTATCTCTCTTAGTAATTTTGCAAAGGATACTTTTTTAGGGTACTTAACCATTATGAAATCATCAGAAAATGAAGAATTTATAATATCAGATGTAGGTAAAGTATTAGAAATGGTAGTGCCCAAAGAGAAGAAACCAAAACAAAAAATGCAAAAAATGTTGAAAGATAGGGGCATTACAATTTCTGAGGAGGAATTGGCTAAGGTTCTAAAAGAAAATGGTGGAAAGATAACAAATTTTACTTTCTATCCTGTATCACCAAATTTCGCTATTGTGTTAGTAAATCAGTATAGAGAAGGCTCTTTTTTTACTGACAAACACTTTCCTAGACCACATAATCATTTTGTAAATCACCAGGAAATTAAGAAAAAAAGCTATATCACTCCTGAATTAAGAAATAATGAAGATAAATATGAATATGACATCGTTAAGTTATCAAGTATTGAAACTATATATATAAATATTCTGACTCTTAATGAATCCAAAAAGAATTTTACTTTTAAAATACCAAGTAAAATTATTGATAGCGTTCGGTGTTATAATAAAGCAGATTATGACATGGTTCCAAATGTAAAAAATAATTTTAAAGGACTTGTTGAAATAGTAAGTAATTTAAAAGATTAGTATGAAAATAACAAGATTAATCTCAATTGAAGTACTTGAAAAGATAACGAAAAATCGTTTAAGTGCAGTGTAAAAAAATTTGTGATTTTAAGCATTTAATAAAAATATTTTATAATTAAGGATTTAAAATCTTTTTCTCCCATAGTTCAAATGATTAGCACAGGAACTGCAAGAAGCAAATAATTTTTTATGTTTAATGTTTTGTTTTATAATTATGTTCATGAGATGCATTTGCATCTGCAAATTAAACTAATGCTATTTTTTTATTATGTTCAAAATTATACGTGAACTCAAATTAATAAAATGTTGTATTATAGCGAAAATTGTGATAATATGAATAAAATGGTGTTTGCTGAGGTTATTATTGTATAACCTAAAAAGTCAATAATTTATTTAGCAAACTAATGAAAATAATAAGCATTCAAACTAATAAGCACAATTCTGAATTTTCACAGTACGATGATGATGTTAATTTGCAGTAGGGATCAGGTTGTACTTGTAGTTGTATTACAAGTTGTTATGGTGCTATTGAATCAAATGAACAGGAATAAATATGAATAACTTCTAAATTAATTTTAGAAGATTTCTAATTTGGAGGGAAGTTTATGAAGAAGTTTATGAACAAATTTTTAATTTCTTTTGTAATAGGCATTTTTATTGCTTTGATTTTTTCTGCAATACTTATCAGTATAGAAATATCTAGGATAAATACAGATATTGATGAGACATTTGAATTGATTTTTTTGGGAATTAATTACGGAACTGTAATCGTAGAAAATTCTTCGAAAGATTTTAATCTTCTTGTTGGAAATATATCTTTATTAAATATAATAATAGGATGGATTTTTTGTATACTGATCTATTTTATTTACAGCACAATTGAGAGGCTAAAACGCAATAATAAATAAGCGAAAATTTAATGCTTATAGTGTCTTGTTTAATTCTAATAGAAATATGACTAATGATACAAACGAGCAAACATATAAAAATGTTATTTCAGGAATCATAGAAAGTGGAACATTTAATTATTTATTGAATTTTAATGCTATAAGATTGAATGATGTGAAGTTAATAAGTAGATTTAATCATTCAGGGATAATTGCAGAACAAAACATTATTAGAAATTTAGAAGAAATAATTAATGGCAATGCAATAAAATTAGAAAAGATAAAGTTCAATAAGGCTTCATTAAAAGAAGTTTTAAAAAATAGAAAATCGGTTAGAGATTTGTTTATTTTTTTACTAGAACTTAAAAAATATGAGAGAAAAGGGTGGTACTAGTGGAAGAAAATTTAATAAAATTCAATGATGTTAGAGTAAAATACAAAGAGTTTGAATTGTATTGCCAAGAACTGAGCATATCAAAATATGACCGCATTGGTATAGTTGGAAGTAATGGTAGTGGGAAGACCACTTTAATTAAAGCCCTAATGAATTTAATTAAATATGAGGGAGAAATCGAAAGAAATATTAGTAAAGATGTTGTTGGGATTTTGATGCAATCTAACAATGTTAGTCCCTTGTACAAGGCTAAAGAGTTAATACTACTAGTAATAAATAAAAAAACATTAAATAAGAAATTGTTATTAGAAATAGAAAAATTTGGTTTAACAAATATTTTAAATAGAAGAATTGAACATTTATCTGGTGGTGAAAAGCAAAAATTATTAATATTTCTTTCTATTTATGGTAATAAAAATTTACTTATTTTTGATGAAATAACTACGGGACTTGATTATTCATCAAGAAATAAAATAATAAATTTAATAAATAATATAGTTGATAGTAAAAAAACTTTACTACTAGTTTCACATTATTTCAAAGAAATAGATATAACATCATCTAAGATTATTGTTATTGAAAAGGGTAGAATATTAAAATATGGAAATATAAATAAGTTAAATGATTTAATTAATGATATTATTTTTAAGACTGAAAGTGAAATTAACGATTTAAGTTTAGCTAAATCTTATATAATTAATGAAGAAAACATACATTTTGTAAATAAAAATAATTTAAATAACTTTATTAAAAATTGTGAAGACAAAAATATTCAATATGAAAAAATAATCTTTAAGAGTGAAAGAATATTTCTGCATGCAATGACGGAGGTGACACATGCAACTATATAATTTAATAAGATTCGGTTTAAGAGAAAATTTTCGAATACCGATAGCTTTCTTTTTTAATATAATATTTAGTATCTTATTTTTAATAATATTTATGACAATGATAGGAAATATACCTATTGGATTTGGTGATTTACATTTCATTGACAAATATTTTATGATTGCATTGATACTTGGGATGGGACCAATAGCTTTTGTTAGCCTGGCAACAAGTATCTCAGCATTAAAAAATGAGGGAGCAATTGAGCGTTACATGTTATTTGGAATTTCTCCTTTAAAATTTATAATATCACAAATTATTGTTCATATGATCATCGCCTATATTCAGTTAACAATCATATATTTAATAAGTTTAGTATTTTATTCAATTTCTACTCCTAGTTTTATTGCAGTACTGTCATTTTTATTTCAATATACTTTGGTTTTATTCACATGTTTATTAATGGGAGCATCATTAGGAATTATTACAACTAGAAGTGCACAAGCACAAATAATAGGAATGACAATAATGTTTCTTTCGTATTTTTTAGGAGGAGCATTTGGTGATTTGGAAAACCCAGGTAATATTATTACAAGACTAATAGAATTTTATCCTTTTGCATTTTTAGCCACTTATTTATTTGAGACTTGGGCTTTAATAAATATTCTTAATATTAAGATGGTATTAATAACTTCAGTGCATATAATTATTTTCGGTGGTTTATTAATTGCTTTTTCAAAAGCAAAAATAACTAAAGATAATGCTTGGGTCCCAAATGAAAATAATTCTGTCGCAAAATTTTAATAGATATAAATTAAGTCACGGTGAAAAATATGTTTTTCATTTAAATCAACACAAAATAGTTAATTTTTTACCAACTAATCTTAAAGGGAATAAAGAAATGAATCAATTTTCTTTATTCTTTTTTTTCTGATTTTGACACTTTTTTAACCCAAGTTTAACCCTACCTAAACAATCAAAAAACGCTAAAATCTTTATATAGGTTTAAAAATAATACTTTTTAAATGGAAAAATACTAAATTATTTTAGACTATATTTTTAACCAGGGCAATTTAAACTTTAGTGTCTTAATTAATTTTTGAGAGTCTTCATTTATTTTACTCATTTTTATTTATTTCTATGTCAACCAAATATTTATTACTCCAGTTTCTAGGTATTACTATAACAAATTCTTGATTTAATTCTTTAATTTTTTTAAAATTGGATTCTGTAAGCATCCCTCTATCACCAACAAAAGTGAATTGATTAATATTATATTTTCCTGTCAATTCTTCAGTAACTGATTGAACAGTGTTTTTATTAGATGCATACCTTTATAAACATTACATTTAATAGGAAATCCATGACTAATACTATTACTATTTGTTCTTTATTATCTCTATAGTCTCTTGAGAATCCATAATCAGCAATTAAACATTTATGCCCTTCCACATAACTGCTAGTTATCTCGTAGAATATTTCATTTTAAAAGCCCTCCATTATTTTGAATATAATATTAAATATTCTATGGAAAACTTTTTTATTTATTTAGGCAAAATTTTGTTGCACAACCTGAATTGCGAAATAACAGTAAATATATCACTAATTTTAGTACTTACATTTTTTACAAGTTACTGACTCTTTTGTGTTTTGCCAATGAAGTGGTTTTCTTTTTGTATCAACCTCACATCTTAGTACCTTTATGAACTACTCCACTCCGTTTGATGTGTTTTACTGCCATATTCTCGCATTCTCCTAATATTTACAAATTTTATAATTTGTAAATTATTAATATGTTATTTAATACTATTCAAATCATTGTAGAATCAGTATACCAAAAATATTACCTAATTAAAATATGAATGTAGATTTACCATCAAGTGATACTATCTCGTAGTTGTAATATCTTTAGAAGTTAACCAGTTTTTAGTAAGGGAGAAAATAGATAAAAAATTTATTGAAAATATTAAATCTACTTTAGAGGCGACAAATACGATAGTTTAAGAGAAGAGGTAAATAATCAAGTTGAAAAAATATTTAATGAAAAAAGTTATATTAGCAAAAAATATTTTGTTTTATAAGTAAAGCAAGTTATTGCGATGTGATTGGTGATGATACTATCTACAAACAATCTTTTGCTCTATCAAAATTACCTAATTATTTACACGATCAAGTGTTAAAAGATTTAATGGAATATAATCCTGGCATAAGAAAGTTTTAAAAATAAAAGAAGAAGCATTAATATTGCATAATAAAGCCATAAAAATAGGTGAAGAAATTTTAGAAAAAACTACACTAAGTTATAGTAATGTGGTTCAGTTTACAAAAAAATAGGTGAATATCAAAAGGCATTAAAATGGGATAATGAAGTTTTTAAAATATATCGACAAGTTTTAGGAATTAAAAATTTTACAACAATAAAAATTAGTAATACTATAGTGATTAGTAAATAATCAGCAATAAAAAAAGTTATTTAAAAATTACATTAAGATTTGAAAATATTCTACTAAATAATTGTTATTTAGTGAATTAGTTGGTTCAGTTGCAAAGTTTAAATAAATTTAATTTAGTCATCACTAAAAAATAATTCTTAATTTTTAAGAAATACAAAACAACTAATTTTTAATCAACTTAATTTCACTATGAACAGTTAATATTTCATTTAACTGCTTTTTCTTGATCATTGCAAACATACGGTGTTGGAGGTCGATTGAAATGATTTAAAACCCGATATTTGCTTAGTGATTTTGTGGTCAGATTCTACAGTATTGTTTAAATATTTAATATTTCTATGCTTAACATCTTGTAATTCTTTCATTCTCTTGATTGCCAGTTCTGTTGCCGCATATTTATCTGTAGTAATAACTCCAAGTTTTTGATTATGCTTTTGTTTCAAGGCATTTCTGAAAAATCTCTTAGTTGTTCTGGTGTCTCTTTTTTTTGAAAGTAAAAAATCAACAGTACGATCTTTAGAACCCACTTCTCTATATAAGTATGTCCATTTTCCTTTTATTTTTATGTAAGTTTCATCCATTCTCCAAGAATCATATATCCTTTCAACAATTTTTCTCAATTTTTCTGTAATTAAGGGGCTATATCTATCTACTTATTGTAGAATGATTAACCATTACAATACGTTCTTCAAGGATTTCCTTTAAGTCTTGATATGACAAGGCATATTTTAAGTACCATCTTGTAACTAATATAATAATTTCTTCTGTAAAATGTCTACCTTTAAAGTAGTTTTATATTTCCACCACCTCATGCGTGTGTAAGATTATATCATGCTTCTTCGAGATATCAGAATATTTGCACTTTAAATTTTTTTGCAACATAACAAATTTTATAATAGTTACTTTATTTATATTTTCTAATAAATTATGCGAATAATTTTTAATTTCTCGTTTCATTTCATGTGTATTTTGTGTACAATTAAACAGGTAAAAGACTCTTTTTGATTTTTGTTTGTTACTATAAATATTATGCCAAATTTTAAGGAGAATTTTACCAATAAAAACAACAAAATCACTCTTTTTTTAAAGTGATTTTTATTATGTTCAAAATATACTATTAATAAAAATAAGCAATTCACAGTAAAAAATTAATCTATAATAAAAATTTTAAATTTAGGACAACAAAAACAAATAAAAGAAACCATGGAATAGGATTAAAAAATGTAAAAATTACCGTATTAAAAAACTATGGGAATATTGAATTTAAAATTTCTGATAATATTTTCAGTGTAAAAATACAGTTAATAATTAAAAAAAATATTAATTATTGCAAAAAAAGCATTAATTTTTACATTTTAGTAAAAAATCGAATTATCTGTAGTATCCTCCAAATGAAAATATAATGGTGTTTGCTAGAGTATTATTCTATAAGCTAAAAGGACAATAATTTATTTAGCGAACTAAAGGAGGGATGATATGAAAATAATAAGCATTCAAACTAATAAGCACAATTCTGAATTTTCAGAGTACGATAATAATCTTAGTTTGCAATATGGAGCAGGTTGTAGTACTACTTGTACTACTAGTTGTACTTGTAGTTGTTGTAGTGGTGCTATTGAATCAAATGAGCAGGAATAAATATGCAATACCTTACCTTCTAAATTAATTTTGGAAGGTTTCGTAATTTGGAGGGAAGTTTATGAAAAAAATTTTAATTTCTTTTGTAATAAGCATTTTTATTACTTTGATTTTTTCTGCAATACTTATCACTATAGAGATATTTGGGATAAATACAGATACTGATGGGACATTTGATTTGTTTTTTTTTGGAATTAATTACGGAACTGTAATCGTAGAAAATTCTTCGAAAGATTTTAATATTATTTTTGGAAATATATCCTTATTAAATATATTATTAGGATCGATTTTTAATATACTAATATATTTTATTTACGATACAATTGAAAGGATAAAACGCAATGATAAATAAGGGAAAATTTAATGCTTATAGTGTCTTGTTTAGTTCTAATAGAAATGTTACTAATGGTACAAACGAGCAAACATATAAAAATGTTATTTCAGGAACCCTAGAAAGTGAAACATTTAATTATTTATTGAATTTTAATGCTATAAGATTGAATGATGTGAAGTCAATAAATAGATTTAATCATTCAGGGATAATTGCAGAACAAAATAGTATTAGAAATTTAGAAGAGATAATTAATGACAATGCAATAAAATTAGAAAAGATAAAGTTAAACAATGCTTCATTAAAAGAAGTTTTAAAAAATAGAAAATCGGTTAGAGATTACTCAGGTGAGGAGTTATCTTTCAAAAACTTTTCACAACTTATTTACAATAGTTTTGGCATTAATGATGCAAGGACAATAAAAATAGATGACATTAATGTCCCAACAAGGTTTTATGCTTCAGGTGGAGGGCTTTATCCAGTAGAAATATATTTATATATTCGTAGTGTAGAAAATATAAAAAATGGTTTGTATTTGTATCAGCCATACTCAAATTCAATTCTTAAGAAAAATAATGAACTTGAATTAGATAAAATATTAGAAAACAATGTCATTGATTATAAAAATCTTAATGTCGCGATATTATTTAAGGTTGATATGAATAGAGCATATATTAAGTATGGTGAATTAAGCCTGTTGAATATTTTTGTTGAAATTGGTTTGATGTCACAAACGTACAATTTAGTTGGTACATCTTTAGGAATCAGAAGTTGTGATATAGCTGGTTTTTCAAAAAAAATAGCTGAAAAGAATATGAATATAGACGGTATTAATTCACATATACTTTATATGGTTGCTAGTGGGAGGGAAAAATAAATGGAATTTCAACTAAAACAAAATGTTACTTATGAAATAACACATAACAAGGAAACAAATATTTATATAATTAATATGAAAATAGGTGTACTTAATAAAAATGAGATTACTTTTGAAACTGAAGAAAATAGTGAAGTAATGAACTTAATTAATACTAAATCAATTAATATTTTAAAAGAATCTGATAAATTCGAAGACATAAAGACACTATATTCTTTAGGGTTTTTAAACAAAAGAATCGGAAAAAAGGTACTTAAATTATCTGATACTGAAATAAACGATTATTCAAAATTATATGATTTTTTTGATTTAAATGTTTTAAAGATTTTTTATGAAAATTCAGATATGGTCGCGATAAATAGATTGAAAGAAGAAAAAAAAGAAAATATAAAAGATTTTGACAGCGTTGTTGTACTAATTAAAGAGTTTAATAGTTTTTTATTAATCTCTTTAAATAATTTAATGCAAAATTTGGATATAGTATATACGGTAGGATTTATAGATAATAGTAATTTATATGTAACGATGATTGACCCTAGGATAACAGGGTGCTATGAATGTCTAGAAAAGAAAATATTAACTAAATATTCATATAAAATTGCAGAAGGTTCTTACATATCCGAAAAAAGTGATTTAATGTTATTGGAAGGTTTTTTAAATAATGTTGTTAGAGAGTTAGAGGTTTTTGGATTATCGACATTATATGGGAATGTTTTTCATATTAATATATCTACTTGGGAAACAAATTTTAACTTTAATAAAAGAACAATACTATGTAATTCTTGTTCTAATAGAAATAAAATTCTATTTGAAGAACAAAATGTTAGATCAAGAAATTTAATTCAGAAAGAGAATGAATAATATGAAGTTATTGTCAGATATTAATACAATAAATGCAAGGCTAGAACATTTTACAAATACTATTACAGGGCATTTTATTAACGGTAACGTATTAACACATTTGGTATCTCATCCTATTGTGAATTATAATTTTAAAACTGCAAAACTTCCGAATTTTGAAAAATTTATTTTTAAAAGAAATATTAATTTTGTCTATCATTTAAGTGGTTATGGTAATACTAATAATAAAAGTTATTTATCTTTAATGGGTGAAGCAGTTGAGAGATTCTCTTTTGTTACACAATATAAATACCATACTGATAAAATTGCAACAACTTATATTGAATTACAAAAGAAAATGATTAAAAATGAAAGAATTTTGGATTTGGATTTTGTAAATATTTATAATTATGACAATGTGAACCAACTCGCAAAAAATGGGCAAACATATTTTATAAAAATCAATAGTTTTAAAAAAAATCATAAAATTTGGATTCCGTTACAACTTTTTGCTCCAGGAGTTACATATGAATTAAATGATTCTCGTTTATCTTTTGATACAGTTTCTACAGGAACCGCATCACATGAAACTATTGAAAAAAGTGCTGTTGCAAGCATCTGTGAGATAATGCAACTCGATTCTTTTAATATGTGGTGGTATTATGGATTTGAAGGTAAAGTTTTAAATTATGATATTGAATCATTTTTTATATCTAATAATTACTTGCACAATATAGATGATTTCTTTATTGATTTTTCTGTGAAATTAACAAATATTTCTTTTGATAAACCAGTATTCGTGATTGTTTGCGAAATTGAATCTAAAATAGAAGGATTACCAAAATATACAGTTGGTTTAGGTAGTTCAATTAATTTAGAAAATAGTATTAATAGTAGTATAAATGAAGCATTAGCTATTTTAGAATATACTATCAATATTAAGTGGATTGATAATGAATTATACAGAAGCATTAATAGTGAGACAATTTTTTCAGATCTAGATAAAAATGTGATATATTATGGTAAAGTAGGCAGACCTAAATTGCAAAGAAATTCCTATGATTTATGGAATAATCATAAGGTAAAAAATGAAAGAGAGTTATTTTCATTTGTAGAAAAAAATTATGAAAACGCAGGATTTTTAAATATTACTCCTCCGGAATTTATGAATTTGAACCAAAACATAGTAAGGGTTGTTATTCCGGAACTTACAACTTTAGTTTTACCAAATAAACCAATTAATAACCATCCTAAGTATAAATCTCGTGGAATAATAAACAATGTTATTCACCCATTACCTTAGTTTTATAATTTATTTCTTTTCTTTTTTTCCAGGATTACTTTTGTTAGTACTAATGAAATTTAGAAGATATGATAAGCCTTTACATTTATATACCATTACTTTGGTAATAGTAACAACACTTTCTTCACTGATAATGAAAAATTATATTATATTTTTATATTTTTCATTTATACTAATATTTTCGTTATTTTTTTCTTTTGTTAATCAATTAAACTTAAAAAAGTTGATTGTTAATAAAAATTATAGGTTTTATTTAATTCTCATAGTAATTCCAGCATTAGAAGAAATATTGTATAGACAAAATTATTTTTTAATACTTGAAAAGATTGGATTTGATAAATATGCATTTTTTATACTGTCAAATTTGTTTTTTGTTTTTGCTCATTATTTCAAGTATAAAGATAAATCTTATAAATTGTTGTTGATTTCAATTCCGTCAAGTATATTTTATATTTACACTGAAAATATACATATATCAATTTTAATTCATACTCTGTATAATTTGTTTGTTTTTTTACTAGAACTTAAAAAATATGAGAGAAAAGGGTGGTATTAGTGGAAAAAAATTTAATAAGATTTAATGATGTTAGAGTAAAATACAAAGAGTTTGAATTGTATTGCCAAGAATTGAGCATATCAAAATATGATCGCATTGGTATAGTTGGAAGTAATGGTAGTGGGAAGACCACTTTAATTAAAGCACTGATGAATTTAATTAAATATGAAGGAGAAATCAAAAGAAATATTACTAAAGATGATGTTGGAATTTTGATGCAATCTAACAATGTTAGTGACTTGTACAAGGTTAAAGAGCTAATACTACTAGTAATAAATAAAAAAATATTAAATAAGAAATTACTATTAGAAATAGAAAAATTTGGTTTAACAAATATTTTAAATAGAAGAATTGAACATTTATCTGGTGGTGAACAGCAAAAATTATTAATATTTCTTTCTATTTATGGTAATAAAAATTTACTTATTTTTGATGAAATAACTACGGGACTTGATTATTCATCAAGAAATAAAATAATAAATTTAATAAATGATATAGTTGATAGTAAAAAAACTTTACTACTAGTTTCACATTATTTCAAAGAAATAGATGTAGCAACATCTAAGATTATTGTTATTGACAAGGGTAGAATATTAAAATATGGAAATTTAAATAAATTAAATGATTTAATTAATGATATTATTTTTAAGACTGAAAGTGAAATTAAAGATTTAAGTTTAGCTAAATCTTATATAATTAATGAAGAAAACATACATTTAGTAAATAAAAATAATTTAAATAACTTTATTAAAAATTGTGAAGATAAAAATATTCAATATGAAAAAATAATCTTTAAGAGTGAAAGAATATTTCTGCATTCAATGGTGGAGGTGACTCATGCAACTATATAACTTAATAAGGTTCGGCTTAAGAGAAAATTTTCGAATACCGATAGCTTTCTTTTTTAATATAATATTTAGTATCCTATTTTTAATAATATTTATGACAATGATAGGAAATATACCTCTTGGATTTGGTGATTTACATTTTATTGATAAATATTTTATGATTGTATTGATACTTGGGATAGGACCAATAGCTTTTGTTAGTCTGGCAACAGGGATTTCAGCATTTAAAAATGATGGAGTAATTGAGCGTTACATGTTATTTGGAATTTCTCCTTTAAAATTTATAATGTCACAAATTATTGTTCATATGATCATCGCCTATATTCAGTTAACAATCGTATATTTAATAAGTTTAGTATTTTATTCAATTTCTACTCCTAGCTTTATTGCAGTACTATCATTCTTATTTCAATATACTTTAGTTTTATTCACATGTTTATTAATGGGGGCATTATTAGGAATTATTACAACTAAAAGCCCACAAGCACAAATAATAGGAATGACAATAATGTTTTTTTCATTTTTTTTAGGAGGAGCATTTGGTGAGATGAAAAACCCAAGTGATATTATTACAAAAATAATAGAATTTTATCCTTTTGCATTTTTAGGCACTTATTTATTTGAGACTTGGTCTTTAATAGATATTCTTGATGTTAAGATGGTACTAATAACTTCAGTGCATATAATTGTTTTCGGTGGCTTATTAATTGCTTTTTCAAAAGCAAAAATAACTAAAGATAATGCTTGGATTCTAAATGAAAATAATTCTGTTGCAAAATTTTAATAGATATAAATTAAGTCATGGTGAAAAATATGTTTTTCATTTAAATCAACACAAAACAGTTAATTTTTTACCAACTAATCTTATAAGAATATAAAGAAATGAATTAATTTTCTTTTCTTTATTCCTTTTTTTCTGACTTTGACACTTTTTTAACCCAAGTTTAACTTTACCTAAACAATCAAAAAACGCTAAAACCTTTATATAGGTTGAAAAATAGTACTTTTTAAATGGAAAAATACTAAATTATTCTAAACTACATTTTTAACCAGGGTAATTTAAACTTTAATATCTTAATTAATTTTTGAGTGTATTCATTTATTTTATTCATTTTTATCACTTTATTTCCAACTACAGTCAATCTAATGCTTTTGATCTCACTCAATAAAGCTAACAATTTTAATGAAAAAATAAAAATTAAGGAAAGAGATGAGGTAGTTAAAAAAATAACCGCTTATATTGTATAGAGGTAAATATGAAAAAGATATAAATGAATTAACTAGAAGAAAAAAATCAATTGAAAGCGAATTTAAAAAATAAAACAACATTTCAATCGAATATCATGATTATAAAATAAAAAATAGAGGAAAATACGGAACATTTACATCATGGGACAAAAGTGCAGGATTTAAAAAAATGGTAAAAGAAAAAAATGATAATAGAGGAAAAGTTCTAAAGGATTATAAATTCAAAGGCGAAATGTTATCACTGGGAAAAATAAACACAAGAATAAATAATCTAAAATACAAAATGAAAAATAGAAAAAAATAATGTAAATGAACATGTCTTATATTAAATTTAAAGATAAAAATAATAAATAAAAAAAGAACCTTATAAAGATCCTTTTAATTCTTTGTACTTAAGGCAACCATGAGTTATAATCTGAATATAAAGTTAAATGTTAATTATCTAACACAAAGTCAAATAATCAAAATTCTCAGTCTATTATATGCTGTTATTAAAATAAATACAATAAAAAATTAAATAACGAAAATATTGCAGCATTGATACGACTGTTTTTATTTAAGTTATTATTTTTGTTAACCAAAAAAAGAGTTCGCAAACTCTTTTTCTTTGATTAGTAAAACTAATCACCTTTAATTACATATAATTTTATCATAGTAATTTTATCATGTCAATATGTAATCATTACTATTATATGCAACATTATTTATAATAGTACTAAATTATTTTATCAAAAAATCTTTTATTAATTCCAGTGTATTTATAATATGTATCACAAAATGGAAATATTTGATATTTTGATTGTTTAATAGAGATAGGATATAATTTTTTAACTTCTTTTAACTTATCTTTTATTTTGTTTAATTCAATTTTTTTATTGTTTAAATTTTTTACATATGGTAGGTTATTTTCAAATGCATCTTTAATTTTTTCAGTTTCTATGTCAAATTCTAAAAATTCATTAATTATTTTTTCGAATTCTTGATATTTTTCTATGTTTTTCATCTCATATTTTTTTTGTGTGTTATTATGTGATATTCTTCAAAAATATTTTTTAAGTTTTTAAAAAACTGTGTGTTATTGTCTATAGTAGATATTATTTTGTAAATAAAATATATAATAATAGATAAATTTATATTTCTTTTTTTCCAGTTTTTGTTGAAATTATCTTGACCAAAAATATTTGCTACTGCTTCCATTAATTTACCATTTAGTTCATGCTGTTTTGATTGTTTTCTCATAGGATATTCATATTTAAGAGAATTGCCTGTATTGGTAATATTATATGAAAAAATAGGTTGATTATGAGCAAGTATATTTCTGAAATGACCGATGTAACTTAATATAGATTTAAATTGGTCAATATAATCATCATTGCCATATTTGGTAAAAGTATTTAAACAATTTTTAAAAATCTTATTTGAAAGTTCTTGATTTAGATTATTTATGGCATTATAGGTTTGATTTATAGTTAGTTCTTTAATTATTATCTAGTATGGTATTGTTAACTGTTGTTCTCTTTTACGTCGTATTGGTTTAGAATTAGTATTGTCATACATGCCGATGATAAGTTTTAATGTTCTTAGTATTTGCTTGTTTTTAAATTCTTTTGTGTTATAACTGCTAATATTTGTTAAAAAATTTGCACTAATAGTTTTATCATTATTTAATACACTAATAAATGAATTTTTTATATATTCTTCAATAATCAAAGTATATTTAAGTAAAAACGATCTTAAGTCATGTTCGAATTTATACATTCTGATAAAATCAGAATAATTAGCTTTTTCACTATAAACATGATGTTTATATTTAATGTCATTAATTTTTTTTATATCTTCATCAGTCGAAATAAAGTCATTTTTTATTCCATATTTAAAAAAAATATTATTACAAATTTCTTTGAATAATTCATTGTTTTTAATAGATTTTTTAATTTTGAAATAGTTGCGATAATAAATTATATTTTTGTCGTTTTCAATATTAAATTTTAAATTGTCTATAGTTTCCACTTTAGTGATAAACAGTTCTTTGTATGCGTTCATAGTTTGAAAATATGAATATTTATTAAATTTTCTTTTATCAAATTTATTAAACGTTATGTTTTTTCTTTCTATTATATTTTGCAAATCATTATTATTATGTTTGATCATTGTGAAGACTCCTTATTTAAATTTTTTTGTTTTTGATTATTTTGATATATTTATTAGATATAACTTTTAAGAAAAATACAATAAATTTTGATAATAACAGATATTTTGCTACAATAAATAAAAACAACTAATATTAAGGAAAATTTAATTATGAATATTTTGAAGAGGTAAATATGGCTTTTTATAATATAAGAAAATTTTTAACAGATAAAAATGATTATTAATTAAAAATAAAAATAAATTTAAATTCTGAAATTGTTTTGAGCAATATTTTCAGTGAATTTATTTTTAGTGATATGTACAGAATTGATTTATATAAAAATGTAGGAATAAGCGCAACGAATTTAACATTAAGAAAAAAAGTAATTGAAAGGGAATTTAAAAAACAAAAAAACATTTCACTTGAATATCATGATTATAAAATAAAAAATAGAGGCAAATACAAAACATTTTACATCATGAGCAAAAGTCAGAGTTAAAAAAAATGGTAAAAGAAAAAAATGAGAGTAGAGGAAAATTTCAAAAGAATTATAAGTTCAAAGGCGAAATGTTATCACTAGGAAAAATAAACACAAAAATAAATGATCTGAAATCTGAAATGAAAAATAAAAAAAGATAATATAGGTGGAATATATCTTATATCAAATTTAAAGATAAATCAGCAAAAGAATTAGAAGAATTGCTAATGTGTGGCAAAATCACGTCTGTTCAAACTAAGAGTATAATTGAATCTTATCAGATAAAACTAATAAAAAAGGTGATATCTTTTATATAAAGGGAGATAATCACTCAAAATTAGTATCCTGTCATTATGAAGATAAACCAAAGAATGCTATTAAAACACTTATGGGAGTTAAAAAAAATAAAAAAGGAAAATTAAATGGGAAATCTATTTTTTGGATAAGAAATAATGGCAAAAAAACAAAAAGTTATTCAACATCAGGAGAATGGAAAAATAAATTGAATACTAAGAATACTAAATTAATAGGTCGTAAACTTAATCCATAAATAGTAATGAATATAAAGATAAAAATAAGAAATAAAAAAAGGAACTTATAAAGTTCCTTTTAAGTGGTTGTCATTAAGACATTCCGCAACTAGAATCTGAACATAAAGTAAAATAACCAAAGTTTCGATATATTATACGTTGTTTTTAAAATAAATACAATATTTAATCAAAATTATTCTTTTATTTTTACTGGATTTGAAACGGTATTGCGTAGTCTATGTTAATATGATATTATAAAAATAATAATGAGAAGAGGTGGGAGTTATGTTAGTTATGTTATGGTGGTACGTGAGTTTAATAACTTGGTTTTAATAAGTTATTTGATTGTTGTAAAAAAAAAGAACTTATAAAGTTCCTTTTAAGTTGTCGTCATTTAAGATATTCCGCAGTTAGAATCTGAACATAAAGTCAAATGTTAATTATTTAATCTAACATTAAATAATCAAGACTATCTATTTATTATATGCCTTTTTTAAAATAAATTCATACTATTGTAACTATTTAAAAAAATTATTTACAGTACAGGTAATTTATTTTTTAATTCATTTTTAAAATTTTTAACTGCATTAGTGTCATTTATCTTTTTCATTACAACTAAAATATTAATCAATTCTTCAATTAAAATATAATTTTTTAAACTATTAATAAGATCATCTTTATTATCGTTATCCTTATTATTTTGTTTTGTGACTAAAGAATATTTGTTAAAAAGGAACTTACCTACGAACTTATATATAATTGCAGCGCATTCAATAATTTCTTTTGCATTTTAAATAGAAAATTAATTTTTTCAACTGCTTCGAATTCAATTCTAAGAGAGTCTAATCTTTTTAAATTACATATTTTAGTTATAAGCATTTTCTTATTTGTGATTGCAGTTCGTTGGTCATCTTGCTCTGCAGTTAATATTTTCATCTCCAATTCCAATATTTTATTATGTGTTTCATAACCAATTGTTGTTGATATATCCATGAAAATTATTTGATTTATTGTTGTAGATAATTCTGCAATATCTAGAGCACCACTCAATGCCATACTTATAGTGCTGTATAACAATGTAATTTCCGTGAAACTTATATATATATCGCTTATTAAAAAGTGCTATGTCAGTGATTTCTTTAAAATTTCTGAATTTTGTTTAGAACTTAATTATGCAATTTTATATGATTGCTCTAATATTTTTAAACTTTTTGTAGCACTGAATTTTGCAATATTATTTGATTGCTTTAATATGTCTAAATTTTGTTCAGAAATGCGTTTTGTATGAGAATGAATCCATAGTAAGACACCAACTGATAAAAAAGTTGAAAAAATAGCTGATATAATTGATACAGCATAATCTCAAAAAATTTTTTTCAATAATTATTTCATTAATTATTTGTGCTACTAAAAACATTTTTATTTTCTCCTACATATATTTTCTAAAATTTTTTTTTGCTTTCGATCACTTTTCCAATTATGTATGGTTGATGATCTTCTTCAAGTTTCAATGGTTGATATTTAGGATTGTCAGCAATTAACCAGCAATCACCATTTTCATAGCATTGATAGCTCTTTACGAGTGCTTCATTTTCATTAAGTCCAACAACTACAATATCATTGTTTTTCACATCTTTAGTTGCGTAAACCAATGCATAATCATTTTCATATAAAGTAGATTCCATAGACTCTCCTTTTATTTTCAAATAAAAGAACCTACTATTAAATAAAATAATAGCATATTTTGATGTTTAATCAATAATTTATAGCAAAAAAAAGAGCCTTTTTGGCTCTGATATGTTAAAATATAGCAGGGGTAACAGGATTCGAACCCGTACTAACGGTGTTGGAGACCGAAACGACAATGAGTATTAGTTAAAATTGAATAAAAAAACAACCACACAAGAAATTTTTGTGTGATTTTTATATTGGAGGTGAAATTATGAAAAAGATAGTAGGAATTTTAATTTTTACGTTTATATTTACACTACCAGTAGCATCAGCAAGCGAAACTAATACTGTTGCCGATGGTTATTTTTGCAAATTTTTCGCAGATGATAGTAGAGGTGGTCATTCAAAAGAACTTGTACATCCTTTTGTCATTGCCGATTTAGATTATGGATCATCATCTAGTGATGACCGTTTACAAACAATTAAATTAATAAAAAACGGAAAAGATTGTGAAGAAATCAATAGAGATTATCAGTCTGATAATTCTAGTAGTAGAAGTAGTGAAGATGCAGTAGCATTCATAGACAAGCAACGTATGTCATCAGATGTTGATTTTGAATTATTAAATGTTACAAGTTATGTTGATAATTATTTAGTTTTATTGACTATTAGTGATTTTCGAATATTGTTTGGTCCAGATGCTACCAAGATTTAAAAATACTACAATGAGTGAATCCGAACATAGAATTTTGAATTATCGAGCAACTAATAGGATTTTCAATGAAATAGAAAGAGAAAGAAAAAAAACATCTAAAGAAGTAGATTTTGATGTTTTTGAATAGGATAAATCATGATAGAAATTGAAAATAGAATTATAAATACCAATGATATCAATTATGTTGATTGTGATAATAATATGTTGATTCTGAAAAACAATGAAAAAATAAAAATTAAGGAAATAGATGAAGCAGTGAAAAAAATAGTTGCTTAGATTGTATAGATGAAAATATGAAAAAGATATAAATGAATTAACTAGAAGAAAAAAAGTAATTGAAAGCGAATTTAAAAAACAAAAAAACATTTCACTTGAATATCATGATTATAAAATAAAAAATAGAGGCAAATACAGAACATTTTACATCATAAGCAAAAGTTCAGAGTTAAAAAAAATGGTAAAAGAAAAAAATGAGAGTAGAGGAAAACTTCAAAAGAATTATAAGTTCAAAGGCGAAATGTTATCACTAGGAAAAATAAACACAAAAATAAATGATCTCAAATATGAAATGAGAAATAAAAAAAGACAATATAGGTGGAATATATCTTATATCAAATTTAAAGATAAATCAGCAAAAGAATTAGAAGAATTGCTAATGAGTGACAAAATAACATCTGTTCAAGCTAAGAGTACAATTGAATCTTATCAAATAAAACTAATAAAAAAGGTGATATCTTTTATATAAAGGGAGATAATCACCCAAAATTAGTATCCTGTCATTATGAAGATAAACTAAAGAATGCTATTTAAACACCTATGGGAGGTAAAAAAGATAAAAAAGGAAAATTAAATGGGAAATCTATTTTTTTGGATAAGAAATAATGGTAAAAAAACAAAAAGTTATTCAGCATCAGGAAAATGGAAAAATAAATTGAATACTAATAATACAAAATTAATAAGTCGTAAAGTTAATCCATAAATAGTTATGAATATAAAGATAAAAATAAGAAATAAAAAAAGGAACTTATAAAGTTCCTTTTAAGTGGTTGTCATTAAGACATTGCGTAACTAGAATCTGAACATAAAGTCAAATATTAATTATCTAACATAAAGTCAAACAACCAAAGCCTCAATATACTATACGTTATTTTTAAAATAAATACAATATTTAACCAAAATCATTCTTTTATTTTTATTTGATTCGAAACTGGTGTTGCATAGTCTATGTTTAAATGAAATTTGAGCAACTTTTTTTTATTAATTAGATTAATATGATATACTTATAAAAGATAATGAAAGGTGGTGGGTTTATGTTTTGGACTGTGATGGGTTTGTTATTTGTATACTCGGTTTTAGTAAATATGTAAGTTATTTAATTGTTGTAAAAAAAGGAACTTATAAAGTTCCTTTTGAGTTGTTGTCATTTAAGACATTCCGCAGCTATAATCTGAACATAAAGTCAAATGTTAATTTTTTAAACTAACATTAAATAATCAAAACTATCTATTTATTATATGCCTTTTTTAAAATAAATTCATACTATTGTAACTATTTAAAAAAATTATTTACAGTACAGGTAATTTATTTTTTAATTCATTTTTAAAATTTTTAACTGCATTAGTATCATTTATCTCTTTCATTATAATTAAAATATCAATCAATTCTTTAACTAAAATATAATTTTTTAAACTATTAATAAGATCATCTTTATTATCGTTATCCTTGATAAGATTTTTAAAATTTGAAAGGACACTATCATTTTGTTTCACATTATTATTTTGTTTTGTGACTAAAGAATATCTGTTAAAAAGGAACTTACCTACGAACTTATATATAATTGCAGCACATTCAATAATTTCTTTTGCATTTTCCATTTTAAAAGGAATATTCTATGGTTCTTAAAGACATTCTTCAGATTTCTCTAGGAGTTGTTGATCAAAGCTATTTTGAATTACAAGATAAATTAAAAAAATATAAAAAACAAGCGAATGAAATTTCTTATGAAATTGATAAATATAATACAACAATCAAAGTTAAAAAACAGATATATAAAAAATATAATTTGGGTGAAAATGTCAAAAAATCTTAAATTGAAATAGATAAATTATTGTTTAGTAAGTATGATTTCGTTCTTCTAAAATTTCTTTTAAATCTCTATAAGATAGAGGATATTTTAAATACCATCTTACAGCCAATAAAATAATATTCTCTGTAAAATGTCTTCCCTTAAAATAATTTTCTATTTTCATCACCTCATATGTGTGATAAGATTATATCAGATTTGTTCATAATACGAGAATTTTTATATTTAAAAAAACTTTGCAACAGAACCGAAAAAAGTAACTTAATAAAAAGTTACTTTTTTTATTATACTAAATTATATTTTAAACCAGAATCCAACCAATTCCAATGAAAGTAAAAATTTACACCTTTATCTAACTATTTAGGATGTTATAAATTCCTAAAACAAAACCAATAGTTCCAAAAATTATACTTAAAATTGCTAAAAACTTATTATTATTTTTCATATAATCTCCCATATATAACGAACCTAATAATACCATATATTGCAACTACTGGAAACTCCTGCAATAAAAGGATCACTAAATGCTGCTAGTACACCTACAATAGTTGTACCTAAAGCACTAATGCCATTGTTATATCCCAAAGTGATGTTAGCAACAATTGATGCAATTTTTGTCGCAACATTTTTAACTAAATTGAGAAAACTAAAGGGTTTATTCACCCCCACCTACCATTAACTCCATACATCTCTTCTTCATTCATTACTTCCCACGAATTATCTAAAGTCATTGCGTAAGACATAAACATCACCCCTCTTTCTTGTCTGATTTTAAATCACTAATGACAAATTAGTAATTGAAGTAAAAAGTTTTGTATTAGTCAATTACACCTTTTTTCATAAGGTCTGAAACTAAATCACTATAGTTATTTCCTGCATCAGCGCATAAATAGTAGACCCTAACTAAGTTATCAGATAGTGATATTGCTCTAGAATAAGGTAAATTTTAATACAAGGTACAGTATAAAGTATTCATTTTTTTAATTATCTAATAAATATTTTAATATTACAATAATTTTTTATATTTTTATGATTCAAGTCCTACGCAATTTTTATATAAACTGACATATCTACAAAATCTTTATCTATTTTCTTCCTTTTCTTTATGCACCATTACTTGATGAGTAGGGACTTTTGGATCTAATTCGTTTTTCTTTATATATTCTTGGCATTCTCTAGTAGCCACGCTTGCATTTTTGGATAACCCTTTGTACGTGCCATGATGCAATTTTCGAATATATAATCAGGATGGTACACATATCTATTATTACCTTTTATAGTTTGCTCTGCTTCTAATAAAAATTTCATATCGATTCTTTGCTTACCTGTTTAAAAATTAATACCCATTGTAATTGTGTAAACTCTTTTCACTTTTGCGTCAAACTCTCCTATATATTTGGACATATTAATAATAACTTCATCAATTTCATTATTCGCTAAAATAATTCTATAATCAAGTACGTGCTTTAATTTAAGCGTATTTTTTTTCGTTACGAAATCCAAATTTATGCACCTCTTTTATTACACATACATTTTCTTCGAAATGACACTTAAATTTCTTACTGTTTGCCATCCAATAGAGGAAATTCTCCCCCTTTTCATTATTAGTTTTGTATGTATAAATTATGTTCAAGCTCTTTACCACCAATTTCAACTGGTTTTACATAAAATATATTCCAACATTTACCAAATTGATTAAACACCATTTTTCTTCCAGAGTAATCTAGAATTTCTTTTTTTATACCATATTTTTTAATCCATATTTTTTGAACCATCTTTTTACTGAACATCAGTCAAATAACCATAATCCTAATTTATCGATGATATAGTATAAGTACCTTTGCTTATCTATTATGACCCTACCTTCTATTTGCATTCCTACTTTTATATTTACCTTTTCTCCATTTGCCTCTAAATAATTTTATTTAGTTCTGTCTTTGCAAGGTAATAAGATTGCTTTGATTCTGGATCTACTGTTGAATCAATATCGATACTTGTTATTGTTGCTTCCGCAACCCATATTTCCTTGAGCTACCCCTTTACTAATTTTGCAATATCTCGATTTGCAATGAAAAAATTAACACTCAATTTAGAACTAGTATTTTCAATATCTATCGCAGATAATACCGTCGTATCTCCTTTTATTAACTCACCTACTTCTAATTTTTCAATATAATGGACTTGACCATTTTGTGGTGTTTTTAATTTGTAGGATTCTGTATCTTCACCACCAAAACTATCTTGTAATTGAATAATTAAATCCCCTTCATTTATCGTATCACCTTCTTGATAAAATATTTCTTCAACAAAGGACGATACTTGAGATACTACTTTTGAGGAATTACTAGTCTCTGCAATTCCAACTGACTTCACCACTATTTCTTTTTTTGCCAAATAACTCCAGACCAATAAAAATAATAGCAAAAACAATAATATATAGAAAAACTATAAAAAGAATTTTGGAATTTTTTGTTCTACAAATTTTCTTGTTTCAGTTATATCATCAAATTCAATTAATATTTCTTTCATAATTAACCTCTTCAACCCATCTCAATTTGTCTTTTTCACAATTTGTAATAAAAGCCTTAATTCTTTGTGTGACCCTATTTCTTTAATTTCTCCCTTGTCAAGCAGAATAACCTTATCACATTTTTTTATAGTTGATAGTCTGGGGGCTATTATTATGCTTGATAAATGTTTTTATTTGCCTTTACGATTGCTTCTTCGGTAGTTGCATCTAAATTACTAGTAACTTCATCAAGAATTAATATTTCTGGTTCTTTTAGTATCGCCCTTGCAATTGCAAGCCTTTGCCTTTGTCCACCACTTAAATTAGCCCCACCTTCTATTAACTCACTCAAATATTTTTTAGGAAGTTGAACTACGTATTCATGTACTTTAAAATCTTTACACACTTCAATCATCTTTTCGCTAGTAATTAAATCATTCCCCATTTTCAGATTATTTTCAACAGTTCCTGAGAATAAAAATACATCTTGTGAAATATATCCTATTTTTTCTCTTAAGGAAACTTTACTAATAATATCAAGAGATTTTTCATCAATTGCAATTTTGCCTTTTGTAGCTCAGCAAATAGAGGATGTACCAGCGAATAGAAGAAGAATTGCCCATGCTTACTTAGAAACTATTGGTAACAAAGAATATACCTTATATAAATTAGAAATAAAATTTTTAAAATTTATCAAAAACTTTGTTGAAGCAGCAGAGTTAAGAAAATATAAAAAAAATATTATCTAGTAAAAAAATTAATTAAAAGTATTGATACAAAAATAATTGAATCGGCTATGAAAATTTATGAGAAATACGAAAATTATTTAGAAGAGAAAAATTGGTTATCATCAATATCTCTGTATTTAGAAAAAAAATAACTAAACTAAACAGATTAAAATATAATTTTGAATTTGATATTTTTCATAAAAAAGTTGATGATATATTTAAAACATCGATGGAAGATAACAATACGAAATCGTTTAATTTGAGTTTTGTTTATCCAGTTGATTTTGTATATGGAAAATATGATCAGCATTCATTTAAGGTCATTAAAGAAAAAAGAAATAAGAATGCATCAGTATCGGTTGCTGTACTACCAAGATTTAAAAATACTACAATGAGTGAATCCGAACATAGAATTTTGAATTATCAAGCAACCAATAGGATTTTCAATGAGATAGACAAAGAAAGAAAAAAAACATCTAAAGAACTAGATGAAGTAAATTTTGATGTTTTTGAATAGGAGAAATTATGATAGAAATTGAAAATAGAATTATAAATATAGATGATATCAATTATGTTGATTATGACAACAATATGTTGATTCTGAAAAACAATGAAAAAATAAAAATTAAGGAAATAGATGAAGTAGTTAAAAAAATAGCTGCTCAGATTGTATAGGTGAAAATATGAATAAATATGAAAAAGATATAAATGAATTAACTAGAAGAAAAAAAGCAATTGAAAGCGAATTTAAAAAACAAAAAAACATTTCACTTGAATATCATGATTACAAAATAAAAAATAGAGGTAAATATAGAACATTTACATCATGGTCCAAAAGTGCAGGATTTAGAAAAATGGTAGAAGAAAAAAAAGATAGTAGAGGAAAAGGTCTAAAGAATTATAAATTCAAAGGCGAAACGTTATCACTGAACAAAATAAACACAAAAATAAGTAATCTAATATACAAAATGATAACATAGATGGAATATGGAATATATTATATGTTATTTTTAAAATAAATACAATATTTAATCAAAATTATTCTTTTATTTTTATTGGATTTGAAACTGGTATTGCATAGTCTATGTTTAAATGAAATCTGAGCACCTAATTTGTATTAATTGGATTTTTTTACTAAATATGATAAACTATAAAGAGTAATGAAAAGGAGGTGGAATTTATGTTATTTTGGGTTTTTTGGGTGTTATCTATGCTATAGGCGAGTAGACACATCCCAACTTTCGTAGTCTAATACTTTATTTGATTGTTGTAAAAAAAAAGGACTTTTATAATGTTTTCAAAAAATCATTTAGAACAAAAAAAAGAGATTCATTAATTAATCTCTTTTTTTTCTCTAAATTTACTATTATAGTTGATGATTTATCCTGGTGATTTATCCTGGTGATTTTATTAATTAATGAGAATTGTACATATATTTTTAAATATTTTTTGTTTTTGATTATTGTTACATGTATCCATCCAATTAAAAAATTTAATTATATACTAAGTAATTGCATGAAATACGTTTGTAGTACTTCAATTTCTGTAGTTTTATATTCTTTTTGGATTGAATATAATGTCTTAAAGAAATACTCATCTAAAATAATTTTTTTAAGTTCAGGGTCTTTAAATAATTCCTTGTTTGAAGTAATATTTTTTAATACATTTTTATTATGATTTAATTTTTTAATTTCAGAATTATATTTTGCGGCTAAATTATTTTTATAAATAGATATTTTATTGTGCATAAAAATATTTATAATAATCATCATATTTATAATGAACATTTTTATTTTTTTAAAATTTACATCTTTTGAATGATTTTTAAATATAAATTGAAATTGTTCGGATGTCCAGTATGCTTGTTTTATTTTCATTGCCGTTCCAAAATCTGATATTTTTCAGTCAAAAGAATAAAATTCATATAGATTTCCTGTTTTTTATCGAAAAGTGATATCATATTTGCTTGCTCTAATATATCGAGATTTTGTTCCCTACTGAGGTCTGCAATTTTATTTGATTGCTCTAACATATCTAAATTTTGTGTCCTACTGAGTTCTGCAATTTTATTTGATTGCTTTAACATTTTTGCATTTTCTTTTTGTGCGGATACCATGAACAAAAGTGTAAACGCACTAATATAATATGGCATGTACTCTTTTAAGTTTTCAATCGCTGTTTCGTCTCCATTTATCACAGCAATAGTTGTTATTATTAATTTTATTAATATTATTATCATCAATATTGCCATTATTATCTTCATTATTGTAATTATTATCTTCTTTATTTTCATTATTATCTTTTTTGTTATTGCTAATATTTTATTATTTTTATTCATTTGGTTTCTCCTGTATATATATTTATTTTCATGAGCTGTTTCAATTATTTTAAATAAACATTTGTTTTAGTAATCCTTTTTTGAGCATTTTGAAGTTTTTTAATTATTTTTTTAAAATCAATACAGTGTTTTTAAAAAATTATTAATATAGTGTTATTTCTTGCTCTAAAAACAATATCAGTTCATCAATTTTTTCTTTCTTAAATTTATCTTTGATTATAAATAATGTATTAAATAAATTCTTATCTAAAGTAATTGTTTCAAGTTTAGGGTCATCTAATATATCTTTCTTCAGAACAATCTTTTTTAATAAATCTGTATTGGGATTTAAATTATTAATTTGAGAATCATATGAATCATATATTGTTTTTTTTGTATAAATGCATTTGCTATTTTTTACAAAATGACCTACAAAAATAGACATATGTATAGTGAATAATTTTATATCTATAAAATTTATATTATTTGGATGATTTTTAAATATAAATTTAAATTGTTCACTTACTCGATATGGTTGTTTCATTTTCATTGTCGTTTCAAAATCTGATATTTTTTGAATATCAGCCAATTCATTGGAATAAATGATATCCTTTATTTGTGTGTTCAATAATTCAACTTTAACAGATTTTTGAATTAAAAATAATATCGCTTGATATTTTTCAACCAAAAGAATAAAATTCATATAGATTTCATATTTTTTATCAAAAAGTGCTATTTTATTTCTTTGCTCTAATATTTTGAAATTTTCTTTAGAAGTGAATTCTGCAATTTTATTTGATTGCTTTAACATTTTGAAATTTTCTTTAGAAGTGAATTTTGCAATTTTATTCGATTGATCTAATAAATCTAAACTTTTTTTATAATCATTTTTTGTACGAAAATGAATCCATAGTAAGACACTAGCTGATAACAAAAATGATATGAGAGCTGATATAATTGGTGTGCCATAATCCCAAAAATTTCTCTCAATAATTACTTTAATAATTGGTTCTTCTGTTAAAAACATTTTTATTTTCTCCCTATATTTACAATTTTTACAAACATGCAAATTACACTTTATTTAAACAAACAGTTGTTGCAACAATCCTTTTTTAAACAACTTAAGGTTTTGAAGATTATTTTCTAGCATAAGGTTACTCTGGTGTTTTTATCCTGGGATATTTATCTTGGAAGATTCGACCATAAGTTCTTTAGATGATTATGATTGAGTGTTGGAGTAATAAACCCTGGATGATTCGGCCATAGGTTGTAACATTTAATTAATACGTATTTTATTTTCAAGGTATTCTTCCATTTCATCAATTTTGTTATTATTGTATGTTGTCTTGATGAAAATTAAATAACAAAATAAATCCGGTCTTATTTCTATATTTTTTAATTTAGGATCATTTAATATTTCTTCATTAATTTTAAAATGATTAAGTAAACCTAAATTAGTTTCAGTAGCATCTTCGCCAGTAATATTTTTATAAATACAATTATCAAGATATTGGGCGAACATAGACATATTAAATGCAAATAAATAAAATTCTTTTGCTTTGTTTTCATCTATATCAAATACAAAATGCATTTCTTTAATTGTAGAACGTTTTTGAGTATATTCTTTTAAAGAGTCAATTTTTAATTTATTTTTTTCTAAAGGGTCAAGATAAGTGTATCGATTTAGATAATCGTTTAATTCATCAACAGAAGTGGATATTTCGATTAGGCTTAATATATTATTATATTTATCAGTGAAATATTTAAAAGCAGAGTATACTTCATATTTTTTATCGAAAAGTGTTATCTTATTTGTTCGCTCTAACATTTTTAAATTTTCTTCAGCACTGGACTTTGCAATTTTATTTGATTGCTCTGACATTTCGAAATTTTGCTCAGAATTGCGTTTTGAAATTTTATTTGTATGATAACTGGTCCATGCTAAGATACCAACTGATAAAATAGCTGACATAAATGGTATAAAATAATCCCAGAAATCTTTTTTAACAATTGTTTCAATAATTATTTTCTCTGTTAAAAACATTTTTATTTCTCCCTATATTTACAATTTTTGCAAAGATGTAAAGTATATTTTATTTAAACAAACATTTGTTGTAGTAATCCTTTTTTGAACAACTTAAGGTTCTCAAATGATATTGTTAATATATTAATTTTATTATTTATTTTTGTGATAAACTCAGCTTGTTTTTCAATTGTAGCAAT
>JABENI010000028.1 GCA_013332095.1 Candidatus Bathyoplasma sp. NZ
TATTTTTCCATCTTTATTATCATTTGCTGTTGCTTCTGGCTTTGTCCAATTTGTAGCATCTTCTGTATTTATTGATACTCCCGTTACTGGATCTATTATTGGTTTTGTATTATCTATTGCTGTAAATATTGCTGTAATTTCTGCTGCTGAGTTTCCTGCTGTGTCATCCACATTATATTTTACTACTACATCTCTTCCTTCATATAATTCTGTTTGTGCTGTTCCTTCTTCTAATGAAGTTGTTCCATCTGCTTTAAAGTATGCTATGGTTGCTGTTAATTCTTCACCTGTATTATCTGTTACTGTTGCTGTTGGTGCTATCCAAGTTAAAGCATCTTCCGTATTTATTGGTACTCCTAGTACTGGAATTATCACTGGCGGTGTATTATCGCTTGCTGTAAATGTTGCAGTTTTTTCTATTGCTGAGTTTCCTGCTGTGTCATCTACGTTATATTTTACTACTACATCTATTCCTTTTTCTAACTCTTTTATTGCTGCTGCTAAATCTGTTAATTCGATTGTTCCATCTGCATCGAAATATTTTACTTCTACTAGATTACTTATTTCTCCATCTTTATTATCATTTGCTATTGCTTCTGGTTTTGTCCAATTTGTAGCATCTTCTGTATTTATTGATACTCCCGTTACTGGATCTATTATTGGTTTTGTATTATCTATTGCTGTAAATGTTGCAGTTTCTTCTATTGCTGAGTTTCCTGCTGTGTCATCTACGTTATATTTTACTACTACATCTCTTCCTGCTCTTAATTCTGTTTGCGCTGTTCCTTCTTCTAATGAAGTTGTTCCATCTGCTTTAAAGTATGTTGCTGTTGCTGTCAATTGTTCACCTGTATTATCAGTTACTGTTGCTGTTGGTGCTATCCAAGTTAAAGCATTTTCCGTATTTATTGCTGCTCCTGGTACTGGAACTATCACTGGTGGTGTATTATCGTTTGCTGTAAATGTTGCAGTTTTTTCTATTGCTGAGTTTCCTGCTTCATCACTTACATTATATTTTACTACTACACTTCTTCCTTCATATAATTCTATCTGTGCTGTTACCAAATCTATATCTATTATTCCGCCTTCTTTATAGTATTCTCCTTCAACTGTGAAATCTGCATCTATATTATCTGTTACTGTTGCTGGTGGTGCTGTCCAACTTGTAGTAGCATCTGTGTCCACTTGTACTCCTGTTACTTGTTCTATAACTGGTGCTGTTTTATCTATTCTAAGCGTTATTGAATTTACATTTCCTGCTTTATCTTCTACTCTTATTGTATAATTTCCATCTTGACTTATAGTAGCTGTTAATGGTGCTATACTTTCATTAATCGTTACTTTTGATGAATCTAAATTATCATCTGATACGCTGTATGTTTTTGCTACATTATATATACCTATATCATCTACTCCCGTTATTGCTGGTAGTATAGTATCAATTTTGAAATTTGTTGTTGATACATTACCTGCTTCATCAGTCAATGTTAAAGAATAACTACCATTGTCAGAAAGATCTGTTCCTAAATATCCTCCTACTGTGCTTCCATTTTTTTCTAAACTATATGTTACTGAAGTTGCATCAGTATGTGAAATTGTTCGCGGTACCTCTACTATACCAAAATAATCTCCTTCACTTATTCCATCCAATACTGGTTTGGTTCTGTCAATTGTGAAATTTACTATTGTACTATTACCACTTGTATCTGTCGCTACTAATGTATATGCTCCTTCTGCTGTTATTGCTGTTCCTTGTGAATAAGCATCTGCATTTAATGTTATTGTATCTAATTTTTGATCTGTTATTTCTGCATTTATATTTGTTTTATAGTACCCCAAATCTGTAACACCAGTCACTATTGGTGGTGTGGTATCCACTAATGTTACTACAGCATTTGCTATTGTTTCATTTCCATATTCATCACTTATTGTCAAGATAAATGTATAACTAACTAAATCTAACGGATCAGTTAAATTATCTACAAGCATCGCATCTGTTACTGGTATTGATATTGCTGTATCAGTTTTTACATCATAGTCTGTTATTGTAAAGTATGGTTTGGCATCTGTTCTTTTCACTGCATCTATTTCCACTGTTACTGGTAATGTATTTGTAACTGTTGGTCCCTTAAAATCTGTATGCACTGTGATAGAAGCAGTGTTTCCTACTACATCTTTAACCTCTACAATATATTCTTTATTATGATCTGCTTCTAAGTCTAATTCGGTAATTACTGGATAGCCAGTTGTCGCAGAAACTGTAATCCAATTTCCGGCTTCACTATCAATTCGGTATTCCACAAATTCTATATTTGTTTGGACATAATAATATGGATCTGTTGTTATATCAGTACTTATTATTGATAATGGTCTTTTATCAATAATTAATTCTTCTTTTGTTATATTTCCTGCTTTGTCTTTAAAACTAATTTCATATTTGTATACATATGTGTTTCCTGCATCTGGTATTGTAATTATTTGAAGGCTCTTCGTTGCTGGAACTGTCGTAAATTCGGTTGGTTGTGGTTCAATCTCTTGATCTGCATCTGTTATCGGTTCATAAGCAACTCTTACTATTTTATGTGCAATAAAATTCTCTGATGTTGTTACTTTATAATATACTTTTGTTGGATCTCCCAAATTGGTAATTAACGGACTACTTATCGATAACGGAGTAGTATCTACTACTAACGTAAACAATGTCGTATTTCCTACTTCATCTATTACTGTAATACCATAACTTCCATCGATAAATGTTTCTTGCATTACCGTACTACTACCTAGTGTTACATCTACTTTCGCTCTACCTTCTATTTGATAACTTACAATATTTTTATCTGTTTCTATTGTATATTTGTTTGTATTAATTATTGAAGCACTAGTTACTGTTGCTGGATTTACTCCAACATACACTTTTATACTGGCAACATTCCCTGCTTTATCTTTTATCTCTATAATATATGTTCCATCTACTACTCCATCTAAAATGTTGGTAATAGTCGTATCTGCTGTTCCTAATGTTGTAAATACAGGTGGTGTATCTCCTTCTAAATATACTTTATATTCTATTAATTCTTCATTCGCTACCAATGTATATGTATTTGAAGTTGTTCTTTTTTCTAACGTTAAATTTCCATACTCATCTTCATCAGCACTTATTACAATCGGTGCTATTAAATCTACTGTTACCTCTAATGAAGTTGATGAATTTGGTGCTTGAAATGTATTTCCTGCTAAATCTTGAATTTTTAAGTAATACACTCCGTTATCTAATTCTTCAATATCAAACGTTGTTACTAAATCTCCTGCTACATCTCTTTGCACTTCAATCCACGTTGCTCCTCCATCAAGAGAATATTTAGTAATTCCCTCATCTGCAGTTACTGTATATGTTGTTTGATTTGTAATTGTTACCGGATTTATAAATGTAGGTGCTGTTGTATCTATTGTTAATACAAATTCTGTTGCTAATTCGTTTCCGCTTTCATCTTTTACTTGAATTTGGTACTTCCCTTCTCTGGCACCGTTCGCTCCTAAAATTATATCAACTCTACTCGTTGCTGTTGGCAATACAACAAAATCATTGGCTGTTGTATTGTGTGCACTATTTGTAATTCCCTTATAATCTATCCCTATTACTCTATATTCTTTGATTGGTTTTGATGTTGTTAATGTATAATCATCACTTCCAAAAAAGTCGTTACTTGTTACTTCTGGTTTTACATTATCATAGATTACTATTTTTAATCCTGAAGTTTCAACTGCACTATTTGTTACTGTAATTCTATTTTCACCTGTTGCTAGCACAATGCCATGTGTTGTCACATCTGAGCCAGTACTTACTGTTACTCCATTTAACGTATATGAATTGAAGTCACCTGTTCCTCCACTAATAGTTAAAGTGTAATTTTCATCAGAAGTAACAACTGATCCCAAAATTGTGAAAGTTGAATTATTTACCTCTACATCTATAGTAGCACTCAGTCCTACTTGATCCTTAACTGTAACTGTATATATTCCATCTATAGCTCCTGTTAATACTTCCATCGTCTGTGCTGGTGTTCCCAATATCACAAATCCATCTATATCTTTTGCTAATCCTGTATAAGAACTTGGAAGTACTGTTCCTACCACTTTATATTTGTAAATGTCTTCACTAACTTCCACTGCTATCGTTCCATCATTTACTGCTCTTGGAGTATTAAGAGTAAACTGTGGGGTAATTTTATCCACTAACATACTTACACCATTTGTGCTTATATTCCCAGCCACATCTTTTACATATATGTTGTAAGATCCATCAAGTAACAAACTAAGTTCTCCAGTTGTGAAAGTGTAATTTGTTCCATCAAATGTACTTTCTGCTGTAATCCATGTTGGTACTGTATCTGGGTCTGCATCATCCAATAACTCTTTATTAATCGTAAAACTAACAAATTTTTCATTTGCTATTATTTCATATACTCCTGTGGAATTAGTTAAGTTATCACTACTAACTATTACCGGCGGAACATTATCATAAGTTACTGTTTCAACTACAATATTTCCATATTTATCTCTTAATTCAATCTTATTTTTTTCTGGTTGTAATGTTACTCCGTTGATTATGCTACTATTTGGAAATATACCAATATAATTTCCAGCATTCAATGCATATCCAGCAATTTCTTTGTTGATTGCAATGTCATAAGTAGCTAAACTTACTAATTTTGAACTAGTTAATTTAGGTAAATTTTGATCATAATAAGCTACAATTTGAAATGTTATTGGATCAAATTGATTAAGTTTAGTATCTCTTAAAATAACTCTGTATGCTCCATTGTCAAATCCTGATGCTGTTAACTCACTTGTCGGTGGAATATATGTCCAGTTCTCATTGTTTATTTTATAACTTCCAACATCTGTATTTGTGACAATATTATATTCTCCTTCATTATTTAAAGTAGCTGAAATCACCTCTGGTTTTATATTTTCCGTGACATAAATTGGAAATTCATCTTCAACAGATAACCCTCCACTATCGGTAGCTGTTAGCGTAATGATAATTGGTATATTTTCGGCTAAATCACTAATGGTTGGAGTGCCACTAAATTTAATTCCGTCAAACTCTAACCACTCAGAAGATGCTCCTTTTTTTGTAATTGTATATGTTAAAACATCTCCTAAATCTTGATCGTTAAAAATTGTATCTGGAATCATATATTCATATTTTATCCCTGTTTTAGCATCTTGTCTTGGTACAATATTTTCTACTGTTGGAGCATCATTACTATCCTCTATTGTTAATTTGAAAGTATCTGTTGCACTGGTTAAGCCATCACTCGCTACTATTTTAATTTGTGCACCAAATGAATCAATCAAATCTTGATTTGTAAATGTTGCTGATAATTTTCTTATCCCTTTATCAAATGTAATTGAACTCGGTAGTTCCATCACTTTATTATTTAAAACTAAATATGCACTGTAAGATATCGTATCTCCATCTATATCTAAAAATGTATCTATTGGAAATTTGTAACTCCACGGTATATCTTCAATTGCTACTTGATCTGGTATTTCATTATTTAGCACTATAGCTGTGTTAGTTCCAATAGTTGTAACAGTAAAACTAAGAATATTTGAATCTAACCCATCACTATCAGTTGCCTTTATTTCAACTGTATATGTAGTATCTGAACTATCAAATTGTCCTTCTATTGCTTTCGTTGTTCCATTTACTGTAACTCCATGTGCTGGTATTGAAGTAAGAGTATCATCTAATACATCAACAATTGAATAGGTCAATGTTCCCACTGCATCTTCCTCATCATTAAATGCATTATCTGGTACTCCAATTGAAAATGGAGTTTCTAAATATACTCGTTTGCTATCAATTCCTTGATCAATTGTAGGCGCATCATTAATCTCATCAATTGTTATATTGATGCTGAATGTGTCTCCAACATTTCCTATTCCATCTACTGCATTATAATAAACTGTATAAATACCTCCCCTATTCATATCTACTGCTGAACTATCTACTACGGTATCTGCTTTATCTACTCCTGCTCCACCTACTTGGTCAACTACATCGATTAAATCTAACCATATAGGCTCAACATCACCTTCATTGTATGTAGTTATAGCGCCACTGTTAAGTGTTGTAACAGGACCAATCGTATCGACATAAATATTATAAGTAGCGATATTTCCTGAAATATCACGCACTCGCAAATCATTTAGTCCGTCATTTAAAGGAATATCAGTTATTTGATAATTCGGTTCTACTGTTATCCACTCTCTATCATTTACCTGATATCCTGAAAGTTCTTCATCCGATAAAAAAGTATATATTGAATTGTCAACTACGGTAACTCCTTGAGAAACTGGAGCTAAAACATCAATATCACCATTATTAATTTGTACTCCAAAATTTTGAATAATTGTTGCAATGTTTTCGCCTGATTTAGAGCCACTAGTAATCATAATCCGATCTCCTAATGATCCACTGCTAAATAGGTCAAATTTCAGAAATCCAATAAAAATTTCATTTATGTACAACTCTGCCGTAGGTAAATTTCCTACTGCCCCTGCAGTTGGAGGAATACGAACCTCAAAGTCTAGTGGATCTCCGACTTTTACTGTTGGTAGGTCTACTTTAGGTAGAGTATTTACTCCTAGAGGTTCTAGAGCATTGACTGTGTCACCATTTAGCACTAAAACATCATAGAAATGCGTTTCATTTTCACCTGGATTTATAGTTAATTTTACATATCCACTAGAAGTAGAGAAAGTTATACCATAACGTCTTTTTCTCGATTTAAATTGTAATCCTGCAAATCCACCCTTACTTATTTGACTGTTATTTCCTGCGTATTTACCAGTATTAGGATCCTCTACTCCTGCATAAGTTTCTCCTGAAGGAATTATAATTATCCCTCTAAATGATCCACCATTACTGTATAAATTATCATAATTATCTCCATTCAAGGGTTTGTCTATTGCAATCGTAGTATCATTGGAATCATCTAACTGTTGTAGCACTTTTACTTGCTCTCCATAAATCTCAAGATTATAAATTTTATAACAGAATGCACCCTCACCATACTCATTATTACAATTTCCATCTGCATCTAATACATCTGGAATTAATGGCAGTGTTCCTGAATAATTCCAATTGGAATCAATTCCATCTCCTGGCTCGGTATCATATTCCCATGGAAGTAATCCTTTAGAAGCATAAAACATAGCGTTATCATTACCAGTTGCTTTTGCTTCAATTGGAAACACACCACTTACATCACCTTCATCATCTTTCAACACTAAGTCGTGTGGTAAATTGTCTCCAATAAAAATAGTATATTCACCCTCAACAGGAGGATCAATTGTTACAAAAGTAGCATCATCTAGTGAATATTTTGCTATTGGCTCACTTACTGTAAAAACATACTGCTCTGCTAATGTCCAATTTCCTTTTATTATTATCGGTTCTGTTCCTGCTGCTTTCGGCACAGAAAACTGTGTAATAAGTAAAAAAATTCCTAGTGCTAAAAATAAAGCGATAAACATTTTATCTGCAATATTCATCACAATATTATTTAGTTTCATCCTGTTCATCGTTTCACCTTTCAGTAATAAATTTTGTTAGTATAGTAATTATGATAAATGTATAATTGTTGCACTATGATTGCATAATTTTAACATTTTAATATAAATCACAACAAAAAATAGCTTTTTTTGGTTCTTTAATTTTTCTGCTAATGTAACATTTTTCTATTCATAAAAAATATCTTCTTTAGTATTCCCATCTTTTTAATATACTATTAATTTTTATAAATCAATTCCTTTATTTCCTGTTCATTAGGCAGTTTAAAATATTTAAAACATAGAGCATTTTAATTTTCATGTAAAATATATGAAAAAAACAGACATCAAAATAAATTAAAATCGTTAGGAACAAAATCTGATTTATAATAATTTTTATTATGCTATCACAACAATTAGAGATATTTTTCTATTCATGAGAAATAACCAAAAAAGATATTTCTGAAATTAACTTTTGGCTAGTCTTATTTCAGCACAATTTATAAACTTCTTTTAATTTTAAAAATTTTTTTATGTTCTTTTGCAAATATCTTTTTTAACAACTCAGATTCCTGTTACTACATATCTTCTGTTGTAACTATTTTATTACTTCCATTCCCTCCACTGCCACCTATTTCTTGAACGACTATATGTTATTTCTTTCATTTTTGATTCATTTCCTGCAGCATCTTTTACTTTAATTTGGTATAATCCAGATTTTGGGAAAGTTATTTGTATCCGATTAGATGGTGAAGCCATTGATACCTATGTTTCTCCGTTGTTAATTGAGTATATCGACTGCATTTTCATCTGTAACTATAGTATATGTTAACGTGAGTTTATTACTACCTCCGATTTTTGGTGCTGTAGCATCTCCCTACAGTAAATGTTACGCTTAGCAGCATTTCTTGTTGCATCACTTACGTTATATTTTAATACTACATCTCTTCCTGCCACTAATTCTGTTCTTGCTGCTACTATATCTATAACTGTTTGTAAATAATTTGCTTTAAAGTACGTGCTGTTGATGCTTTCCAAGTTGCAACAGCTTCCCCTGATTCATCAATATATATTATATTAATTTCTGAAGTAGTTGATGTTACTCCATATGTTGCAGTATATGTATTTCCACTTTCAGTTACATTTGCTACTTCTCCTGCTATTGTTACTGTTGGTTCTTGGATGTCTTCATTAGCTATTATTGTTAGAGATATTATATCATCTAGTTTTGCAAATTCTGTATTGCTTGCATTATTACTTGCAATTATTATTTTTGATAATGTGGGTATTGCATTTATTTCTTTTTCTAAAAATTTAGATGCTACTAACGTTATTATTGTTAATGTTACTATCATCAATAAATAAACTATTATTTTAAAAACATTTTTTCTTCCTTTCATTAAAATATTCTCCTTTTTATTTTTATACAATTTATTTTTTTATATTATTCAAAAAAATCGCTTTTTTTATTAAATAGTCAATTTTTTTGCTAATACTACATTATTTTTATTATTAATTTTTATTTTTATTTGTAACAATATTGATGTTGTTGTGCTTACTATTACTGTACTTATATCAGTTGTTTCTATTACTGCCACATTACAATTCCTTGTCTCAAAATATATTTTATGTTAATTTTTGCTATGTCTTCTAAAGTTCCTGATGCCACTTTATAAGTTCCATCATATTTTTTCCCACTTCCTGTTACTGTTGCTGTTTATCCTGCAATTGTTATATTTTGTAATTTCAACTTTTTCTAACATACCATATTATCTTTTCATGTTTCTTTAAATTTGTATCATATACTTCTTAGATACTTCCCTTGTAGGTTTAATACATCTGATATACCATGATTATCTAAAGTCATGTAAACTACACATGCCTCCTTAAAATACCCATTTTCATTATTTCAGTTGCTGATATATGGGTGGCCATCAGTTTTTATTATTTTATTTTATAGTTCGCATATTTAGTATATTCGTAACCAGTAATTGCTACAACTATCTCTTTTTCTAAAAATTATTGTTGTTAATTTACTCCTCCGTAAATTTTTTTACAAACAGATCTTATTACCTTCTACTAGTTATCAAAATTTGATGTTGGTATATATACAGTGTGTTATGTATATTTATAAATTAAAAATTATAATCAAATCCAATGAAACTAAAAAATTCTTTTTCAATTTTTCTTTCTTCATCCTGATTCTTGATTTTTCAACTATTATATTTTCATTAAATGTTCCTATACTGTAAAAGTAAAAAATTTGCTTTTTATCCCAAATATTCTATGGCTGATAAAATTTTTGAGCAATATTTATTAATTTTTTTAGAAAACAAAAAACTAAACAATTTAAAATTAATCAATGAAAGCATTCAAAGACATTTACATTGGTTATCTTAATAATTTTTTTACAAAATTCTAAAGCATTATACCAAACAAACTCAATTTTATGCTTAGTGTTTATAACTTTCTGCTCTGTAATAGCAAAAATCCATTTAAATCAATAGCAATTAGAGCTATTTTTCAATTCATGAGAAGTGATAAAAAAAGATATTTCTAAAATTAATTTAGATTTAGTCTTATTTTAGTATAACTTAAAAAAGAGAAATTGATTTTCATCAATCTCTCTTTTAATTTTAAAATTTTTTTATACTTTTATACTGCTGTCTTTTTTTAATAACATAGAATCCTGCTACTATCATTGGTACCCTGATATTATTTCTAATATTGGCAGTAAATTATTGTTAGTCCTATCAGCATTTATAAATATCTTGGCATTTGCATCTACACTTAAATAATATGTTTTTGAAGTTATAACTTCTGTACTGCAATTTGAATCTTCTTGTTATTTTTTTAGGCACATTTTTATTTATTATTTTGTAAACAATTTCAGATGCACCTATTTTATTTTTATTAACGTTACTATTTATTACTCACTCCACTAAGCAACATTTATTTTTTCAGTATACGTGCCTCCTACCTCTAATGTAATTATTTGTTTTCATATTAATCTGCTACTAACTATCTTTTAGCCATACACCTTACATTTTTCATTGCTGATTCATTTCCTGCTACATCTTTTACTATAATTTTGTATACTCCATTTGCTGGGAATGTTATTGCTA
>JABENI010000029.1 GCA_013332095.1 Candidatus Bathyoplasma sp. NZ
AGTGATAATAGTACAACAGTAAATTTCACAATTGACAAAACCAAACCAGTATTGGATGGAATAAGTGAAGGAGATTATTTTGGTATAGTAGATGTACCGCTAACAATTTCACATACTGATGCAACTTCAGTAACATATAGTTTAGAAAAAGATGGAAGTATAGTAGGAGGATATTCAGGAGGAAATCTTTCTGACAATGGTAGTTATTCTTTAACATTAACTGACCAAGTAGGAAATGTATCAACAACAAATTTCAAAATTGATACTGAACTACCAACAATAACGGGAGTAGATGATGCGAATGTATCTACTGTAGCAATAACGTACAGTGTATCAGATGCTAACTTAGATTCATCAAAAGTAACAATTAATGGATTAGTAGCACCATTATCTGCTACTATTAAAGATGGAAATTATACAATAAGAGTAGAAGATAAAGCAGGAAACGTAACATCAATAGCATTTAGAATAGATACGATTGCACCAGTAATAAATCCAGTAACAGGAGCAACAGTAAATACTCAAGATGTTTCAACTTGGGCAGCACCACAACCAATAGCAAATGATAATATAGATGGAGATATAAGCGATAGATTAGATGTAAAGTACTATAAAGCAGATGATTTAACAACAGATATAGAATTAACGGCAGCAAGAACAGAATTAACAGCAGAAAATAATGTAGTAGTAAAATATAATGTAACTGATACTGCAGGCAATGAAGCGATAGAAGTAAGTGCATTGTTTAAAGGTTCAAAAGCACCAATAATAGAATCAGTCGAAGGAGTAACAGTAAATACTCAGGATGTTTCAATTTGGGAAGCACCAGATACAACAGCATATGATATTGAGGATGAAGATATAAGAGATGATATAGTAGTAACATATTACGATGAAAATGGAATTGAAGATATAGGTTTAGATGAAGCAAGAAAAAATTTAATAGCAGGAAAAAATACAGTAGTTAAATACAATGTAAAAAATAGTTTAGGAAAACCAGCAGTAGAAGTAACTGCTGTATTCAGACCAGTAGATGATACACCACCAACAATAACAATAGAAGGAGAAGCAGTAGATACAGAGGATGCTTTTGCTTGGAAAGCACCAGATGCAACAGTAACAGATAACGTAGATGCAGATTCCACAGCTATAGGAGAATACTACAGTAAAGATGGAACAAGTATAGATTTAGCAACAGCGAAAACAGAATTATATAAAGGAGAAAATGTAGAAGTAAAATATAACGCAAATGATACTTTAGGAAATGTAGCAGAAAAAACTGTAACATTTACAGCAAACGACAATACACCACCAATAATAGGAGCAGTGTCAAGGGGAGCTGTATATGCTTCCACTTGGACAGCACCACCAACAACAGCAAATGATAATGTAGATGGAGATATAAGTGATGATATAGAAGAAGTAACATACTACAAAGCAGATGGAACAACTTCATTAGTAAATTTAGCAGCAGCAAGAGCAGAATTAGGAGCAGGAAGAAGTGTAATAGTAAAATATAACGTAACTGATGCAATAGGTAATCTAGCAGAAGCAATTGTAACATTTACAACAACAATAGGAAAAATGCCTATAATAACGAGAGGAAATTGGACGTTAGCAAAGCAGTATGTTTTTACAACAAATGAGCCAATAGTAGAATATTCACTAGATGGAAATGATTTTATAACAATTCTTCCTGTTGAGGATGAATATACTATTGCTATTGGAGATACTTTACCACATCAGTTAGTATTGAAAGATACTGATGGTGATGTAAGTGAAGCTTATCCAATTGAAGAAAAAGCAACTGCTAATGATAACCTAATGTTTTATGCTTCTCAAGGATTACTTCCATGGGACAGTGATTTTAATTGGCAATTTAACGCAGGAGCAACAATTCCAGATATATTTAACGCAGATGGAAATTGTAAGCAAGAGTACGATGAAGGAGCAGTTTGTTATAAGATTTATGAACTTGATGTTGATGGAGAACAAGTAAAAGTGCTACAACAGTTAGATGATAGTTCTACTGTTATCTTGCAAACGGTTAGGGTATTGGATGTAGATGATTATGATAATATATACAGTAATGGTGGATCTGTTAGAGGGAGAGTTATATTTCCTGCTGCAGATACTTATGCCGGAATAGGAGATCCTAACACTGGAACTGAAAATTATGCAGGAAATTCTCAAGCAGTAGGCTATGGTGCATTTGTAGGATTACAATTTGAATCTGGAGTGGTTCCAGGTAGTAGTTCGAATAGGCGTTATGGTTTAAATATTACTTATTCAGGTGAGCATGTGAAAATAGCTACGAATGAGGGTAATGTAGTCCTAAATGGTAATGCTGGTGTTCCTATAGGAAGTTCGCAAACTGTAGGTCTACCATTAGTAAAAGTTGGGGAGCCACTAGACTTTGTGATTCGTATTCCTCAAACAGAAGGAGCCATAGGAATATTACCTAAGGCAGAGATATATGTGAATGAAATTTATGTTGGACAAACAGACTTTGCCAATGCTAACGGAACAGGTAATAAAGTTATTATTTCTAGTGGAAGTACAGGTGGTACAAATATAGCAATACTTATTGAAAACTTTGGGATACAAATTAATACTGGTGCTATTGATGAATTAGCTCCAATTTCTAGAGGAGTTAATGTAGTTGGCAATCTAATATATAAATTTGAATCGGATGAAGAACTTTCAGGATACCAAGTAAATGATAATGAGTGGATAACTGTAGAACCAAATTTCCAAATAACTGGGATTCATTTAAGCAGTGGATTAAATGATTTAAGAGTACGCGATATTTCAGGAAACATTGCTACTTATATTGTGAATAATACAACGCCAGTAATAGATTCAATAGCAAGAGTAACAGTGAAAACAGAAAATGCACCAAGTTGGACACCACCACCAGTAACAGCAAGTGATGTATATGGAGATATAAGTGAAAGAATATTAGTAACATACTACAAAGCAGATGGAACAACAGAATTGTTAGACGAAAATGAAGCAAGAACAGAATTAGTAGCAGGAAGAAATGTAGTATTAAAATATAACGTAACTGATGCAGCAGGAAATGTAGCAGCAGAAGCAACAACAACTATAGTAATAGATGATATACTACCAGTAATAAATTCAGTAGGTGAAGGATTTGTAGACACAGAAGATGCTGCAACTTGGATAGAATCAACAGGAGCAGCAAATGATAATGTAGATGGAGATATAAGTGATGATATAGAAGTAACATACTTTAACGCAGATGAAACAATTGAATTAGCAAATTTAGCAGCAGCAAGAGCAGAATTAGCAGAAGTAGGAAACAAGGTAATAGTAAAATATAACGTAACTGATGCAGCAGGAAATAAGGCAGTAGAAGTAACGGCAACATTTACAGCAATAGATAATACCCCACCAGTAATAGAACCAGTAGCTAGTGGAACAGTAGCTCTAGAAGATATTGCAAGTTGGGAAGCACCAGAGACAACAGCAAACGATAATATAGATGGAAATATAAGTGATAACATAGAAATAGAATATTTCGACAAAGATGAAAATTTATTAACAGATATGGATATGACGGCAATAAGAGCAGAATTAACAGCACTAAGAGAGATAATAGTAAAATATAATGTAACTGATACAGCAGGAAATGAGGCAGAAGAAGTAAGTGCAACATTTACAACAAATGATACTGCAGCACCAACAATAGAAATAGAAGACGCAGAAATATATACTGAAGATGCTTTAAATTGGACACCGATAGCAGTAGTAGAAGATAATATAGATACAGGATTAATAGCAACGGCAACGTACTTTAAAGCAGATGAAACAATCAAATTAGCAGATCTAGAGGCAGCAAGAGAAGAATTAGCAGCAGGAAGAGATGTAGTAGTTAAATATAAAGTAAGTGATGCAGCAGGAAATGCAGCAGAAGTAAGCGCAACATTTACAGCGATAGATAATACGTTACCAGTAATAGATTTAGTAGCAGATGATGAAGTAAATACAGAAGATGCTTCAACTTGGACAAAACCACCAACAGCAAGTGATAATAAAGATGGAAATTTAACAGAAAAAATAGAAATAAAATATTTCAATGCAAATGAAACAAACGAATTAGCAGATTTAGCAGCAGCAAGAAGAGAATTAAAAGCAGGAAACTCTATAGTAGTAAAATATAAAGTAAGTGATGAAGCAGATAATATAGCAGAAGTAAGTGCAACATTCACAGCATTAGACAATACAGCCCCAATATTTGCCCCAGTACTAAACAAAATAATAAATCCTTTAGAAATAGAAACATGGATAGCACCAAGTACAACTGCAAGTGATAATGTAGATGGAATTTTAACAGATAATATAACAAGAAAATACTTCAAATCAGATGGAATAAGTACGATAAATTTAGCAACAGCAAGAATAGAATTAAAAGCAGGAAGAAAGGTAGTAGTAAAATATACTGTAAGTGATGTAGCAGGAAATATGGCAACGGAAGTAGCGGAATTTAGAACTACTATTGAAGCAGAACCAAAGATAATAAATAGTAAAAATGTAACATATTCGTCAAGATTTACATTAGAATCGAACATACCGATAAAACAATACACAATTGACAATGGTGTTAGTTGGAAAACAGTAACTACAGCAAATAAGAAAATAACAATAACATTTCCAATTATTGGAGAATATAGAATTATAGTTAAAGATGAAATAGGAAATAAGTCACTTGTGAAAGTAATTAGATATTTAGCAGAATCTTCAGGAAATTCAAATAGTAAAATGCCTTCAATTAATTTAGAAGGACCAACTACAATTACATTAAAAGCGGGAATTGCTTATAGTGAACCAGGATATACAGCTACTGCAGCAGATGGAACTGATATTACTTCAAGTGTAGAGGTTAATAGTAACTTCAATAAAGATAAAATAGGTTCATATACAATTGTTTATAAAGTAACAAATAATGGTCAAACAAAAATAACAACAAGAGTAGTAAAAGTTATAGATACAGAAGGACCACAACTCACATTAAATGGATCGGCAATAACTTATGTAGCATTAAATGGCATATATAATGAATTAGGAGTTGAAGTATTTGATCATTCTCAAACTGAGACGGTAGTAATTTTAGGAACTGTTAACACGAATGTAGAAGGAACATATACAATTATATATAAAGTAAAAGATATTAGAGGAAACGAATCAACAGCAACAAGAACGATTATAGTAGCGAGTAGTACTACTGAAACTGTAACTTTAGTGATTGCCTTAGGAGCACAGGAGATTACCAAAGAAATTAGTTCACCAATATTAGGTTTAGAGGGAACTAAAACAAGATATCTAATAAGCGAAGTAGAACCAACAATAGATTCTAATTGGTTAACAGAAAGCGAAGTAGCGGAAATAGTACCTACAGAAGAAAATTCATATTTATACATTTTATTAATGGCAGAAGATGGGGCGCATGAAATTCAACAATTGGATAAATTAAATACATATGAAGAGATTAAAGTTGGAGATAGTAACAAAGTTGTCTATGGAGTTAATAAAAAAACTTCAACATTGGGTGAGTTAGTAGCTGATGCAACAAAAGATAAGTGGATATACGATAATGATTTGATTGGAGTTTATAAAGATGATGATTATTCAATAGTAGAATTTAATAATAATTTAGAAATTCCATATCAAGATATTACAATATATTATCAAGTCGTTGAAGATAGCGATATAAATATATTAAGTATTATTCCAAACGTAAAAGCAGCAGAATTAACAACAGTGGAATTAACAAAAGGTGAAAGATTAAAAGTAAAATTAGACAGTGGGCAAGCATTGAAATATTATATAGAAGTAGAAGACCAAAAAGTTATAACTTCACAAACATATTATTTAAATGTAAGTGCAAATGATATCATATACATAAATACTGTGACTGACATTGATGATAATAATAATTTACAATTAATATTAGGAATAGTAGCAGGAGTATCAATAATAGCAATAGTAGGATTCGTTGTTGTTAAAAAAAGAAAGCAGTAAAAGAATATTAAATAATTTTTAAAATTAAAAGAGAAGTTGATGAAAATCAATTTCTCTTTTTATAAATTGCGAAATATCAAAAAAGAAATTTTGTTTTTAGTTATATCATATAAAGACTTTTAGAAAAAAATAAAATTTATTCTGTGCTAATTAAAATTAGTATTTAAAGTAGTAAACAACGAAATCGTAAAAGTTTAAATTATGCAGAAAAGATGGAACAGTTTGAATTTGGCTCAAATGATAATTTAGTTGAAGTTAAACTTAAAGATCAACTTTGTATCCATAAAAATATTTTATTCAAAGAACTAGATAATATAAACAGTTGTAGAATAATAGAATTAAGTAACTATGGTTTTTTGAAAGATAATTTAAATAGATTTACAGCAGATATTGAAAAAATTTCATCAAGATAACTTTTAAGTTTTAGAATAAAAAAAAAAAACTGCTTAAAAATTTGGTGTCACTATTTTAAACGAAATATTCATAACTATTTTAAACTACAGTAATAAATTTGAAAGTATAAATTTAGTTAGATTAAAGATATTAGAGATTAAATTTGATGAAAAAGGGCACCAGTATTATTTAAAACTGGTTGATTATTTAGAAAGTGAAGATTTCAGACCACCTAGAATTGAGGACTGCTTAGCAAAATTTGGGAATAAAGATTTATTTTACTCATTAATTAAGTTAAATAAATTAATAAAGATAGATAATGAAGTAGTAATAACTAATAAAATTTTGAAAGAATTGATAAATCAATTTGATAAATTTTATTTAGATAATAAAATATTAAAATTAAATAATGCCAGAGATTTACTGAATACTTCAAGAAAGTATGTTGTTAGTTATTTAGAGTATTTTGATAAAATTGGATATACCAAAAGAGTCGAAGAAGGTAGAGAGAAAAAATAGCACTTGCTCAGTGCTATTTTTTATTAAAAGTATATTTAAAAAAATTAGTGAAAATCATCTAAAATTGACAAGTAAATTATTACTAAAATATGTGTAATTATGGATAATAATAAAATAAATGACGAATTTAAGTGAAAAAAACAATATTTTTAATAATGATAATTATAATGTTTGGTTAACTAAAACTGTTTCAACTAATACAATATAAAAGAAACTTTAAACGCTGAGCAATTACAGATGTTGAAAAATAAAAAATATAGGCCAGAAATTTATTTTAATGTTAGTCTTAATGCAGTATCACAATGGACAAGGTTTGTAGATAATGTTGTTGATGACTATGGGAATATAGCAGAGGCCTATATTGGTGAAACGCATTCTAATAAAATGGTTTGTTTACTTTCACGAGATAATTTATATTATCATGTGATAGAAAAAATAGTTTGAGTAACTACCGTAAAATAAATTTATTTGATGAAAATTTATAACAAATAAGCGGAGAATTAATAAGAAGTTGCTGGATATTAGCAACCGATACAGACAAGTAAAAAAAGTAACTCATAGTGAAATAAATAGTGGACTAATACTAGCGTATTAGATAGAAATAGAGAGGAATTATATTTTTATAATCATGTTTTATATTTAGAGATGAAAAGATAATGTATTTATAAATATCAAACTAAAATTATATAGTATTAGTTAAAACTATAATATTTTTATTGTTACAAAAAGAGATTAGAAAAATATATCGAGAAATTTAAAAATTAAAATAAAGATGATGAAAATAAATTTCTCTTTAATAAATTTGGAAAGATTATAAATTAGATGAAAATTGATTAAATGAATAATCAAAGGAATTTCTCCCTTTCCTCTTTTTTTATCAATTGCAATATTATTAATAATGTCAATATACAAAATAAGTTGTTGCGATTAAAAAATATCCTAGGTAAGAAAAAGCGACTTTATCAAATAAACTGAGTATCTAATTAGGAAAAAGCAATATTGATTTAGAATTTATTATTAGTGGTAAACAAGTTGGATAACACAATGCTATCTGTTTTAAAATAATAGGATGTTTGATAAATCAGTAAATATAATCAAAGGAATGTCACTAGTACAATCAAAAAATTACTTAAAATAAGAATTATTTTTATGATGAAAAAATAAAATTATTGCATATTTGTACTAAAAAAAATATTGAATTTTGTAAATTTTGAAATATTATACTGGTATTTAAGGAAAATACTTGGTATCTATTTGTTGTGTTTAACAATAAAAACTGATACAATTAAGCGGAATTTAAAAATAGAATTAAAATGGATATAATATAAAAAATAAGGAGCGAAATTAATGAAAAGTAAAAGATTAAATAGTAATGTGACGAGCATTGCCAGTAAAATGTTTATTACACTGTTTTTAGTAATAGGGATTTTTTTGCTTATTACACAGTTTTCTGTGCCGAAAGCAGCAGAAGGAAAACCTATCATAACGAAAGGAAATTGGACAGCAGCCCAAGAGTATGTTTTTACAGCAAACGAGCCAATTGAAAAATATTCACTAGATGGGGGGGGGTTTGTGGCAATCGACCCTCCTGTTGGAGATGAATATACTATTCCTATTACCGATAATAACGCTCATACTTTAGTGTTGAAAGATAATAATGAGGAAGAAAGTATTGGTTTTTCAATTCAAAAAAGAAACACTATTGATAGTTTTATATATTATGCTTCTAAAGGATTGCTTCCATGGGATTTTGATACCGATTGGAAGTATTTAGGAACAGGGTTATCAACAAATTCAGGTATATTTGATGTAGATGGAAATTGTAAGATTGAATACGGTGAGGGAGCAGCTTGTTATAAAATCTATGATCTTGAGGTTGATGGAGAGCAAGTAAAAGTGCTCCAACAGTTAGATGATAATAATCAGAATATCGTTGGAATGGGGAAATCATTGAGCGATGCTGATTATAATAATTTATACAACTACGGTGGAATTTTTAGAGGGGAACTGATACTTCCTTCTGGAGGAACTTATGCAGGAATAGGAGACCCTAATACTGGGACTTATGCAGGGAATTTTCAAGCGGTAGACTATGGTGGATATTTAGGATTGCAATTTGAAAGAATTCCAGGTAGGACTGATCAGCGACGATATGGTATTAGTATTGCTTATACAGGTGAGTATTTAACAATAAGAGAAGAAGCATCTGCAAGGACTATGGTTCTAAATGGTGAAAGAGTTACTGCTATAGGAAGTTCGGAACTTGTAGATTTACCAATAGTAAAAGTTGGAGACCCACTAAACTTTGAAGTTCGTATTCCTTCAGGTGAAGGAGTAGATGGAAGATTACCGCAGGCAAATTTATACATGAATGGGATTTTTCTTGGAAAAATAAATTTTGATACATATGGTGGTGGTTCAAAAAATAATAAAATTTCCATTGGTAGTGGAAGTACAGGTGCCACAAACCGTGCATTACTTATTCAAAATTTTGGGATACAAATTAATACTGATGATATTGATGTTTTAGCTCCAGTTTCTCAAGGAGTTACTATAGTTGATAATCCTATATATACTTTTTTATCGAATGAAGAAATTTCAGGATATCAAGTAAATGATAGAGAGTGGGTAACGGTAGAACCGGATTACCAAATAACTGATATTCCTTTAAACGATGGACTAAATGATTTGCGAGTGCGTGATCAAGCAGGAAACATTGCTACTCATAGTATTTATGTTGATACAATTGGTCCTACTGCTACTCTTAAAGATGGAGCTATAACTGCATATAATGAAGATGATGCTGAGCCTACATGGTTAGATTTAATCAATGTAGTTGACCAAGTAGGTGGAGCAGGAGTAGATCAAGCAGATACGGTAGTAGATAGTTCAGCAGTAGATATGAATAAGGGAGGCATTTATACAGTTTATTATAATGCAGTAGATGGAATAGGAAATGTTGGAGACACATTCAGCATTGATATAACAGTTACTGATATTAATGATGCACCTATGATTAATCAAGGAATTGATGGTAAACAAGTATATCTAGGAACACCATTTTCAATTGAAATACCAGATGATGTATTTAATGATGAAGAAGATGCAGTGGGAACATTGACCTATTCAATTGTTGATGTATTAGATGGAACCCTTACTTCAATACCAGCACATGGAGTTACAGTAAATGGAACAACGAAAGCAATAGAAGGACAGTTTAATAATGAAGATATGTATACAGTTGAAATAAAGGCAACGGATAGTGGCGGATTAGATTCAGCAACTCTTAGTTTTACTGTTACAACTACCGTGACTAATACAGCTATAGTGCTAAATAATGAAATACCAGATCAAGAGGCAATAGAAGGTACAGCGTGGAGTTATACGATTCCAGGAAATACATTTTTAGATGAAGATGGAAATACAATATATTATAATGCATATTTAGTTTTAAATAATAAAGTAACGGAACTACCAAGTTCAATTATATTTGATAAAGAGACAGGAGAATTATCCGCAACATTTACAAATCAAGATTTAATTGATTTATTTGATGCACAAATTAAAATAGTTGCAAGTGATGGCTTAACTAGTGCAACTGATACTTTCAAATTAACAATAGAAGATGTCAATGATGCTCCAACAGTAGAAGAAATCATACCAAGGCAAGATGTCAAAGTAGGGATTAAATATGAATATA
>JABENI010000015.1 GCA_013332095.1 Candidatus Bathyoplasma sp. NZ
CATTTGGACTTACACCAAATTCTCCTGATGCTTCCGCTCCTAGACTACCTGAAGCTGATCTTTTACTTCGTCCATTTGGACTTACACCAAATTCTCCTGATGCTTCTGCTCCCAGACTGCCTGAAGCTGATCTTTTACTTCGTCCATTTGGACTTACACCAAATTCTCCTGATGCTTCTGCTCCCAGACTACCTGAAGCTCCTCTTTTATTTTTTCCACTTGGATTTGTTCCGCCACCAGTTTTTGTTGAACTTCCTTTACTTGCGCTTAATTCACCTGAAGTTTCTGCTCCAAAACTACCTGTTGCTGATCTTTTACTTTGTCCACTTGAACTTCCTGCACCGCCAGTTTTTGTTGTACTTCCTTTACTCGCGCTTAATTCGCCTGAAGTTTCTGCTCCATATCCACCTGTAGCTGAACTTTTACTTTGTTCATTTGAATTTCCTGCACCACCAGCTTTTGTTGTGCTTTTTTTACTTGCACCTAATTCTCTTGAACATTCTGCGGCATAACTACCAGCACTTGCCATTTTACTGTTTCCACTTGATGCAGTGGCATTTCCAACACTACTGTTTTGCGTTGAATTTTTTTTACTTGCTCCTAATTCTTTTGAAGACTCTGTTGCGTAACTAGCTGCTGCACCTGATCTTTTACTTTTAGCACTTGCATTTCCTAGATTACTAGCATTTGATGAACTTTTTTTACTTGCTCCTAATTCTTTTGAAGATTCTGTTGCGTAACTAGCTGCTGCACCTGATCTTTTACTTTTAGCACTTGCATTTCCTAGATTACTAGCATTTGATGAACTTTTTTTACTTGAAAGTTCTTTTGATGCTTCAACACCAAAATCTTGTTTTGAATTTTTTTTACTCGCACCTAGTTCATTTGAACATTCTACTCCGGCATCTCTTTTTGCTTTTCTTAAATTCAAAGCAGTTCTTGTGGAATATCCACTAGCATTGCTTTTCTTTCTAATTTCGCTTGGAGTAGCGCTTTCACTACCAAACTCACTGTCCTTTTTATTGGCGTTTACAATGTTTTGGTGTGCTTTTAATCCTTTTGAAGTTTTATCTTTAGAAAACTTCGTACTACCATACTCGTTGCTTTTTTTACTCATGATATACTCCTTTTTTTCCACCAAAAAGTAGTCCATTAATATTGTATCCTAACCTTCGAAAATTATTCTGAAGATATTTTTTTAATATTAAACACAATTTTAAAAATCAGTGGAAATACCACCAGAATAAACATTCCTAAAGTTATTAAAATATAGTAATTTGGATGTAAATCCAAAAGAAAACCATCTCTTAAATAACTAATATTAAAAATCGCAAAAAGTAAAACACTCGGTAATATTAAATTATATAATATAAATATTGAGTTGAATAATTTAGTTAAAACTTTAACCATTTTTGATAAAATCCTTTCCTTTCAATTCAACAGGTTCAAAAAATTCTAATTCCTGATAATCTTGTTGTTTTAAAGCTTCATAAACAATTATTGCTACTACGTTACTTAAATTCAAACTTCTCACTTCTTTAGTCATTGGTAAACGGACACAGTTGTCGAAATTATCTTTTAAAATTTCTATCGGTATTCCGCTACTTTCTGCACCAAAAACAAAATATAAATCTTGAGTACTATCACTGTAATCACAATCACTTGGTTTTTTTTGCCCATATCTTGTTAAAAAGTAAAAAGTTCCTTGATTTTGCTCTTTAAATTGCTCCCAATTAGCATAAACTGCATAATTAGTCTTATCAACATAGTTAGCACCACTACGACGCACATTTTTTTTGTCTAAAGAAAATCCCAACGGCTCTATTAAGTGTAACTTGACATTAGTAGCTGCACAAGTTCTCATAATATTTCCTGTATTTTGTGGTATTTCTGGATTATATAACACTACATGTATCACTATTTGTTCCCCCTATAATAATTTATTGCATCTAACATATAACTTTCTTTGCTTAAAACATATTTTAAATAATCATCAATATTAATATTTTTATTTTTTGCATATAAAATTATATTTCTTTTAATTAAATTATGCCCTAACCAATAAAAAGCATATTCACTATATTTGTTAAATTCTTTTTTAGGACATTTCAACAAATCAAAAATGTTGATATCTAATTTTTGATGTTGGTCTAAAATATTTTTATTATTATTTTGTGGACAAACTTTTTGACAAGTATCACAACCATATATTCGTGTTACTTTTTGATAGTCGAATTTTTTTTTCCTTTGTAAAGAACCTGCTAAACATTTATTATAAACATCTCCAATTGCTTGAGTAGGACAATGTTTGACGCATAAATTACATTTTAAACAAGATTTCAAACTGCTCTTATCAACTTCAAATTTATAATCAGTAAAAATGTTTCCGATAACGATGTAAGTACCGTATTTTTCTGCTGTAATTAACTCATTCGTTGAATAATGCCCAATTCCTGCCAAATAAGCACATAATTTATCATCAACTGGTCCGTTGTCAACAAAACTAACTGATTGAGCATCAATTAACTTTTCTATTACCGATAAGTGTTCTTTAACCAGGTAATGATAATCTTTACCAGTGGCATACGAAGCTACAACATTTTCAGACCTATTTACCGGCATTGCGATTGAAACGATACTTTTAGCAAATTCAAAATCAGACTTAAACTTCGATTTATTGTTTAATTTATAATTTTCATAACTAGTAAATCCAACTAATAAGCCATTATTTTCAGCATATTTAATTATTCTTGCTTTCATAATTTATTCCTAACTATATTCTTTACTTTTTTTACAAATAAATTCTTTTTTTTTAATATCACAAAAAAATTACTAATTTTAATTTCTATCCTTTTGGATGAAATTCTAATTTTAACAAATAACCATAAACAAGAAACATTCTTATCGCATAGGTAGCGGCAAAAATTGTTGGATAGTAACTAATCCCCAAAAAACCAACTATCATTGCGGCAATTCCCGGCAAAATGGTTAAAACTGAAGCAATTCTGATACTTTGTTTTAAGTTGATAACTTTTCCTTTTCGTTCACGATTTACCATTAACAACAATAATCCCATTATCATAGTATATATACTATAAGTCATAATGTTGCTGAAGAAAATATTTTTATAATAAATAGGTTTAGTTTCTTCTAAAGCTTTGTCTAATAAAACTCCTGCTTTTGTTTCAGCATTTTCATTAGAAAAATCAAGCGGATGATCTTTATAATACAATTTTAAAGTTGATCTTTCTTTTCCTTCTACTGAATATATCACCAAATACTCTTCTGTTAAAGAAATATAATTCCCACTGCCTTCTGTACCGTCTAAAATTAATTTATAATCAGTTAATTGCTGATTTTCTTTAGTAGTACATACTAGGTTGTCATCTTTTATCGTACACGGTAAATCTTGTTCGTACATTTCTATTACGTTGGATTTTAACTTTGGATAAGTACTAATCATCTCCGTAGAAGTTAAATTGTAATTAAAAAGTATTGCTGGTGCACTGATAAATGTTGCAGTAATTAAAATAAAAATAAGAATATAAAATGTTTTTACCTTGACAAAACCTAGTACGGCATTATTATCATACATTGCTCTTATAAAATTCTTCATATTTTTGACCTCCGTTTTCTAAGTTATTTTAACATAAAAAAACAATTAAAAGAAAAAAAAAACGAAAATTTTTCCGTTTTTATTTTACATATATCGTACTCCCAGGAATTAGCCAAGTTTCTGAGTTCATTTCAATTACTTCTTTTGCCGTCATGCCCGTTTTACTTAAAATTGTATCAACAGTGTCCTGCTCTAAAATAAGACAGGTCGATTTCCCAATTGGAATTTTGACCGTTTGTTCTGGCGCTAGTAAATAATTTAAAACATCATTATACATCAGTAAAAGATTAGTTGACACACCAAACTGATTAGCAACACTTTGTAACGTATCTCCTTGCTTAGTAAAATACTCCTTATAATACATTCCATCTTCTTCTTTGTAAGGAACTAAAATCGCCTGATTAGGATATATTACTGTATTATCTAAATTATTTATTTTTATTAATTCTTCTACAGTTGTCCCATACTTTTCAGCAATTTTGTACAAATTATCTCCTTGCGCAACCAGATATTCTTGATAATCACCATTGGGAAGCATTAACGTTTGCCCGGCGTAAACTGTCGTTGAACTTAAATTGTTAGCATTCATTAATTCTTCTATCGTTGTATTATACATAATCGCTATATCAGCTATCGTTTCACCCTGTTTTACTACATGGCTATCCTGATCTCTTAAAACACCAGAATCATATCTAGGAGCATAATAACCATTACTATTAAACATATCAAATCTATTCATTTTCTACCTCCTAACTATCTATATGTTAAAAGTTTAAAAATGTTAATGCATAAGTCTAATTATTTATAAAATTTGGTTCTCATAACACTTTTAATTCACCTATTTTTTAGCAGATAAAATGGTGCTTTTTTAAAAGACATTCAACTATTTTTTCACTCTATCTTTAATCTCTTTTAAAATCATCGTCTTAAACTGCTGATATTTCACAGTCACTTGCTGGTCTGAACCGTATTTACGGTAGGTGATTAAATTCTCATCTTTTTCTTTATCGCCAACAACTAACTGATAAGGAATTTTCTTTGTTTGAGCTTCCCGAATTTTATAGCCTAACTTTTCTTCTCTACTATCAATTTCAATTCTTACTCCTAAATCAAATAAATCTTCATAAATTGTTTCACAGTAGCTCAAGTGAACATTGTTATTGACCGGTATCAATTTTACTTGTTCAGGAGCTAACCAAGTAGGAAAAGCACCTCGATATTGTTCTATTAAAATACTCATCAATCTTTCCCAAGTAGAAATTAATCCCCGGTGTATTACTATTGGTTTTTCCTTTTTACCCGTTTGAGAAATATAATTTAAATCAAATCTAACCGGTAGTAAAAAGTCCAGTTGAACAGTGCTCATTGTAATAACATGTCCCATCATTGTCCGTACTTGCACATCAATTTTAGGTCCATAAAATGCTGCCTCTCCCAATTCTTCTCGGTACTCTACTCCCATTTCATCTAATATTTCACGCATCATATTTTCTGCTTTGTCCCACAGTTGGTCATCATCGTGATATTTATCTTTATCTTTATCTCTCAAAGCTAATTCCAAATATTCAATTTCTAATCCCAAATCATTTATAACTTTATCGATTAACTTATAAGCTGCTTTTACTTCATCTTTAATTTGGTCTTGTCGAACAAAAATATGAGCATCTGTTAAGGTCATTGCTCTAACTCTTTCTAATCCTGTTAAAGCACCACTGGCCTCATATCGATGTTGAGTTACGATTTCCGCATATCTAATCGGTAGATCACGGTAACTTCGCAAATCAGATTTATATATTAGCATATGATGGGGACAACTCATCGGCCTCAACACAAATTCTTCGCCATCTCTTTCCATTAATGGAAACATATTTTCTCGGTAATTTGCCCAGTGTCCGCTAGTCTCATACAACCATTTAGTTCCTAACATCGGCGTAGCTACATGTAAATAACCTGCTTTTCTTTCCACCTCATAAACGTAGTTTTCTAACTCTTTTCTAATCGCGTATCCTTTTGGCAGTAACAGCGGTAATCCTTGTCCAGCATCGGGAACAATTTCAAACAGCCTTAATTCTTTCCCAATTTTACGATGATCGAATTTTTTTCTTTCTTCTAAAATTTTTAAATGATTTTCTAAATCTTCTTTACTAAACCAGCTAGTTCCATAAATACGTTGTAACTGCTCATTTTTTACATCTCCGCGCCAATAGGCTCCAGCTATACTCAGCAATTTAAAATGTTTAATCTGCTTAGTATTTCCCAGATGACCACCTCTACACAAATCAGTGAATTCTCCTTGAGTATAAGTAGAGATTTCTTCGCCACTAGGTAGGGCACTTATCAGTTCAGTCTTATATTTATCACCTTTAAAGAAAGTTAACGCCTCTTCTCTTGTCAGTACTTTCCTCATCATCTCTAAAGCAGAGCCGACAATACGGCTCATCTCTTTTTCTAATCTTTTTAAATCTTCCTCTTTAATCGGTTCACCGTTAGTATTTACATCGTAGTAAAATCCTTCTTTAATATCCGGTCCTACTCCAAATGTTGATTTAGGAAATAAGTTTTTAATTGCTTGCGCTAGTAAATGAGCTGAACTGTGGTTTAAAACACTAAACGCTTCTTGGTCTTTTTTTGTTACTATTTTAATCTTACCATCTGCGAGAATCGGTCTGTTTAAATCGTATAATTCTCCGTTTACGTATCCTGCTACACTTGCTTTTTTTAATCCACTTGAAATAGAGCCAGCTATTTTTTCCACTGTCACATTTTTTTCAAATTCTTTAATATTTCCATCAGGAAAAGTTATTTTAATCATTTTTATTCCTCCTTATAAAATAAAAACGCCCTTAAATTCTAAGGACGAAATTTTTTCGTGGTACCACCTTAGTTCTAGTCTCCTAGCACTCAATACTCTTAACGCGAGTTCTACGTGATTTATTAATCAAGTTCAAAGGTAGTAATTAACAAAGTAAATACCAGCTCTCAGCACCGCTAGTTCTCTTAAATTTAACTTTTATTAATCTTGTCCTTCTCATTGCTTTAAGTATAAACTAGTTATTGTTTTTGTCAAGTTAATTACGCCAATTCTTGCCATTCAATTCCAGACTTTTAGACAAATTTCTGATTCTTTCCATAAGTCTAACTACTTTCACGCTATCTGCTACCCTACTACTAAACGATTTCTCTAAGTGGTCAATCGTATAATTGCTTCCGAAAAAGACCGTTTTGTTATGGTCCATCCGGTACTGTAATATCGGCATTAGCACTTGGTCTCGGTACCAATCAGATTGAATCCCCTCATCACCAAAATCATCTAAAATTAACAGATCGACTTTTTTTAAATTTTCCACTGTTTTCTCTAAAGTATTGTTTGTAAAAGTATCTTTAATTTTTCTAACAAAATCAGGGTAATTGATATATTTTACTGTTTTCTTTGATGCTGCTTTATTGGCTAGGACAGTTAATATTCTCGTTTTTCCTATTCCTGGTTTACCGTGCAAATACAATCCTTTAGTATTATTTCCCTCCAAGTATTTTTTAATGTATGACGCGACTTTTTTTCGCTCTTCATTGGTATCAAATGAAATAATATCACTATTTAAGTCACTCTGTTTATGAAATTTATTTTTTTGGGAGTATTTACATTCTTGAAAGTCTAATTGAATTCTTTTATTGTAGACTAATTTTGGTTGATAACCTTTAATAACCATCACACAGTCATCGATCTTTTTACAATTCACACAATTATTGATTTCATTGTTGAATCTCATAAAATTAGTAGTACTTTTTTCAACTATTTCAGGAGGAATTTTATTCTTTAAGATGAAATTTTTAATTTCAATATTATTCAACAAATCACTTTGAACTTCTTTTTTAGAATATTTAGTTTTGATAAAATCACTCATTTTTTTCATCATCATTCTCCTCACTAAAAAATTCTTTCAACTCATCATGGACAAGATCGGTAACTTCTTCAATAACTAATTCAGTATTTTTTTTACTGGTATCCTCTTCATACTCTTGTTGCCATTTTGGTTTGATCTGCTTTACCGCTTTAGGACGACTTCTAGTTTTAGCATTTTTGTTAATATAATTTAAAGCATCGGCTGCTGTCTCAATTCCATTTCGAACCCATTCATTAGCAATTTTTTCAAAATAATTATATCCTGGCATTCGACCCTTTTGTAAGTTTAAAACATAAAAGATCATTACACTAATCACTTCTGGTAAGATGCGGTAATTTTTTTGTAAACGATAAATTATTTCTAAATCCGCAGCTGTAAGTTTGACCTTAGATGTCGATTCAAGTATTTCTTTGGGCGAATTTCTAACTAAATAATTTATCAATTCATCTTTCTTATTTTCATTAAAGGAAATTTTCACTTTACCTGTACCGTGTTTTTGTTGATAGAATTTTTTTGCTTCTATTTCTAATTGTTTTGGATTAAATTCTAAATTTGAATTTAAACTTCTAAGATAAATAGTTCGCATATCGCTTTCATTAAAATTAAAACTAAAAGCTAATTTCGCAATAGTATCTTTTAAATTATCTGTCAACATTTTTTTACTGATAAAGTTGGTTCCCACTTGATTTAAAAATAGTTCGAAATCAAACATTGAAACAAAGTTAACGTAAGCGGTATTGTTTCTATTAATATACTTATCTTTTAAGTTTTCTTTTGCTAACTGAATCTGGAAAACTTGAGCAAAAGTTTTACTTATTTCGTGATACTCTTCTTTATTTTCTGCTATTTTAAAATAATTACTCAATCTTTTAAATTCATTTTCTCCTAAACTTGACATCAGTAAACTGCCTAACAAACTATCTTTTAAAAACGCACTAGGAGATAGCGGAGTTCGTATTTCAATCAAATAGCTATTTTCATTTCGGTAAGTTTTAATTAAGCCGATCCCTTCGAGGACTTCACGGTGCTTAATAAAATCTTCTAACTTTATTTTAGTCAAATCTAAAATTGTTTTAGTTGGCATTTCAAATTCCAGTTTACTACGATCTAAAAGGTTAAAAAAAGCATTATACAGCGTATATGCTTTTGAACTGATAATCGGTAAATACAGCAAAGTTAAAACTTGCATGTCAATTACACTTAAAACAAAATTTGATTTTATTTTTATTTTATCTAAATAATTCATCTTCCAATACGACCTCAATTTGTTTTTGATAATCTAAATTATCTTTGTCGTTAATTATAACATAATTACAGCGACTTTTGTATAAATAAAATCTTTTTTGTAGATTGTTAATCTTTTGGATTTTTTCAACATCAATTCCCTGTCTCTGTAACCTTTCTCTTCTTTTTTCTAAACTACAATCAACGTATAGTACACTATTACACAATTCATTAAAATTACTGGAAAATAATATCGCCATTTCTAAAATCACTACTGTTTCACTAAGATTTATTATTTTTTTAATTTCCTCTTTCATTAGCGGATGAATAAAATTGTTTAGTTTACTCAGTTGTTGACTGTCATTAAAAACAATTTCAGCTAATACTTCTCTTTTAAATTCACCGTCTACAAAAGCAGAGGAAAATAAATTTTTTAACTTTTCCTTGACCGCAGTATTTTGATACAGTTGATGCGCTAGTTTATCGGCATTTACTACTCGATAACCTAACTTTAAAAAATATTCACAGACAATTGTTTTTCCACTACCAGCTTCTCCTACTACTCCGATTACCCTATTCATTTTAATACCCTTTAGTGTTAAATCCTTGGTCTTTAAAGTAATTTATTAATTGTTCTTTTTCTTCTGTAGTATAATAGTCTAACTCAATTGCTGGTAGGCGGTCTAAACTATTAATATGCAGCTCTTTAAATTTAATTTGTTTTAGTACTTTAGTCAGTTCTTCTAAATCATTTGCGGTATCGTTATAACCTTTTACTAGTAAAACCTCTAAATACAAAATACCTTGGTACTCTTTACTAAATTTAATTAATGAACTAATAATTTCCGCTAACTTAATTTTTCCATGTGGACGGTCTACTTTTTTAAAACTTGCCATTACTGCACTATCTAAACTAGGCATTACTATATCAGCCAATAACAGGTCATTGTAAGTATCTAGATTGCTGATTAAAGCACTATTAGTAATTACAACTACGGGCTTTTCCGTTATTTTTTTAAACTCTTTGATGTATTTTCCTAATTCGCTGTTTAAAGTCGGCTCTCCATTTCCACTAAAAGTAATACAATCGAATTGATTTTTTTCTTTTTCCACTTTTAATTCTTTTATCACTTGGTCAAAATCCGCATAAACTCCTCGTTTAGTAAATATTTTTCCACTGCCACATTCACAATAAACACAAGAAAAATTACAGCGTTTTATTTTATCTGCTCCGACGATATCGACACCTAAACTTCGTCCTAATCTCCGAGAATTTATTATTCCTAACATATACATAATTTCACCTACTTTTGGCATTTTTCACAGAGGTAAGTTCCTCTCCCTGAAACTTTTATCTTCGTTATAATATTGCCACAATTAATACATTCACTTCCATCTTTTCCGTGAACTGTCAACTCATTTTGAAATCTGCCGGTTACTCCTAAACTAGAAGTATAACTTCTAATTGTTGTTCCCCCTAAAACAATTGCCCTTTTCAATACATTTTTAGTTTCTTCTACTATTGATTCAAATTGTTTTAAACTAATTTCAGCTACTTTTTTTAAAGGATGAATTTTAGTTAAAAAACAAATTTCATTTACATAAATATTTCCAATACCGGCCACAATGCTCTGATTCAATAAAAAATCTTTAATTGTCTTTCTCGCTTTTTTAGCTTTTTGATACAAGTATTTTGCATTGTATTCAGCACTAAACGGCTCTGGACCTAATTTATTTAAAAAATCTAAATAGTTAGTTTTTTTTAAAATCAATTCCATTGTCCCAAATTTTCTAACATCGTGATATCGCAAAGTTTCGCCGTTATTCAAATAAAATATAATATGCTCGTGTTTATCTATCTCTTGATCTTTTTTTATAAAATACTTTCCTTCCATTCGTAGATGACTTATCAAATAATAATCATCCAAATCGAAAATCAAATATTTACCCCGCCTGTAAATATCATTAAACTTCTGTCCGATAATTTTTTGAAACTCAACGAGATCAGTTTTCACAATTTTTGGATATTTTAAATCTACTTTAATAATAGTTTTGGCTAATATTAAATTTTTCAACGTTTCTTTTACCGTTTCTACTTCTGGTAATTCTGGCATAATATCCCCCCTTACTTTAATTCATATAAATTCTTACCAACCCCTAAATCGACTTTTAAAGGTACTTTTAATTCCACAGCATTTTCCATCGTTTTCACAATTAAATTTTTCATCAGTTCAACTTCTGTCTGACAACAATCAAATATTAATTCATCGTGTATTTGAATAATTAACTTGGACTTTAAATTAAGTTTAGTCATCTCTTGATCAATCTCCACCATCGCTTTTTTAATAATGTCGGCGGCACTTCCTTGAATCGGAGCATTTTTGGCTGTACGCTCGCCAAACGCTCGAATATTTCCGTTACTTGAATTTATTTCTGTAATGTAACGTTTACGATTTAATATCGTTTTGGCATATCCTAATTCTTTACAATCAGTTACACATTTATTTAAAAATTCTAAAATTCCCTTGAAAGAATAATAATAATCTTTGATAAACGCTTCTGCTTCATAAATACCGATACCTAACTCTTGGGCTAGCCCAAAACCACCTTGTCCATAAATAATTCCAAAATTAACAGCTTTTGCTTGTCTTCTCATCATGCTAGTAACTTCCTCAGCTGCTACCTTGAAAATTTTCATAGCAGTTTCACGGTGAATATCTTTATCGTTGTTAAAAGCGTTAATTAAATCCTCTGTATTAGACATTGAAGCTAAAACTCGCAATTCTATTTGTGAATAATCTGCTCCGATTAATACATTGTCATTTTTACTAACAAAAAACTTGCGAATCAAACGACCTTCTTCTGTTTTGATCGGAATATTTTGTAAATTAGGTGAAACACTGCTTAATCTACCGGTAGTAGTCTCAGCTTGTTTAAAAATCGTATGGACTTTATCTAAACCATTTCTGCTGATCACTACTTTTTCAATACCATCTAAGTTAGTACTTACCAGTCTACTTAACTTTCTATATTTTAAAATATTTTCGATTATAGGGTGCTGATTAATTAATTTTTCTAAAATATTAACGTTTGTTGAGTAGCCCGATTTTGTTTTTTTAGCTCCCTTTAAGTTTAATTTTTCAAATAAGATTACTCCTAATTGTTTCGGTGAATTAATATTGAATTTTTCATCCGCTAAATCGTAAATTTTGTCTGTTAAAACTGAAAGTTCTTCCTTAAATTCAACTTTAAGATCTCTCAAAATATCCAGATCAATACAGACACCTTCTAGTTCCATCTTTGATAGTGTAACCGCCAAATCCATTTCTAAATTAAACAGTTGAATCTGCTCTTTTTCGATTTTTTCAAGTACTGTTTTATGTAATTCTTTAATAGTTAAAGCATTTTTAATCGAAAAGTTCATCAACGTTCTTTTATCAGGAACCGTTCTTTTACTACCTTTACCAAAGACCGTGTCAATTGGCAAACAGCCAAAGTAATCAAAGCTACTCGCAACATCAAATAAACTATCTTTTGTATTTGAATTGACAACATAACTTGCCAACATTAAATCAAAATCAGCACCATTTATCTCAAAACCTCTCCACTTTAAAGCAACTGTCGCCCTTTTTAAATCAAATATTCGCTTTTTCATTTTCGGATTGGCTAACCAATCACCGATTGCCTCAAACAATTCAAACGGTAGATAAATTATTCCTGAATCGTTTATAATACTAAGCCCTAAAATATTTGCACAGTGGTAATTTTCATCATCTAACTCTAAACTTATATAAGATTCATCGATCAAATATTTATTGATATCCAAAACATTATTTTCATCAATTAAAGTATAATCTATTTTCATTTCTTCAGTTTTTTGAATCAAACTTTTAAATTCTAACTCTTGATAAAAACGATTTAATTTTTCAGTGTCATAACCGTTGTACTCAGTTTCGTCTAAAGTCACATCAAAATCACCATCAATAACAATCGTTGCTAATTTTTTACACAAAATAGCCATCTGATAATCTTTTTGGATTTTTTCTCCCAGTTTACCTTTAATCTTTTCTTTATTTTCAATAATTGTTTCTAAATCTTGATACTCTTCTAGTAGTTTTAAAGCGGTCTTTTCTCCTACCCCTTTAATTCCTGGCAAATTATCGCTTTGATCTCCCATTAACCCTTTCAAGTCTAAAACTTGTTTTGGGGTAATTTTCATCTTTTCTTTCAATAATTTTTCATCGTAGCAGTCTACTTCTGATATTCCCCGTTTACTTATATTTACGGTAATATTGTTAGAAATTAATTGTAGCAAATCTTTATCACCTGTATAAATATCTACCTTATAACCTGCTTTACAAGCTTTTTTAGCTAACGTTCCGATTATATCATCGGCTTCAAATCCTTCTTTTTCATAACGAGATACTTGTAATTTGTCCACTAATTCTTTAGCTAGCGGAATTTGTGAAATCAATTCCTCAGGCGTTTCTCTTCGCCCGGCTTTATACTCCGGATATTCTCGATGACGAAAAGTTTTTTTACCGACATCAAAAGCAACTAGAATATGACTAAAATCATTTTTCATAAGTTTGTTCAGCATTGCTGCAAAACCGTAAACCATATTTGTTGCTTGTCCTTTTGAATTTCTTAAAATATTTCCTGAAAATGCTGTAGCATAGTACGCTTTATACAATAAACTAAAACCATCAATTAAAATTATTTTTTTCATTTTTATCACCTACTGTAATTTTACCATAAAATTCAACATATTATTAAGGAAATGAAAAATATTTTAATGATTGTTTTATCTGTATTATTGTCGTTTACTCTTTATAACCTAAATGAAATCAAGGAGAAAAGAATGGGTGAATATTTAATTTTAGTGAATAAACAAAATGGAATAGGTTTAGATTTCGAACCTAAAAATTTAACTTTAGTAGAATTACCAACTATTAATAATAGGGAGGTTTATTTAGAAAAAAGGGCCTACGTTGCTTATAAAAGACTTTTTAGAAATGCGACAAAAAATAATATTAATTTAATTATTTTTTCTGGTTACCGTGATTCAAATTACCAAAAAATGATATTCACAAACGAGTTTATTACCGCCAAACCTGGTTACAGCGAACATCAATTAGGTTTGGCTGTCGATGTTTCTACTGCCGATATCGGACTAACGGAAATTTTAATGTATTCACAAGAGGGCAGATGGTTAAATGATAATGCCTATAAATATGGCTTTATTATTCGTTATCCAAAAAACAAAGAACATATAACTGAGTATATCCATGAGCCTTGGCATTTAAGATATGTAGGAGAAAATCATGCTAAAAATATTGAAACTGCTAATTTATCTTTAGAAGAATATCTAAAAATTAGAAACAATAACTAAAAATTTCATAGTATAGAAATGGAATAGGAGGTTAAAAGATGAATCCAAATGAAGAGAGAATAGGACCAATTTTACCATTTATCGCAGGAGCTTTAGTCGGTAGCTCATTATGGTATCGACCATATTGTAACAGACCATATCCACCAATTCCCTATCCATATCCAGTACCGTACCCGATGCCTTATCCAGCACCATATCCAAGACCATATCAAGCACCATATCAAGCACCATATCCAAGACCGTACTCTAATGAGTCAATAAATAATTCATATAACTACACGGACAATACCTATCAAGCTGGTCAACGAAGTGATGTTTCTAATTCTAGAAATGAGCCTGATGAAAACAATGATGATGTTGATGAAAGATATTCGTATCTATCAAGTAATTATCCCAGTTATCAAATGAATTATTGTTACAATAGTCCCTACTGTTACTATAATAGTCTTTATTATTATAATCGACCTTATTATTATAATCGTCCTTATTATTATAATCGACCTTATTACTATAATCGACCTTATTATAGATAATCGACCTTATTATAGATAATTAGACAATTTAAAAACGGCTATTAATAGCCGTTTTTACTTGTTTAACTCTTTTAAAACCCCAAACAAATCTTCCATTTTTTCTAACATAAAATCTGGCTTCACTTCTGCTAAAAATTTTCTACCTTTAATTGACCAAGCCACACCAGCGGTATAAATCCCCGCATTTTGACCTGCCAAAATATCGCTTTTGTTGTCTCCAACCATCATCGAACCTCGATGTTTTTCAAAACTTGTCAGTGCTTTGATTACCGGTTCTTTATCCGGTTTTTTATTGATGACATCATCGTTAGTAATTAAAACAGTAAATATTTTATCAAAACCAAAGTGGTTGTACATCGGAAGTACTGCTTCTTTTGCCTTAGTTGTCACAACTGCTAAGTTATAACAGTCTTTTTTTAATTTTGTTAAAACTCGAAGAACATCTGGATAAATTTTAATACTATTAAATTCATTCTGGTGATAGTATTTTCGGTATTCACTCATCAGTTGTTCTGCTTCTTTTTCACTATCAACGTAGTGTAAAAAAGTATCTTTTAATGGTGGACCAATAAAAGTCAAAATAGTTTTTAAATCAATTTTTATCTCTGGTAAAAAATTTTCAAAGGTATTTTTAAAGGAATCAATGATAATTTCATTGGTATCAATTAATGTTCCGTCTAGGTCAAACAATATTGTATCTACATTTTTCATAATTTTTCTCCTCAATTTATCTTCAACTTAGTTTATCTTTTATTTTTCAAAAATACAAGTAATGTAGTATAATTATTTGAGGTGATATCGTGATAACTAAAACTAAATTTAAAAACTATGCGAGGTGCTCTAAATTTTTTAATTTAGAAAAATTAAAAACAGAAAAGGAAAATACTTTTTTAAATATTGATAAAGAAGAAATTATCGAATTTTTAAAAGACATGTTTGGGGAAAATGATGAAGATTTAATAGATGTTTCAGATGAATATTTAAAAAACATGTTACCTTATTTTACAAAAGTTGAAACGACTGCCAAAGATATCGTCGCAAAGTACTTTCAAGGAAAAATAACTTATTCAGTTGATACTTTAAAACAAAAATCTTTTAGTTGTTTTGGGGAAAATCATAAGTATATTTGTTACACCGATATTTATTTAGAAAGAGATCATGAAACTATAATTTTTGAGGTTAAAGCTACCACTACTAATAAATTTGATGCTTTATCGTATACTTCAGAAAAAGAAAAAAATAAAATTTTTCAAAAAATAGACAACACCTATCGTTTAAAAGATGAGTTAGATAGTTCTTTTTTAACTGTTGAAAAATATCTAACAGTTCGTAGTAAACTATTTGATAAATATCATACTGTTGGCAAATATGTCTACGATTTAGCTATTCAAAGATGGATAGTTGAAAATTACTATCAAGAAAATGGCTTAGATGATAAAATTAAAAATACAAAATATTACTTAGTTGCCTTAAACCACGAATATATTTTTGATGGATTATACTTAAATGGTGAACCGGTCTACCGAGAAATTAACGGTCAAGAAATAATTTCATTTATCGACTTAACTAAAATTACGGAAGAATATCAAACTATTATCGGTGAAGAAGTTTTAAAAGTTGAAAAGTATTTATCTCTATATCAAATCCCCAATATTTCTGTAAATAAATATTGTGAAAGAAACAAAACGACTCAGTGCAAATACTTTAATATTTGTTGGAATATCCTTCCTAAAAAAAATTCTATCTTGACTTATATGTACAACCATAAAGGTTTTGGCAGTGATGATGGCGATGATGCGGTCGACATTTTTGACTTGATTAGCGCTGGTGTTGTTCATGCTCTGGACATTCCTCGCCATAACTTATCTAGAAAAATAAATCTAATCCAAAGAGATTGTATCGAAAGTGATAAAGTTTATTTGAAAAAAAATAAAATTAATTTAGGATTACGAGCCTTAACATTTCCGATATATCACTTAGATTTTGAATCTTTTCCTTGTCCTTTACCGAGATTTAAAGGAGAAAAAGCATATTCTCAAAGTGTCTTTCAGTATTCATTGCACGTTCAAAAAAATTATTTTACTTGTGATAAAAATTCAGACCATTTAGAATTTTTATCTACTTCTTCTAAAGACTTGCGAAAAGAGTTAGTTGAAAAACTAATTAGCGAGTTAGGTACCACTGGTTCAATTGTCGTTTGGAATAAGTCATTTGAAGAAACTCGAATGAAAGAATTTCAACTATTTTACCCCGAATATGCTAAAAAAATTGACAATATCATCGATAGAATTTTTGATTTGATGCATATTTTAAAAGGAAATACTAAACTTTATCAAAGTTTAGGTTTAGAAAAAGATGAAGCGAAAGGAATTAATTATTATCACGTTGATTTACAAGGATCATATTCAATCAAAAAAGTTTTACCGATTTTTTCAACTTTAACTTACAATGAGCTGGAAGTGAGCAGTGGCTTAGAAGCAGTTTCCTCATATATTACGTTAATGAATTCGCCTTCAAAAACTTTAGAAAAATCTTTAATTGAGTACTGCAAACAAGACAGTTGGGCAATGGTGGAAATATTAGATAATATTAAAAAGATTGCCTAGATAAAAATAATTTAGTATAATCAATAGTTGTGGAGGATAATATGATAATTAAAAAAAATGAAAGAACAGTTACCGAAATAAAAAATTTAATGGCTGGTATTGGGACTATTAAAAAACACGAGATTTTAGCAAAAGAAGATTTGCAATCTGGAAGATTATATGCAAAAATGACAATTAAGGTTGGTGATTCTATCGGCAAACATACTCATAATGGGGAATCTGAAACTTATTTTATTTTAAAAGGCACAGCTATGGTTAATGACAACGGTACTAAAAAAAATATTACAGAAGGAGATATTAGTGTGACTAAATCTGGTGAATTTCATTCTATTGAAAATATAGGTGCTGATGATCTAGAGTTTATTGCCCTAATTATAAATGATTAATTATGAATACTTATTTACAATTTTATTTAATTTTTATCAATGTTTTAGCAGTTATAATCTACTATGTTGATAAGAAAAAAGCAATCGCCAAAAAATGGCGTATTAAAGAATCTGTTTTAATTTCATTATCTTTTCTCGGCGGTGGAATAGGATCGTTAATCGCCATGAACGTTTTTCATCATAAAACACAAAAATTTAAATTTAAAGTTTTAGTTCCCTTAGGTCTAATTCTTTCGATTATAATTCTGTATTTTATTTTAAAAACATAATCTATATAAAAAAATACTAAATTAATTAGTATTTTTTTTTATCTTTTTGCTCTTACCGTTATTACAAACAGTTATTTTTTATATTATTAGTACAGTATTGTTGGTAAAAACATCATCGCATTATTAAGCATGTGCATCATTACTACCACCCAAATGTTTTTACCACTTAAAATGTAAGCTCCTCCTAACGGTAGGGCCATCGCGAAATATAAAAAGAAATATTTGAAAGATTCAATATCTGTTACGTGAACAAAAGCAAACAAGATCGACGATAAAACAATCAGCAAAAATTTATTGGAAATTTTACATTTTTCCAGTATTTCTACTATCACTCCTCTAAAGAAAATTTCTTCGATAAAAGGAATTAAAATAACGATTGAAACAAACATCATCAACGGTGCAATAGCAACTAGTTTTTCAATAAATTCTTGATTCGCTGAATTTCCTCCGATATCTAAATATTTATAAATTAAGGTAATGGCTATACTAAATAAAAACAGGACAACATAACCAACTAATCCATATAAAAATTTTTTATCTTTGATAAAACTTTTTGCATCATTGATCAGCGTTTCTTTATTAACAAATAAATATAAAGTTGCACAAATGAGTGAAGCAATTAACATACTAACAGAACTAATTACGACAAATTCTTCTGACTGAGAAACTGTTATAATGTCAAGATTTAAAGCAACAATTAAAACAGTGCTCAATAAAATTTGTAAAACCAAATAAACGAATATGTAGATCAAAACGTTGTAAATTATTTTTTGGGAACTGTACTTTACCATCTTCTTTTATTCCTTCCTTTTCCCCTATTTTTAGTTTTTTGATTATTCATCATTCCACTGAGGTTATTCATATTCATTTTCGCAGGATCCATTCCACTCATTGATTTAAACATCTTACTTTGTGTTTGTAAAGATTCAATCAGTTTATTGACCTCTGACATTTTTCTCCCTGATCCTCTCGCTATCCGCTTTCTTCTTTTACTCGAACCATTGATTAGTTTAGGTGTTTTTCTCTCTTCTTTGGTCATTGAGCCGATAATTACTTCCACCAACTTAAATTGACTATCATCAACTTGTCCTAAAGCTTTTTTGATGTTTCCCATCCCTGGTAGCATTCCTAATATACTTGAAAATGAACCCATTTTTTTCATCATTTTAAATTGTTTTAACATATCGTTGTAGTTGTAACTACCAGACATCATTTTCTCCATTATGTTACTAGCTTCATCTTCATCTATGTGTTCCGTTACTTTTTCTACTAAACTTACAACATCACCCATTCCTAAAATTCTTGAAGCTAAACGGTCGCCATGAAAAATTTCTATTTCATCCAATTTTTCCCCGACCCCTGAAAACTTAATCGGTACACCGGTTACTTTTCTAATTGATAAAGCCGCACCACCACGTGTGTCTCCATCGAGTTTTGTCAGTATACACCCTGTAATATTCAATTTATTATTAAACGCTTCTGCTACATTGACTGCATCTTGTCCAGTCATTGCATCTACCGTTAATAATATTTCGTTGGGATTGGCCACTTTTTTAATTTCAACTAATTCATCCATCAACAGTTCATCGATATGCAAACGTCCAGCAGTATCGATCATCACTAAATCATAACCGTTAACTCTGGCGTATTCCATCGCTTTTTTTACCGTATCACTAGGCTTGTTTGTTCCTCTTTCAAAAACTTCAATATCTAGTTTTTTTCCAATTGTTTTTAACTGTTCAATCGCTGCCGGTCGGTAGATATCACAAGCTACTAAAAGCGGCTTTTTATTTTCTTTTTTTCTTAAATAATTTGCTAATTTACCAATATTGGTTGTTTTCCCTGCACCTTGTAATCCGACGAGCATTATCGAAGTTAAATCATTGCTGAAGACTAACGGTTCTGCTTCTCCCATCAACTCTTTTAATTGCTCGTGAACAATTTTAATTACTTGTTGTCCAGGGTTTAATCCTTTTAAAATTTTTTCATCTAGAGATTTTTCTTTCAATTCTTTTGTGAAAGATTTAACTACTTTAAAATTAACATCTGCTTCTAAAAGTGATAGTCTTACTTCTCGCATCATCTTTTCGATATCTTCTTCTGTTAATCGTCCTTTTCCCGTAATTCTACGCATACTCATTTTTAATCTATCGCTTAAATTTTCAAATGGCATTTACTTCACCCCTATATTTTTTCTAATTTGTCGATTAAGATTGTTAAATCACCGTTACTTTTTTCTTTTATCTCATCGATTATTTTTTTTCTTTTTAAGTATTTTTGATAAAGTTTCAGTTGATGTTCGTATTCTAATAAACTGTTCTCAACTCTTTTTAAATTATCGTAAATAGCATTTCTAGAAACTTTGAAATTATTTGCAATTTCCATTAAACTTAAATCTTTTTCATAATAATAAGTAAAATACTCAATTTGTTTTTCTGTTAATAATTCACTGTAAAAATCAAACAAAGAAATCATCTTTAAAGTTTTTTCAATCATATTAAATCACTGAATAATCCATAGATATATTGCTCAATATCAAAGTGTTCTAAATCATCAATTTTTTCACCTAAACCAACAAATTTAATCGGTATTCCTAGTTTATTCCTAATTGCTAAAACTATTCCACCTTTTGCAGTGCCGTCTAATTTTGTTAAAACAACACCACTTACCTCGGTACTTTCCATAAAAACTTTTGCTTGACTTAAGCCGTTTTGACCGGTTGTTGCATCGATTACTAACAAGGTGTCATGAGGAGCATTTTCCACCTCTTTACCAATAATTTTTTTTATTTTTTCTAATTCTTTCATCAAATTGACTTTATTTTGTAACCTGCCTGCGGTATCACAAAGCAGATAATCATAATTTTCTTCTTTTGCTTTTTTTAACGCTTCAAAAACAACGCTCGATGGATCACTACCTTCTTCTTTTGCTACAACCTCACAGCCGATTCTATCAGCCCATACTTTTAATTGCTCAACTGCTCCCGCTCTAAAAGTATCGGCAGCTGCTAGTAGTACTTTTTTATTTTGATCAATTAATTTTTTAGCTACTTTGGCAATCGTAGTAGTTTTTCCTACTCCGTTTACACCGACAAATAAATAAACGCTTAGACCATCTTTATTTTTTATTAAATTAGAATTTACAATTTCACCCTTCAAATAAAGTTCAAACATTTTATCGACTATTATTGGATTTAATTCTTCAGCAGTTGCTAGACATTGAACCCGTTTGTCATTTCTAAGTTCTTCTACAAATTCTACTACCGTATCTACGCCGATGTCACTGATGATAAATAACTCTTCAATTTCATCAAATAGTTCATCGTTGATCCGATTGTGCTTTGATAATAAATTTTTTAAATTATTAAAAACTCCTTCGCGAGTCTTCTTCATTCCTACTTCATATTTCTTATTAATCTTTTTATTTTTTAAAAAATCGAACAATCCCATCTTATCACCCTATCAAAATATATTATTATTTTATCATAATAAAACAACTAATTAAATATATTAGTATATAATTATTAAAAAGGAGTGAATAAAATGTATGAATTAGTACCTTTGAAATTTAGTTCTAATGCTCTAGAACCATCTCTATCTGAAACTAATATCGATGAGCATTATTATACTTTGTACAAAAATTATAAAAATAAACTAAATAGTTTAATGATTGCTAACGATTTAAAGTTCATTGAGATTGAGTATTTGCTTTATAATTTAGAGAATTTTGACCCAAAAATAGCAAAACAATTATCTAGGTATGGTGGTGGATATGCAAATCACACGTTGTTTTTCGAAAGTTTAATCCCTACGAATTACTTTCAAACAGCAGATTATACAGTGTTAGATAGTGAAATCGACAAACAATTCGGTAGTAAAAATGATTTAAAATTGCTTTTAGAAAAAAATTTATTATCTATTTTTAGTAACGGTTGGACTTTTTTAGTTGCTGATAATTTAGGAAATTTAAAAATTATTAATACTAAAGACCAACTGAGTCCTCTAACTCTTGGCTATTACCCGCTAATTGCTTTGGATATGTGGGAACATTCTTACTATTTTGATTATTTATCCGATAAATTTAGTTATGCAAGTAATTTAATTGAATTAATTGATTTTAAAAGCGCCAACATTAAATATCTAAAAAGTATTACCTTTTTTAAAAACAATCAATAAACAATTAAAAATATAATCGGTTATCCTTTGACACTTTATTCAATTTTTGTTAAAATTGTTAGAGTAGCATATTTTGAAATTAAAATTAAGGAGTACTATATGAATAATTTAATTATTGATAATATAAAAAGTAAACATCCAATTATTCAAGGTGGTATGGGAATTGGCGTAAGTTTACATAAATTAGCGATAGGAGCCATCAAAGCAGGAATTGTGGGTACTATCTCCTCTGCTCAAGTTGGTTATTTATCAAAAAATCACAAAACTGAAAACTTAAAAGCCAATTTAGAGGCCTTGTCAAAAGAAATTGCCCTAGTTAGGAAAGAGTGTCCCGATGGTATTTTAGGCGTAAATGTTATGCATGCCCTAACTTCTTTTGATGAATATATCAAACACCTTGCCAAAGAGCCAATTAACTTTATCGTAAGTGGAGCAGGTATACCACTAGATTTACCAACTTATTTAGTCGGTTCAAAAGTAAAACCTGCGGTAATTATTTCTTCTGCTAGAGCATTCAAATTAATTTGCAAAAAATGGATTATTAAATACGATGTCCTGCCAGATTTTGTTGTAGTTGAAGGTCCGCTTGCAGGTGGACATCTAGGATTTAGTAAAAGTGAAATTGAAAGTGGTAATTACAAGAGTTTAGAAGAAATTACTGCAGAAGTAATTGAAATTAACAAAGAAATCGCCGAAAAATATGGCAGACCACACATTCCTATTATTCCAGCAGGTGGAATCCACACAGCTGAGGATGTCGCTAGAATGATGAGTTTAGGTGCCGATGGTGTTCAAGTCGCAACTAGATTTATTTGTACTGATGAATGTGATGTTAATGAAAATTACAAACAAAAATTAATTGCGGCAAAAAAGGACGATGTGATTCACGTTTCATCGCCAGTCGGTCTACCTGGTAGAGCAATTAGAAATGACTTTACTGAATATTTAAAAACGGGTAACCACAAAATTAAATTTTGCGTAAATTGTCTTAGAGTTTGCGCTAAAAAAGATATTCCCTATTGTATCACTGAAAGATTAGGGGCTGCTGCCAAAGGTGATGTAGAAAATGGTCTAGTATTCTCAGGAGCAAATTCTTATAAAATTACTAAGATAGATTCGGTAAAAAATATCGTCGAAGATTTAGTAAGTAAAATTAAATAACAGATAAAAAAAGCCTATTTAAACGGCTTTTTTTTTATTTTGATTTAACTACAATACTAACTAATTTTCCTTTTACATAAATAATTTTCGCAATGTTTAATCCTTCTGTCAACTTTTTAATTTTTTCCGTAATAGCTAATTTTTTTACTTGTTCGGCACTTGTATCAGCATTTATTCTGATCTTATCTCTCACTTTGCCATTTACTTGGATAACTATTTCAACTTCTGTTTCTACTAATTTTGACTGATCGTACTGAGGCCAATTTTGATAAACTAATATTTCCTTATTACCTAATAATTGATTGATTTCTTCCGTAATATGTGGACATATTGGATTCAGTAACATTAAAAACTCTGCCAAATATTTTTTTGAAACTTTTTTTAAACGATAAATTTCATTTACATAAATCATCATCTGAGAAATCGCTGTATTAAATTTTAAATTATTATAATCTTCAGTGACTTTTTTAATCGTAAAATGATGTATTTTTTCTAATTGAGGGGCTTCCGTAATTTCCAATGATTCTAAAATACGCCACACTCTATCGATAAACCTTCTAGCACCTTCAATTCCTGAATCACTCCACGGTTTCTCCCCTTCTAAAGGTCCCATGAACATTTCGTACAATCTAAGAGCATCTGCGCCAAAATTTTCCACAATCTCATCTGGATTTTTAACATTTCCGCTGGACTTACTCATTTTTTGATTATCTTCACCTAAGATCATTCCTTGATGAAATAATTTTTGGAAAGGTTCTTTCGTCTGAACTATTCCACAATCGTACAGTACTTTATGCCAAAATCTTGAATATAATAAATGTAATACCGAATGTTCAGCTCCCCCGATATACAGATCGACCGGTAACCATTTTTTTAATAATTGTTGTCCTTCTTCACTATCTAAAGCGGTATATTCTCCGCAATTGTTAATAATATAAGCCAGGTAATACCAACAACTGCCAGCCCACTGGGGCATCGTATTCGTTTCCCGTCGACCTTTGACCCCATCATCTCTAACTACTTCTAACCACTGTTTTGCATTGGCTAGAGGACTCTCTCCGGTACCACTCGGTTTAATGTTATCCATTTTTGGCAATAACAACGGTAATTCTTCATCTTTTACCAATTCAATCGTTCCATCTTCATAATGAATTACGGGAAAGGGTTCACCCCAAAATCTTTGACGGGAAAATATCCAATCTCGCAACTTATAATTAATATAAACTTTTCCTATTTTCTCTTCTTCTAAAAATTCAATCATTTTAGCAATTGCTTCTTCTTTATCCAAACCATTTAAAAATTCTGAATTAACGTGTAAAGCGTCTTTAGTAAAGGCGCACTGATCGATGTCGCCGTCCAGTACTTTAACGATTTTTATAGCAAATTTTTTCGCAAACTCATAATCTCTTTGATCGTGTGCCGGTACAGCCATAATTGCTCCTGTCCCATAACTTGCTAAAACGTAATCCGCTATCCAAATGGGAATCTTTTTACCATTGACCGGATTAACGGCGTAAGCACCAGTAAAAACTCCTGTTTTATCTTTGTTTAATTCTGTTCTTTCTAAATCAGTTTTACTTTTCGCAAATTCAATATAGTTATCAACTTCTTTAGTCTGCTCTTTAGTTTTAATTTTCTCAACTAATCGATGCTCTGGGGCTAACACACAATAAGTAGCTCCAAACAAAGTATCACATCTGGTTGTGAAAACAGTAAAATCATAATCAGTATTTGCTATTTTAAAATCGATCTGCGTTCCGACACTTTTACCGATCCAATTTCTTTGCATTTCTTTAGTCGATTCAGGCCAATCTAAACTATCTAAATCGCTGAGTAATTGTTCAGCATACTTAGTTATTTTTAAAACCCACTGTTTCATCGGTTTTTTAGTCACTGGATAACTTCCTCTTTCCGAGACCATTTTTCCATTTTCAACTAAGACTTCTTCATTCGCTAGTACTGTTCCTAACTGCTCACACCAGTTCACTTCCAAATAGCCGATTTCAGCTAACCCTTTTTCAAACAGTTTTTTAAAAATCCACTGGGTCCATTTAAAATATTTTGGATCAGTAGTATTAACTTCTCGGTCCCAGTCATACGAAAAACCAAGACTTTTAATCTGTCTTTTAAAGGTCTCGATATTTTGGTTAGTAAATTCTCTAGGGTCATTCCCCGTTTTAATTGCATATTGCTCAGCCGGTAATCCAAAAGCATCCCAGCCGATAGGGTGCAGTACTTCATAACCTTGCATTCTACACATTCTAGCATAGATATCAGTTGCGGTATATCCTTCCGGATGTCCGACATGCAACCCTGCTCCAGAAGGATACGGAAACATGTCTAAGATATATTTTTTTTCTTTATTACTATTGCTATTAACTTTAAAAGTTTTGTTATTTTCCCAAAAATTTTGCCATTTTTTCTCGACTGCTTTATGATTGTACATCTCTTTCCCTCACACTTTGTTTTTTAACTGCACTTAATGCGTAAATAAGAGCTACTAAATTGATAAAATAATTCACCATTGGATCGTATTTTGCAAAATATAATTCCAATATAACTACAATTATAGCATAAATGGTCATCGCATTCACGACAATTTTAAACGTTTCTCCAAATTTTAATTTGCTCGCTCTCAAAACCATAAGAATAACTACATTTATCAATATTTGCATCATTAAAATAGTTATAAATGAGAACATATACACCAAAAAGCTCATGACCATAATCAAAATTGCATAATTGCTCAACGTTTGATTTATTAGCGAATAAACATCATTCCAAAAATCATCGGTATCTTCAATCTTTAAGCCGTTTAATGTTGAAGACCAATAACTATCAGTTGCAGCGTAAGTTGTATTTAACATTTTTGCTTTTCCTTGGTACAATCCTACCGCTGTCTCTTGAAATACAAGTGCTTGATTGCTCGGATTTTTTCTGTTTTCAAAATCATTGGCACTATCTAAAATAATTAAAAAATTGCCTGCGGTAACTTCAATATATACTTCTTCGTCGCAAGTTAACTTTTCGTTAATTTCACAGTTAGCCTCACTTTGCACAAATGGTTTTAAGAGATTTTCAATTTCATTTTTTTGGGCGTAATTCAAACCATTTTCAGTTACTTTATATGAATTTAACAGTGGTACGAAAGCCAAAAGTAGTGCTAAAAATATTAAGTACAGAAACGTTTTGAACAATTTTTCATCTTTTGTCAAAGACAATTTGGTTATTGATGTCAAATTATTTTTCAATTTTCTAAGCATATTTTTCTCCTATTATTTAATAATTTTTACAAAGACATCTCGCAATCTATAAAGACAATATAAATTAACGATCAATAGTATTATAACCCCAATATCAACTAATTTCCATATTATTTTAAAGTTCAAGTAAATACTTGCTATCAAACTGATTACAAAAAGTAATTTAAAGATCTTTTTATTTCTGGTTAACTTTATCGATCTTTCACACATTAAATAAACACCTATTAAAGTAGAGATTGAAAAGAACATGATCATATTGATTAAAATATACTCCCCTAAAAAACCAAAATGACTGTTGTAAACTGTTACTAATCCCTGTTGATAATTATCACTGAGCAATACTATAAAGGCACTGATTGTACAAATAACTAAAGTATCGATAAACACGCCAATTCCCTGTAAAATACCAACACTTAAATAGTGATTTTCTCCTATACTACTTATATTAGGAGTAGTTCCTAATCCCGCTTCATTAGAAAATAAACTTCTTTTAATTCCATAGCCCATTCCCCCACCAATAATCGATTGATAAGTAAAAGCATCGGTTATTATCAAGTTAAAAATATCTAAAATTTTATTAAAATTACTTACTACTACATAACCACCTAGTAACAGATAACAAATCCCCATAAAAATCACTAGAAAATTGATAAATTTAAACAATTTATCTAATTTACTACTAATCATATAAACCACTATCGCAATTGTGCAATAGAGAATTATTTTTGTGCTATAGCCAGCGCCCAAAATATTATTTAAAGAGCCAATTTGCACCATTGGAAAAAGTAAACCGTAAGACATCAACAGTATTAATGTATAAAAAAAAGCTATTTTCTTACTTTTAAGACCATTGATAATATAGGCATTTGTCCCTTTGACATCAGTTTCAAAATATTTAGCTAACGTATTTTCGGCGACACTTAGAGCAGCGCTTAAAAAAGAAAAAGTCCACATCCAAAAAATTGCCCCTGGTCCTCCTGAAACAATCGCTAAATATACGCCGACAATATTTCCAATTCCTACATGTGTTCCAATCGATAAAAAAAAACCATTAAAGTTTAACTTTTTTCCAAACAGTTTACTAAATCTAAATTGAATAAATTTAAATTTAAAATTGAAATATAAAAAAACAACCAAAATTAAAAATTGCATCTACTTCACCTTATTCCTTACTAAAATAATATGAATGTGATAGAATTAATATAGGTGATTTTATGAATTTAATGAATAATGAAAAAAGATATAACAGTTTAAACAACTATTTAAGAGCAAAGTTTTCTTCTAAAATATTTAAAGTTTCTTTAAACGCTAATTTTACTTGTCCACATATGAGTACTGGTGGTTGCACTTTTTGTTTAGAAGGATCGGGCAATTTTGCCGGAAAAATAACAGATGATTTAAAAACTCAATTTACTAAAATAAAAAATAATTTACATCAAAAGTGGCCAACTGCTAAATATATTGCTTATTTTCAAGCAAATACCAATACTTTGGGCGAATTAGATTATTTAAAAAAACTTTATGAAGAAGCTCTAACATTAGATGAAAATATCGTCGGATTAAGTATTTCTACTAGACCAGATTGTCTGACCGATGAGTTAATCGAATATTTTAAAACTTTAAGCCAAAAAACATATTTAACAATTGAGTTAGGCTTACAATCAATTCATGATGTGAGTTTAGAACTAATTAATCGTGGACATAATTATTTAGATTTTGAAAGAGCAGTCGAAAAATTAAGAGCTAAAAATATCAACGTAATTGTCCATATCATCAACGGTTTGCCGAACGAAACAAAAGAGATGATGGTAAATACTGTGAAAAAATTGAATAGTTTAGATATTCAAGGAATAAAAATCCATCTGCTTCACCTGATGAAAAACACTGTTATCAGTGAACAATTTTTACAAAAACCTTTTGAAATTTTAACTTTAGAAAAATATGTCGAAATCGTCTGTAACCAACTTGAAATATTAAACAATAAGATTATCGTGCACCGTTTAACCGGTGATTCTCCAAAAGAGATGTTAATCGCTCCGCTTTGGAGTTTAAAAAAATTTGTGGTAATTAATGAAATAGATAAAGAGATGCGCCGTAGAGGGAGTTTTCAAGGATGTTTAGAATAACCACTTTTGTCCAAAAAATAATTTGTGAACATCTCAAAAATAATTCTATTGCGATCGATGCTACTTGCGGTAATGGTAACGACACTTTATTTTTAACAAGTTTAATCGACAGAGGAAAGATTTATGCATTTGATATTCAAGAGATTGCTATTGAAAGGACAAAAAATAAAATTAAGGCTGACAATGTAACCTTAATTTTAGATTCTCATGAAAATATTAAAAAATATGTCAGGGCAACAGATTTAATTATTTATAATTTAGGTTACTTACCGAATCATGATAAAAAAATAACTACTAATTATCAATCGACTTTAAAGTCGATTGCTGCTGGACTTGATATTTTAAAAATAGGTGGATTAATTTTAGTTGTTGTCTATACCGGACATCAAGAAGGAAAATTGAAAGTGAGCACCTTTCAAGGTATCTTAAAACACTGCCGAATAATTATGCTATAAGTAAATATCAAATATTAAACAAAAGAGATTGCCCCTACGTTTTAATAATTAAAAAGGATAATAAAAAAACTATTAAAAAATAGTTTTTTTTTAATTAAAATAATTTTTGTTGTTCAACCCCAATTTCGCACTTTGCTTCTTCTTCCATTTCCATTTGAGCTACTCTGATTGAAGCGGCGGCGGCGATTGCTCCTACAATATCGTCTAACATCGTATGACAACTTGCATTTTCTCCTTTTCCATGGTCATTTAATTCTGCCACTATTCCTGGCTTATTTACATCGATATCACCAAAATTTGTCTGACCGATTACGCCAAATAACCCAGCTATTGCTAAACCTAAAACTTCATCTGCACCAAACACTCCTAAATCATGGAATAAAATATCCTGAATTGGTCCTTTAAATTGTTTCTCTTCAACTAAACGATCAATTTCTGCACCTAGTAACAAAGCATGAAATACATCTCTTAAACTCAAAATTTTAAGCACACTTTCTTCACAATCGCTATAATTAATTTTATCGGAATATTTAGATTGCTGATTATACGAAATTTTCGCAATATCTCGGTAATCAACTCCCCGCTCTTCTAAAACTTTTAAACAATGTTTTTTCATTTCCTCTCTCGAAAATAATAATTTTGTCTTCAATATTATCACACCTTTCAATTAACCAAGTATAACATATATCGACTAAACAAAACAATTTTAGACTATTCAAAAATATCGTTGATTGACAATAACTTATTTCCGTTAATAAAATCTTTAACTAAAACTCTCTTCTTACCGGCTAGTTGTAAATCTTTAAGCAAATAACCCCCATCTGCTGTTTTCACTAAAATACCAGCTTTAGTAATTTTAACAACCTCTCCTGGTTCTCCGACCACTTCTGCTAAATGAATTTCACCAGGAAATATTTTAATTTTAGTTTGCTTTAAGGTAGTGTAAGTTCCTGGCCAACTATCAAATGCTCTGATGTGGTTATCAATTTCAACAGTTGTTCTTTGCCAATCTATCTTCTCTTCATCACGTTTAATTATTTTAGCATAACTGACTAAATTTTGCTCTTGCTTAAGCGGTCTTATTTTTCCGATTGCCAAATCTTCAATTACTTTAAGACATAACAGACTACCGACTTTACTCAATTTCTCAAACATTGTACTGACAGTATCCAAATCCCGAATTTCGACTTCTTCTTTCTTTAAAATATCTCCAGCATCCATTTTTTCTACCATGTACATAATCGTTATTCCAGTGCATTTATCACCGTTATAAATGGCTCGGTGAATCGGTGCCGCCCCTCGGTATTTTGGCAGTAGTGAGGCATGAACGTTAATTGCCTTGTACTTTGTAAATTCTAAAACTTTGTTTGGTACTAATTGTCCGTAAGCAGCTGTCACGACTATCTCTGCCTTAGTATTTAAAATTTTTTGAAAATCCTCTTTAATCTTCACTGGCTGAAATACTTCAATATTGTGTTTTAAAGCAAATTGTTTAACTGCCGAATAAGTGATAATTTTCTTTCTTCCGACTTTTTTATCTGGTTGGGTAACGACTAGACTAATTTCGTGTTTTTCCATTAATTTTTTTAGCACCTCTACTGAAAATTCAGCTGTTCCCATAAAGATAATTTTCATTTTTTCCCTCCTGTCAATACAATGGCGACTTATCTATTATTAAGCCGATATTTTTATCAATATTTAAATAAACGTTGAAATAGTATTTGTCTAAATAATTTGCTATTTTATATTTCACTAATAAATTGACCCGGTACTTTAAATTCACTTTGCTGATGTACGGCACAACCGGACCTAATATTTTTACATTTTTAATATTTAAATACTTCATAATCCGAAAAGCTTCTTTAAAAGCATCGACTTGTTTTTTGGAACTCACTTGAATCACATCGATAAAGGTGTAAGGTGGATTTTCTCCTAATTTACGCAAATTAATTTCTTTTTTAAAAAAACTTTCATAACTACCCTCAATTACTTCTTTTAAAACAAAGTGATCTTTATTCAAAGTTTGAATAATTACTTCACCTTTTTTTTCTCCTCTACCTGCTCGCCCTGCCACTTGTACCAACAACTGATAAGTTTTTTCATTAGCTCTAAAATCAATCCTATTTAACATCGAATCAATTGATATCACACCCACTAAAGTAACGTTAGGAAAATCTAATCCTTTAGCTATCATTTGTGTCCCTAGCAAAATCCTTGCCTTGTTTGATTTAAATAATTCCAATGATTTTTCGATATTTTTATTTTTGTTGGTATCTTGGTCTAATCTTAAAATTGTTTCTTCCCTAAAGAGACTTTCTAATTCTTCTAAAAGTCTTTCCGTTCCGAATCCTAAATAAATTAAATTGTCACTTCCACAGGCACATCTTATCTGTTTGTTAACAGTCGTTTTAAGCCGGTATCCACAGTAATGGCAAACTAGTTCATTTCTTTTTTTGTGATACGTAAGTGTCACATCACAGTATTTACATTTGATCGTTTCTCTACAATCATCACATAGTAAAAAGGTATTGAATCCTCTTCTATTTAACAGTATAATAACTTGCTCATTTTTTAAAATACGCTCTCTAATAGCTCTTTCTAATTCTTTAGAAATTAACTTCTTAGTCGGCATGTCTACTACTTTAATTTGGGGCATTGAAAAATTATTAATTCTGTTTTTAAGAGTTAGTAGATGATAAATTTCTTTTTTTGCTAAAGCGTAATCTTCTAAACTTGGAGTTGCTGTTCCTAAAATCAAGGCACATTGATGGTAACTACAACGCATTTTAGCAACATCAATTGCATTGTACCGCGGATTATTATCTTGTTTATAAGTAGTTTCATGAGCTTCATCAATGATGATTACGCCTAAATTTTCAAACGGTGCAAACACTGCACTTCTAGCACCAATCACGCATTTAACTTTATTTTCTTTAATTTTCCGCCACTCATCATAACGCTCACCAGCAGTCAATCCACTGTGAATAACTGCCACTTGGTCTTTAAATTCGCCCATAAATCTTTTGATAAACTGATAAGTCAAAGAAATTTCCGGAACTAAAAAAATTGCTTCTTTTCCTTGATTAATTATTTCACTAATATATTTCAAATAAATTTCTGTCTTTCCACTACCGGTCACTCCGTGTAGTAAGTTTACTCGACTTTTATTGATATCATTTAAAACTTTTTGTTGTCTTTGACTCAAAATAATATTTTTATTTTCAAATTTCTCAAATGAGTAACGGTATTTTTCCTCTTTGGTAATTTTAACTATTTTTTTATCTACTAATGCTTTTAAAGCACTTGTTGAAAAAGCTTTGTCAACTAATTCAGTTTTTGCTGTTCGGCCATTTTCTTTTAAAAATTCAAATATTTCCAATTGCTTTTTCGCCGTTAATTGAACATCTTCAGTTACTAATTGATAAAATTGATTGTAAGATTTCTTTACTTTTTGTTTTAAATCAACTAAAACAGTTAAATTTTCTTTTTTTATAGATGTATTTAAAGACTTTAGTAAATTATTGTCTAAACTATCTAAATATAATTTTTCGTTAATTTTATACTGATTGAATTCTCTTAAATCGCCAATAATATATTTACGGTACTTAATATTAAGAGCACTGGGCAACATCGTTTTATAAATTTTAATTTGCGTAGTAATTAATTGCTTTGCTAATTGTTTTCCTAGCAAAACTAATTCTAAAGTTAAAACTTGATTTAGATCAATCAAAGAAATAACTTCTTTTAATTCACGGTCGCTATTTTCTCCTATTCCCACAACAAAAGCCGCAACTTTTCTTGCTCCAAAACTGACTTTAATATAACTTCCCACTGTTATTAAATCAATTAATTCATCTGGAATTAAATAGTCGAATGGTTTATTAACTTGTTTATTATCAGCATCAACAATTACTTTTGCTATCATTTGAGTACCTCATTTAAAAAACACTCAATGTTTTACATCAAGTGTTAATTTTCTATTATCTTTACCTCTTTTGATAAAATTTCTTCTAACGCTTTTCCAACAGTTTTATAACACTCTGTTTCAATAAGTTCTGGTTCATCTTCTTGTAACTCTTTTGCTCTTTTAGATGCAGCAATTGCCAATTTGTACTTCGAATTTGAGATTGTTAATAAATCATCAATTGATGGATATCTCATTCCATATTTTTTTGCCTTATTTTCCATTTTCGCCCTCCAGCATATCTAGGTAAGTATGAATACTTCTAGCAGTTTTAGCGTGCTCCGCTCTTATTATAGCATTGATTCTATCTGCCGCATTAAAAACTTCATCGTTAACGACGATATAGTCATATTTATGGGCTAATTTAAATTCAATATCTGCTTTGCTAATTCTTTTATTCACTTGATAATTAGTTTCAGTACCTCGAGAAATTAATCTTTCATATAAAGCCATTTTTGATGGTGGCACTATAAATATCAAAACAGCATCTTTCATTTTTTCTCGCACTTGTAGAGCTCCTGCTGTTTCAACTTCTAAAACAACTTCTAACCCTTCTCCAAGTTTATCTTCTACAATGTCTAACGGTGTTCCGTAGTAATTCCCTACAAACTCTGCATATTCTAAAAATAAACCTTCTTTGATTCTTCTTTCAAATTCTTTTTTTGTTACAAAGTAATAATCTTTTCCATCTACTTCATCTTTACGCGGCTTCCTCGTTGTCATTGAAACAGAGTATGTCAAGTCGTGTCCATCTAGTTCAAACAAGGCTTTTCTAACTGTTCCTTTCCCAACTCCACTTGGTCCAGATATTACTACTAATAATCCTCTTTTGTTTAATTTCATTTTTTCACTCCTTATATTTTATAAGGTTATTGATATATTATAACTTATAAGTGGATATTTTTCAAAGTATTTTGTATAATTAAATTAATAAATTTATAAAGTAGGTGTTTATCATGGCTTTTGACGGACTTTTAATTAACTGTTTAGTCGAAGAATTAAATGTTTTAATCGGTGGTAAAATTTCCAAAATCCACCAGCTATCAAACAATATTATTTTAACCATTAGAAGCAATCAACAAAATTACAAACTATTAATTTCTGCATCTAGTTCTTACACTAGAATGAACATTACTAAACATTCGTACGATGCTCCTAAATCTCCTCCTAGTTTTTGTATGTTTTTAAGAAAGCATTTAGAAAGTGGGATTATTAAAAATATTTCTCAACATCAAAATGATCGTATTATTGAAATTGAAATTTTAAAGTTAAACGAATTAAAAGATCAAGTAATTAAACTGTTAAGATTCGAAGCGATGGGAAAACACTCTAATATTATTTTAACTGAAAATAATAAAATATTAGAAGCAGTCAAACATCTTCCTCCTTTTATGAATTCTTACCGGACTATTCTTCCGGGTAGTGAGTACATCTACCCTCCTAATGATAAACTAAATCCTAAAATATCTTTTACCTACAGTGATTTTGATAGTATCATGAAATATCAAGGAATTTCCCCTTTACTCGCTGATCAAATTTTAAACAAAAATATTGATATTTTTAATTTTAAAATAACTCCAACTATCGTTAAAGGAAAAAAAGACCTTTACCATGTCATTGATTTAGATGTTGAAGGTACTAAAGAATATTATAATTCGGTCAATGAATTGTTAGATGCTTTTTATTATAATCGCGACACTTTTGATAAAATTAAGCAACAGACCAAAGATTTAACTTTATTTATAAAACATGAACTTAAAAAAAATATCAATAAATTAGATAAATTAAACTACCAGTTAACAACTGCTGAAAACAATTCTATCTTAAAAATTCAAGGTGAATTGCTACTAGCAAATATTTACAATTTTAAAAAAGGAATGTCTGAGGTCACTGTTAACAATTACTATACTGATCAACCGATAACTATTCCTTTAAATTCTCAATTAACTCCTAAAGAAAACTCCCAAAAATATTTCACCAAACATAAAAAAATTAAAAAATCAATAACTCATTTAATTAGCCAAATCGAATTAACTAAAATCAATATTGAATATTTTGACCTTTTAAACGAACAAATTTATCAATCATCTATTTTAGATATTGACGAAATCAGATTAGAACTAGAAGAAAAAAAATATTTGCGCTCTAAAGGAAAAAGAAAAAATAGTAAACCGAATTTTATCACTTATGAAACGGCTGACAAAACTTTGATCTTAGTAGGAAAAAATAATAAACAAAACGAATATATCACTCATAAAACTGCTAGTAAAAACGATTTGTGGTTTCATACAAAAGGAATACCTGGCTCACACGTTATCGTAAAGTCTAACAATCCTAGTGAAGATACAATTAGAACCGCAGCCACTGTGGCTGCTTATTATTCAAAAGCTAGATATTCTTCTAGCGTGCCAGTCGATTATACTTTTGTTAAATTTTTAAAAAAAGTGCCAAAAAAAGCTTTGAGTTTTGTAACGATAACTAATCAAAAAACTATTTACATTGATCCCGATGAACATTTTATCATGAATTTAAAAAAAGTATAAGAAAATTTCTGTTATTCACAGAAATTTTTATTTTAAAGATTAAAAAACTGCCCTATTTCATTAAATACTTTTTGGTTGATTTCACTCGATAAAATTCGGTGGTATTCTCCGGAAATAACAATCATTTTTTTATCTTTACTCTTAATTTTTTTCAAAATACTAAGTGAACTATCAAGCGGTACCATTTCATCGGAATCCGCATGATATATTCTAGTAGGGGTATCAATTTTATCAACTTTTTTATTAATGTGTTTAATTAGTTTTGCAAAATTCAAATATACTTTCTCTTTCACTTCTAAAAAGTTTCTATTTTCGGGTAATCCATAACTTTTTTTCCCTATTTCAACAAATCTGCTTGTATTTTCTAATTTATAGTCATTTTTTGAATTGAAAATTTTAAATCTGCTGTTTTTCTTTCTATAATTCATATTATCTTGATACCATATTGAAGTACCATCATATTCAAACATCGGTGATACTAAAACTAATTTATCTGCACCGTATTGTTTAGCCAAGTAGGTCGATATAGTTCCACCTGCTGAAACCCCGATTAAATATACTAAATCGTATTTTAATTTAAATTGCTGATATTGTTCGCAAACTTTTTTCAAACATTTTGCACAATTAAAACGATTAATATTTTCAGTATTACCGTGTCCTTGTAACGACACTGCCAAATAATCTGTTAGACCAAATTTATTTAAAGAGTGTTTTAACTCTTTAAAAGTTAATTCTGCATCTTCCATAAAACCATGAATTAAAAAAATTCCAACTTTCACATTACAACCCCTCACCCTACTATTAAATCAATCTCAGGATATTTTATATTATTTTCATCCTTGTTACCTTTAAAGAACATTAATAATGCCACTATTCCTATTCTTCCAATAAACATCGTAATTATTATTACTAATTTACTAAAGGTATTTAAACTAGAAGTTATTCCCAAAGATAAGCCGGTTGTTCCAAATGCACTCGTCACTTCAAACAACACTTCTTCTAGCGTAAATTCTTGAACCATTAATATTAAAAACGATGACAAGATAACTAAAAACCAACCGGTAATAAATACCGAGAGTGCTTTGCTAATTGTACTATCTTTCAATGCTCTTTTACCAATTACCACCTGTTTTCTATTTTTACTAAATGAAAACAGTGACGCGATAACGACTACCAAAGTAGTCGTTCTTATACCACCACCAGCTGAGTTTGGACTCGATCCAATAAACATTAATAAAGAGATAAATAACAAGGTTGGCGATATAAAGTTTGCTACTTCCATCGTGGCAAATCCAGCATTTCTAGCAGTCAACGAATTAAACATACAGAGAAAGAACTTCTCGATAATAGATTTATCTAGTAAATAATTATTTCTCTCTAATAAGAAAATCACTAATGCTCCAAAAATCCATAATCCCACATGCATAAAAAACAATATCTTGGTAAACTGAGAAAATTCAAAATTTTTCTTTTTAATTTTTGCCTTTACGTAATCTTTAAATTCAACGAGTGGCCAAAATCCTACTGCCCCAAAAAACATCAGTAACATTGCCATTGATTGAAAACCATAATCGTTGTTATATCTAAATAGTGAATCTCCTGTTATATCAAAACCGGCATTCGCTGTCATCGAAATTGTTAAAAAGAAACTTTGAAAAAATGCTTCTCCGAAATCAAAATAGTTGTTAAAGTATAAATAGAAACCGATAATAACAAACATTATACTTTCCACTATGAACAGGATAAACAATATATCTTTAACTAATTTTACTACTTGCGAACTTCGCACTTGGTTTTGATCGGTGACGATATACTGTCTTTTTTTATACCCTATATTGGTTCCTAGAGCAAACCAAACAAAAGCGATTAACATAATTAAGCCAATTCCGCCAAACTGGATTAATAATGCTAAAATGACTTGTCCTGCAACACTAAAGGTATCTGCTACAATTACTGTAGTTAATCCGGTTGTGCTCATACTGCTAACAGATACAAATAACGCATCTACAAATTTTATTGAGACATTTTCTTTTAAAGAAAATGGGCTCATTAATAATAAAGCCCCAAAAATGGTAAAAAATAAATATCCTAAAACAAATACTCTAATGTTAGTTGCAAAGATTTTAGCAATTATTTTTTTCATTAAGCCTTGCCTTTTAAATAATTTTGTATTTCCACAATTACTAATTTATATTCTGAAACATATTTTGGATAATTTATTTTTATCAATTCTTTCACGTTTTCTGTAATGTTTTTTTCTAACTCTGAACTTACTTCATATAATTTTTCTGCTCCTAAATTTATGCTTATTCCTTTTACTGAATGTACTAGTCGCTTAGCTACTACTAAATCTGAATTTATCGCTTGCTCTAATTCTTCTAAATAATTTACAGCATTATTGTCAAATTCTTTGTATACTTTGATTAAAATAAACTCTAAATTATTTATTTTGCTGAGAGCTAATCCAATGTTTAAAGTTGACATGTTAATCACTCCTTCGTGAAAATTATACCATGATTTTCAAAAAAGCAAGTAATTACTTGCTTTTTTATTTCGCTATTAAACTAAATATTTCTTTGAATTGATACTTATTCTGTTTTAAATCGACAATAATTTTTTCTAATCCTTCGACGTTGTCATCTGAAACCGTATGCATTAAAATAACTGCACCGTTGTGAATATTATTCATCACACTATCGTATGCGTATTCATATCCTCTTTGACTATCAGTTAGCCAATCAACATATGCCAACGACCAAAATATTGTCACGTATCCTAATTCATCCAAATATTGTAATGAGTTTGGACTAAATGTACCTTTTGGTGGTCTAATAAATTTATACATTTCTAATCCTGTAACTTTTTTATACTCATTTTCTAGTTTAATCAGCTCTTGATTAATTTTCTCTTTAGATAATTCTGCCAAATCGGGATGACTGTATGTGTGGTTACCCACAACATGACCTTCTTCTACCATTCTTTTAACTAAATCGGGATGTTGTTTAACAAAATGACCTGTCACGAAAAAGATTGCTGAAACATTAGTTCTTTTCAAAATATTTAAAATTTCATTAATATTTCCATTATCATAGCCTGTATCAAATGTCAAATATATTTCTTTTTCCTGATCGTCACCTCTATAATATACATTGTGTTCTTCAATTATATTTTGGTATTTTCCGATTATAGGATTATTATCTAAATCTTTTGAATATCCCCATCCAGATGCATTAGATAATGCTACTAGGATAGAAGACACACCAATCAACATATTCATTAAATCACTTCCTCTGGTGTATCTATAATTATTTTTAGCAATTAATCATTATTAATACTAAAAATGTTAATCCAAATATTTACTGCTCAAAATTATTCCTAAAAGTAAAATATAAGTTAGAGAATATATCCATAAAAATAACATTAAAAAACTTTGAAATGGACCATAAAGAGTACTATATTTTGATATATCTTTAACATATATTATAAATACATTAGAAAAGACTATAAAACAGGTAGTGACCAATATACTAATTTTAATATTATTTTTTATTAATGATTTTTTCGGTTTTGTGTAAGTCAAGATTAATAAAATTAAAACAAATAATGTTGCTGGCAACAAAAAAAATCTTAATAAACTTGTGATGTAATGAATTACTTGGTAATCTGCAAAATTATCAAAAATGCCGACTACTCCTAAAACAATACTGATTAAAAGAATAAATAAAATAAAAATTCCCAAAGTAAAAAAGAGGGCATAAACAATCAATTTAATTTTGTTATCAGCAACTTTTTTTTGATAAATTATTTCATTAAACTTTATGATTCCTCTCATTCCCTTTGATGAACTATAAAGTGTACTTATAATCACAAACACAATAAAATATTTACTAACTGTTACTTTGTTAGTCAATAATGTATAAACATGTTCGTGTAACGATTCAGGCACATTTTCTAAAATATAACTGATAAATTCAGAGGATGAAATTATATTTGAACTAACAATTATCTGTAATAGTAAATATAAACTCGGTATCGCAGCCCATAGTAAATAAAAACTTACACCTGCACATAACATCGAAAAATTATATTCATCTTCTAAATGCTGAAAAAATTTAAGTACTTTCACAATTACCACGCCTAAATATTAGATATGCAATTATTATATAAACAATTGCAAATAATAAAATATTAGTCAATGTTAAATATTTTGCTTCTAAAACATCAACTAATTTTAGTATTCCAAATATTAAGAAAACTAAACTAGATATGTACTTAATTGTGCTATTTTGAACTTTATTTTTTAATTTACTACCAATTAATATTGCTACTACACTGCTTAAAACCATTGCTGTTACTGTGCTTAAGAGCGTTAAAATCAAAGATTTTGACTGCGTAGCTAAAACAATCGCAGTCAGTTGTGTTTTATCACCTAATTCTCCTAAAAAGAAAGTTAAAGCCACCGTTACAATCACACCGTATTTATTTTTTTTTTCTTCTTCTACTTTGTCACTGCTGGCGAGTCCTATTAACGAAAATAAAATAAAAGTAAATCCCGCTATTGTTGCTAATATATTAATATCGATAAATTGAGTTAAAACACTACCTAAAAAAATAGCAATTCCATGATTCAAAAAAGCTCCAATAGCAACCCCTATCAGTATTTTTTTAGCAGGATATTTCGTTGCAAATGATATTGTTAATATTTGACTTTTATCTCCTAATTCAGCAAAAAAAACTAGCAGTAATCCATTTAAAAAATCCATATTACCTCCTAAAAAAAATTAAAAAGCTTGTCTATAATTATTATATGCGTAAATAACTAAAAAATAAATGACTAATTGTCAATCAATAATTATAAACATTTCTTATATTAAAAATTATGTTTTAATTACTATTAAAATAACTATTATTATAAATTTTAGAATCACTTCTTAAAATTAATTTTGATAAAAAAGAGATTGCTCTCTTGCAATCTCTTTTAATAGTATAAGGAAAACCTATAGCTAACTAATTTTTAAATTATATATCTCATAGGTTTAATAAAATTATTTTACTTCTTTTTAGTGTACAATACTACTCCACCTACTCCGACTATTGCTACTACTCCAGCTATGACAAACATCATAATTATCGATATAGGTTTTTTTGCTCTTTCTACAATTTTACTAGTAGATTCTGCATAATTCAAACCATTTCCTATGTCGTATTCAATAGTTGCAGAAAATTTATTTTTCTTGAACGGCAATTTTAGAGTTTCTCTGTTTTTTACATTTAAATCGATACACTCTCCAGGATTACTTACGTTACAAACTTTTACAGTTGCAACTGCATCATCTGCTATAGTTGATCCTGGGTCATCAATTTGAACTGTAACAACAACTTGATCATCTTTGGTAGGTGCACCTACTATTAATTTAACTGTTGGTATTTCTAAAAGTTCCGTTGTTGTAAAAAATTCTTCAGACAAAATTGTCTTTTCTGTATCCTTAATACTTTCCACAGAAATTTTATAATCAGCATGGCTATTTAAATTCTTGAATGTTACATCATTTTTACCGCTTACTAAAGAAATTCTTTCAATTTCTGTTGTTCCATCTTTTTCAAATAACAGTGCTGAAACTTCTGCACCAATATAATTATCTACTTCAATTATTGTAACAACTGAATTTACTTTAACATCTTTGTCAATTATAACTGCTGCAATATTTTTTTTAGTTCTTATCTCATTTGTATATAATATTTCTTCTTCAATTTCTCCATCAATTTTATACTCCACTTTTACTACGACTTTGTATAGGTGATTTGTTTCTAAATTGGAATAAGAAAAATCTTTAAGGTTATTTTGATATAGATTTAAAGGAGTTCCTTTAACCCTATTTCTATTGTCCACATCGTAGAAGATAACTGCAGCTTTTTCCATAGAACGATCTGTATCAGATAATAAAATCGATAAATCTATTGAATTATTAGTAACTATAATTGAATCTTCAGCAACATCAACAATAGGTATCGCTTTTTTTGTACTCACATTTAGATTATTAAAGAAATTGAAATCAGTTTCTCTATCATTAAATTCTCCTAAATCATATATTATTTCAAAATTAATATGGTATTCAGTATCTGAACTTAATCCTTCAAATTCATTCCCACCTCTTGTTCCTACAGATAATTCAATCACTTTATTAGTTTCTACACCATTTTCCCATAAAACTGCTACTAACGATATAAGTGCATCCCCTCGGTCAATCACTTTTGAAGTAAAAGTTATTGAATCAGAAGTTGATGTCAGGTCTTCGATTTCTAAAGTAGGTTCTTCTTTAGAAGTATATACCTCTTTACTAATTACTTTTTCATGTTCTACTTCTCCTAGTGCACCTTTTAAATCATAACTAACGTACACGTTTACAGTATATTTTGTATCAGCAGTTAATTCATCAAAAGTTTCTAATATTTTGTTTGATGTTGGAAATGATAACTTTGTTATTTCCTTAATCAATTTTCTACCTTCATAAATTTCAATATCAACACTATTATTATCTACTGCACCATCAGGATCAATAACTAGAATTTTAGTAGTAAAATCAGATTGTGATACATCATTAACTACTATTTCAAATTCTGGTGTTTTTTTTATTGTCCTAAAGTTATAAGATGCTAAAATATCGCTACCGTCTTTTACTAGTAATCTGTAATTATATCTGTAGTCCATTAATGATTCCATTTCCTCTAATACAATAATATTGTTTGTTCCTTCAGGAATATCGTATTCCTGTTTAAGTGGACTACCGGTGCTGCTTAAATCTCCATCTGAGTTTACTTTGTATATCAATACGTCTAAGTCATCATCACCACTATTTATTCTATCTACTAGCAATTTTCCGTTTATTTTTCCGCTTTCTGATATAATTTCACTAAATTTCACATCAAACTGTGGGTCATTAGCTGCAGTTTTAGTCTCATATTTGCTAAGTCTTATATTAATTGGATTATCATCACGGCGGGAATCAACAATTCTTATTTCGTAATTTTCCCTTTTTTTTAAGCCTTCAAAAGTAAGAATATTAGGACCATTATTATTAGAAATATCTAGTTCTTTTTCTCTATGAGACCCATCATATAACTCTGCTTTTAAACTTGTACGTTCATTACTTGGATTATTTATTATAATTTCTGTTGTAATTGAATCATCAGTAACACTTGTCCAATTTATAACTGCATATGGTACAACGATATCCTCAACTTCTTTTGTCTTAGTATTGTATTGAGTGTAATTACCGTTTGAATCGATTGCACGAACTGCATATTCTTTTCTAACATCACCATATGTACTTGTATCTATTTTTAGATCCACATCATCACTATTACTGGATTCAAATTTATTTATCAGCTCATTATTTGAGTCTAGAGTTGAACCATCATAATCTATATTTGTAACATATCTATCATCTATCCATAGTTGATAAGAACATACTTTTTCATCAGTCGAAGCAGTTGTACAACCTACTGAAGCTCCACCTAAAGGTTCGTAAAATCCGACAATTATCTCTGATTCAACACCCTCTCCTGTCTCACCATCTTCATCATCATCATCTTCATCTCCTGCAACTATATCAAGATGTTTAGTCTTTAAACTCGCTAAACTTGGTCCAGTTATATTTAAGTAAAAACTAATTGATGCTCCATTTCCTAATTTATCTTTCCAATATACAACAACCTCTTCTTCGCTAAATTCATGTTCAATATTTCGCAAAGCTCCTTGTAAATCTTCAAAATCGCCTCTCCTGTAATCAACAGATGATCCTGTAATTTGTCCTTCAATTTTATACTCATAAATATCATCTCTACTATTAATTACTTCTATTGTATCTCTTTCAAAAATATTTACTACTTCCCAGACATTAGAATTGTCTGCATCAGGAGTTTTATTAGGTACCTCTATATTTTTTCTTACTCCTAAACTAAAATCATTCTTAACGATATCACTTATTTTAAAACGCTCATATGTAATCGTTACTATCGGTGCGTTTCTATCAATTTCAAACTTCTTGCTCGCACTTCTCCTAATAATTGAGTCATTATCTCTTCTAGCTTCTACTGAAACGGTAACTTTTTTATCAAACCATTCATCCTCATTGATATATACCTCAATTCCATCATCTTCTTCATATCCACTATCATCTACTCGTATTTCCGCATCATCTAATACGCTATATCCAGCAGGACCATTTTCACCTTCTGTATGTCCAGATTTCCAACTACTATTGCTATCCTCATCAAACACTGGCATATTGATTAAATTTCGAAAATTTGGCGCATTGTTAAACGTTAGAATATAATAGTCAGCATCATCTTCTTCGGCCCATTTAAGCGTAATAAAATCAGCATTTGTTTTAAAAGTTCCTGATTCAACGTAGCCATTTTCATCTTCTCCACTGATGCTCAAACTATATTCTGTAGCTTTTACATTAGTAGTTACTAATGTAAGAGCTAAAAGTAAAAAACTAAATATCCCTATCTTTTTTTTCATGTTTACTCTCCTCCTGATTTTTTATAAATTCACTCACAATCGGTAAATCAACATTAATGATTAATTTTTTGGACTGAATTTAAATTATCTCCTTCTTATTAATTTTCAAGTTATTTTGAAAATAACCTCACTCCTTATTATAATATATTTATTTGAAATAATCCACAAAATAATTAATTTTTTTTTTTATTTTTATTGATAAAATTTCCTAAATATTTTTGAACCTACAATAATATATGCAAATTTCATTTCAAATAATAAAAAATTAATTAATTATTCAAGAGATATCTATTTAATTTTACCATAAAAACATTGCTTTTACATCGTTTTTAGTAAAATATTTTGAATTTATTTTTTTACCCAAAAAAGACATTAATTAAAAAATCAATGTCTTTATTTTTTCTAATACTCTCTTCTTTTGATCACCCAGTAAGAACCCGCTCCGATTACTGCGATGCTAACTGCTGTTGCAATTACTATAATTGTTGGTGTAACCTTTAAATTTATTATTTTCTTGTTGTCTAATGGTAAAATACTAGCGTTCGAAACAGTTTTTATAGTTTCTTCATCTACGATATAATCAGCAGTTACAGTTATCTCATTATTGTTGTACGGTAATGAAATTTGCTTAGTAACTACTAATATTTCCAAGTCACCTCTAGTAAACGGTACTTTTTCTGTTTGACATTCATCTCTATTTTTAATATCACAAATTTTTAGTATCAAGTCACCGCTAATTAGGAACCCAGGGTCATCCAAAGTAATTATAACAGTACCCAATTGAGGTTGATCTGAATTAGTTGCTGAAATATTTACAGTCGGTCTTTGCAAAGCTTTTTTTGTTGTTATAGATTCTTCAGTTAAAATTTTTTTATCTCCGGAGACACCAGTTGTTTCAATAGAAATTTTATAATTATTGTCGGCAAACAATTCACTGAATTCTACTGAATTTATTCCACCAGTTAATAATTTTTGCTCAACTATTACTTCTTCTAAATATAAAACTGCATAAACATCAGTTTTTATATCTTCTTTAACATCCACACTGAATGATATTTTTTTTTCTCCCACAACTCTATTAGTAATACTAGCGCTTATTAATTTTTCAGTTCTTATCTGCCTTTTTACTAAATCCTCTCGAACAACTATTCCTTCTGCATCTACATGATTAGCTCTAACTACAATTTCATACAAATTGTCAGGTGATAAATTGTTATACTCAAATTTTTTCGCTGTGCCTGCATAAATATTTAAATTTACTAAGTTTTTATTACCATCACTTAAATTATTTAATCTAACTTCTAATGTGTCCGCATAGCGATTTGTGTCTGTTACCATAATAGTCAAATCAATTGTATCAGAAGTTATCAACTCTAAACCATCTATAAATTCAACAGTTGGTTTAGCTTTTTTTGTTCTATAAATCGGTGTTGTTTCAAAAAAGGATATTGTAATTGGTTCACTATTTGAACTTAATTGATAACGTGCCTCAACATTAATATGATAATTTTTTAACGGCTTTAAATTTTCAAATTTTAATCCTTCGGTAGTTCCTGCCTTTAAATCAATGCTCCCACCCATTAGTACTCCATTTTCATATAAAAATGCTTTTATTATCTTTAAAGTTTCATCTTCATCGTTAATAACAGTTGAAAACGTAAGCGTATCCTCTGTCATAACCACATCTTTAATTTCCATAGTTGGCAAACTTTTAGCAGTATAGAAGTAATCTGAATACACTAAACCACTGCTAATTTCTTCATCTTTATCTAAAACATTATAACTACTGTAAGCTTTTATCGTATATTTAGTATTTTTTTCTAAACCTTTTGGAGTAATGGTAATTCTATTTTTACCGTTGATAAGAATTTCCCCAGAACTATCATTACCAGGATCATTAGAATTATTGAAATCAACAATAACAAGTTTTCCTTCATCGTAAACTTCAATTCTCAACCCCTTAGACTCCTCTGTATCAATAATAGCATTATCTAAGTCATCAATTAAAAACTCCATACTAATTTTATCTTCTTTCACATCAATTAAATTTACTTCAAATTTTGGTTTACTTTTTACTGCTCTAAAATTATAAATAGCTATTATTTCTCCTTCGACTTCAACATAAATACGATAATTTGTCCCAAAAGTCAATTGGCTAAATTGGTTCAGATTAACTTCCGTATTATCATCTTGCTCATCTACTCTAATTAGTTTTCTATCTGCTTCTGCACCACGTGTTTCATCACTATTTATCGGATACAATTTCACTAAAATTTGATCATCGCCTGAATTTAATCGTTCAATGTCTAACACACTTTTAAAATTATTCCTCTCCACCACAGTAGATTTAAAATCAATTGTAAATTCTTGTCCTGAATCTGCTGTTTTAATCGGATATTCTGTACCTAACATAGTTTTTATATTTTTAATATAACCAAATATTTTAAGCTTATATTCAGTATCTTTTTCTAAATCATTAAAAAAATATTCATTTACTGAGTTGCTTACTGAAATTACCTTTACTTGTCTATTTTGGTCATCATACAAAATTGCTCTTAAATTTCTCGCAACTCCATTTGGGTCATAAACATTTAATTCAAATTTAATTTTTTCCTTTGTAACTGTCGACCAATTAATTATCGCAAAAGGAGCAACAACATCTTCGGTAACTCCATCCTTTTTTGGATATACACTGTAGTTCCCATCAGTATCTATTGCACGTACTTCATAATAATTAGTTACACTTCCATAGTCAAACGTTTTAATATCATAATTTATGCTGTTAACTGGATTTACAAAATCACTTGTTCCATCATAGGAAATGTTGTTCTCATATACATCATTTACCCACAGTTGATACGCACATGTTTTGCCAGTTTCTGCATTGTTACAAGATGGACTTCCAAAATTTGTTTCAAACCATTCAACTTTTACCGTTGTATCAATTCCATCGGTTTTATCTGAATCGGTGTCATCTGAATCAATGTTTGAAATAATTATACTTTTATTAGTTGGTAATGCCGGGCCTATTACGTCTAAATAAAATATGTATTCACCTTCATTCTCTAATTTATCTTTAACATATAAATAAATTTTAGCTTCTTTTTTGTTTGCAATATGACTATTGTCGATTGTTCTTAAACTTTTTTCTAAATCAACCGCATTTCCTTGACGATAATTTTCATAAGTTGTTTGCGCTGCGCCCACAATTTTATATTCGTATATTTCGGAATTGAGATCGACAACATCGATTGTTTTTTGTTCAAAGAAATTAATATTTTTATTAACTCTAACATTGATGATATTTGGCTGACCATCAGCCTCTGTAATATCCCTTACTCGACCATTAAGATCACCATCAACAATTTTACTAGTTTTTATATCTTCAAACTGAATTGTTATATCTGGAGCTAATCTATCAATAGTCACCTTTAAAGGTTCTTGATTTCCCACCAGGATATCAGTCCCCTTAAATACTTCAACACTAATTAATAATTCTCTACCTTCCCACTCCTCATCAAACACATCTAACGCAAAACCAATATCTTCATCATAGTCGTTATCAGTAATACTTAATGTGTTTAAATTATTAACAGTGTAATCAGCATCGGTACCTCGTTTATCTTCATCTCTATGAGCACTTTTATATTCACCTGAAGGATTTGGATAGTTATCAAGATTTTTTAAATTCGGAGCTCCTTCTATTATTATCTGGTATCCATCTGCTCGTTCGACTTCATTCCAAGTAATAATAATTGTTTCAGTTTTAGTCTCTAATGTTGTTGTGTCGAATTGTTTATCAAGTTCAATAGGTCTCACTTTCACATCAAAATAAGTCGCATTTGTTTTTACTGCCAATCCTAGTATAATTATTGAAACCATACTTATAATTTTTATTACATTTTTCACTTTCGCACCTCAAATATAGTTTGCACAAATTGTTACACAACAAAAATAATGCTTATAATTTTTCTTATAATTACACCGTTTGTTTCCGTTAATTATATCATAATATTATCAAAATTATCAAAAAAAAATCAAAAAAATTAGTGGTAAATTTTATAAACATTTTAAAACAAAAAAATCAATTTAATTTAACATTTATTTTTAAAAAAACGGTTTTTTAGTCTAATAAAAGCAATATAATCAACTTATCTTTTTAACATATCTGATAATCATAATTAATTTTTATAACCTCTATTAATAAACATCTTTAATTATTATTCAGCTAATTCTAAAGCAATTTTCATCATTTTGGTAAATGTCTTTTCTCTTTCGGTAAAATTAGTCGCTTGTTTTGTTTCAAGATTATCTGAAACGGTTAGTAGACAAGCTGCTTTTTTCCCTAATATTTTTGCATTGGCAAATAAAGCAAATGCTTCCATTTCGACTACTTGACATTTCTTTTCATCTCTAATCTGAATATATTCTGTAAATTTTTCACGGTAAAAAACATCTGATGAGTGAACTTTTACCAATTCAATATCAATTGCCAAACTTTCGGCAATTTTTATCAATGCTGAATTTAATTGTTCATTTGGCTCAATTGTCTCTTGCTGATATCCACTCTGGATTTTCGCAAACGTCGATTCAGACCAGACATCTTTTGCTAGCACTACATCATATAAATTTAATTCTTTTGTATATGCACCACAAGAACCGATTCTCACGATATTCTCCACTCCATAAAATTTAAACAATTCATAGGAATAAATTCCGATTGAAGGCATTCCCATTCCTGACCCCATTACAGAAATTTTACGACCTTTATAAGTTCCCGTAAATCCTTTCATTCCTCTAACATTGTTAAACATTTTGGCATTTTCTAAAAATGTATCAGCGATAAACTTCGCTCTTTTCGGATCACCTGGCATTAAAACAGTTTTAGCAATATCGCCTAATTTCGCTTCATTGTGAGCAGTTGGTACATTAGATTTCATTTTATTTCCTCCCTAATTTTTATTTCTAATTTATTAAAAATAAATAAAAATATTTTCCTGTCTTAGTATTAAATAGTATAGCATTTTTTTTACTCCGATAAATAGATTTTATTGATTTTTCTAACAATTATTATCAATAAACTTTAATCTTCAAAATAAAATAAAATTTTTATTCAAAGAAAGGTAAAAATGAATTGCTTCTCAACAATTCACTTTTATTTTATTCGATATTTTTTTATTGCATTAAATATTTAATTGTACGTACCATTTGCGAAACATAACTCATTTCATTGTCATACCAAGTTAAAACTTTTACTAATTGTTTTCCTTCTACTTCAATTACCTTCGTACATTGTGCATCAAATAAAGAGCCATAATTACTACCAATAACATCACTCGATACTATCGGATCTTCAGTATATCCTAAACTTTCATTAGTTGCTGCTTTTATCACTTTGTTAATTTCTTCAACTGTTACTTTTTTCTCTAAATCCAGTACTAAATCCACACATGAACCAGTAATCGTTGGTACTCTTAAAGCCCCTCCATCTAATTTACCTAGTAATTCGGGCATAACTTTTCCGACCGCAACTGCGGCTCCTGTACTGGTTGGTACAATATTTGTTGCTGCTGCTCTACCTCTTCTAGCGTTGATATCTTTTCTACTAGGTCCATCTAAGATATTTTGGTCATTTGTATAAGCATGAACAGTTGTCATGTATCCTTTGATAATTTTAAAATTATCATTTAAAACTTTCGCTACTAATGCTAGACAATTAGTTGTACAAGATGCTGCTGAAATAACTGTTTCAGTTCCATCTAAAATTTGGTGATTCACATTATAAACAATCGATTTTAAATCACCTTTTGCGGGAGCAGAGATAACTACTTTTTTCGCTCCTGCTTCAATATGAGCGCTTGCTTTTTCTTTGGAAGTAAAAAAACCAGTACATTCTAACACAACATCTACACCTAAACTACTCCATGGTAATTCTTTTGGATTTGGTTTTGCATAAATTTCAATTTCTCTACCATCAATTACAATGGAATTTTCTTTCGCCTCAATTGAGTTAATTTTATAACTCCCTTGTGAAGAATCATACTTTAATAAATACGCCAACGTTCTCGGATCTGTTAAATCATTTATTGCCACTATCTGATAATTTTTATCTTCATTCATTAATCTAAATGCTAATCTCCCGATTCGACCGAAACCATTTATCGCTACTTTTACTGCCATTTTTTCACTCTCCTACTAAATTTAAATTTTTCTCACTATTATTATACGACATTTTTTGAAAAAAATAAAATATATACTCTATTAAGAACGATTTTATTTATTAAAACGTTTTATTAAATTTAGGAGGAAAAAAGATGAATATACCATATGTAATTGAAAAAAATGGTAGCAGTGAGAGAAGTTATGACATTTATTCAAGATTATTAAAGGATCGTATAATTATGTTAAGTGGTGAAATAAACGATGCCGTGGCAAACTGTATAATTGCCCAATTCTTGTTTTTAGCTTCTCAAAGTGAAGAAGATATTAATTTTTACATTAATAGTCCTGGTGGTCATATCACTGCTGGCATGGCAATATTTGACACAATCAATTATATTAAACCCGATGTTTCAACTATTTGTGTTGGATTAGCAGCTAGCATGGGAGCATTTTTATTATCTAGCGGTACCGTTGGAAAAAGATATGCTTTAGAAAATAGTGAAATATTAATCCATCAACCTTTAGGTGGAGTTAAAGGACAAGCTACTGACATCAAAATAGTTGCTGAACACATTTTAAAAGTTAGAAGTAGATTAAATTCAATCTTGAGTAAAAACACTAACCAGCCGTTGGATAAAATCGAAAAGGATACCGACAGAGATAACTACATGTTTGCTGAAGAAGCTTTAGCGTATGGAATAATTGATAAAGTAGTTAAAAATTCTGATAAATAAAAAAGGATAAAATTTTTGTATTCGTCAAAAAATAACGAACAGATAAATAAATATTAATTGAAGCCTTGTTGAATTCTATATTCAATAGGGCTTTTATTTTCGATTAATTAACCTATTTAATGATTTTATTACAAAATATCTAATCAAGTTTTGCTTTGGACATTGGTCTTTTTCTTATGCTCTTTGTGATATTTTTCGAATAATCTTGATGCTAACAAGGTACTATTGTTAATGTTATTATAATCTATAAATATCTACATTTTTATTTAATTTATGAATACTGCTAATACTAACCTATTGCTATCAGCCAATTGCTCCGAAATTGTCATTTTAGCAACTACTAACTTTTGCTTTCATCTACTAATATACTTTTTGTTAATAATCTCCAAATATATTATAAATGTGATGCCACTTAGCACTTCAATAGTTCCAATATTTATTGCCTTTTATTCTACTCCGCATTTATGCTGGTATTATGTTTATAGCGTATAATAATTTCAAATCCACTTTTCATTTCTTATTTTCTAGTTTTAAATATATTATTATTTTCTCAAAGTGTAGTATTTTAAAATAAAAAGGTTGCTAATTAGCACCCTTTTTTTTAAATTATAAACTTTTTTTCACTACTAAATATACTTGTCATTATTAATTCCTAATAAATGTTAGGCATATCTTTAATATCAATAATATTATATCAATCCGAATTTACTCTGATATTTCCTATTCTATTTACTATAATAAAATGTATAATTATCTTACTCTATCTGTATTGTAGCTACTTTATATACTACTGCTATTCGCTAGGTATAGTAGTATAAACATTGATACTATAAGTAACAATGTTTCCTGATATATCACGTACTCGCAAATCATTTTGTCCATCGCTTAAAAGAATATCCGTTATTTGATAATTTGGTTCTACTGTTACCCATTCGTTATCATTTACTTGGTACCCTGAAACTTCTTCATTAGATTCAAATGTATATACTGGATTGTCAACTGAATTAGCTCCTCCAGAAACTGGAGCTAATTCATCAATAGTACCATTATTAATTTGTACCCCAAAGTTTTGAATAAGTAATGCACGGTTTGTGGCACCTGTACTTCCACTACTAATGAAAATTTTATTATCTACTGAACCACCAGTATATGTATCAAAGTTTATTTTTCCAATAAAAATCCCATTCATGTATAAATCTGCCTGCGGTAATATTCCTCCTGCTCCTTCATCTGCAGGAATACGAGCTTCAAAATTTAGTGGGTCTCCAACTTTTACTATTGGTAAATCTACAAGTTCCGAACCTCCTATAGCAGTAACACCAGTAGCACCATTTAGAATCATAGTCCTTCCGGGATGCTGCTATTTCTAAATACTCACCTGTATAATCAATACTAATACCATATCGTCGCTGATCAGTCCTACCTGGAATTGTTTCAAATTGTAATCCTAAATATCCCCCATAGTCTACCGCTTGAGAGTTTCCTGCATAATTCCCAGTATTAGGATCTCCTATTCCTGCATAAGTTCCTCCAGAAGGAAGTATAAGTTCCCCTCTAAAAATTCCACCGTAGTTGTATAAATCATTATAATTAGCATCGCTCAATAATTTTCCCATTTGAACGATATTCTGACTATTATCATCTAACTGTTGGAGCACTTTTACTTGTTCTCCATCAATCTCAAGATCATAAATCCTATAACAGTATGCGCCCTCACCGTATTCGTTATTACAATTTCCATCTGCGTCTAATAAACCTGGAGTTACTTGCTCTGTTGTTCCGAAATACTTTCAATTAGAATCGATTCCATCTCCTGGCTCTGTATCATATTCCCATGGAAGTAATCCTTTTGATGCATAAAACATAGCGTTATCACCACCAGTTGCCTTTCCCTCAATTGGAAACGCACCACTTACATCGTCTTCAATATCTTTAAGCACTAACTGATGTGGTAAATTGTCTCCGATAGAAACAGTATATTCACCATCAACAGGAGGGTCGATTGTTATAAAATTACCTCCATCTAATGAGTATTCTACTATTGACTCATTTGTTGTAAAAACATACTCTTGCGCTAATGTCCAATTTCCTTTCGTTATTATAGGTATTGTTGCTATTTTTGCTATAAATGTTGCGCTTACTTCTGTAGCTACATTTCCTGCTGCATCGCTTACATTATATTTTACTACTATATCTCTTACTTCTGTTAATTCTGTTCTTGCTGCTGTTAAATCTGCTAATAAAGTTGTTCCATCTGCTTTGTAATATGTACTACTACATCATCACTTATATCTCCATCTATATCATCATTTGCTGTTGCTTCTGGTGCTATCCAAGTTGCCGCATCTACTGTATTTACTGCTCCTCCTGCTACTGAATCTAATATTGGTACTGTTTTATCTACTGTTACTGTACTTGAATTTGTTGTTGCTGTTACTGGTATCCCAGCATGGCCTGCTAAATCAGCAAATGTTATGTTAATTTCTGCTAGTCCTTCAGGAGTTTCTGCTGTTACTATATAAGTTGCCATATATTCATTTCCACTTCCTGTTACTGTTACTGCTTGTCCTGCCATTCTTACTGATGGTGTTACTGTTGGTATTGTTAATAACAATTCACTAGTTGTTAACCTTAAGGTAATAGTATCTCCTATTTTTGCTGATGTTGGATTATCGTTATCACTTTCTATTGTTGCTTCTAATGTTGGTGCTGTTTTATCTATGGTTACTGTACTTGAATTGGTTGTTGTTACCACAGTACCAGCGTTCCCTGCTTCATCAGTATATGTTATGTTAATTCCTGCTACTCCTTCTGGAGTTCCTGCTACAACTTGATATGTTGCCGTATATTTATCTCCACTTCCTGTTACTATTGCTGACTGTCCGGCTATTGTTACTGTTGGTGTTTGGAGGTTCTTATTAGCTGTTATATCTACTGTAATTGTATCTCCTAATTTTGCTAATGATGTATTATGATTATCACTTTCTATTGTTACTGCTTCTAATGTTGGTACACTTTTATCTACTGTTACTGTACTTGAATTTGTTGTTGCTGTTACAGGAATAATTGGGCTCTGATTATCATGATTATATAATATTTCAAATTCTACTACTCCTTCTGGAGTTTCTGCTGATACTATATGAGTTGCATAATATGCATTTGAGTTTCTTCTTACTGTTGCAGTTTGCCTTGCTATTGTTACGATTGGTGGTTGTAACCCGCCAGTTATTGTTAAAGTTATTGTGTCTCCTACTTTTGCAATTGATCCATTAGAACTTGTCCATATATTAACATTTCCTATAGGTATATTGTAAATAATTTCAATTATACTGTTATTTGTTGTTTCAGTTATTGGTACGCCAACGTTCCCTGCCTTATCAATAAATCTTACGTAAATTTCTGCTTCTCCGTCTGGAGTTCCTACTAATACTGTATATGTTGCAGTATATGTATCTCCACTTCCCGTTACTGTTGCTCTTTGTCCTGCTATAGTTACTATGGGTCTTTGTATGTCTTCACTAGCTGTTATTGATAAAGTTATTGTACTTCCTATATATCCTTTTGAAGGAGTGCCATAATCACTTTCTATTATTGCTGTTGATAAAGTTGGTACCGTTTTATCTACTGTTACTGTGCTTGAATCTGTTGTTGCTGTTACTGCTGTACCAGCATTACCTGCTAAATCAGTATATGTTATGTTAATTGCTGCTACTCCTTCTACAGTTTCCTCTACCACTGTATAAGTTGCAGTATAATTCATCCCACTTCCTGTTACTGTTGTTGATTCTCCTGCTATCGTTACTGTTGGTGTTTGGATGTTCTCATCAGCTATTATCGATAAAGTTATTGTATCTGCTAATTTGGCAAATTCTGTATTATTTGTATTATTACTTGATATTTCTACTGTTGGTAAGGTTGGTGCAGTGATGTCTACTGCTGCATTTACTTCTTGTTCTAAAAACCTTGGTGTTAAGAATGCTACTACTGTTAACGTTATTATCATTAAAACCCATTCCTTTAAAAATAATTCTTCTTTCTTTCATAAAAAAACCTCTTTTAGGTTTATTTACATTTATTTCCATTTAATACTATTTATTATAGCGTATTATTTTTAAAAAAAAGGTTTTTTGATATTTAATATATTATTTTTATATTTTTTCCTTTATTTGTCGTTAAAATATTTGTGGTTGCAAATTTCATATAATTTTCTGTTATTTCGCTATTGTCAATTTTGCATAAATTCTACTTTTCTCTTTTCAATTACTGCTGTTTTAGTTCAACTGCTGTTGCTTCATATTCACTCTAAACTACTAACAAAATTATTGCTTTATCATAATCAGATACTGTCATAATATTGATATATATTTAAACATTAGTGTCCAGATTATTTACTCTTCTGTTCTAATATCAAAGTTTGTTCCATTTTCATCAAAATACCTTAATCTGAATCAATAAATTGAGTTTCTTATTCTAAGTGTATGGTTGTTAATCATTTAATGCTTATGCTCACGCATACATTTAACTTTTCTATGGTATATTACTATTTTAGCATTATAAAAATATCTTTTTGCCTATCAATATCATAATTTTATTCATCTTTCAAAATCTATAATTTCAGAAATTTTCTACATATATCTATTTATCCAAATTATTTTTCATCTACTAATATGCTTTAAATTCTTCATCTCTAAATATATTATAAATGATTAGTGTCATTGAGCATCTCAATAGTTCCACTATCTATTGCTGTTTATCCTAGTACTTATTTTGTGCTAGGTATATCTGTCGGTAATTATATCAATAGTTGCATCTTTTTTCATTGCTTATTTTCTAATTTTAAATATATTATTATTTTCTCAAAATGTAGTGTTTTTAAAAAAAAGGGTTGCTAATTAGCACCCTTTTTTTTAAATTATAAACTTTTTTTCGCTACTAAATATACTTGTTATTATCAATTCCTAATAAATGCTAGGCATATCATTAATATTAATAATGTTATATCAATCCAAATTTACTCCGATATTTCCTATTCTCTTTACTATGATAAAATGTATAACTATCTTATTCTATCTGTATTATATATGCTTTGTCTATTCCTGCTATTCGCTAGGTGGAGTTGTGTCAACATTGATACTATATGTAACAATGTTTCCTGAAATATCACGTACTCTCAAATCATTTTGTCCATCGCTTAATAAAATATCAGCTATTTGGAAAGTTGGTTCTACAGTTATCCAATTTTCATCATTTACTTGGTATCCTGAAACTTCTTCATTCGATTCAAATATATATATTGGATTGTCAACCACATTAGCTCCTCCAGAAATTGGAGCTAAAACATCAATATCACCATTATTAATTTGTGTCCCAAAGTTTTCAATAATTATTGCTCTATTTGTCCCGCCTGTACTTCCACTACCAATGGAAACTTTATTACCTGTTGATCCACCACCAAATGTGCCAAAGTTCATTTCTCCAATATAAATTCCATTCGTATATATCTCTGCCTTAGGTAATAGTCCTATTGCTCCTGCTGTTTTAGGAATACGAATCTCAAAATCTAGTGGGTCTCCAAGTTTTACTATTGGTAAATTTACAGTTTGTGAACCTCCAATAGTAGTAACATCAGTAGCACCATTTAAAACTATACTCCCATCAGGTGTAATTATTTTTACATTCCCACCTTCATAAGTAATATTTAAACCATAACGCCTCTTCGTACCACCACCTGGAATCATTTCAGGTTCAAATTGTAATCCTACAAATGCACCATACTCTACCACTTGAGAGTTTCCTGCATAATTCCCAGTATTAGGGTCTCCTATTCCTGCATACGTATTTCCATAAGGAAGTATAACTCTCCCTCTAACAGATCCACCATTACTGTATAAATTATTATAATCGTCTACATCCAATTGTCTAATCGTCTGTAAAATAACAGTAGAACTATCATCTAACTGTTGGAGCACTTTTACTTGTTCTCCATCAACATCAAGATAATAAATCTTATAGCAAGCTGCTCCCTCACCGTACTCATTCTGACAATTTCCATCTCCATCTAATATATCTGAAGTTATCGATCCTGTTCCGGTATATTCCCAATTAGCATCACTGTCCCATGGAAGTAATCCTTTAGAAGCGTAAAACATTAGGTTATCATTACCAGTTGCTTTTGCCTCAATTGGCAATGAATCACTTAAATCATCTTCAATATCTTTAAGCACTAACTGATGTGGTAAATTGTCTCCGATAGAAACAGTGTATTCACCACCAATAGGAGAGTCGATTGCTATAAAAGTACCTCCATCTAATGAGTATTCTACTATTGACTCATTTGCTGTAAAAATATACTCTTGCGCTAATGTCCAATTTCCTCTCGTTATTATAGGTGTTGTTGCTATTCTAAATGTTGCGCTTACTTCTGGTGTTGCATTTCCTGCTGCATCGCTTACGTTATATTTTACTACTATATCTCTTATTTCTGTTAATTCTGTTCTTGCTGCTGTTAAATCTGCTAATAAAGTTGTTCCATCTGCTTTGTAATATGTTACTACTACATCATCACTTATATCTCCATCTATATCATCATTTGCTGTTGCCTCTGGTGCTATCCAAGTTGCCACATCTACTGTATTTACTGCTCCTCCTGCTACTGAGTCTAATTCCGGTGCTGTTTTATCTACTGTTACTGTACTTGAATTGGTTGTTGCTGTTACTAGTATACCAGCATGGCCTGCTAAATCAGCAAATGTTATGTTAATTTCTGCTAGTCCTTCAGGAGTTTCTGCTGTTACTATATAAGTTACCATATATTCATTTCCACTTCCTGTTACTGTTACTGCTTGTCCTGCTATTCTTACTGTTGGGGTTACTGTTGGTATTGTTAATAACAATTCACTAGTTGTTAACCTTAAGGTAATAGTATCTCCTATTTTTGCTGATGTTGGATTATCGTTATCACTTTCTATTGTTACTACTTCTAATGTTGGTGTTGTTTTATCTATGGTTACTGTACTTGAATTGGTTGTTGTTACCACAGTACCAGCGTTCCCTGCCTCATCAGCATATGTTATGTTAATTCCTGCTTCTCCTTCTGGAGTTCCGGCTACTACTGTATATGTTGCCGTATATTTATTTCCACTTCCTGTTACTATTGCTGTTTGTCCAGCTATTGTTACTGTTGGTGTTTGGAGGTCCTTATTAGCTGTTATAGCTACTGTAACTGTATCTCCTACTTTTGCAAATGATGTATTATGATTATCACTTTCTATTGTTACTGCTTCTAATGTTGGTATAGTACTATCTACTGTTACTGTACTTGAATCTGTTGTTGTTGTAATTGGAATAGTTTTCACATCATCACGATATTGGTATAATACTTCAAATTCTACTACTCCTTCAGGAGTTTCAGCTGTTACTATATGAGTCGCAAGATAATAAAAACCTATATCTCTTTGTACTGCTGCAGTTTGCCCTGCTATTGTTACCATTGGCGGTTCTAAATCAGATACTGATGTCATAGTTAAAGTTATTGTATCTCCTACTTTTGCAAATGATTCACTAGAATCTGATGATATCCAAACTTGTGATGAAACTTCATTGGTGTGAATTGTAACTGTACTGTTATTTGTTGTTTCAGTTATTGGTACACCAAGGTTCCCTGCCATATCAATAAATCTTACGTAAATTTCTGCTTCACCTCTTGGAGTTCCCCTTAATACTGTATATGTTGCAGTATATGTATTTCCACTTCCCGTTACTGTTGCTGATTGTCCTGCTATTGTTACTACGGGTCTTTGGATGTCCTCACTAGCTGTTATCGATAGAATTACTGTATCACCTTGATATACTGTATAAGGTGCATCACTTTCTATTGTTACTGCTTCTAATGTTGGTACTGTTTTATCTACTGTTACTGTACTTGAATTTGTTGTTGTTGTTACTGGAATACCTGTGTTACCCGCCAGATCTTCATACGTTACGTTAATTGCTACTTCTCCTTCTGGAGTTGTCGCTACTACTGTATAATATGAAAAGAATTTCGTATAATTACTCTCCCAAAGTACTAATACAGTTCCTGTTTCTTCTGCATGTGTTGTTGTTGGTATTTTGATGCTCTCACTAGCTGTGATTGTATATCTTACTCTATCTCCTACTTTTGCTAATTCTAGGTAATTACTAACTTTTACTTCTAGTAGTGTTGGTGCCGTTTTATCTATTGTTACTGTACTTGAATCTGTAGTTTCTGTTTCTACCGTACCAGAGTTACCTGCTATGTCAGCATATGTTATGTTAATTCCTGCTACTTCTTCTACAGTTTCCTCTACTACTATATAAGTAGCTGAATATGTATCTCCACTTCCTGTTACTGTTGCTGATTGTCCTGCTATTGTTACTATTGGTGTTTGGATGTCCTCATTAGCTATTATCGATAAAGTTATTGTATCTGCTAATTTGGCAAATTCTATATTATTTGTATTATTACTTGATATTTCTACTGTTGGTAATGTTGGTGCTGTGGTGTCTACTGCTGCATTTACTTCTTTTTCTAAAAACCTTGGTGTTAAGAATGCTACTACTGTTAATGTTATTATCATCAATAAGTAACCCATTCCTTTAAAAATAATTCTTCTTTCTTTCATAAAAAAACCTCCTTTAGATTTATTTACATTTTTTTCCATTTAACTCTATTCATTATAGCATATTATTTTAAAAAAAAAGGTTTTTTGATATTTAATATATTATTTTTATATTTTTTCCTTTATTTGTCGTTAAAATATTTGTGGTTGCAAATTTCATATAATTAGCTGTTATTTCGCTATTATCAATTTTGTATAAATTCTACTTTTCTCTTTTCAATTACTGTTGTTTCAGTTCAACACTGTTGCTTCATATCCATTCTAAACTATTAACAATATCGTTGTTTCATCCTCATTAATTATTGTCACAATTTTAATAAAAATCTTACACCCAAGTATTTAATTATATTCTTCTCTCTCGCATAAAAATTTGTTTATCTTCATCTATTTCCTTGAACCTAAATCAATAACTTGAACTCCTCTTTTAGTTTATATTTCCAAATCATTTAAGATTAAGCCCCCTATAAATTAAACTTTGTTATGATATTTTATTATTGCAGAAATATTTTTTTGCTTATTCGTTATCTTAATTAATTTATTCCTTAAATTCCCAACTTTAAAAAAGTTTCAGCATTTCAATGTCTTCATATCAAGTTATTTTTCATCTACGACTATTTTTAAATACTTCATCTCTATATATGTAAATGTGTCTAGTAGTTGATTATACCAATAGCTCCATTATCTATTGCTGTTTCTATTACTCCAATATTTTATCCTAAATATGGATGCCAATAATATATTAATTGTTACAAATCCTCTTTTCACTGCTTATTTTAGTTTAAATGTATTTTTTCAGAAAAAAAGGTTTGCTCATTTGCAACCCTTTTTTGAATTTAAAATTTTTTTTGCTACTAAATAAACTTGTTATTGTTAATTCTTAATAAATTTTATGCATCTATCAGTGTCAAAAATATTATATAAGTGCTAAATGTATCTCCAATTTCCCTATTCCATCTATTGTATGATGATGTACTATCTACTACTAAATTATTCTATTTACTATCTATCTGCTTATTCATTAATACTATTCATTAAGTGTAGTTGTATCTCCATCAATACTATATGTAGCAATGTTTCCTGCTATATCATTTATATTACATTTGACTACTATATTTCTTTTTGTTGCTAATTCTTCTCTTACTACCTTTAGATCTCCTAATGAAGTTGTTACTATGTAATCACTTGTATCTTTATAATATTGTCAGTTGTTGTTATTGGTATATCAATATAGCCTGCATCATCATTAGATATTATGTTAATTGCTGCTATTCCTTTTGACGTATTTCGTATACATCAAAATATGTACATAACTATTACTTACCTATGAAAGATTTCCGCCGTTGCTGGTTGTCCTGTTTTATTGTTATTGGCATTGTTGTTACTATTCCACTAACGACAACAATCTATTTGATATTTCTCCCCATTCTGCATTGAGATTTAAAGTTCTTATAGCAATTTCACTATCTATTACTGGAAAATCAGCATTAACGTCTTTTTCAATAGTAGGATACAACAACATTCCCTTGACCTCACCTGAAAATTTACTGTTTTTAATGTACGCAAAAATTTGAAAAAGATGGCTACTACGCACTTTTTCAATTTGCGACTCTTTTCCTCGGTAACTTAAAACAAGCGTTTCACTATAAAATTTAGTATCGATTATCAGTTGTCTTTTTTTATCTTCAACGACTATGTCAGTCCTCATCTGTGGCAGTAAAACTAATTCTTCAGCATTTATTTCTCTTGACAATTCCCATTTCATTCTCGGAGAATGAATTTTGTATTTTTTGGGGTCTAAATGTAGACGGTAAAAATTTAGGACAAACTTTTCGTACAAATTTGCCATTTGTCTATCTCTAATAAAATCAGAAAACAAAAATTGATTATCTTTTTCTTCAGTAATTAACCCCTGATAGATCATCTCACTAATATTTATTAACATCCGGTAATGATAATTATTTTGATTGTACCTCAGTGATGAAAATAATTGCTTAGAAAATTTAATATTTTCTACATTTGAAAAATGTAAACGATGTTTCAATAAGTCTTTTTTTAAACCAATATCTAATTTAGGTACTTTTATCAAAATATTAATAGTTGCTTTTACAATCTGATTGAGTTCGGTGTTTTCAGAAAAATTATCATATTGGCATATCATCCTACCACTACGGATAGTCTGTCCCTTAGTTGATTCTGCTATTTTAATTTTTCCTCTGAGCGTCGAAAGTGGTTCAGTTTCTTCAACATAGTATTTATTTAACCCTCTTTTAATGATGCTTTTGGTTCCGTTGATATAGATTCTGGCAAATAAATTGTAAATATTATCAAATTTTTCACTACCTAAAAGAATATTATCAGACTGTTTAAGAGTCTTCCAAGCGTAACAGAGCATATAATATATATTTTTTATCGGTATTGGAGGTTTACGACTCATTTCAGTAACTCTTTAATATAATCATTTGCTTTTGTTTCTTCATCAAACCAATATTCTTTAATAAGAGGCTGAATTTCATATTCAATAACTTCTTGATACCAATTATCTGAGCCGGTGTAATCACAAAAATAACTGTGTCCAATTTTAAATCCTTTTCCTAAATTGGGATCTTTTTCAATATCTAAATTAATATTTCCTATTTTAGTTTTTATTTTTTTTATTATATTTTTGCTAACTTTTTGTTTTAAAAGATGTTTATTAAATATTTCCGATTCAAATGCCGGTTCTAATTCAAAAAAACAAAATCTTCTTCTTAAAGCGTAGTCAATCATCGCAAGACTTCTATCAGCAGTATTCATCATTCCGATAATATAAAGATTTTGAGGAACAGTAAATTCTTCCTCTGAATACATAAGAGTTATTTTTTCTCCCCGTTTATCACTTTCAATAAGCATCATTAACTCTCCAAAAACTTTACTCATATTTCCACGATTAATTTCATCGATAATAAAAAAATAATCATCATTAGGATTCGCTGATGCGATTTTACAAAATTGATAAAATGGACCTTCTTTTAGGATGAAACCATCGTTGTTTGCCCTATAGCCCATAACAAAATCTTCATATGAGTAACTTTGGTGAAATTGAATTATTTTTATTTTTGTTGAATCTTTTTTTCCAATTATAGAATAAGCTAACCTTTTAGCAGCGTATGTCTTCCCTACTCCTGGAGCTCCTTGTAAAATAAGATTTTTTTTTCTTCTTAAAAGAGACTCCATCGTTTGGTACAATTGTTCATCGATAAAAACATCTGCTAAAAACTCTGACTTGGTATACGCTGGATATTCTATTGGTAATTCAGTTTCTTCATTCCCCGTTTTATGTGCTGATTTGGGAAAAGGATAAATTGAATTTTCTTTGTAGCGATCACTCCAAAATGGATCATCAAGAAATTTTTTAATATTTTGTGGATGATTGTTAAAAGTAAAATCAACTAGATTTGCTCTCATCCAATCTTTTGTCTCATCTATTCTCCAAACACTATAAGTATAGGTAAAAAAATACCATTCTTTTGCCGGCTCTAAAAGTTTCCAGTTAACAGATAATTTATGACCACTTTTAAAGTTCTTTCTTACAATTCCTACTGCTCTTATTTTCATAACTGATACAAATTCATTTTGATTATCAAACAAAAAACCATCTTTTTTTGACATGACAGCTTTTAAAGCAATACGGTCTCCCTTTTTAATAGAATTTATTTGTTCTTTATTGCCATTTCCATTAGTATCTTCCCATATTCCCTCATCGATAAAACGTTTGGAATCTTTTTCACTTCCGTTAACAAACCAAGATATTTTATTTATAGATTTTTTTTTCATATTTAAATCAGCGTTTTCTGTAACCAATACATCTTGATTATCGACATTATTATTAATATTTTCTTTCAAAATACTTCCCCCTTTAATTGCCTTTTTTAGTTAATGATTATCTTACTATTGTCTTAACGGCAACTTCAATTTTACGATTTAATTATTGTTTCATTATCGCTTTTATTGATAATTTTCTCCGCAAATTTTAATTATTAAAATATCTAACTAAATAACTATTTTTTTCTTTGTTATTTTTAATTTTAACAGTTTTTACCATTAATTACAAAAAATAGTTACATTTATCGCCATTATTCGAGTTTTTTTAGAATATCTTGAATTTCAATTGATTTTAAAAAGCAATATCTCAGGTAAACCAAATAAAAAAACTATCCATTTTTAGGTGAATAGTTTTAAATTATAGAATCAAAATATTTCATTTTAATCCAAAATAATATTTGTTTTATTATTTTTTTCCGATTAATTGTTGGTATTCTGCAAGTACCATTGCTTTAATTTCTGCTTTTTCCGCATCTGTTTTACTTTGCCATTGTTTAATAGATACTTTATATCCCTCTAACGTTATACCTTTTTCTGCTAACTTATCTTTCCATGCTTCTTTGTATTGCTCTAATGTCATACCTTTTTCTGTTAACATTGCTTCTAATTTTTCTTCTGTCAAACCTCTTTTTGCAAATTTATCTTTCCATGCTTCTTTGTATTCCTTCTTCTGCCATATCTTTTTTGTTGTCAGTCCTTGTATTTCTTTTTCTGTCATACCTTTTGCTACTAGCACTATTTGTATTTCTTTTGTCATACCTGTTTCTGCTACTATTTCTAGTAATTTTCTTTCTGTAATATCCTCATCTTTTGCTAGCGTTGCTTGTATCGCATCCATTGCATCTCTAACTTGTATCTCTTCTTTTGTCATACCTTTGTCTGCTAACTTTGCTTCTAATTTATTTTCTATCAAACCTCTTTTTGCAAGTTTCTCTTTACATGCTTCTTTGTATTCCTCTAATGTCATATCTTTTTTTGCTAGCCTTGCTTCTAATTCTTCTTTTCTGATACCTCTTTTTGCAGATTTACCTTTATATGCTTCTTTGTATTGTTCTAATGTCATATCTTTTTCGGCTAACTTTGCTTCTAATTCTTCTTTTGTCATACGTCTTTTTACAGATTTACCTTTATATGCTTCTTTGTATTGTTCTAACATCATACCTTTTTCACGTTTAGACATTTCATTGTGCTTGATATCATTTCCAAATTCCTCTTGATTTTGACCATTAAATGCGGCATCTGTCAATATCGCTCCGCTTCCGACCACCACTACCATAACTGCTATAATACCGATAGTCATAATTTTATTAATTTTCATTTTTACTACCTCCAATTTCTCCTAATCAATTTTTCTTGATAGTCCTACTACTACTTCTATATGATGCGTTTGCGGGAACATATCAACTGGCACTACTTTTATTATATGATATTCTTCTTTTAAAATACTGATATCTCTTGCTAAAGTTGAAACATTACAAGAAATATAAACTACATTTTTAATTTTATTTTTAATTATTGAATCAATAAATTCTACTCCACAACCTTTTCTAGGTGGGTCAGTAATTACGATATCAATATTTCTATCAATTATTTTAGTAATAACTTCTTCTGCTTTTCCCAATAAAAATTCGATGTTACTTATATTATTGTTAACGGCATTTTCTCTAGCATTTTCCACACTTGTTTCATTAATTTCTATTCCATAAACTTTTTTAGCTTTTTTGGAAAAACTAAGACCAATTGTCCCAATACCTGAATAAGCATCTATTACATTTAAATCTGTCAAATCAAAACAATTAATCGCTTCTTGATATAATTTTTCCGTTTGACTGCTATTCACTTGGTAAAAACTTCGGTAATTGATAATATAATTATTGTTTAACAAACTATCTTTGTAATAATCATTACCGTATAGAACATGGCTGTTAGCACCTAAAACAGTATTCACAATTTTGTCATTAATATTATTAATAACAGACTCTATTTTAGGAAATTTAGAAATTAAATCCTCGACAACTTCATTTTTAATTTTAAAATATGTAATTAATACTACCATATACTTATCGTGATTACAACTATTTCTGATTAAAATATTTCTTAAATTATTATCAAAAATTGTTTTTAAATACTTAACAATTTCTACTCCATAATCATCTAAAATATAACACTTCTCTATATCAATAATTTCGTGTGTCCCTTTTTTATACAGTCCTGCTTTTCCATCTTTACAAGGCATTATCAACTTATTTCGGTAGTTGTAGGGATTATCCATGCCCATACAATTTTCAACAATAGCCTCAACGTTACCTATTCTTTTTAAAGTTTCCTTAACGTGCTTTGTTTTAAATCTCAGTTGTTCTGGATAACTGAGATGCATTAAATGGCAACCCCCACATTGATCGTAATGTTGACATCTGGGCTCAACTCTATTATTAGAACTTTTAACAATATTTACAATTTTAGCAAAAGCTAAGTTTTTTTTTTGCTTGCTAATTTCCACATCTAAAATATCACCGACTACTGCCCCACTAACAAATATTGGGAAATCTTCAACTTTTCCGATCCCTAAACCATCGTAAGTGTAATCGATAATCTCTAAATTTTTAATCATCATTTTTCTCCAACAAGACAAAAGCAACGGCGTATTCATCAGTATGGCTTAAACTAGCACTAACTTTAAACTCTTGATAAACACAGACCGGTTTACCTAGTTGGTCTCTTAAAAATTCTAAATCTAAAAAACTAACTTTTCCTATCCCTGTTCCTAAAGCTTTGGAAATCGCTTCTTTTAAAGCGAATCTGCCAGCTAAAAATTCACATTTTCTCTTGTCTGATTTAAAACTATTTAAAATTTCTCTTTCCTTGACCGTAAGTATTCTTTCAATAAATCTATCTGAATAACTATTTTTAATTCTTTTAATTTCAACTACATCAGTCCCAATTCCAAATATCATAATTTACCTTTCATCTCCAGTAGCAAATCTCTTAAAGTTGCTGCTCTTTCAAAATCTAAAGCTTTTGCGGCTTTTTTCATTTCTGTCTCTAATTCATTAATGTAAATTTTTCTTTCCATTTTACTAACTTTTTTACCTTTAGTAAGTTTTTTACTAATTTTCATTGAATCTGGAATTGCTTTTGAAATAGTCATCGGAGTAATACCGTGTTTTTGATTATGTTCATCTTGTATTTTTCTTCTTCTTTCAGTTTCTTCAATTGCTACTCGCATTGAATTAGTAATTTTATCGGCATACATGATAACCGTTCCGTTGCGATTTCTCGCTGCTCTACCTACTGTTTGAATCAAACTTTTCTCACTGCGTAAAAAACCTTCTTTATCAGCATCTAATATCGTTATTAAACTTACTTCCGGTAAATCCAACCCTTCTCTTAAAAGGTTAATCCCCACTATACAATCGTACACTCCAGCACGTAAATCTCTAATTATTTCAATTCTATCTAAAGACTTAATTTTAGAATGTAAATAAGTTACTTTAATCCCTAATTCTTTTAAATAATCAGTCAAATCTTCGCTCATTTTAATCGTTAATGTCGTGATTAAAGTTCTTTCATTTTTAGTTATTCTATTTCTAATCTCTTTAATTAAATCATCAATTTGTCCTTTAGTCGGTCTAACTTCAATCATTGGATCTAGTAGTCCTGTCGGTCTGATAATCTGTTCGACAATTTGCTCAGAATGTTCTTTTTCGTAATCTCCTGGTGTTGCGCTTACGTAGATCACTTGTTTTATTTTTTTTTCAAATTCTTCAAAATTCAAAGGTCTATTATCTAAAGCACTCGGTAGTCTAAACCCATGTTCAACTAGACTCATTTTCCGTGATCGATCTCCTTTGTACATCCCTCTCACTTGTGGTAACGTTACGTGCGATTCATCAATAATCATTAAGAAATCATCACCGAAAAAGTCAATTAAGGCAAACGGTGTTTCCCCTTCTTTTCTTAAACTCATATGTCTTGAGTAATTTTCTACCCCTTGACATGTCCCCATTTCTTTAAGCATTTCTAAATCGTAAAGTGTTCGTTGTCTTAACCTTTGCTCTTCTAAAAGTAAATTGTGTTCTTTCAGATATTTTAATTGTTTTTTCAATTCTTCTTCAATTCTTCTTACTGCTTCCCCAAATTTTTCGGTATTTGTCACGAAATGACTAGCCGGAAACAATGAAGTATATTTTAGTTCTCTAATAATTTCTCCTGTTAAAATATCAAACTCCCGTATTCTTTCAATTTCATCGTCAAAAAATTCTACTCTAATCGCCTTGTCTTTTCTATATGTCGGTAGTATTTCTACAATATCACCTTTAACTCTAAAAGTCCCTCTTCCAAAATCAATGTTGTTCCTCGTATAGTAGTTATTGACTAAATTGTTCAGTAAATTATCTCTCCCATATTCATTTCCTACCCGTAAAGTAATCATCCTTGATTGATAATCTTCGGGATCCCCGATACCGTAGATACAACTAACACTAGCAACTACAATTACATCTTTTCTTTCTAAAATACTAGCTGTTGCTGCGTGACGCATTTCATCTATTTCTTGATTGATTGAAGCATCTTTTTCGATATAAGTATCGCTATGTGCAACGTAAGCTTCTGGTTGATAGTAATCGTAATAAGAAATAAAATATTCAACTCTGTTATTAGGAAAAAACTCTTTAAATTCATTGTATAGTTGACCGGCTAAAGTTTTATTATGGGCTAGTACTAAAACTGGTTTTTCAATTTCATTTATAACATTGCTAATCGTAAAAGTTTTACCTGTTCCGGTAGCACCTAAAAGAGTTTGTTTTTTGAAACCCTTTTTTATTCCTTCGATTAATTTTTCAATTGCCTTAGGTTGATCACCTGTCGGCTTAAAATGAGACTTTATTTCATACATTTAAATCACCCTTATTATTATAACATAGTTTAAAAATTTAGTTTTATTTGTTAAAATAGAATAAGGAAACGAGGAAATAATTATGAAAGCTCTGTTAATTGGTATAAATTCTAAATTCATTCACCCTAATGTAGCAATTAGACTATTGAAACAAAATTCTAAACATGACCTTTCGATTAAAGAATATAACATTAAAGACGATATCGAAAAAATAATCGACTATATTAATCAGTCCGACATTGACGTTATCGGTTTAAGTGTCTATATTTGGAACGTCGAAATAATAAAACAAATTTTGCATAAAATTGAAAATAAAATCGTTGTTTTAGGTGGTCCTGAAGTCAGTTATGAGTGCAATAAGTATTTTGATTTAAAAATCGATTTTATCATTAAAGGTGAAGGTGAGCGAGCGTTTGACTCACTGCTGGATAATTTAACGGGAAACTACCGTGACATCAGTAATCTATCATATAAACTAAATGGGCAAATATTTCACAACGATATTTTAGAATTAGATTTAACAAAGATTGAATTTGCTAGTAAAATAAACTTTAATGTCCACCAAATTCAATATCTAGAAACTTCTAGAGGCTGTCCGTATAAATGCAGTTACTGCTTAGCCTCTTTAGAAAAAAAGGTTCGTTATTTTAGTCTGGAAAAAGTCAAAGAAGAAATTTTATTTTTAATTAATAACGGGGCTAAAGTTTTTAAATTTTTAGATAGAACATTTAACTTAAACGTTGAAAATTCTTTAGAAATAATTAACTTTATAATTACCAATCACAAGGAAAATAATAGTTTTCAACTAGAGATAACCGGTGATATTTTAGATGGAAAAATTATCGATTTAATAAACACTGCTAAAACTAATTTATTTAGATTTGAAATCGGTATTCAGTCGACAAACGAGCAAACTAATTTAAGTGTCGATCGTCATCAAAATACCAAAGAGTTATTTACTACTATTAAGGAGATTAACAAAATCAATAAAATAGATTTACACGTTGATTTAATAGCCGGCTTGCCCTATGAGAATTTAAACAGTTTTGCTAAAACGTTCAACGATACTTTTATTTTAAAATGTAAAGAATTGCAGTTGGGATTTTTAAAGTTACTTCCTGGTACTAAACTAAAAAAACAAGCTGCTAAGTACGGTTATATTTACGACGATAAAGCGCCTTATGAAATAATTGAAAATAACTTTTTAACCAAAGATGATTTAACAAAAATCAAAATTGTTGAAGAAGTTTTAGAAAAATACGTCAATAAAAATTATCTGCCGAGGGCAATCGATTATTTTGTTCAAGATCCCTTTGCCGACTTACTCAGTTTTGGTCTTTACTATCAAGAAAGATACGATTGGTTCAACTATCAATTAGACGATTTATTTAAAAGACTGGCTGATTATAAAAACGATAGCATTTTAACGGAATTACTAGTTTATGATTATCTTAAATTTCATAAATTTAAACCAAAACGTTGGTGGAACAATAAATTAACTAAACAAGAAAAAAACAACGTTTTAAGAAAGTTTAGTCAAACAAATTCTGATTATAATTTAAACGATTTGTACAAGTATGCAACTGTTGAAAAAGTAAATCAATACTTAATCGCTGTTTATAAACCGAACAATATTAAAATATATAAGTATAAGATTTAACTTTATGTAAAAAATACCAACAGGAGGTATTTTTTGATGAAAAATAAATTTGATTATTATACTAAAAATTCTAAAAAGGTTGTCCCCAACACTCTTTTTTTCTCTGAAAATGATTTACATCTTGCTGAGGCAATTGAAAATGGCGCAACTACCATAATTTCCAATAACAAGTTGGAATTAGAAGTTCCCTGTTATCAAAGAGATGTTTTAAAAGAGTATTCTAGAATTTTAAAAGAAGTTTATCCTCATGACCAAAAATTAATCGGCATTACTGGTACAGATGGAAAAACGACTACTTGTGCTATTATTTCGCATTTACTGGGCAATGACAACTGTGCTAACATTGGTACTAACGGTATTTTTTACAAAAATAAAACAATTGATACTGGTTTAACCACTCCGATGTTAGAAGAAATATATCGGTCATTCGTTACTTTTGCTGAAAATGATATTCAGTACACCGCGATGGAAGTTTCTAGTGAGGGAATTTTAAACAACAGAGTTGCTGGTCTTAATTTTGATATCGCCATTTTTACTAATCTTTCAAACGAACATTTAAATTCGCATAAAACGATGGCTAATTATTTAGCAACTAAGTTAAAACTATTTGAACAACTAAGCCCTACTGGTACGGCCATTATAAATATTGATGATAAGTACCTTCGCGATATTAGCAGACCTAAAAACACGATTACCTTTGGCAAATCTGTACCCGCTGATTATATTATTATGGATATTGAATTTGATAGCGAAACGATGACTTTTTCGGTAATAACTAAAGAAAAAGAATATTTTATTAGCACTAATTTAATCGGTGAGTACAATGCTTACAACATCACTTCTGCTTTAATTGTTGGTGAACTTTTGCAAGTAGATAATATTTTAGATAAACTAAAAACAATCCCTAAAATTGAAGGTCGATTTGTTAAAATTGCCGGACCTGTTGAAGTAATTGTCGATTTTGCCCATACTCCGAATGCCTTAAAAAATCTTTTAACGACAGTTAGAGAAATCTGCAACAAAAATATCGTTTTAGTCGTCGGTGCTGCCGGTAGAAAAGATCGAGAAAAAAGGAAAGATATGGGATTGATTTCTACTGAATATAGCGACTTTGTTATTTTCACTTCTGAAGATCCTAAAGATGAAGATGAAAATGAAATTATCAGCGATTTATTGACTGATGTTAAAACGGATAATCACTTAACGGTCTTAGATCGAAAAAAAGCTATTCGTACAGCAATTAGTATCGCAAGAGATGGTGATGTGGTAGTTGTCAGTGGTAAAGGTAATGAACAGTTTTTTTATAAAGACAATGAAAAATTTAAACACAATGATATTTCAACGGTCAAAGAAGCTTTGAATATAGATTTAGTGTAAAAAAAAAGGAATTGATTTTCTCAATTTCCTTTTTATTTTCTATTTCCACATCTTCGCCCATTTAGGATAATCTAAAAATCTAACAATTTCAATAGCATTAGTTTGGAGAGTCGTCTGTCCTAAAGGAAGACCTGCTGTAACGACAATTCTATCGCCACTTTTATCAAAATCATCTTTGTGATTCATTATTTGATTCATCCCTATTTGAATGGCATCGCTCATACAACAAATATCTTTTTCTGGTACCACCGGAAATACTCCGTAATTAAGGGCTAATTTTCTAGCAACCTTGATATTATCAACTAGAGCAATAATCGGAACTGCTGGTCTCGATTGGGACATTATTCTAGCAGTGTAACCTGTTTTTGATAAACAAACTAATCCGACTACTGGTAGTTCATTAATACAGTTTGTTACGGATAGCGTAATTGCTTTGGAAGTTCTTCTATTTTCCGTTTCTGATTTTTTAAATCTTTCTAACATCTGGCTTCTATCAACACTTTGCTCTGCTGATTCAGCAATTTTAGACATTGTTTCCACTACTATCACCGGATATTCCCCGGCTGCCGTTTCACCACTTAACATAATGGCATCGGTTCCATCAAAGACAGCGTTAGCAACATCTGATACTTCTGCTCTGGTTGGCGTAATATTTTTAATCATCGACTCTAACATCTGGGTAGCGGTAATGACAATTTTGCCATTTATATGCGCCTTTTCAATCATTTTTCTTTGAATTAATGGTAATTTTGTAAAATCAACTTCTACTCCTAAATCTCCTCTTGCTACCATCACTCCATCAGCAGCATCTAAAATTTCATCTAAATTATTAACACCTTGCTGATTTTCAATTTTGGCAATAATTTGAATGTGGTCGTTGTTTTTTCTTTTTAAAATTTTTCTAATTTCTAAAACATCTTCTCTTGTTCTAACAAAACTTGCAGCGATAAAATCTAAATCTTGGTCGCAAGCAAACTCCATATCATTTTTATCTTTTTCCGATAAAAACGGTAATTTCAAACTAACCTCAGGAACGTTAATTCCTCTTCTGTCTTTAATTTCATGAGTGTTGACCGCCGTTGTTACAATTACTTTTTTAGCGATCTCTATTTTAGTAACTTTTAATCTTAAATAGCCATCATCAACTAAAATAGTATCACCGATTTCAACATCATTAATTAACTCACCATAACTTAGAGAAAACTTAGTATTATCACCTAATATTTCATTCATATGAACGTTTACGGTACTATCTTTTTCAATATTTGCTACGCCACCCTTAAATAAGTGGGTTCTAATTTCCGGTCCTTTGGTATCTAAAAGTATCGCTACCGGAAATTCTCTATTTTTATTAATTTCTTTAATTTTTTCAATTCTCGAACCTTGCTCCTGATGATTACCATGTGAGAAGTTAAGTCTGGCGATATTCATTCCCGCAACAGCTAATTTTGCTAACATTTCCTTTGATTCAGATTTTGGCCCAATCGTACATATAATCTTTGTTTTTCTTTTCATTTTTATTACCTATAAAGTTATTTTGAATGTTTCTAACAATTCTAACTTTCCTTTTCTATCAATATTTAATGCTTCGGTAATATCTAAATCAATTACCGAATTATTTTTAATTCCAATACAACGATTGAAGACCCCTCTGTCGATCAATTCAATAGCTTTTTTACCAAATTTAGTAGCGAGGACTCGGTCAAAAGCACTCGGGCTTCCGCCTCTTTGAACATAGCCTAAAACAGTTGCTCTAGTATCAATTCCAGTTATTTCTTCTATTTCTTGAGCTAATTGATGGACGTTTGTCATTTTTTCAGTAATCATAATTATCGAATATTTAATGCCACCCAAATTTTGATTTTTTAAATGCTCAACTAAGTCATTTTTATTAAAACCTGTTTCGGGAGTTATTAAATATTCTGAACCAGTCGCAATAGCAGCGTTAACGGCGATTTCTCCACAAGATCTTCCCATCACTTCAACTACCGTGCATCGGTGATGTGAGCCGGAAGTATCCCTAACTTTATCGACAGCCTCGACGACTGTATTTACACAAGTATCAAATCCAATAGTATAATCAGTATAACCTAAGTCGTTATCAATTGTCCCTGGTAAGCAAATTACCTTAACTCCTAATTCACTCAAAACCGCAGCACCGGAAAAAGTTCCATCACCACCTATTACTATCAATGAGGTAATTCCGTACTCTGCTAATATTTTTTTAGCTTCTTGCCGAACTTCTATCTTTTTAAATTCGGGAAATCGGGAACTTTTTAAAAAAGTTCCGCCAATATTTATTTTTCCAGCAACACTGAACCAGTCAAATTTTTCAATATTTTTTTCTAACAAACCACGATAGCCATAGTAAATGCCATAAATTTCATACCCTAACGTTAAAGCACCTCTAGTAACTGCTCTAACGGCCGCATTCATCCCTGGTGAATCTCCACCAGAAGTTAATACACCTATTTTTTTCATTGTAAAACCTCTATTTTATCAACCATAAATTTTTTCTCTTCTCTGTCAATGTTAATTCTACCATATAATAGGTAACAATTGCCAATGAAAACGATTTCCTTGTATTCTTCAAATGCTTTTGGGAAAAGGATTGCTTCTATTTGGGTCCTTTTATCCTCGATAGTTAAAAAAGCCATTTCTTGTCCTTTTTTAGTTTTTATTACTTTTATGCTGATAATTCTAGCAAATATTTTTAATTTTTTTCCTATTTTTTCATCATTAAGATAATTTATTTCGATATTTTTTAATTTATCATCGTATTTGTTTAATAAATTGTATTTAAAATTAAATCCTAAGGCTTTTTTTTCATATTCGACTAACTCCATTAGACTGTATTCTTTATCCTTTTCTAGTTCAATACATTCATCAGCAAACATCCCAAAATTTGAACGATTAATTACTTTCTCTATATTATTAACCATTATTTGCTTATTTAATCCAAACTCATCTAATGCGCCGGAATGAATTAATTTAATCAGTTTGTTTTTAGCAATAAATTGATGTGTTCTACTGATAAAATTTTCATAATCAATAAATGGTCCAATTTTTCGCTCCTCAATCATTTCATTTACTAAAACACTACCGAAATCTTTAATTAAAATTAAAGGCATTCTCACAGCCAGCCCTTCGACAATAAATTGTCTGCCATCACTTTTATTTACCGAAGGTTCTAAACATTCAATTTTCATCTCTTTACATTCGAACAGATATTTTTCAATGTGGTCGACTGAGCGCAAGTTGTTTAGCAAAGATATCATAAAATATTCTTTGTAATGTACTTTTAAATAAGCACATTGATATGCAATCATTGAATAAGCAACAGAGTGGGAGCGATTAAAACCGTAATTAGCAAATTTCAAAATGTAATCGTAGATCAAATTAGCCGTTTCCTTTAAATATTTTTTTTGGTCGCATTTTTTCACAAATCTAATTCGCTCTTTTTCTAAAAGTTCAAGATCTTTTTTACTGACAGCTCTCCTAAGTAAATCAGCTTCACTTAAAGTGTAACCAGCAAACTTATTAGCAATCATTAAAATTTGTTCTTGATAGACGATTATTCCGTAAGTAAACTTTAATATTTCTTCTAAATTTTGATGTAAATAATTAAATTTTTTTCCGTGTTTTCGATCGATGAATTCATCGATGTTTTCCATTGGTCCTGGTCTGTATAAAGCTAAAGTAGCCACTATATCTTCAAAACAGTTTACCTTCATCTTTTTTAAAACATTTCTAATCCCACTTGATTCTAATTGAAAAACACCATCGGTTTTTTTATTTCTCAACAGTTCAAAAACTAATTTATCATCATAAGTTAAGTTGTACAAATTTATTTTTTGACCAGTATTTTGATAAATTAAGTCGGTTGTTTTTTGTAAAATTTTTAAATTGCTTAATCCTAAAAAATCTATTTTAAGCAACCCTAATTTTTCTAAATCTTTAGCTTCAAATTGCGATTGATACAAATCGTATATTCCCTTTTGAACAGGCGCGTAATTGTAGATTTCTTTTTCGGTAATAATTATTCCGGCAGCATGTGTTGAGGTATGTCTGGGCAGTCCTAAAATTTTCTCTGAATAATTAAGTAATTTAGCTATTTCAGGATAGTCAATGTGTACTTTTTCAATTTTTTCATCAGTCTTAATCGTTTCAAAACTGGAAAAGTGTAGTGGAATCATTTTAATCAATTTATCTAAAACTTTTGTTTCAATTTTTAAAACTTTGGCGACATCTCTAATTGCACTTCTTCCTTGAAAGGTTCCAAAAGTGACAATGCTGACAACATTGTTTTTAGAATATTTGTTTTTGACATATTCTATTACTCTATCTCTACTATCATCGGGAAAGTCTAAATCAATATCGGGCATCGTAATTCTTTCTTCGTTTAAAAACCTCTCAAATAACAAGTTGTATTCAATCGGATCGGTATTGGTAATTCCTAAACAATAAGAGACTAAACTTCCAGCGGCACTCCCTCTTCCTGGACCGACTAAAATATCACTTTTTTTAGCAAATAAAACAAAATCCCAGACAATTAAAAAGTAGTCATCAAAGCCCATTTTAGAAATTACTTCTAATTCGTATTTAAGTCTACTTAAATATTTATTTTTATTAACTTTTAAATCGGCCAATCGCTTTTCTAATCCTTTTAAACAAAGTGCTTGTAAATATTCTTTACTAGAATATTTTTCTACTGGATATTTAGGTAATTTGTAATTAGAAAAGTCAATTTTTAAGTCAAATTTACTTAAAAATAAATTTAAATCCTCTTCGACATTGAAAAAATCACCGTAACTTTTCAGTAAAGTTTCTCTATCCTTTAAATAAGTAACACTCAGTCCAACTTCTTCGTACGAGTCATTTTCAATTGTCGTATTATCTCTGATCGCATTTAAGACTTTTAAATATTTTTGATCTTCTTTTTCTAAACAGTTAACTTCGTTTAAAATTAAAAATGGTAATTGATAACTTTTTCCTAACTTTAAAATTTCCTGAAAATAGTATTCTTCATCTTCTAACTGTTCTAGTTCTAATCCTAAAAATAAATCAAAAGTTAAATATTTTTCCGGATTTAAAAGATAATTACCTCTACTTACGAAAACGAGACCTTGACTGTTATCTTTAATGAATTCGAATTTTACTTTACCCGCTATTTCTTTAGTGCTAGATATTTTCATCAAATTTTTAAAGCCCGAATAGTTTTTAGCGTACAACAAAAAGGGATTGTCTTCAATTACTAACTCCAATCCTATTATTGGTTTTAACCCTTTTGCTTCGCATTGAAGATAAAACTTAATGCTAGCATACATTGATTGATCCGCTATCGCTGCATAACTAAATTTTAGGTCTTTCATTTTATCGACTAGTTCATTTACCCTAATTGTGCTACTGAGTAACGAATAACATGATTTTACATTTAAGTTCATAATAATCACCTATCTTTAAAATATTATATCACGTAAATATTTAACTTTAAAGTTAAAGACCGATATTCTAGTCATTTGCGGACAAGTGCTGATAAAAAGCAATTTTTTTACTTCCTGCTTTTAAATAAAATTCTTTAATTACCGTCTCATTTAACCCCACTAGTTCTAGTTTGTATTTACCGGGGGTTTTTAAAATGTAGGCCGATTCAATTGATTTGCCGTTTAAGTAACCTTTTCCATTAAAAAAAATCACCAATTTATCGTAATAGTCTCTGTTTTCTATATTGGAAAAATAATTAACTTTTTCTGTTTTTTTGTCGAGGTAAAATTGATAGTTATCTTGAATACCGTATAAATAATAATCATAATCACCAAAAATTGTAGCATCGTAACTATCGTTTAAATATTTTTTTGTTAACGGTACTTCAGTATCGTTAAACAATAACTGCTGGTCGTATTTTAAAAAATCTCTTTTTTCTATATAGCCGTTACTGACGACATCACGTTTATTATAAAAAATAAAATCATCGATTATTTCCACGATTTCCCCAGCGTATTCTTCATTGTTAATATAAAAATGACCTTCTTTATTTCCATAGTAGCCACTGCTGTTTTTACCAATTAATTTTTCCACGTTTTCCACGACAACACTATTAAATTCATCTTGGTATTCAACGTATAAGCCCTGTCTTGTCGATTGGTCATTGTACTTTAAACTACCAAATATTTGATAGTTTTCCCCTTTGGCTATTTTATTAAATTGACTGTAATTTTTATTATAAATTTCTGCATCTAACCAACTCAACTGCTCGTTTATTTTTATCAAGATCCCATTTTTCGAAATAGCTCCTAACTCTTTAGAAGTTGTGGAGCCAACCATTAAAATCTCTTCCCCTACATAAATATCTTCTACTTTGTCGTTACCGCTGTAATTATAACTTGTTTCTTTTACCAATTGACCGTTAGCAAATTTAAACACAACTATATCGTAATCATTTATTTTTTCGCTGTAACCACTGATGTAGTGATAATCATGATAACCAACACTAGTCAAAATTAAATCTAATTTTTTATTGATTAAATGAGCGTAGTTTTTTTCTCCAAACTGGTCGACTGAGACTATTAAGCCACTTTTAAAATTTTTACTTTTTTTACCGAATGCTTCACCATCGATGGACTTTGTTTCCCCAACTGCGACGATACCGTTAGCACAATCGACACTGTTAAAAATATCGTACCCGCTACCGCCAAAAGTTTTAAACCAAATAATTTTTTTATTGTACTTCAAAATAAAGGCATCCATTTCTCCTAAAAAATTACCTAAATTTACACTACCACCTACTAAATAGTAATCATCGTTAACTTTACAAACATCTTTGATAAAAACATTTTTATTCGGAGCACCAATTGTCGTTAATTCACTGATAATTAATTCTTCATTTAAAAGATAATCGTAGGGAAAGTCTTCTTTTAAGTTTTCACTCACCACTACTGCTGCTTTAACCTCAAATTTCAAAAATAAAAATAGTAACAATAATAAAGTTTTTTTCATTTTCTCACCTCTTTATTATTATTACTATTTATTTTTAAGTTTACTTTAATTTATCGGTTCCCATTTACAGCGTACAGGAGAAACAATTAATTCTTCTTTTTTTAATTCTTTCATCGCTTTATCGATTACTTTACGCTCTAATCCAGATAATTTTTCGATTTCACCGGCTCCGACAGGTCTCCCTGCTGCTCTCATTACTGCTAAAACTTTTTCTTTCATTATCTCACCTCTTTCACCCTCAAGTTAATTGTAACAATCTTGTTTAGACAAATCTAGTGATATACTTTTAATAATTTACAAAAAAAAAGAGTTAACGCAGTCAACTCTGTTTGAGGATTAAATTAATTCAAAAGTATCTCTAGCAATGATCACTTCTTCATTAGTCGGTATTAACATCACGGTAATTTTTGAATTATCGCTGGAAATAATTTTTTCTTTTCCTCTAATGTCGTTTCTTTGAAGATCAATTTCTATCCCTAATAAAGATAATCTATTACCAACATTTTTTCTTAATTTAGTTGCATTTTCGCCTATTCCTGCGGTAAAACAAATTGCATCAACAGACCCTAGATAAACTGCGTATTTAGCAATTGCATCCGCTACTGCTTTTATTTGTAAATCATTAGCTAATTTTGCTCTTTCATGACCTGCTAAAATGGCATTTCCAATGTCTCTTGAATCTGAACTCAATCCCGATACTCCTAGTAATCCCGATTTTTTGTTTAACATATTTATTACTTCTGCGACGTCTTTGTTTTCTTTTTCACAGATAAATCCAACGATTGCTGGATCAATATCTCCACTTCTAGTCCCCATTGGTAGACCGGCTAATGGCGTTAATCCCATTGTTGTTTCGACACTTTTACCACCTTTTACAGCGCAGATACTAGCACCATTTCCTAAATGAGCGACGATTACATTAACTTCGCTCGGTTTTTTGCCTAGGAGAGACGCTGCTCTTTCACTGACAAATCTGTGACTTGTCCCATGGAAGCCATATTTTCTAACTCCATATTTTTGATACCACTCATAAGGTGTTGCATACATATACGCTTCTTTTTCCATCGTTTGGTGGAATGCCGTATCAAACACTGCTACTTGTAGTGCATTGGGTAACTTTTCGGTAAAGGATTTAATTCCTATTAAATTAGCTGGATTGTGTAATGGTGCTAAATCATTACAACTTTCTATTGTTTTAAATACCTCATCATTAATAACTACACTTTGGAAAAATTTTTCCCCACCGTGAACTACTCGGTGCCCTACTCCTACTATTTCTTTTAAATCTTTAACTACATCTTTAGTTATTAAATTTTCTAATAGTTTATTTACGGCTATTGAGTGGTCTGCTAAAACCAATTCCGTTTTTTCTTTTTTATCACCGACAACAAATTTTGATGTTCCCATCTCTAAACCAATTCTTTCAAAAATACCTTCACACAGAACTGTTTCCCCTGGCATTTGAAATAATTTAAATTTTAATGATGAACTTCCGGCATTTACACTAATAACTTTCATTTTTCTTCCTCCTTAAACCATTTTTCAATTGTCTTCACTGATTTTTTAAATTCTACTTCCGCAGTTAAACTGGGTAACTCTACCAATAAAAAGTTTTTTACGCCGTTCATTTTAACATTTTTTTTACTTAATAGCAAAATACTTTTACCTAATTTTTTATCGATAAATAAATCATCTGGTAATTTCACCAATCCTTCTAAATTTGCTTTGTCTATTATCTGTGATTTAAATTCACTTTCAATATCAAAAAAATCATTTGGCACAACAAAAACTGCTCGACCAGTATCATTTAATTTGTCGATCATTCGATTGACTATTACATGCGGAAAATAATGATTGTCGTAAAGGTATAATGGTAAATCTCCAACGATTAAATCAAAACCACTAACACTCGATTTAATAGCATCTTCGATAATAAAATCTGCCGTAAATTCTTGCATATCCATGAATACTCTAGCTATTTGAACACTCGTCAAATTACTGTCGATACCAAAAACATCTACTTCTTTATCCCCTAAACCAGTTAAAACAGTACTCAGTAAATTACCGAACCCTACTACTGGGTCTAAAATCGAAACTTTTTTTTGCTTCTTTATCATGAAATTCACGATGTAAGACACTAGTAAACAAGTAGTATCTGGGGTTAGTTCACTATTTAAAACTCTATCGCGCTTACAACCGTTTAAAGTACAAGCAACTAGTGCTCTTCTAATATGTTCTCTTTGAAATTCTAGTTCTTTAATTTTAAAAATTAAATTCTCCGCTTCTTCGGTATCAACAATCCCACTATTAGTTTTTTCTTCTAAAATATCTCTACTAGTTAAAAACAAACATTCTAGATAAGGTAAGTTTAAATCGTGGCTGAGTAATATCGTATAATCGTTAATAATTTCAAAAAGTTTAACTTCAATTTCTTTCTCCATTTTCATCACCTTTTTAATTCTACCAAAAAATACAAAAAAAAAGAAGATTAAACTTCTTTTTCTGCTTTAAATTTACCTTCTAGTTGTTCTAGTAATTTCGGGACAAAGTCGAGAATCTTCTCATAAATATGAGTATCTTCATTTAAATGTAGTACTTGCACACCCTTAGAGTCGACTACTAAAAAGGCTGTAGGTACTATTGAAACACTTCCTCCGCTTCCGCCACCAAAGGGAAAAGCAGTTTCAGTGCCTTTTTGTTCAGTTCCACCTGCAGCAAAACCAAATTTCAGTTTACTCACAGGTAAAATTAAAACATCTTTAACTTCAATTGGTTTCCCGATAATCGTATCCACATCAATCATATCATGAATGTTTTCCATCGATATTTTAAGTAAATTATTTATTGGATGTTCCATAGTCGCTTCCTCGTTTCATTAATGTTATTATCTCTCCAACATTTTTTAGAATACTATATATAATATGTACTAATTTTATCTGTCCTATACAATAAAAATTATAATTTCTTTTTTCTCTAGCATATTTATCGACTACTAAATATTTTTCTTGACGCACTTCTTTAAAATTTTCATTTATAAAATTTTGAAGATAAGTAAGGGCTGTCCAGTTAGCAATTTTGTAATACTGGTCAATTTCTGGATCGATCATTGGTGTTTTAACAATAATTTTAATTTCCTTAATTACCGTTTTATGAATCATATCAAAAATGAGATCTTTTGTTTCAACCATTTTTTTGTAGTTTTCTAAAGATTCATAAACACTAAAACCTGCTCGATATTTTGAATGACTAAAACTGTAGATAAGTTTATCCACATCGATTTTAATATTTAAAATCCTCGTGAGATAAAGATACATCCTCGATTCATCTTCATCTCTTATTATTTTAAATTTAATTGTAAAAGTAAAAAATATTGCTACTGCTAATGCTAACCACAATTCTATCATTTTATCCCAACTTTAATTTATATTTACTAAACCAATAATCAAACTGATATAAATAAGCAATTAACTGTGGTCCGGTCATCAATTGACCAAACCAAGGCTTATCGATCGAAGTTCCACCTGATTTTATTAAATCGATCAACTTATCTTTTTTAAATAATATATTCAAAATACTACTCTCATCATTTAATCGTTCTGTAAGTAGGTTTGCTACTATTTTAGTGTACTTCTCATTATGAGTTTTTGGATAGGGGTTTTTCTTTCTATTTAAAATTTCTGCTGGCAATAAATCAGCCATTGCCTCACGAAGTAACCCTTTTTCTTGTTTGTAGTGTTTAAACTCTTGCGGTACATTAAATAAGTATTCTACTAATAAATGATCGGAAAACGGTACTCTAACTTCTAATGATGCTCCCATACTCATCCTGTCTTTTCGATCTAGTAAAGTTGTCATAAACCACTTGATATTTAAATACATCATTTTTTGATGTTCGTTTAGATTCGAAACTTCTTTTAAAGTTTCCTCGTATTTATCTTTGACATAATCCTCAAGTTTTAAACGTTCAATCCACTCATCTTTTAATAAATTTTCCCGCATCTTCAAATTTCTTAACCACGGAAAAATATCACTGCCAGTATCGCGGTAAAACCAAGGATAACCAGCAAATATTTCATCAGCACACTCGCCACTTAAAGCTACTGTATTTTCTTTTTTAACTTTTTTACAAAACCAGAGCAGTGAGGAATCAATATCAGCCATACCAGGAAAATCTCTTAAATCAACTGCTTCTTTTAAATATTCCGCCAATTCCTCTAAACTGATTTCTAAATATTTATGGTCTAAATCATATCTTTCAACCATGTATTTAATATAATCTATATCTTTACTAACTTGAAAGTCGTTTGCCTCAAAATCATTATCCTCGTATTCAATTGAATAACTTTGTAAATTCTTATTAGCTTTAGCTGCTATTGCCGTAATAATGCTTGAATCTACTCCACCTGATAAAAATGTAGATATCCCGACGTCGCTAACTAACTGTCTTTCAATTGAATCAGTAAGTAAATACTTTACTTTTTTGACACAACTAGCAAAATCATCGGTAAACGGTTTAGCTTCCACGTTCCAATATATTTTCTTTTTCACATCTTTAATAAATTCTAAATACTCCCCTGGTTTAACTTCATAAACATCTTTATATACTGTTATCCCAGCCGTATGACTAGGTCCTAATCCTAATAACTCTCTCAGTCCATCATCGTTTACCGTGTTTAAATCATAGTATTTAAGAATTGATTTTATTTCACTAGAAAAAAACAATTCATTGTTTATATTACTGTAGTAAAGTGGTTTAACTCCCAGACGGTCGCGCACTAAAATTACTTTTTCACCATCGTAAATAGCAAATGCATAAATTCCATTCAATTTAACGAAGGCTTCTTCTTTCCACTCGATATAACTTTTTAATAATACTTCAGTGTCACTTGTACCAGTAAAAGTATAGCCTAATTTTATCAGTTCCTCTTTTAAAGATTTTGTATTATAAAGTTCTCCGTTATAAACTAAGACATAGTTACCAATTTTCATCGGCTGTTTACCATTTTGTTTATCAATTACAACTAATCTTCTATGACCAAAAGCAACATCATCAAAATAAAAGCCCTCCTCATCTGGTCCTCGGTGTTTAATTAAATTAGTGCTTTCAATAAATTTTTCTTTCTTTAATTCTCCATTATAAAACCCAGTTATTCCGCACATAATACCTCCCTCTATTTACTAACCTTATTTGATAAAATTAGATATAATATTTTATTAAATTGAAACGATAATTATGAAAAAACATCTTAAAATTCATTGTTTTTACAATAAATTAAAACAATTACCTGTTAATATTATTGCCATAAATTTAGTTTTATCATAAAAAATGATGATTATTAGTCATCACTTTTCTTTTTTTTGATTGTTGGGGGCTTTTTTTTAATTGTAGTCAATTCGTTTTTTTATCAACTTATTTGATATATTTTTAACATCTCTTTAATCCGAATTATCATAAAATATTAAATAGAAAAACAAGTTAGTATTTAACCTAACTTGCTTATTCTTTTTTTGCATATAAAAATGCATAAAATATATTCTGCCGTAATTCTCCGTATAATCTATGTTGTCTCCCAATTCTAAAATAGTCAACTTTTTTCATTTTTTTTCTTCCAACTTCAAAATGTTCCATATATTCTAAAGGATATTCTTTTGTAACATTTAATTTCTCTGCATCTTCTCTACCGTATCCACATTTTTGCTTAGATAAAGTACTTAAGTCTTTAAATTTGTACTTTGACATTTCTCGAATTTCTTTTAAAAAATCTTGATTAGTTATTTTTGTATTATCTTTTTTTAAATAAGTAAAATTAAATACAACATGTTCTTCTTCTTTACACATTTAGTTTTTCGAAATATCTTCCTATTAATTCGTCTGTAATTATCCCATTAGGTTCAGTATATCTCCAAGGATCCTCACTGTGTGTCATATAAACTAATTTAACAGCTGAAAACTCATTGTATTTAATTATAATATGATTTACAAAATGAATTTGATTTGGATCCAATTCTTTTGATAAATCTATCGTTTCTGAAAAACTATCAATTCCATTAGCATTATTGCCTTTGTATTCATTGTAAATTTCTGCTACAACTGGACCGTGTTTCCAAGCTAAAATATAATTATTAAATAATTTCCTCTTAAATTTAACTAAAAAATGAGAGTATACGTAGTACATAATCTTTTGCAATTTTAAATTAGTGATTTTTTCAGCAGCATCTCCGATATCTTGCGAAGTATTAATTTCATTAGAATAGTTAATCACATATTTACTAAACTCAATAACGTCTAAATTTAAAGTGCTGTATTTGTCTTTTAATCCTTCCATTGTATTTACCTCCTATATATTTCAAGTATAAAACAATATATCTACTTTGTCAAAAAGTATTTAATATATATTATTAGTATGACACAATTACAATAAAGTAAATAGTAAATTGATATAAAAAATATAGATACTAAAAATTTTGAATTTCATATGATTATTTTCATATAAAATAAATCTCTAGATTTTAAAAAAGCCTTTTATTAAGACTTTTTTGATTTTTCTATTAAATATTTCAACAAGATTTAATATCTGCTTTTTTAATATATCCCAAATAAAAAAAGTCCTAGTAATAAGGACTTTATAATTTATTTATCTGGTGACCCGTACGGGATTTGAACCCGTGAATGCATGCGTGAAAGGCATGTGAGTTAAGCCACTTCTCCAACGGGCCTTTTGTCACTCCTATAAGATTATAATAAAATATTAATTTAATTGCAATACTTTTTAGAAATAAAAAAAACTTAGAGATAATCTCTAAGTCTTTTTTTTAAAATTATGCTTTACTTCTATCTTTTACAGTAAAACTAATTCCTATCGCAATCAAAACTGCAACTGCTGAAATAATGAATGTTACTTCCATTGCTGATGAAGATAATTTGATAAAGTATCCTAATAATGCCGCAATACCATATCCTTGATACACAAGACCGTAATTTGATGCATATTTATACGACCCAAACTGTTGATTAGTAATTGTTGGGAATAATGCCAAATTTCCACCATAACTAAATGCTACGAAAATTAATGCAATATAAAATGTAACAACATTTAAAGTTAAGAAACTTAACATCACTAAACCAATTACAGTAGCTACGTTTAATACTTTTAATACTGGAAACGGACCAAATTTATCTGATAACGTACCAGAAATTAAACGCCCACCTGCATTAAATAAGGCAATAACTGTAACTGCTCCTGCTGCTGCTGCTGCTTCTAATCCTACTAATTCTGTCCCAATTCCTTTTGCTAATCCTATTACTAATAATCCTGGTGTTACCCCAAACATAAACATAATAGTTAATTTATAAAATTTACTTGTCTTAACCATTTCTTCTGTAGTAAAATCAGCATCTGTTTTTACTAGTTCTTTTTTAGCATATCCTTCTGGTACATCGAAGAAGATTGCTCCTAGCAATGTCACAATTAAAAATATTATTCCTACATATAAAAATGCAGCACTTACTCCTTGATTATCTACAAATGATTGAATAATGTTTTTAAAAATTAAACTCCCTGAACCAAATGCTGCTACTGCTGCACCTGTAATCATCCCTTTTTTGTTAGGGAACCATTTAATCAGTGTTGATAATGGACAAACATAAACAAATCCTACTCCACATCCTGCGATTACACCGTATGTGATGTAAAGCATCCATGGTGCAGTTGCCAATGATGATAGTATAACACCTGAACCGTATAAAATTGCTCCTACTATCGCTGTAAACCTTGGCCCTTTATTTTCTACTAATCTCCCTGAAACAATCGTAATTAAAGCAAAAAAGAAAATTGCAATAACATAAGTTAAATAAACCTGATTTTGACTCCAACCTTTTTCTTCAACAAGTGCATTGTTAAAAATACTCCATGAGTAAATAGCTCCAATAGTTAATTGTGCTAATATCGCTCCACCTAATACTAACCATTTATTTCTGACTCTAAACATTTTTTTCTCTCCCCTTAGTATATTTTCTCTACCTTATTAAAATTATTACCAATCCATAAACCAATAATTGGAACTCCATAATTCCAATTTTTTACTTCTTCACACGCTTTAATAATTAATTTTTTGTGCTCTTCAACATTTGCGTTAGGTACGCCCCCACAGTCATCGTGCCCACAAACAGAAATCGCATCCGATTTATGTGAACCAACTGAGATATCTAATCTAAACTTCAAATTTTCAATTAATGATTTTTTCTCACCTAAAGCGATTACTTCAGATGGTCCTGCTAATGTAATAACATCAACATAATCGGCCTGAAAACTTTTTTTCATATAATTATTAGTCAACTCTTGTACTCGTCCATCCATACAATTTATCGTTGTAACAAATTTGCCACTACCCATAAAATCTTCCTCCATTCTAAATTACACACAATACTACTATTCTATCACTTTCAGCATATATCAGCAACAGTTTTTTGCATTTCTGTAATTTATGAAAACATTTACATTTTTAAAATATATTTTTAATTAACACAATATTAAAAATATTGCATTTTTTTATAAAATAATATAATTAGATGTTTCTTCTATTTTTTCTATTAAATTACTAATTATACCTCTATTTCATTTATCCCATTTATTACCGCCATTAAAAATTGGTACTTTATAGCTTTTTCTAGATGTTTAGCAAAATATCTGATTTTGCATCTATTACTATTATAGTACTATCTCCTTGATAAATTTCATCTCTATTTAATTTATTTACAAAAAAAAATAACCTTTCGGTTATCTATCATATTATTTAAGTAGTATTAAGTAAGACTATTCAACAGTTATAGTGCTTTTGTAAACAGAAATTGAAATTTTAAAGTTGAAAAAATATAACCCCTTCTATTCCAAATATTCCTGCAAGCATCCGTAAATACGTAATACATTTATTATTCATTTGTATAATTATACCCAACTTCAAAGCAAAGTATTGCAAAACAAATAGCAAAGCAGAGCGAAGTCACGACTCATCCGAAGGTGATTATAAATATAAAAAAACTTCTAACTTGAAGAAATAAAATTAATAGATTGTTAAACCTCTTGTTTATGATATGTAGCATATCGCAAAAAATAATTTTTCTTTATTTCAAAAAATTGATTATGGTCTGTTTTTTTTTCTGTAATAAATAGAATAAGAAATATAGAGATTATATAGCGATTAACTGTTTTTTGATTTAGAAAAATGCATCTTAATTCGTTTTATTGTATTAATAGCCAATGATTAACAATTTAAAATTCAGTTTCATACTACTATTCTCAATGAAGTCATCCAAAAATTCTGTGATTTTTTTAAAATCTGTCGTTGTATATTTTTGTTTGCAAGCAACAACTAGAGTTTCAATATTTTCTAACATACTGAATTTCAATATGTTATATATAACTGCATTATTGGTATATCCCCTACCTGTCTCTATTTCTAAAACAATCCCTTTATCTTCATTAAATGCAGTAACAGGATAACGCTTATCTGAATTACTGCTAAGTGGTCTTGAAATAGTTTTTAAATATTTTGGGTGTTTCTTTGAAACATTAAATCCAATATTTTCAAGTTCTTCCCTAAGCAATGATAATGTAGCATGTGTTTTCATCTCATCAAAATTTCCATCATGATTTTTAAATATTTCAATTAAATTATTAATATCTTCATCTGGTTTATCAACGTTATAAAATTTAGTAGTAATCATAAAATCACTCCTTTTCCATAGCTTAACATATTTAAATAACTAAAGCTATTAATTCTATTTTTCTACAACAAAAAAAGATATCTTATCGATATCTTATAATATTTAAATATATTATTTAATCAAAAAAAACCTTAAACAGTTCATAAGAATCCAAAGTAGCGAAATTTATTTTAAATATACCGTTTGGATATTTATCAATTCGTATTGAATCAATACCTAATTCGGTTAAATGCGCCATGGTAATTAATTCATCTGTTGAAATGTTCAGAACATCTCTAAGCAACCATTTACCTAAATCTTTATTTGGTGAACTCATTAACGCCTTATTTCCTTCTTGACAAACTTTCATCTGCATAATTTCGCCATTTGGCAAGTACGCACCAAATGAAATGCCTCTAGTAGGTAAAAAACTGCCAACTAATCCTGATTGCCTAAATTTTAATGGTATAGGAATATATGCTTCATTTTCATTTCTCAATCTTCCATTTGCATTCCACTGATTCAATCCGGATCTTTCTGCAATACACTTATTATTTGTATTTCTTTCGTAAGTATATAGTGGTAAATATATCGTTTCAAATTCTTCACTTTCTAACATAGTGACATTTCCAAAATCTAAAGAATCTAAAAACTCCATTGGATTATCAAGTATCGTAACTCCAAAATGATCTACCTTATTTTCATCAGTAGTATCGAAGCTACAATACAAAGTACTTTTTGACATATTAAAACTATACTCTTTAATTCCATCATCAAACTTAATAGTATTGCTTCTCGTAGCCGTGATATTTATATTTTCTATGTCAATTGTTGGCATATCACTTTCAATTATAATAATATTAGCAGAATCTCTTACAATACAATGATAGATTAATTCATCTATATTATATAGGTTTAATGCAAGCTCAAGTCTCTTATTTCTCAGTTCTGAAATTCTTTTTATTTTCTCCATTGTGTCTAAATCATTATAACTATTTCTATCAGAATTAAACTCTGCAATTTTTTCATACTGTTTAATACTGCCACGCTTAACAAATGTTTTTATACCAATACCAGTACGATCCCTTAAAGCATCAATCGCTATATCTGATCTTGATAAGTCTTCAGCTTGAAAACAATGGCAAAAGATAGATTCGACTGCCCTATAGTGAATTAATGGTTTATCACTTGCTGAAAATATTTTAGATAGTGCCGCTACATTGGATAAAAATTTCCTGTATTTTTGTATGTCCTCAGTTCTGAATGTTTTGTACAATTACAAAACCTTTAAAATTTCTTTTGCTATTGATGAAATTACGGATACTGAAACTGAGTTACCTGCTTGTTTATATAATCTAGTATCTGACATGTTTTCAGGAAATTTATAAGTTGAAGGAAACCCCTGTAACCCAAAGCACTCCCTTGGTGTCAACTTTCTAATATTTTCTTTATTATCTAATATAAGCGGAACATTATGACCACCTGTTCCCATATTTGCAGTCAATGTAGGACAAACATTGGATTTATTTTCTCTAACATACACTCTTCTTAATTGATATACAGTATCATTTCTATGCATTGATTTTTTAAGCATATCATAATATTTAGTTTTATAGCTAGTATAGTAATATTTATTATCAACTTTTATATCTCTATTTATGACATCATTTAATTTTTTTGTTAATTCTTTTCTTTCTGGCCAAGCAAAATTATTTAGTTTGCTCTTATCCAAAAATCCTACTATATAAATTCTTTCTCTGTTTTGAGGTAGATTTCCATATTTCATAGTATTTAAAATTTTATAAGTTAAGTTATATCCTAAATTCTCTAATTCAGACATAATTCTCTTCAACGATTTTCCCTCATCGTGATTTAATAAGTTCTTTACGTTTTCTATAAAAATTACTTGAGGCTTATTATTATGTTCATCTAATTCTACTATTAAACGTGTTATTTGATTAAATAAAGCTCCTCTTTCATCATTAAATCCACCTCTATTTCCTGCAACAGAAAAAGCCTGACACGGAAATCCAGCAGTCAAAATTGATAACCCCAAAGGCAATTCTTCACCTTTAATATTTTTGATATCATCCACTCTTAAATCAACAGATTTATGATTCTCTGAAAAAGTTAGCGAAGCATACTCATCAATTTCGTTAGCCCAAACAGGAGTAGCTCCTGCTAACTTAAAACCAAAATCAACACCGCCAACACCAGCAAAAAGACTTGCTACATTATATTTTCCCATAATTACCTCCAAAATAAAATTTAATATACCTTTATTAATTATACTAAATTTTTTGTCATTTTCATAGAATAAGTAGACAATTTGTCAAATGTTTTAATTATAATATTTCAATATCTCTAAAATCACTAATACAGACATACTAGTTATCGGCGTCAATTTTCGTAAAATTTGTACCTAATAAATCACCCTTATGTATTATTTGCTCTTGAAATATCAAACTAGAAAAATCTTCGCTGTTTATATATCCGGTAATTTCAACCTCCACATCTGATTCATTAAAATTTTCGATTATATTTTTAAATTTAGCAAGTTCTTCCCTTGAGAAATAGTTATTATAAAAGAATTTATTTTCTTTTAATTTTTTTCCAAATTACTCTTAACTCTTATAAACCAGTTTGATTATAATCTTGCATTTCCAGTAAAAGCAATTGAGCATAAGACTTGTTGGACTTAATACTCAATTTTTTCCCAGAAATTTCAAAATCTGAATCATACCAAGTTGTTAATCTCTAAATCCGGTTCATTTATATCATCATATATTAGATGTATTTTATCATAAAATACAAATTCCGCAATTTTTCCTATTATAACTACTTCATTTAAAACAAAAAGATTTTTTGACTTTACAATGTCGATACTGATTATTTAAACTGTAGAGGGAAAATATTTTAATACTCTAGATTAAAATAAAACGACAATTCTTCTTGATTATTATGTCTAAATTCGACCAGTTTTGATTTTTAAAAAAATCCATCTAAATTTCTTATATAAAATATATATAAAATACTATTTTGCGAAACACATAACTACTAAAACAAAACATCATATAAAAAAGGTAATGCAAGTATAAATATTGAGAAAATAAATATTATAATAGTTGGTCTTTTTGAATAATAAAAATATTTCCAACATGTTTTGTAATAATCGTTTATTTTTTTACCTTCATTTTTTAGATCCCTATTGTTTTCAACTTTGTATCTTAGATTATCAACATCAAAATGATTCAGGGAGTTGCGTATACTTTCATTGTACAAATCACTAATTTCAATGAATTTATTTTCATCCAGATTCGTAATGTGGAAATTTATTCATTTATGTAGTAGTGCTCGACTTTCAAGACAAAATATTGCAAAACAAATATCAAGGCAGAGCAAGAGCAAGGCTAGCCTGAAATAGTAGTTGCTGGTTTTGAGTTGGTTATTAGAACTTCCCAAACTCAAAAATATTTCGATAAAGGGAAGATTTTTTCCAAAATCCCATGAAAAACATTAAAGTAATTAAATATAAACAAAAAATTCATTTGATTCATAGTAGTTGAAGAATATCAAAATATGAATCAAATACATAAAGATAAAATTTTTACTCTTGTTTCTCTCTTTTCATTTGAATTTGAGAATGAAGGGGGTTTCAATAATCTAAATAAAAATTATTTAATAAAAAGCCAATTTTTATTAGTGTTTAGATTTCAATTACAAAAAATTTAAATTCGTACATTTTTCATTGACAAATTATATATTAGGATTACTAACAAAAAAAAACAAAGAAAATTTCTTTGTTTTCGTTATATTTTATCATATTGCTCTATTCTAAATAATTTATCATTTTCATTAAGTACGAGTACATTTAATTTTTGTTCAATTAAACAAGTTGATAATTTATCAGATAATATTGAAATAACTAATTGAATATCAAAGGGTTTCAGAAGTGAAGTTAATATTTCTAATTGTTTGATATCCATAAGTTCCTTCTTATCATTTAAAATAAATTTAGGTGTAGCAATATTTATATCAATACTGAATAAAATTAATGATAAATCAAAAGCAATTATTTCACCTTGTTTTTTGCCATTACCAAAATTTTCATTAAATGCATCAAATTTATAGTACTCTTTTTCAGTTTTTCTATCTTTCCCTATTTCATATTTCAAATAAAATTTTTCACCGTACAGTTGATTTGAAATAGAATTATAAAATTCATTAAATTTTCCGATTTGTTTCTGCAGATTCGCTTTGTATTCTTCAGAATGTAACTTCTCATTCAGTGAGTCCATTTGTTTTGAAAGTATTTCATATGTTTTTTCTGAATCTGTAATTTGATTTATGTAAGTTTCATATTCACCTTTATTGGTATGTGAAGTGTTTAATTTTGAAATAATTTCTTCTATATCCTGATAAGAAACATATTTTGATGTTTCATTAATCAAATCTTCTTCTACCAAAAGAAGTTTGTCAATATTGCCTTTAAGTTCTTTCATTCTATTATTTATGTCTGGAACTTCTGCACTAATATAATCTGATTTATTTTTAATCATTTCATTATGAAATGTAACTAATTTTTCAAATTCTATTGAAACAGCAATGTTTAATTTTTTAGTTTCATCATAAATATCTCTAAGTTCCACTGTGTCTATTTCAGTTTTTTGCTGTCGAAGTTCTTCCAGAACTTCTTCAATTAATTTTAACTTTATACTTAAATTTGAATATTCTCTTTTATTTTTATTTAATTCATATTTACAATTGTTTAATTCTGTTAGATCATCGAGAAAATTTTCATTAATTTTGAGTGATTTTTTTTCATCTTCCAAATATGAGATTTCTTTATTTGTAGCATTTAAAAGAGTTTCATACTCTGTTTTCGTTTGTTTCGACTGAAGTTTTTTAATATATATTAGTTCTTTGTTAATAGCTTTTTTGATTTTATCTTTGTCTTGTGAATCTTCAGAAGGCATCCCTAATAGAGTAAGAAATAATGTCTCATATTCAAAACTAGTTACATTTTGATTAAGAAACTTGATTGTATTATTAATTCTTTCATCTTTATATCTCAATTTAGATGCAATTAATTGTCTGAAACTTGGCTTTGGATTAATAAAATCTGGAAAAAGAATTATTTTTAGTTCATTTTTATATGAATCAAGATTGGGAAAATCTACTTCATTGATTTTCATTATCTTATTTTTAGCATTGAGGAAATTTCTCTTTAAAATATATTCTGGGTTTTTATCATCCACACTACTTGAGATACTTAAACTGACAATAATTTTTTTATCATATAAAAATTCTTTTACTTTTTCGTTATTTTTTTTGGTTTCAGAATCCGCATAAATATTTTGAGCTCCTCCTCCAAGACAGTAATCAATCAATGCCAACGTTGTTGTCTTTCCAACATTATTTCCTGTTATCAATTCATCACTAGGGCTTCTTGTAGTATCTAATATAAAATTCATACCTTTTCTAAATCTAATAGTCCTAATTTCTTTTTCATGATTATAAATTTTCAATTCAACTAGTTGCATAATTCAATTTCGCCACCTATTCCAATTTTAATTACATTTACCAAATAAAGCCAATCAATACAAAGTAAATATAATTTTAATGTTATGTTTATTTCCTTAGATAATATTTTATAAATATTCATAAAATCTTTGTTATCACAAACTTTCATTTTTTTAATAATTAAAGCTGAGTTGTAATAAATTGTGTTTTTCGGATTTATGTTATTTGGTAGTATCATAATTATATTCCTCCGGACTTTTAAAAATTTCACATCGGAGAAAAGTATTTATCACGATAATTTTAATACAGTGTTCTAATTCATCTCTAGGAATACTTTCGCACTCTCCTGCAGCAGATAAATACCTAATTAAATCATCTATTGTGAATTCAAAAAATAAATCTTCTTTAGTAAAATCCGTACTTTCTTTACTAATATTCAATTCATTATATTTTTTAATACTTTTATTATATGATTCAAAAACATTGCTCAATACGCAAAAACTTATATTTTTAGCTTCTTCATCAAAACAATTATAAATTTGATCAACTAAGATTGTAGTGTATGCATTTTTTTTAATAATTTCTTTATAATAAACAAGATTGTTAAAATCAATTTTTTTCTCTATATCGAATGAAATTTTTTTATCTCTATTTTTCATTTTGTTTATTTTAGAAAGTGAAACAATAAGTTTGGATAAATTCGAATTACTTTCATCCGCATTGGTACGTAACCCAAGTTCTCTTTTACATATTGTATAAATTTTTAAAACCTTATTAACATCGCAACCCATTATTTTCCCCATCAACTTTGAGAAATCAAGTATATTTGTTTGGGGATCAAAATTCTGTTTTTCTAAATCATATGTGTGCCGTTTAAGTGTCGAAGCATCGGAACATAGAAATAAAAAATATAATTTAAACTCACCCTCTAATTTAAGTTTTTTAATTGTATCATCTATTTTCTTTTTACTTTTATTTGAGGTAACTTGGAAATAAATTTTTAAATTATCATCTTTTAAATCTATTGCTGTTGCATTGCTTTTTTCATCATTTGCATTTATTAAATTATAATCATAAATTAAATTCAATATGTCCTTAAAATAGTATTCTGAAAAAATATTGTCATCCAATATATTATTTTTACTATTAATTGTTATTTTTTCAGAAAACACTGCTAATATACTAGATATCTCCTCACACAATTCTTTTGTCCTCATTTCAAGACTCCTCTCAAAAATATTCAATTGCAAAACATAATACTTTATTTGTCGATATATACATATATATTAACATAAATGTAAGAAGTTATAAATAAATATGTTTATAATTCTTCTAAAAACAAGTTTCTTATTTTATTTCATTGATTAAAATTTTAAACAGATAAATAAATTATTTGAAATAATGTCTTTAATTGGCTTTTTATTTTCATTTTTATTAAATATTTTTTATTTGGTTCTTAAAACCTTACCTCTAAAATTCAAAAAATGCAGGACTGCAAGAAACAAAAAAACTCCTTTATGCAGAGCCCTCACTAATAATTTGAATTGGAGAAAATAAAATGACAATTCTTGTTGATATTTAGATTTAAATTATTTTGCTTTTCTTATATCTTTAATGTTTTTAAATTTCGTTCAATCTAATTAATTCATTTTGTTTCTTTATTTTTTTATATTTGGTTGATAATTTCAATTTATTACACAACTTTTAGGTATTCAGTTGATGTGTTTCCAATTTCATTTTGAAATTTTACTCTTGTTGCTTTTTCCCTTGAATATATTATTTTCCATAAACTCATAATCGTGTTTAGTTTCTTTTTTTTAATTCTAATTTTTTAACTTTTATTTTTCCATTTCTTTGATTGCTTTCTTAGATTAGACCTCCCCTCTGCTCAATTTTTTTAATTTATATAAATTTCCTGTATACGAATTTATTCACCGTTTGTTTTTCTTGAAGCGCCCACAAATTACCTTGTAGTTCTTGCTATCCTTTAGGGCTACTTATAGTAGCTTATTTTTTACTGATATTTTTAATAATATATGAGTAGATTTCTCTCTATAATAATTTACGTTGTACCGTAATTACCAATTCATAACTTCTACAGTCCATTCACCAGTAGCCGTAATCTTAAGCATTACAGTATCCATTTTAGGGTCATATGTGGTTCCACTGTAATATTCAGTAGCCATAATAAAAAATGCTGTTTCTTTGCCATTTTTATCATAACCTTGAACACTGAAAACATCTCCACTCTCATTGCCTGTAATATTGAATGCATAAACAAATTTATTTTTTTCTATATTTAGTACATTATCGCCACTACCTGTATATATTCTTGAATATGGTGTTTCAACCGTTAAAGTAGGTTTTACTTCTTCACTTGGTACTATTAACTCTCTAATAGTAGTTTTAACTTCTTCACTTGGTACTATTAGCCCTATAGTAATTAATACTATAACGACAACTACTATCCCCATTACCCATTTAGTTTTATTTTTCATCTTTTGAATTTCTCCATTTTTTTATTATTCTTAAGTTCTAAGTAGTTACATTCCCATACGTTGGTAACCCTTCATTTTGTTGCCAGTCAGTTAACTGTACATTTAATATTTTCTTAAAGGTTTCCGAATCAAACCCGAATTAACTACAAACGAATGGCAACCTCTTTCGATAATGCTAACTTAATGTCACCCACAACCCTTACGTAATTAGTATTTTTTGAGATTATGAATTCATCAAAATCAATTAGATATATTTGAGGTAAAATGTTTGATATAGACTACCCTTGAGGCACACCTATAACTTTTTCACCAGCATTTCTCATAGTGGCTAATATTAATTTAATAATTTTTCATCAATTTTTACAGATTTTCTAAGTTTAGTCTCTAATATCTCAAGATTAATGCAATCATAAAATTATTTAATATCTAATTTCAAGAAATATTTATTATTTCCTTGGCTATTTTTAGTGATAGTATTTAATTTTTTAATAGATTTCTGTGGAATATTATTCATATTAGTAAGATTAAAATCAGGCTTCAATTACTCAAATAAATATCTTAATAGCAATCTTCTCTAATTGGTATGTATGTACAAAATTCTTGTGTTTTTCCAATTTCTTTGTTTAAAAGTTTTACAAGATATCTTAATATCCATAATATGGTTTAGACATTTTTTTATTAATTATTTCAATTTCTAACTTTATATTTTCTTTAAATGAGGTAAAATTAATTTTATCTACCCTCAAGTGTGATTTTATTTGTACTATTTTCAAAAAAATCAGAATATTTTTTTAAAATTTAATTTTATTCATAAATTCTCCAAAAAAGCAAGATAACATGGTGAGGTCATAAACAAGAAAAATTAACGACAGTTCTTTGCCATCTCTGAAAACGAAATATTAATACATAACAACCTTACTAAGAAAGCATCCACCCTTTTATATTATAGAACCATCACAATTGTAACATAAAAAATTGTAGTTTAAATAATAATTTTGTTAAATTTTGTATTAATTATTATAATTTATTTAATTTTAAAAATATTTGATATACAAAAAAAATTCAATACGAAAAATTTTAATTGCTAATTAATAAATTAGCAACGATATTATATTTAAAATATTCATCGTCAGTATTGAATTTAAAAAGAATTTTATTATTAAATTAAGAAAAATAATTAATACATACAATAACATAATTTTATTTAATTCCCTCTAAAGATTTTTATTCATGTTAGTACATAAAAAAATCACTCGTAAAAACATTTTACAAGTAATTTAATATTCAAATCTCAAGTTTTACATAATTATACTAATATATGGAAAATATTGGTGTTTTAAAATATAATTTTATAGTCAATAAAAATCCCTATTGACAATACAATATTTTAAACTATATTAACCTCTGGCATTTCTAGATATTCTTTCCCATTTAATAATTTTCCACTCTTTTTTTTGTTTGTTCCTCCCCATTGTTTAAAATAAAACAATGTACCAAATTTTTCGCAAGTATCTTTAATATTAAATATCCATTCTTTCTCAATTGGACGTGATTTAGGTCCAGATTCTCCGCCTACTATAGCCCATTGAATATCTTTTAAGTTTAAATTTGAAAAGCCAGATAATAGAGGTTCAAAGGAAATAAATTTAGTCTTGACATTAACATTTCTTAAATAATCAATTCTCTCAATATAATCAGCAGATTCAACTGTAACCCCTATCCAAATATTATCAGTAATATCAATTTTAGCCAAGATTTCATTCATTCTTTTTGCTCTTTTGGTTAGTACCTGAAAAATATGCTGTTTACACTCAGACATTACCTTGAAAAGTGCGAAAATTACCTCTTCGCTTATATTTTCGTGAAATATATCACTCATTGAATTCACAAAAATCATTTGAGATTTTTTCCATTCTTTAGGCTTATTAAATAAATCACTATGAATTGTCACTTTAAACTCATTTCTGTATCTAGGATTATTCATAGCTTTCAATCTCTTAGCCATTCTTTTAGCATAACAATTTTTACAACCATCACTGTACGGATCACATCCTGTTATAGGATTCCACGTGGACTCTGTCCATTCTATTTTAGTCCTTGCCATCATTCATCACCTTTATCACCAATAATATTATAATAACTAAATTAGTTTTTTTTGTAAAATTTTAATTTAATAAAATAACTAAGAATCAAATTATTCTGCTAACCAAACTTATTTTGATTTTTTAGGCCTTGTTTTAATTTTTTTCCACATATTTTTAATTTTTTTAAGCATAAACCAGTATAACTTTTGAAAGATGATATAAATAAAGAACGACAATACCATATTTATTGCAATAATAAAAATAAGTATTATAAGATACTGGTAAGTAATATCAGAAAATGTTGACAAAACATTGAAGTTTCTCATATTTAATTCTGCTACACCAAAATAAATAAAAAATGTAGAAACAAATATAATACCATTATAAACCATAGACTTCAAGATGATTTTATATATCGATTTGCCTAAAAATTCCTTTTCTTGAAAATCACAAGATACTTTGTATACGATAAAACCAGGAATAGAAAAAACTATTAGCAAGAATAAATTTATCATTATTTATTCACCTTTTTTGAAGGTAAAGAGCTACCTAGATTTGCATTTCTACCTATATTTAAATTTCTTTCTATTTGTGATTCGTTTTTTGATTTTGGTTCTAATTTACTATCAATTTTTGGCATAACTTTCTCCTTTTTAGACATTAATTTTTATTACTCAATGCCTCTTCCTATAGATTATACACAATAGTTCGTAAGCAAATACAAAAAATATACAATTGTTTTTTAGTTGTAAATTGTAATATTAACTGTGCAATAATTTAATCTTCATATCACAGTATAATTTAGAACTTTTTTTGAAAATTTTGTTGCGAGTTTAAATCCAAATTTTTTTTCGCATAAATTTTTTTGATTTTCATTAATTGGAATCCTCCAAATAATTCAGACACAAAAATTAGCAAGTTAAATTTTGTGTTTTTTAGTATTTAACAAAATAATAATAAACAATTTTATAATTGAGGATTTAAAACCTTTTTCTCATATCCATCTCAAAAGATTAGCGCAAGCACTATAATCATCAAAAAACCTTTTTGCTTAAATTGTAAATTTTAAATATCCTGAGTTTAAGTGCTTTATTATATTTTTTATACCATTTCATTTAGGTAGTCTAGTCGCATCTGCTGGTGGACCAATGGTATTTTTTTTTTACAAAGTTACACTGCTAATTAATTTGTGGGAAAATATTTGCAGTGTAGGATTTAAATACAGGTAATTCAAATCACTGCAGTCAATTTTAAAATTTGTTCACTACTCTTTTATATAAAATCTAGGATACTCTAGTAAATTAATTTTTTTCTACTCAAATTCAATTTCTTCATTTGCTTTAGTATAGATATCAATCCTATTTTCAACATTAATTTTATTTACTAACCACCCTCTCAATGAGCAGTTTTGAATAAAGTTATCTATTCTATTAACTCCTTCTAACTCTTTAAGAGTTATTACAACACCAAAGCAAATCCCTTCTCCATCTTTTGTTTCTAATCGTTCTTTTGTTTTTATACTAATTCCCCACATACGGTTTATGTATGTTTTTTTTGCTTTTGATCTATCTTTTAAAACTTCTTTAATATGTTTTGAATTATCCCATTTTCTAAAATTCTTACGCATTTCCCCTTCGTACAAATAATGAGTTTCATCTTCAATACTTTGCTTGTTTTTATCAATTGATTTTATTGTATTTTTGTTAATACGACCAAAAGAAATGTCTAACTCTGTATTAGTATAATCAACTCCTTGATTTCTAGAACATTTGGGAAAATAACAAAGTGTTGCTTTTGCTACAAATGGATGTTTGTCTTTATGAATAGGGACTGGAATGTTATAGTTATAGGTATCGTATTTTTCAGAAACACCTGACAAAACAAATTTTATCTCATCATCTTGGCTTTTAACTACATCCTCAATTCTTTTGGGTACAACTCCATGTCCAAGTATTGAAGCTTTTTCAATCGTATACGTGGTTTTCCAATCAGTTGAGGAATCAATTATTAAAGCTTTTGCCACTTCTCTCCTTAATCCAATGATTCCTATCAAATATGCCATTTTTCTTGTTATCCATGGCGCCGCAAATGAAGTTCCAACAACAAATGCTTCACCAGTGGGCATACAAACTCTAATCCCTTTTTCATGATTTCCACCACCATAATAACTAACATCTGGTTTATTAAAAAATGACAATACTATACCTTTGCGCAAATACGAAGCAGGTTCATTTTTATCATCAACAGAATTTACAACTAATGAGTTTATTGAATCAGCTGGAGAGCCTATTGCTTTTTCCTCATTATCACTCATTGCTTTATTGGTACCAGAAATGATAAAAATAATATCATTTTCGTACTGAAGTTTATCTAGTATTGCTGCTTCAACTGAAATAAAATTTGGATTTATTTCATCTTTTGAACCTAATGATAAATTCCAAATTTTAATATCTTTATTTGCAGCAACAATTTCTTTTATAGATTTTAAAATTGAAAACGAACTAAATTGTTTCTGTATTGCTACTCCAAAATGTCTAACTCTAAATCTTCCACATCCATCATCTAAATTTGGATTGATATTTGCTCCATCTACTATAATTGAAGAAACTGCTGTACCGTGTTTGTAGTCATTAGGTTCTAAGGGTATATCATCACTCAACATATTTTTAAATTCGACCCATTCTGAAAAATAAACACGATCATCAAACATGGTATCAATAACACCAACAATAGGTTCATTAGTGGGCCTCGGAATTGACATTTTACTACTTTCAATCGAATTACTAAAATCATCTTTGGTTAATTTTGATATATCTTCTGTAACCATTGCTATTAAATAGGGGGCTTTTTCATATAAAAGCATAAATTGACTAGGATCCAAAAGCATTGTTATCCCATCTATTATTCTGCTTGGAAGAAGTTTTATCCCTATTCTTTCCATAAGTAAACTAGTTTCAACATCAGTTTTATATATGGTTATAATTGAGTTTTGATCAAAATTGTTTTTATTTTCTATTAATGAAAACTTTTCAACATAATGAGAATCTACTATAATTTTAAGAAAATTTGTCTTTGATATTTTGTATTTGTGAAAATCAATATTTTTTTCTTTAATATTTTCTAAATCTCCTTGTGAAATATTATCATTAAATATTTCTTTAAAAAGTAAAATGCTATTTCTCACTCTATTAATTGATTCTTCCAATATATCTAGAGTAACATAGTGCGTTATAATATGCTTTCTTTTCTCATCGTTTGAAAAACGCGCACCAACTATCGAACTGTTCGCCGGTTTACTACCTTTTGATAAAAAACCATTTATCCTCCTACTTTTTGGAACTACTCTGGTATAAAAGACACTTATTAACGCCCCTTGGAATATTTTTTCCTCATTCCAAAATTGATATAATCTTTCTAAATCCTCTTGCAACCTTTTTAGATGATTAATATTGACTTTAGTACCTTTAGGAAGGTTAGGAGCTCCAGGTCTAGAAGAATTCGGCTTTTGAAAAAAATCCCCTTTTAATTGTAAAACATCATTCATTTTATCACTCCTTTAATTCTCTAGAAGCTTGACTTTTGGATATTCCAGTTAAAATCTCTATTTCCCTTAAAGTAAAACCACTACTTTGAAATTCCTTTAAATCAGTTGATACACTTTGTCCAGAAGTAGTATAAAATAATTTTCTCAAATAATCTAATTCATTTTTAGGATTACTGAAAGCCAATGAAGTTTTTATAATGTTTTTCAAATCACCAGGATATGGAATTTCCTCCATAAGGAGTATAATTTTTTTAAATAATCTCATATTCCTACCTGCAAATTTAAATTTATTCAGTAGAGAATTTAATATCGCTTCAGCTACTTCTAACAAATCTTCTCTAGTATATCGATTAAAATTAATTACAGAATCGAATCTTCTTACTAATGCTTTATCAAAAGAATTATATAAATTAGTTGTGGCAATTAGCATTACCTCTTCATTTAATCTATCTAATTCTTTTAAGATTGTAGAAGTAGCTCTTCCCATTTCTCTTAAATCGTTTGAGTTGATTCTATCTAAAGCTATAGCATCAATTTCATCAAATAAAATAACAGCTTGAGATGGATTTGATAAATTACGTATTTCTTGAAATACTGAGACTATATTTTTAGATGTCTGCCCCAATTTACTATCTATTACAGCATCAAATTCTACGACAAATAATTCTCGCTCTAAGATCCTAGCAATTTGTTTTACTGTTTCAGTTTTCCCTGTACCAGGGGCTCCTTCAAATAAAAATTTATTTACTCCGGCATTGTGGCTTGCTGCATTAACTATACCAACAATATCCTCTTTAATATTTTCAGGTAAGGGTAACGGGTTATTACCGCATTCAACTTTACTAAAAAATGATTTTTCAAAATTATTTACTTGCGGTATAAAGGTATTTGTCTTTGAAATCAATGATATAATATATTCTGACAATTGATAATCTCCGATTTTATCAAAATATTTAGCCATTTCATATGCTTCATCTCTAAATCCAGATTCGTTATTTTCTGAATGATATTTTATTAAATTTATTATATTTCTTTTTTTCATAATAAGACCTCCATAAATAGTATAACACATCGGGACAAATATGCAATATATTGGGACACAAAAGTTTTTGATAATCTCATTCCTACTAAATATATTTATGTTTTTTATTTTATCAATTATTTTTAAATTCAATTTGATGCTTATTATTACCTTTGCCTTAGCAAATATTAGTTGTGTTTTTAAATATTAAAATTTATCTTTTCATTATTAGGAATATTTCTCCGATAATTTCTTCTTCGTTATTCATTTTATTAATATTGATGATAGTGTTTTGTATTCTAACGATATTTTTTATTAATAAGTAGTTTGAATTATCCAATTTTATTGATTAAAATATAATAATTTTTGAGACTGACTATAGTGGCTTGTATTATCTGCATTCACCTGTACGCTACAAATATTTTTTTGTACTTTATCTACAAATTAATTAGCACTTTACTTTATGATAAAAAAATACCATTAGGTTCATCAGCAGGTGCTACTACACCGCGTAAACCTAATGGCAAACAAATATAATAAAATCCTTAACTCGTAATATTTAGAGAATCACAATTTAAAGCAAAAAAGTTTTTAACTCTTACATTACTCTCGCTAATCATTTGAACTGTGGGAGAGAAAAGATTTTCGCAAATTTCGTTATTTTTAATCGTAAGACGCTTTATTAAAAAATTATTTAATAAATTTTCATTATTTTTAATATTGCAATGCTGATAAATTTTTAAAATGTAATTTTGCAAATTAATTTTTTTAATTACAATCAAATATTTACAATAAAGTGCACTTTTACAAATGCTTTTTTCTTTGATTTTACTTTACCTTTTATTAACTTGTCATACCAATAGGTAAATTGATGCACTTTTACATTGTTTTTTTCACAAAATGCTTTAATACTTACTTTTTCTTTTTTGAATTGTTCAAGCAACTCTTTCCAATATTTTTCATATTCAGAATCATATCTCATTATAATCACACCTTTTCTTAGTTATGATTATATTTTAACAATTATTTCCTCTTTTCTTTAAATCCTCTCGAATTCTCGCTTATGTAAAAAACTAAGCATTCAATGTAAGTAACGCCCAACATTTCGATTTGTTGGGCGTTTAAATATTGGGTTTTAACGCTTACGTTATTTACACACTATTCTTTCTTATAACAAAATTAATGCGGAATAACCTAGATGATTTAAATATCCTAGAATTTAACTATTAATTCTTTCAGTAATCGTCGTATCCTTAGATATCTTATTATAATTCAATATTATAATAAATCTATTTATCCAATAAATAAAAACCATCATAACCATATGCGTTACTCCAAAAGTAATCATCCAATTATCATTAAAAGCAATCTCTGTTTTTACAAAAGTTAATCCAATAAACACTAATAAAATTGATAAAATAAAACTAAAAATCAAATAATAATGTGACTCTTTTATCAATATTGATATTATTCTTTTTTTAGAACAACCAATAGCTTCAAGTGTCGCGAGTTCTTTATTTCTTGAAATACAGTTTGAAACTTGAGTACTAATAATATTAAGCAATGAATTCACAAATAAAAGTATCGATCCAAACATACCAAAACTTATCAGAAATACTCGAAATTTCTCCATAACCTTCTTAAAAGACTCATACGATAGAATATCTAATTCATCGTCACTTGAAAGTTGCTTCACTAGATCACTAAGTAATAGTTTATCCTCACTCATTATACCTATCATGCTCATATATTTATCGCCAAAATTCTCTACGAAGAACGCTGATGAAAAATTAAAGACACCCAAATTCTGATCATAATTAATATCACTGCTATCTCTATCGGTTATTATTGTATCAACTGGAACAGAAATTTTCTTGAATACCTCTCCCACTTCGATAGTTAATTCTATATTATCACCAACTTTTATGCTATCTTGCATGTTATTGGAGCGATAATACATTAATCCAGAATCAGAATAACCTTTTCCTGTGACTTCATATTTATTTGATATATATTTAAAATAGTTTTCTCCTATACCAGCAGTAGTTGTATAATACACACCATCATGCGTATATATTTTCGTTGGACCAATATTATCAATAACAATATCTCTGTCAAATTTGACAGGCATGAATGTTTGTATTCCATCGTCAGTATCAATATATAGCAAATGATTATTCTCAAATATTATATCATCTGTCAAACTCAAAATTTCAGGCTCGTTTATCGGTAAAGTATCCCATCCATTTGAACTACGCTTCCCGTTTAATTGAACATCATAAACATTATTTTCTTTTGCATGCTTACCTGGATCTATTGATATCGTTGTTACTAACACTGTCACCAACAACGATAAGGTGATGGTAAGCGAAAAAATAATACTCCTATATTTTTTTTTATTCATTTTTATAGATCTAGCTGAATACCTATTTTCAATCAACTTATTTTCATCATTTTTTAGTTTAAGCGATTTTTTAGATGTAAACTTTCTTTCAATATTAACCGTTAATGTCAAAAAGTATATCAAATAAATTATGAGCAGTGAAATCACCACTAGTTTGTAATCAATGTCAATACTCGTCATAGATGAAAAATTTGTAAAAGATAAAATAGTAGGCATAGAATATTTATATATCAGTATTGCTAATAAAGTACCAACAATTATTGGAATTATGAATATTAGTAAACTGTAAATCAAATTTATAAAAACTATATTTAAGCCATTCAAACCTATAAATTTAAATTTATTATTTTCTTTCCTATCCAAATTTGAATAAATCTTATTAATATTTCTTATGACTGCAAATATAACAAGTGATAGAAGTAACATAATAATAAATAGATACTTATTAACATTGATGCCTTCATATGGATTCGACACAAACTCAACATCAAAATCGGCAGAAATATCTGCTATTTCCTGAATATCAAAATTTTCATCATATATATAATAATGTGTATTCGTATTTTTATTATTTTCACTAAAATCAGAACTCACTATTAAGTTTCTAAAATTACCATTACCATTGAGTACTTCATATATTCCAACAACCTTGAATTCTTTATTATTCTTAGTATCATTTATAGATAATTCTATTTCGATATTTTCATTTAGCAGTTCTTTAAAATCCATGGGCAAAACAATTTCATTACTATTTTGTGGTAAGATACCTGCATACATTTTAATTGCTGATTGCTTCAGGTAGTCAGCATTTATTGAAATAAATGTATTCCTATCTTTATCAAATCTTTTATCAATAA
>JABENI010000038.1 GCA_013332095.1 Candidatus Bathyoplasma sp. NZ
CATGTCTTAGGCATGCCGCCAGCGTTCATCCTGAGCCAGGATCAAACTCTCCATAATTTATTTATAGTTCGTTTGTTTGTTTCCTTAGCTCTTTTGTTTCCTGTTTAGTTTTCAAAGACCATTACTTTTAGCACTCATTTTTTAGCGCTCATACAGTGTACTACATTATTCTGTTGATGTCAACAATTATTACAATTTTATTTCTTTAATTAAAAATATATAAATTATGATTATTTAGATAGAAAAATACTAGGAATAATCGCAGAGATTAAACACCTCTGCAATTACTGTGATTAATAGTAAATGTACTTATAAATATCTATTATCATCAAGCATAGCAATTAGCAATGATTATTAAATAGAACAGACTTTAAAATTATTAATATGTTTCCTGACACTACTAAATTATTATCATATTAAAATTGCAGAAAATATTGATAACCGGTTGTTTTAGGTTATCTCTTTAATTAGTAAAATTCTCCTAAAAATTAATTCCAGAATCTCTTAAAATTTCCATCATTTTATCTTTTGTCAAAAGCTTTTTTTCAAATATTTTTGACACGCTTTTAATTTTTTCATATAGTTCATCGACTGAAATGGTATTCATCTTGTATTCATTTTCACCAATATCCTCAACACATACATATGTTATTCCCACGTTTAACGGAGACTTTGGCTGGAACTTTTGCTTGACCTCATTCTCATATTTTGTAGTATTAATCGCTACTATTCTGTGATCTGTCTTTGTAATCCAACCTGCTCCTACTTCTGACATAGCTCCCCATGAATGTGCCATTGATGGAGATGTAATATAGAAAACAAACAGTTTTTTTAGAGAAATGCTTTTAACAAAAAACTCTCTTAAGTAATCAAAAATATCTTTCCCGTCCGGAATTCTAGAACCTGCCTCATCACAACTTGTATAAATGATTTCTGAAGAATCAAATTCACATTCAATTAGTAATTTGAATAAAATATCGCAAAATACTTTGTCGTTTTCCGTATGGCATATTAATATTTTCCTAGTGTCTGCATCAGCATTAGCTTTTTTTTTCTTAATGCCTAATGAATCAAAATGTTGATTAATATTTTTATCTAGTATAAATTTTATGTTTTTTTGTACATCTTCAATATTTTTTATTTTCTTTATATCCTTGCTAACAGAATTCAAAACTAATTTTTCAAATTTTTTTATGTCTTTTGTTAATTTTTCCTCATTTTTCTTGATTTTTTTATTTTTATTTTTTTCTCTCACGTCTTTATTGTAAAGAGCATACTTATTCCTTATTTCAAGTACTCTATCTAAAACTTCATCTCTTAAATATTTTTTTAACTTGAAAAATCTTGGATCATCATCTTTATATCCTTGCCTGTTGCTCAATGACATGTCTGGTAATTCAGTTTCTTCAAAGAGGTCACAGCAAATTTGACCGACAATATATGCCTCGTTTACCTTATTTTTGCCTATTTCAGGTAAAATATTAAAAATCCCCATTTTTCCTCTCGAAAAAACTGATATATGATTGAGTGAAAATTCGGTCACATCTGTTTTCATCCCTCGCGTGCTCTCGTAAATACCAAACCATCCCTCAATTTCCATTTCATACTCTTTTAATTCATTTTTCTTATTGTACAATTCAATTTTTTCGGTATATTTTTTTAATTTTTTTACATAGTCTTCCATTATAATTTTTTTATTCTTAACTAAGTTTTTTTCTACTTTCTTTGATATTTCAATATATTTTTCACCTACCAGATAAATCCCAATTAATGAATCAGCTATTTCTTTTATAGCATCAGAAATAACTTCTTCTTTTCCACCTTTTTTAATATGAATTTTAAAATCATCAAAATTCACAGTAAACAATTTACTAATATTTTTTTTTATTGTTCCAATACTACCTATTTTTAATTTAGGGTTCTTTAATACAATTGATGTTCCATTGTTTTGAATTTTTATAAATTTAATTTGATCTTCCGTTAGTCCCTCTAATTCACCATCTTTTCCACAGTCTTTAGTTAAAATAAAGCCTGATTTTTCTCCTTCAGAAACAGTTGAGATATATACTTCATCAGAAATAGATAATGCTGCTAATTTTCCAATTCCTTTTCTTCCCATTTTAAACCTTTGTTTATTTTTTGATAACTCATTTTGAGCATTTGTTCTAGATTCAGTACCCACTTGTAAAAATTTATCTATTTCGTTTTTATCATACGACATTCCATGACCATCATCCTCAATTACTATGCGATCGTCTTCTATTATCACGTACACATTGCTCGCATCAGCATCATATGCATTAGCAATCAATTCCGATAAAACATAATAAATATTAGTGTAAAGATTGGGACCTAATAATTCAAGCACCCTAGGACCTATTCCCAATTTATATTCTTTTTTTTGACTCACTAACAATTCCTCCTCAGTTATTCCATATTTTAAATTCAATTAAATGTTTAATTATACTTTCGCCAATTACTTCTCCCAATCTCACTGGCACTGCATTCCCTATATGTCTGGATATTGTGGCTCTTGTTATATTTAAATGCTTTTCGTAAAATTTATAATCTATTGGAAAAGTTTGTAAAATAGCACCCTCTCTTAATGATAACGCCCTATTTTGTTGCGGATGACCGAATCGTCCTGTCCCATATGTCGTAAATTGCGTAGTCAATGTTGGAGCGATTTTATCCCACTTCATTCTTCCGTATACCGAAGTATAAGTTGCCCCCGATTCTTTTTTATAACACTCAGGTAGCAAATTCTTTGGCCAATCTCTCCAAGTCCCACCAGGTGTAGATGCTTTAATTCTTCTTTGATTCAATTTATTTAGATTTGAACTAGTGTGCATATTATCCAATAAATTATTAGCTCCTGCATTAATCTCCGGCAAATGTCCTATAGCATCCCTAACAGTAACTTTCTTATCTACATGCGTTTTTTTAATAAATTCTATACTTCCAATTTTAGAAGCTAGCAACAGTAGTCTTTTCCTTCTTTGAGGAACTCCATAATCTGCTGCATCTATTATTTGATAATTTACATTGTAGTTATTTTTTACAAGAAAGTCACAAAATTCTTCAAATATTTTTTTATTTGCTAAATTTGCAACATTTTCCATTGAAACAATATCAGGCGTTAAGATGCTTATTTGATTTATAAAACTATATAATAAATCCCATTTTTCGTGCGTCTCACTGGACAATTTATTTTTTTGATGATTAGAAAAAGGTTGACATGGCGCACATCCCATAAGAATTTTTACATCATTTTCTCCATAATAGTTAACTAATTCCTGCCCTAATTCAGAAACGCTTTTGTTAATAAATTCAACATTTTCTAAATTATCCCGCCTAATATTGTTGTTAGTATAAGCAAATTCGCATGTTTCATCTAAATCCACACCAGCTACTACATTAATTCCAGAATTCAAAATTCCTCTTGTAAGTCCACCAATACCACAAAATAAATCAATTGCTATAACTGCCATACTCACACCTCATAAAATGTTTTGACTTATTATACTATGAAATAACAATATTCGCAATAAATAATTGGCAACTTGTGCTTTATGTAATATAAAATAGAAATATTTGTATAATTTCTTTGAAAATAAAAAAAGTAGTGCACATTAGTGGCTCTATAGAATATGAAAACGAATCTTCCTGTGAGTTAAATAATAATAATCATTTTAATTGTTAAATAGTTGCTTCATTTTTTTAAAAATCTTTTTTTAACTGAACACTTAAATTTCTCAAAATTCAACTGTACAAATCTTAATCAAATAAAAAAAGACTTCATATATATGAATATCTGTTAATAAAAAACCTATTTCACACTGTCTTGAAATTTTATAATTCAAAGACAGATTATAAAAAAAATGGTGATCTGCACAGGGCTCGAACCTGTGACCCTCTGATTAAAAGTCAGATGCTCTACCAACTGAGCTAGCAGACCAATATATAAATGGTGCCGAGAACAGGAATTGAACCCGCAACCTACTGAT
>JABENI010000039.1 GCA_013332095.1 Candidatus Bathyoplasma sp. NZ
TTACTGTTGCTGTTTCTCCTGCTATTGTTACTGTTGGTGTTTGGATGTCCTCACTAGCTGTTATAGATACGGTTATTGTATCTCCTATATTTGCAAATGCTGTATTATTTCCATTATCGCTTATTATTGTTACTGTGGATGTCGGTGATGTTCTATCTACAGTTACTATACTTGAATCTGTTGTTGCTGTTACTGCCGTACCAGCGTTCCCTGCCTCATCAGTATATGTTACGTAAATTCCTGCTACTCCTTCTGGAGTATTTTCATCTACTGTATAAGTTGCACTATATGTACCTCCATTTGCAGTTACACTTGCTATTTCTCCTGCTATTGTTACTGTTGGTGTTTGGATGTCCTCACTAGCTGTTATAGATACTGTTATCGTATCTCCTATATTTGCAAATGCTGTATTATTTCCATTATCGCTTATTATTGTTACTGTTGATGTCGGTGATGTTGTATCTACTGTTACTGTGCTTGAATCTGTTGGTGCTATTACTGGAGTACCTGCGTTCCCTGCCTCATCAGCATATGTTATGTCAATTTTCACTAATCCCTCAAGAGTTTCAACTGCTACTATATAAATTGCAATATATTCATTTCCACTTCCCATTACTGCTACTATTTCTCCTGCTATTGTTACTGTCGGCGTTACTGTCGGTATTGTTATTAACTTTTCATTACTTGTAAACCTTAATGTAATAGTATCTCCTATTTTTGCTGATGTTGGATCATCGTTATCACTTTCTATTGTTACTGTTTTTAATATTGGTTTAGTTTTATCTACTATTATTGTACTTGAATCTGTTGGTGCTATTACTGGAGTACCTGCGTTCCCTGCCTCATCAGCATATGTTATGTTAATTCCTACTACTCCTTCTGGAGTATTTTCATCTACTGTATGTGTTGCAGTATATGTATCTCCACTTCCTGTTACTGTTGTTGTTTGTCCGGCTATTGTTACTGTTGGTGTTTGGATGTCCTCACTAGCTGTTATTAAATAAATTATTGTATCTCCTTTTTTTGCAAATTCATGATTTTGGTCAATTACTTGTATTGTTGGTGCTGTTTTATCTATATTTACTGTACTTGAATTTGTTGTTGTTGTTACTGGTGAACCAGCGTTCCCTGCCTCATCAGTATACATTATGCTAATTCCTGCTACTCCTTCTGGAGTTCCTGCTACTACTGTATGTGTTGCAGTATATGTATCTCCACTTCCTGTTACTGTTGTTGTTTGTCCCGCTATTGTTACTGTTGGTGTTTGGATGTTCTCACTAGCTATTATAGATACTGTTATTATATCTCCTATATTTGCAAATGCTGTATTATTTCCATTATCACTTATTATTGTTACTGTTGGTAATGTTGGTATTGTATTGTCTAGGGTAAATATTGCTTTTACTTCATCTGCTGCATTTCCTGCTGCATCAGTTGCATTATATTTTACTACTACATCTCTTCCTTGTGCTGCTTCTGTTCTTGCTGCTGTTTTATCTATTAAAGTTGTTCCATCTGCTTTATAGTATGATTCATCTGCTATTAATCCTATGGCTATATTATCTTCTACTGTTGATATTGGTGCTGTCCAATTTGGAACATCTTCTGCATTTACTGGTCCTCCTAATACTGCTCCTATTACTGGTGCTTTTTCATCCCATATTACAGTTTTAATACTTATTTCACCAGAATCACTCAATACTCTTACTATATTATTTCCCTCTATTACTAAATTAATTTGCACGGAATTAGTATTTGGTCGTGATGTCTTATATACACTGGTTTCATTGACAAAAACTTCTTTTATTTTCCCGCTATCTATCAGAACCAAATAACTTTGAGTCTTGCTATATCCAGAACTAGTAATTGCCGCATTTACCTCCATTTCTATAAATCTTGGTGCTAAGAATGCTACTATTGTTAATGATATTATCATCAATAAATAACATGTTTTTTTAAAATCTTTTTTTCTTTCTTTCATTTAAATCATCCCCTTCAATTTTTTACCGTATTATACCATATAATAATATATTATTAAACATATATTCCCTTGTTTTTTTAAAAAATTTAATTTTTTTTCATTACGCTGTAATCTAATATTACTAATTACAATACTATCCTTATCAGCCGGTTTATTGCTACTATCAATATTACTATAATATTATTTTTCATTTCATCTATTACAATTTCTAACGCTATTTTTTCTTCCTAAACTATTCTTTTAATCTCAACATATCCGTTCCAACTAGATTTGCCTATTTTAGATTCAACTATTTTTCATCGAATATTATCCAAATTTATGAATTGCTATACTGTTAGCAGACAGAAAAATCCGTTAACTTTTTTTACGCTGACATTATATTTAGAGTAGTGATTTTATGATGAGTAGGTCAAACGATAATAAAAATAAATCTTCGAACCAAAAAAAAATTAAAAATTGTAATAATATATATAAATTTTGAAACATCTCATAAATAATAGTTAAACGAGTAGCATAACACCTGGTATGTTATATCTTCGGATTAAAAATTTTATGAAAGTGATCTTGAATTTCTTAATAATATAAGAAAATCAAGTAATCCTTTCGGTGATTACAATCTAAAAAAATCTCCAAAAATTGAGCTCTTCGAGCATCAAAACAAAGTTAGAAAATACTCTTTTAAAAAAGAGATTAACTTTAGAGAAGATGATTAATCGAAAGAAATAATTATAAAATTATCTTAGTTACTAGAAAATTCAAAAATGGATATAACGTTAATTGATTATACAAATTTTTTTCAATTTCAAAAAATGGCTATTAAGATTATATTAAACGTGGAATATATATTTAAATCAATTTTCATGTCTTGAATTTTTCTTCTAATATAGTATTTTTCTATTCAAAAAAAATATCTTCTTTGGTACTTTCATATTTTTAATATACTATTAATTTTTATAAATCAATTCCTTTATTTTAAACTTATTAAGAAGTTTAAAATATAGAGCATTTTAATTCTCATACAAAATATATGAAGCAAAAAGACGCCATAATAAATTAAAATCACTATTAACAAAATCTAATTTATAATAATTTTTATTGTATATCACAACATCAGAGATATTTTTAAATTCATAGAGATGATAAAAAAAGATATTTCTGAAATTAATTTGGGTTAATCTTATTTTAATACAACTTAAAAAAGAAAAATTGATTTTCATCAACTTCTCTTTTAATTTTAATCTTTTTTTTATATTCTTCTACAAATATTTTTTTTCAACAACAAAGGATTTTGATACAACTATCATTTAGTACTTCAGATATTATTCTTAAATATTAGCAGTAAATTATTGTCAATCGTATCAACTTATAAATATCTCGGCATTTGCATTTACACTTAAATAATATGTTTTTGAAGTTAGAACTTCTGTACTGCAATTTTAATTTTCTTGTTGCTGTTTTAGTCACATTTTTATTTGTTATTTTTTAAACAATTTCCGATGCTCTTACTATATTTTTATTAACGATACTATTTATTACTCACTTCCAGTAATATTAATTCAATCCACTAAGCAACATTTCCTTTTTTAGTGTACTTGCTTTCTAATTCTATTATTGCTGCTGCTAAACTTATTTCTGTGTCTAAATCATCTGCTTTAAAGTACGTTGCTGTTGCTGTGAAATCTTCATCTACATCATCTGTTACTGGTGCTCCTGGTGCTTCCCAATCTGGATTCGCTTCTATATTTACTGTTGCATCAGCTACTGCAACTATTACTGGTAATGTTGTATTCTGTTGGGGCTATTGCTGTAAATGTTGCACTTACTTCTACTGCATGATTTCCTGTAGCATCAGTTGCGTTATATTTTACTACTACATCATTTCCTGCTTCTAATTCTATTATTGCTCTATTTCTGTGTCTAAGTCATCTGCTTTAAAGTACGTTGCTGTTGCTGTGAAATCTTCATCTACA
>JABENI010000030.1 GCA_013332095.1 Candidatus Bathyoplasma sp. NZ
TTTTTTGTGGTTCTTCAAAATTTATATACTATTACAATCATTAATTTTTTTTGCTCTAAGATTTATTTTTACCATCCTTTAGTCTACTGATAAAATCATTTTTTTGAATATAATGTATAAGCATAAAAAAGTTAACGGACTTTTTCTGTCCGTTAACAGTATACTAATATATTCAACTACTAAATCAATTGCTTTAATTCTTGCTAAACCTAATAATTGAAATAATTTCTTTTGTAATCCTCTATGCTCTTAAGGAAATTGATACAGTTAAAATAGTTATTTTAAGCGTTCTTATTGCTGTTAAATCGTTTCCACAATAACTTTAAACTTATATATTCTTTCTGCATTTATATTAAGTTCCTGAGATTATTTATCGCCCTAGTTTTAGAATAATCAAATACTTCAGCTTCTAATTCTTATATGCATCATTTAATTCTATATAAGTTATTGCGGACTTCATTTAGGTTGATTCATGATCCTTCTACATCTTTTACTTTTTTTGCTACATCTTTATTTATTATTTTGTAAACAATTTCAGATGCTCCTATTTTATTTTTATTAACGTTACTATTTATTACTCACTCCACTAAGCAACATTTACTTTTTCAATGTACGTGCCTCCTACCTCTAATGTAATTATTTGTTTTCATATTAATCTGCTACTAACTATCTTCTTCTAGTTTAAGTCCTACATCTTACATTTATCATTGCTGATTCATTTCCTGCTACATCTTTTACTATAATTTGGTATATTCCATTTGCTGGGAATGTTATTGGTACATTATCACTTGGTGTAGTCACTTGTGTCCATGTTGCTCCGTTGTCAATTGAGTACCAACTTATGTTTTCATCTACCGTTATAGTATAATCAAAAGATCTAATAATACCATAACTTGTAATTTTTGGTGCTGTAGTATCTGATGTTACTGCTGTAAATGTTGCAATTACTTCTACTGCATCATTTCCTGCTGCATCACTTACATTATATTTTACTATTACCTTGTTTCCTGCTGTTCCTAATTCTATTTTTGCTGCAGCTTCATCTAACAATACTGTTCCATCTGCTTTATAGTATGTTACTAATATGTCATCACTTATATCTATACCATCATCTGTTGCTGTTGCTTTTGGTGTTATCCAACTTGATGCATCTCCTATATTTACATCTGCATCATCTACTTGGTCTATTACTGGTAATGTAGTATCTGGTGTTATTGCTGTAAATGTTACGCTTACTTCTGTTGTATTTGTTGCTGTATCACTTACCTTATATTTTACTACTACTTCATTTCCTGCTACTAATTCTGCTACTACATTTGCCATAGTTATTAATTCAGTTATTTCATCTGACTTGAAATATTTTACTGTTATTCTTTCACTTATAGTTCCATCTACATTATCTGTTGCTGTTGCATCTGGTGCAACCCAAGTTGCAATATCTTCTGCATTTATTGTTAGATCTGTTGGTACTGTAATTTCTGGTGCTGTTTCATCCCATACTACAGTTTTAATAATTGTTTCTCCTAAACTAGTCTCTACTCTTACTCTATTATTTCCCTCTATTTCTAAATTAATTTGCACGAAAGTAGAGATTGGTTGATTAACACTATATACACTGTTGTCATTAACAAAAATTTCCTTTATTAGTCCGCTATCTATTGTTACATTGTAGGATTGGCTAGTACTGTACTCAATAATAGTTCCTGTCTGGTCTACTGTAAATGTTGCTGTTACTTCATCTGCTTCATTACCTGCTGCATCATTTACATTATATTTTACTACTACATTTCTTTCTTCTGTTAATTCATATCTTGCTTCTATCTCTCTACCAATTAATAATATTAATCCATCTGATTTGTAGTATGTTATATCTAATCTATCACTTATATCTACACCCTTATCAGTTGCTGTTGCTTCTGGTGCTACCCAACTTGCAATATCTTCTGGCTTTATTTCTCCTCCTGCTACTATTCCTATTTGTGGTGCTGTTTCATCCCATACTACAGTTTTAGTAATTGTTTCTCCTAAATCATTCTCTATTATTACTGCATTATCTCCCTCTATTGTTAGAGTAATTTTTGCGAAAGCATACATTGGTAGATTAAAACTATATACACTATTTCCATTGACAAAAACTTCCTTTATCAGCCCGCTATCTATTGTTACATCGTAGGATTGGCTATTACTGTATTCAATAATAGATCCTACTGCTGTAAATGTTGCGCTTATTTCAGCTGTATTTCCTGCTGCATAACTTACCTTATATTTTACTACTACACTTCTTCCTTCTGTTAATTCTATTCTTGCTGCTGCTACACCTATATCTGTGTCTAAGTCGTTTGCTTTATAGTATGTTACTACTATATCACCACTTATATCAAGTGTACCATCTGTTGCTGTTGTTGCTGGTGCTTCCCAAGTTGGATTCGCTTCTATATCTACTGTTGCATTAGCTACTGGGGCTATTACTAATGTAGTATCTGATGTTACTGCAGTGAATGTTGCACTTACTTCATCTGCTGGATTTCCTGCTGCATCTCTTACATTATATTTTACTACTACATTTCTTCCTGCTGTTAACTCTGTTCTTGCATCTGTTAGATTTATTAAAGTTGTTTCATCTGCTTTATAGTGTGTTATTACTATAGTAGCACTTATATCTCCATCTACATTATCATTTGCTGTTGCTAGTGGTGTTATCCAACTTGATGCATTTTCTGTATTTACGTCTGCATCATCTGGTGCTGTAATGTTTGGTGCTGTAGTATCTGGCGCTGCATTATCTATCTCAACATCTACCTCTGCAAAACCAATGTTTCCTGTTGCATCATCTGCTCTATATGTTAAGGATAAAATTCCTTCTTCTAATAATTTTATTTTTGCTTCCGCTAGATTTTCAAAAACTTTGCCAGTAATGTTATTGAAATATTTTATTGATGCAGTTAATCCTGTATCCATATTATCTGTCACTGTTGCTGTTGGTGGTATCCAACTTGGAACATCCTCTATTCTTAATTTTATTTTTAAAGTGTTCTCCTCATCATAGTACCAAGAGTATTGTTGATATCCGTTTAGTACTATTACTGGTCCTGTTTTATCTATTTTTACTTCACTTGAGTCTGTTGTTGCTGTTACTGCCATACCTTCGTTCCCTGCTAAATCAGTATATTTTATTTCAATTCCTGCTACTCCATCAGTAGTACTTCCGGTTACTTCATAAATTGCAGTGTATTTACCTTCACTTTTTGTTACTCTGTCTGCAGTTTTTCCTGCTATTTTTACTGTTGGTTTTTGTAGTAGTTCCTTACCTTCTATCGTTATAGTTATTGTATCTCCGATTTTTGCTAATGTTGGATCATCATTACTACTTTCGATTGTTGCTTCTTTTAATTCCGGTACTATTGTGTCTATTACTACTTTACTGTTATTTGTTGTTCCTTCTCTTGGTATACCATCGTCCCCTGCTAAATCAGCATATGTTATCTTAATTGCTACTTCTCCTTCTGGAGTTCCTGCTTCCACATTATAAGTTGCAGTATACGTATCTCCATTTCCCGTTACTGTTGCTGGTTGTTCTGCTATTGTAACTATTGGTGTTTCTATATTTTTATTTGCTATTATTGATACTGTAATTGTATCTCCTACTTTTGCTAATCTTTGATTAAATTGGTTATTACTTTCTATTTCTATTGTTGATAGTATTGGTGCTGTTGGTACTGTTTCACTTATAGTTACTGTACTGTTATCTGTTGTTTCTGTTATTACCGTACCAACGTTCCCTGCCTCATCAACATATGTTATGTTGAATAATACTGCTCCTTCTGAAGTTCCTTCTTCTACCATATAAAATGCAGTATATGTATCCTCATTTCCTATAAGTGCTACTGTCTGTCCCGCTATTGTTATTGTTGGTGTTTCTATTTTCTCACTAGCTGTTATTGATAATATGATTGTATCTTTTACTGTTGCATATGCTGTATTGCTTCCATTATTACTTACTATTTTTACTGTTGATAATATTGGTAATGTAGTATCTACTTTTACTTCACTTGAATCAGTTACTTTTGTTACATCCGTACCAGCATTCCCTGCTAAATCATCATATGTTATGTTGATGTTTGCTATTCCATCAGTAGTGCTTCCTGTTACATCATAAGTTGCAGTGTATGTATCTCCACTTCCACTTACTGTTGCTTCTTCTCCTGCTATTGTTACTGTTGGAGTTGGGATATCCTTACTAGCTATTATTGATACTGTAATTCTATCTCCTTCTTTTGCTAATTCTTTATCATTTTCATTATTACTTTCAATTGTTACTGTTAGTAATGTTAAATCTATTTCACCTATTATTACTTTACTTCCATCTGTTGTTGCTGTTACTGACGTACCAAAATTTCCTGCCTCATCAGCATATTTTATGTTAATTCCTGCTAGTCCTTCTGGAGTGTATTCATCTACTTCATAAGTTGCAATATAATTCATCTCACTTACGTTTTCTACTTTTTCTACTTCTGCTGTTTGTCCTGCTATTGTTACTGTTGGTGTTATTTCTAATATGTCCATTAACTTTTCATTAGCTTCAAATCTTAATGTAATAGTATCTTCTACTTTTGCATATTTTGATTGTTCATTATTACTTTCTATTGTTACTGAATCTAATTTCGGTTTTATTTTATCTACTGTTACTGTACTCTCATCTGTTGTTACTGTTACTGTATCAGTGTATCCTGCTTCATCAGTATATGTTATGTTAATTCCTACTAGTCCTTCTGGAGTTCCTGCTACTACTGTATAAGTTGCAGTATATCTATCCCAATTTCCTGTTATTGTTTCTTTTACATTGTCTGCTGGTTGTCCTGCTATTGTTACCGTCGGTGTTTCTATATCTTTATTTGCTATTATTGATACTGTAATTGTAGCTCCTTCTTTTGCAAACGCTTTATTATATCCATTATTGTTTGCTATTGTTACTGTTGTTAATCTTGGTAATATTGATCCTGTTTTATTTACTATTACTTCACTTTGATCTGTTGTTGCTACTGCTGGAGTTCCTTCGTTCCCTGCCTCATCAGCATATGTTATTTCGAATCCTACTTTTCCTTCTGCAGTTCCTGCTACTACTGTATAAGTTGCAATATATGTATCTCCACTTTCTGTTGCTGTTATTGTTTCTCCCGCCATTGTTACTGTTGGTGTTTGTATCTCCTCACTAACTGTTATTGTTAACGTAATTATATCTCCTACTTTTGCTAATTCTTTATCATTTTCATTGTTACTTTCAATTGTTACTGTTGGCAATGGTGGAGGTGTTTTATCTACTGTTACTTCACTTGTATCTGTTGTTGATGTTACTTCTATACCAGCGTTTCCTGCTTCATCAGTATATGTTATTTGCAATGCTACTACTCCTTCTGAAGTTCCTTCTACTACTGTATAAGTTGCTTTATAAGTTCCAGGATACATATCGCTTTTTACTTCTGCTGGTTCTCCTGCTATTGTTACTGTTAATGTGTCTAGTTCTTCATGATTCTTTGCCATTATTATTAATGAAATTTCATCTCCTACTTTTGCTTGTCTATCATTTTCATTATTACTATTTATACCAACATGTAATATAGATGGTGCGCTGGTATCTATTTCAACTGTACTCTCATCTGTTGTTTTTGTTATCGTATCACCATTCCCTGCATCATCAGTATATCTTATGCTAATTTCTGCTTCTCCTTCTGGAGTATTTTCATCTACTTGATAAGTTGCATAATATATAAGTCCACCTTCTGTTCCTGTTACTGTTACATCTTCTTTTGCTATCATCACTGTTGGTCTTTTTTTGATGCCCTCGCTAACTGCTATTGATACTGTAATTGTATCTCCTACTTTTGCATATTTTGATCCACTATCACTTTTTATTAATACTTCTGACAATGTTGGTGCTACGCTATCTACAGTTACTGTACTTGAATCTGTTGCTGTTAATGCCGTACCTTTGTTCCCTGCTAAATCAACATATGTTATCTTAATTGCTACTACCCCTTCTGGAATTTTTGGAGTTTCTGAAGTTTCTGGTATTACTTTGTAAGTTGCATGATATATAAGTCCCTCTTGTTCTACTGTTACTTTTGCTGGTTGTCCTGCTATTTCTACTATTGGTGTTATTGTTGATATTTCCATTAACATTTCATTAGCTGTAAAACTTACTGTAATAGTGTCTCCTATTTTTGCATATTTTGGATTATCGTTATCACTTTCTATTGTTACTTTTGATAATTCTAGTGCTGTTCTATCTACTATTACTTTACTTAAATCTGTTGTTGCTGTTTCCGTACCATCGTTCCCTGCCATATCAGCATATGTTATCTTAATTCCTACTACTCCCTCTGGAGTTTCTGATGTTACTTCATAAGTTGCAGAATATATAACTCCACCTTCTGGTCCTTCTACTGTTACATCTTCTCCTGCTATCGTCACTGTTGGTATTTGGATGGACTCGCGAGCTGCTATTGATACTGTAATTGTATCTCCTAATTTGGCTAGTGTTGAATTATTATTATCACTTTTTATTATTACTGCTGACAATTTTAGTACTACGCTATCTACAGTTACTGTACTTGCATCTGTTGGTGCTACTTCCGTACCTTTATTTCCTGCTTCATCAGCATATTCTATGTTAATTTTTGCTTCTCCTTCAGGAGTTCCAGCTGCCACTACATAAGTTGCACTATAATTCATTCCACTTCCTGTTACCTTTGCTGTTTGTTCTGCTATTGTTACTGTTGGTGTTTGGATGTTCTCCTTAGCTGTTATTGATACTGTAATTATATCTCCTAATTTGGCTAGTGTGGAATCACTATTATTACTTTCTATTGTTACTTCTGACAATGTTTGTACTACACTATCTACAGTTACTTTACTTGAATCTGTTGCTGTTGTTACTGGATTACCAGCATTCATTGCCTTATCAACATACCTTATGTTAATTTTTGCTTCTCCTTGTGGCGTTTTTTCTTCTACTTTATAAGTTGCAATATAATTCATTTCACTTACTTTTTCTACTGTTGCTTCTTGTTCTGCTATTGTTACTGTTGGTGTTACTGTTGTCATTGTTATTAACGCTTCATTAGTTGTAAACATTACTGTAATAGTATCTCCTACTTTTGCAAATTTTGTATCATTTTTGTTATTACTTTCTATTGTTACTGGATCTAATATCGGTTTTATTTTATCTACTTTTACTGTACTTGAATTTGTTGTTCCTGTTACTAACTTACCAGCGTACCCATCAGCATCAGCATATATTATGCTAATTTCTACTACTCCTTCTGGAGTTCCTGCTATTCCTTCTGAAACTTCTTCTTCTACTACTGTATAAGTTGCTTTATAATTCATTTCACTTACTTTTTCTACTATTGCTTCTTGTCCTGCTATTGTTACTATTGGTAGTTGTAGATCCTCACTGGCTATTATTTTCAACGTAATTATATTTCCTACTTTTGCTAATGCTTTATCATTTTCATTGTTACTTTCTATTGTTACTGTTGGTAATGTAGGTGGTACGTCTACAGTTACTTTACTTGAATTTGTTGTTTCTGTTACCGTACCAGCATTCCCTGCTAAATCAACATATGTTATTTGGAATGCTACTACACCTGCTGAGTCTTCTTCTTCTACTGTATAAGTTGCAATATAATTCATCTCACTTCCTGTTACCATTGATGATTGTCCTGCTATTGTTACTATTGGTAGTTGTAGGTCCTCATCAGCTATTATTGTTAGAGTTATTTTATCTCCTACCTTTGCTAATGCTGTATTATTTTCATTATTACTTATTATTGTCACTGTTAATATTGGTTCTGTATTATCTATTCCTGTAAATGTTGCACTTACTTCTATTGCCTTATTACCCGCTACATCATTTACATTATATTTTACCACTACATCATTTCCTGCTGCTAATTCTTCTATTGCTGCTGCTAAATCTGCTAATTTGATTGTTTCATCTGCGTTGAAATATGTTATTAGTATTTTATCACTTATATCTCCATCTTTATTATCATTTGCTTTTGCTGTTGGTTCTGTCCAAGTTGCAACATCTTCTATATTTACATCTGCATCAGTTACTGGGTCTATTACTGGTACTGTGTTATCTGTTGCTGTAAATATTGCTTTTACTTCAATTGCTTTATTTCCTGCTATGTCACTTACATTATATTTTATTACTACATTTTTTCCTGCTGTTAATTCTGTTTTTGCTACTACTACATCTGCTAATTCAATTGTTTCGTCTGCGTTGAAATATGTTATTACTATTTTATCACTTATATCTCCATCTATATTATCATTTGCTTTTGCTGTTGGTTCTGTCCAAGTTGTAGCATCTTCTGTATTTACTGTTGCATCTGCTACTGGCTCTATTACTGGTGCTGTTTTATCTTCTGCTGTAAATATTGCACTTTCTTCTGACGCTGCATTTCCTGCTTCATCAGTTACATTATATTTTACTATTACCTTGTTTCCTGCTGTTCCTAATTCTATTATTGCTGCATCTTCATCTAACAATTGTGTTCCATCTGCTTTATAATACGATTCATATACTCTTAATCCTACCGCTATATTATCTGTTGCTGTTGGTATTGGTGCTATCCAATTTGAAGCGTCTTCTATATTTACTGATCCTCCTGCTACTGAGTCTATTACTGGTGCTGTTTCATCCCATACTACAGTTTTATTAATTGTTCCTTCTGTAGTCTCTATTCTTACTTCATTATTTCCCTCTATTGCTAAATCAATTTGCATAGAACTGATACTTGGTCCATCTCCACGATTATATACGCTGGTATTATTGACAAAAATTTCCGTTATTAGTCCGCTATCTATTGTTACTGTGTAAGATTGAGTATTACTATATTCCTTACTACTAATTGCTGTATTATTTACAAAAAATACTGAGCTTACTTCTTCTGCAGCATTTCCTGCATTATCAGTTACGTTATATTTTACTACTACCTTTCTTCCTGTTCTTAGTTCGGTTTTTGCTACCTCTAAATTTGCTAATTCCGTTATTTTGTCTGCTTTAAAATATGTTGCTGATATATTTCCTGTTAAATCTTCATCTACATTATCACTTGCTGTTGTTGTTCCAGTCCAATTTGAAACATCTTCTATCTTCACTGCTCCTCGATTTACTGAGTTTATTACTGGTAAGGTATTATCTGCTGCTGTAAATGTTGCACTTTCTTCTACTGCTACATTTCCTGCTTCATCACTTATATTATATTTTACTACTACACTGTTTCCTGCTCTTAATTCTGTTCTTGCCATTGCTAGATTTGCTAATAAAGTCGTTTGATCTGCTTTAAAGTACGTTATTACTATGTTGGC
>JABENI010000031.1 GCA_013332095.1 Candidatus Bathyoplasma sp. NZ
TAAACTTGTTCCGTATCAATTACTATGTGACCTGGTTCTATTGTTCTCGGTCCATCATCTATAGATTTTAAACGAAATATACGCATTAACCCATCTGCATCTGTATAATTAATTGGATCTCCTGCCGTATAACTATAAAGTGATGCATCACTATAAAGTGGGTCTACACTAGTAAATCTTCTAGCATTAGCATCATATAAGCGGGCCTTCATATCATATAAATCCAAATTTTTAATTAACGTATTACCTAAAAAATATCTAGAATTATTTTTGGTTAAATCACCTTTTTCACTTTTTATACTACCATAACTATCATACGTTATTTCTTTATATCCACCATTATTTTCACCTTGTACTCCAACAACACTACCTTGATAGTTAGTAATATAATAATCAGTATTACTAGCATTTTTTCTGATGTTATTTCCAATATAAATATTATCGCCTTCCATTATTGGCATATTATTAAGGTAACTATAAACTTTTTTAACATCCTTACCATTGGTAATTTCATTAACAATATTTATGTGTTTTTTATAGACAATTTTTTTGTCAAGAATGTCTTCCCAATAATAGTAAGGTTGGCGATCCCAATCAGCATATACGGGCACATCATCATATCTTTCCCATGGATCATACACAGGAGCATAATTTACTAGTTGTACTGTTCTTATTTTTTTTATCCTTATCATTTCTCCAGTTCTATTATTATAATATATCACAATCTTCTTAAATTCGGTAATATTGTTTCCTTTATTTTTTATTTCCATTTCCGTAATTGCGTTGAGGTCATTATATTTGTATGTATAAATAATATCATCTTTAATCCTTTTAATTAATTTATTGCTCCTATTATTTTCATAAATGTACGTTCCATTATTCTCCATTTCGAAAAAGTGATGCATGGGCTTTCTTGTATACGTTTCCTGCTCTGCTTCGTAGTAAACCCCTATCTTATTATTGTTAAGCGCAAATGAAATTAACTCCAAATCATCTCTATTATCCATATTTGCTAAGGTAAAATCTTGATAAGTACCTGTTAATTTCTCCCTAAGCTTTTGTTTTTTATTTTCTGCTATTTTCAAATAATAAAAATCGTTACTTTCTCCATTTTCTGATGTTGTATAAAATATATCATCTTTTTTATCGCTAGTAAGATCTCCAATTAATAAATGCAATTCATTTTTTACACTGTCTGGGATATCTGTATTATAGTATTTATTGTCTGTGCTGATAGTTTTAACAGATAAAATATTATTTTTTATCGTAACGCTATCTAACAATCCATCACCATTAAAATCAAAATCTTTTTTGTCATATTCATATAATAAATTTCCATTTTGATCATATGTGTAGACTATTTGACTAATCATAGCATCATTGATAAATTGTCCTTCTTTAATTAATCTTCCATATTCATTGTAATCGTATTTAGTTTCCCTTTTTCCCTCGTTTTCCGTTGTGACTATTCTTGAGATAATGTTCCCTTGGTTATAATCATTAAAATTATTTTCATACCCTAATTTAATTTCTTCTTCATAAATTAAGATATCATCTTTGTCATAAATATTCTTTTTATACAAATTACCAAATGGATTGTAATAATAATATTCTTTAATGTTTCCATTATCTTTATTTATTTGTGAGTTTTCTCCTCGGTCATTGTAATAAAATTCTTTATATATTTCATTATCATTTTTTAATATTTGCTTAATTCTACCAATAAAATCGTATTTATATTCTACTATTTCCTTGTTTGGATAAGTAATTTTAATTAACTGATTCAATTTATTATATTCATATTTAATTGAAGTTACTTCGCTCGTACTAACTATCGTTGTTCTCTCTTCAATAATACGACCATTAATGTCGTACACCATTTTTTTTATACTGTCTGTTGACCCATCACTATTATACTTCTTAATTAATTTTATTTTTTTACTACCCGTATAAATGTATTCATATAAAACTTTTTGATTCGTCCCAATCACATTATCAAACTTCACTAGATCACTTGCATAATGCTCAATACTATCATTAATTTCTGTTAAATCTACTAAATAAATTTTAGATAAAAATCCTTCCTTTGTATAAGTATAAACGTAATTTATATCAGTTCCTTTTCTAAGTACCCTAAAATTACCATATTTATCATACAATCTTTGAGTCCTTACACCCTCTACTTCTTCTACTTCATAACGTTTATCTGGTAATGCTAGTTTTTTATAACTTGCCTCAGTATTATAAAACATATCCATAGCTGAATACTTTTCAATTTTTATACCATTTGATTGAATGCTAGTTATCCTTTTCATTTCTAAATCATTTAGTTTTGTATAGACTACTCCACCCACCAGATTTTCTGTTAAATTATTTTTAGCAACCGTATTTGTAGCAGTGAATTTATTAATATCTTTTGAATAATTTTGGGTTTTAGTTTCTACATAATTATATTCATCTATTGTTAAATCATTTGATATATTTTCTAAACTATCTAATATGTCACTATCTTCATTATCTCTTTCTATCGTAGTTTTTCCGATATCATCATTCATTTTTATCCCATCGTACTCTGCAACTCTATCTAATTCATCTTTTTTATTTGTATTAAATGCATATTTTCCTATTTGCTCTCCTTCAATCGAATCACTCAAAGCATTATAATAATTAACAATATCTCCACTAATTGTTCCTGCTTGTTTATTGTAATTAGTTAATAAGTTATTATTATAAGCGAGACTTTTTTGTTGATCAATCATCTTGTATGTTGACATCAGCCAATTACCATTTGGCTTATATGAACTATTCATCAATGCTCTTCCCACTAATTCGCCATTTTCATTAAAAATAAAATTTCCTTCTTGTATTATGTATCCTGCGTTATTGGTATATGTATAATTAATGGCTGGTTTTTTGATTTGGTATATATCACCAATCGTATCAGAAATGACTAGCTTATAATTATCTTTATATCCTTCAGTGTGTTGAAATTCGTGTTCTATTACTAATTTTCCATCTACTATAAATCCAAGATAATTTTCGAGTAAAATTAGTTCACAAGTCGTACCTCCAGAAGATGATTTAGTTATTATTTCCCTACCATTTTCATCTCTTAATATGTATGCCCCAAGCAAATATTCCACTCTAAAACTTGTGTATCCTTTGTCAATGGAAAAATTTATCCCTCTTTTTGAATCTTCTACTTGGAAATAATAAATACTATTTTCATCGTATTCAATATTTGTTTCCTTCACTTTAGAAAAATAACCACTTATTTGTAAATTTTGTCTTTTTTCACCATCTGTTATCTTTTCCATTAGCGACCCATATCCTTCATTTACAAAATCAGCATTTGGTAAACCAAAACGGTTATAAGTATATTCATTATCATCTTCACTACCTATTCTTTTTATAACTCTTCCCCGGTCATCATACAAATAAACCGTTGCTGAACTAGTAAGTGGAGAAACAATAATAGCATCAATAATATCTTCAGTACTTGTAATAACAATTCTATTTAATCCATCCATTTCCCTTTCTCTAGTATTATTTCTAGACATAATATTATCCCTAATATCTCTAGTACTTCTAACAATGGTTCTATTATTATTTGCTATTTTTTCTGGGGTAACATCAACTCTAATTACTCCACCCTTTGTTTGATACGTTTTCCCTTGTACCTTAATAGTTCCTGACTTACTAGTATCAATTATAACGTTCACCTCATTAGACTCTGCTGTTAGAAAAGTTTTGCTATCAGTTGGATTTTCTCCACTAAAGAAAAAATTATAATTTTCATCTGGTTCATGATCAATTATTGTTTTCAGGTCTCCTAAATTTGTATACGTATAACTGTAGTATTTATCATCAATTAATTCCGTCGCTACTTGCCCTGCAGCGTTTCTTGCTTTAATGATTCTTTCATTCTCTTTCATAATAGTGAATTCTACATCATCTTTGCTTGTGCTCTTTTCATAATTTTCTGTTACTATTCTTCCTAAATTATCATAAGTATATTTGATATTTTCTTTATAATATATTTTATTTGTTAAATTCGTCCCACCTGTTCTTTTTTTTGTAACAATTTCAATTGCCTGTGCTTCAAATATCTTTTCAACATTTTCTCGGTATTTATAAGTGCTGACTTCAAATGATTCCCCCTCTGTTAACGTACTAGATATTATTTTGGAGTTCCTATCGTAATGGTTTACTACTGTTTGATATATCTTTCCTTTTTCATTTGTCAATTCTTCTTCTTCGTATATTACCTTGTCATTAACTATTAATTCTTTAGTTACATATTCCTCATTTGTTATTATCTGGTCTTTATCAGCCGAATCATATTTTTTAGAGATTGTTGTTGTCTTTACCGTACTAGTATTCCTATTTGTGAAATCATGATTACCATAATAACCTGCATCAAGTGTTACAGTTACTCTATCCACTTCTACTTCTACTTCACCTTCTTTTATAAAAAAATAAAAATTCACTATCTTATTGTTTTTTGTGAAATTAGGACAAATAAGATAAATGTAATTATTATTTTTATTGCACTGATACTCACGAGAATATGTTTCAGAGGTATCAGTATTTTCAAGTCTTAAGAAGCAATTTCCCTCTCGAGGCATGTCTATTAAAACTTCAAGTGTATTATCCCCCATCCACCTAGTCTCACGAATTTGTTTAATCCCCAGTTTCTCTTCGGTCTTATTAATTTCAATAAATTTTTGGCTATTTTTTTCTTTCACTACTTTCTTATCAAATATTACAAAATCTTCATAAATATTTGTTACATCCTCAAATGAATATTCAACTATATATTCACCGTTATTATTTTCAGTTTTTATCGTTGCTAAAGTGACTACTTCAACATCTTCATTTATACTACCATTTGCGAATTCGCGGTATAATCCAACCCCTTCATCAGTTACTATCGCTGCATATTTGCGACCTTTAACCCAATCTGGCTCTTCATCATCTAAATCTATTTCAAATATTTTTTCGTATTTGACAATTTCTCCATTTCTTAAATGCGCTACATTAACGTGGTTAGTATCAGAATTCTTATTATCTTTGCTTAAAAACCAAAATGTTTTACTCCCTACACCGTACATTCCACTTGATAGTACTTGCTTTTCTTTTCTTAAATAATCCTCAACACTTTTTCCACCCATAGTCACAAAGTTATTTTCATCATTAAGAAAATAGATATTTGTCCCATCTAGCACGTAGCGATTGTTTGCTTCTTCTTTTAAATAATCCCAAACATCATATGAATATCTTTCATGTGGAGGCAACGCTTCTTCAATTATTGTGATAATTACAGTAACAAATGCATCAACAATGAAATCTACTGGTGTTCCAAAACACATAAGTGCGATGTTTATCCCATTCATTATAGCTATTCTGGGATCTTCTCCGTTATATTTACTTTCGTAAAATGATCCAAAATCGCTTTGGGTTATTTGTTCGTAAGTTTCTCCATTCCATCTCCAAAAAATATTTGATGATGCTCCATTTGCGTTAAGCGCCTTTGACATAAACACCTCCTCTGTTTTAATTAATAAAGAGCCACCTGAAAATAAATTATTTTGATTACTATTTTCATCATGATCAATTGTTTGTACTGTTTTGTAATCTCCTACACCGGTATAATTTATCATAGTTGCAGTACTTAAATAGATATTTTCAAACTCTGAATTACTTAAAAAATTTGAATATTCTGTTGCACTATATCCTATTATATTACCATTCATAATAATTACATCGTTGTAAAAATTAAAATCTTTATCCAGCATTTCAAAATGCCGATACGAAGATTGATGTACTGAATAATCTTTATTACTGTATAAAGTCTTGTAGTAACCAGCAGTTGGCAAATAAGTTACTTCATCACTTTGCTTTTTCAAAACTAAACTAAATTTATTATCCTTAGATGTATTTTTTACATTATATTGATCACTACGTTCGAGTTCTATACGAGTTTCTACAGTCCTGTCCTCCCCATAAAAAGCTACAATTAAAAAATCGGATTCTTCTATTATCGTCACACTTGATATTAAACGTAAAGCGTAATGATATAAATAATCATACTCCTCAAGAATAGGAAGCGTACCATATGTAAATCTACCCCTAAATTTTTTATAAAATCCCCCTTGTTTTAACAAATCAATTTTTAAATTTGCTGTCTTCGTATATTTAATATTTTTACTATTTCCTTTGGTCATTTTATAATACTGTATTTCAACAAATGCCTTTTCCACTGGCGTAGATGTAGGAAAAACATCATCCCTTACAAAATATGATGGTTTCGTATATTCTTCTAAGTCTTCTAAAAATCTATCAATATTATCTACAATATTTCCTCTGATAACTACTAAATCATTGTTATTGATATATTGTATTTTTATAAAGTCATTGTCTTCTATTGAATAATCCTGTGTTCCTTTTTTTATTATTTCTCCTTTACTATTTCTAATATAGGTTTTTATGCCCTCATTTCCTATTGTTGTAAATTCGTATGTATTTTTTAAAGTTACATTCGATTGATTTCCTTCATATGATCTCCATATTTCACTGTATCCCTCATCACTCTTTTCGTATAAATGAATCGTATCCTTCGGAGCAAAAGCTATTAAATTTCCCTTGATCGACAATGTATTTCGAAATCTCTCACTTATACCTTCCCTTACACTACCGCCCCATAAAATATCTTTTTTCCAACCTGTTTTTGTCCATGTATATGAATAAATTTGAAATTGATTATCACTTTCATTAATTCCTGTATATAAAATCCCATCATTTAATTGCCATACTTTTTTTTCTTCTAATTTAATATCATCAAAATATTTTAAGCCTTTCTGATTAGCATCTTCAACATTTTCGTTAATATTTACCAGTCCATATTCATATGTACTCTTAAAATCATCTTTATTAGTCATGCTTTTTAAGGCCCCATAGTAACCCTTTTCATTTTGATCAAACAATTTTTCGTTTGAAAAATCCCCCTTTGAATCATCGTAATAATCAAACGTGTAATCTTCTATTATTTCATATGAAACTTCATCATCATTTATATATCTACAATAATTTGCATCTCCTTCAAAAGGACACGTTGCACTATCATTTTCAAACACATACGGTACAACTAAATATCCATCTTCAAGAGCATTTTTATAAGTCAGTCTTGACAACATTCTTTTTGTGGTATTACCACTTGCTCCTGAATTCATCGTTGTGAAACTAAATGTTACTTTTGATTTAAAATATTCAATCTTATTAATTATCTGTTTATATAGCAAATCCTGGATATATAGCACATCTTCTTTTTCTTGAAATTCATCATTTTCATCATTTACTTGATTTGAGTCATAAAACTCATTTGAATCTTTACGCCTATAATTATAACTAACTACATCAATATATTCTTTTTGAAACTCTTTAAATTCGATTCTATAAATATAGTTTTGCTTTGTATAAAACTTACCTGCTGGACCTAATTTTTGTGACCATTGCGCATGATAAAAATAAATAGTTCCTTCATTTAATATATCAATAGTTCTAACATACCATTCATTTATTTTTTCCACTTGCGAAGCTTCTGATTTATTATTACCACCTTTATTTATTCTTTCTAAATGTCTCTCATCTTCACCATAAACTACTTCATATCCTACGTAATTGGTATCAATTTTTTCATATGTTATTCGGTCTTCATCAATTACTTGTGCTTTAATTCTTTTAACTTCTGCATTATCAGCTTTTGTAGATTTATTCAAACCACCAAATGTGTAAGTTTTTCCTGGCTTGATAATTTCCCATCTTTCGGTAGAAAAGTAATATCTAATATCTGCCTCTTGACCATCATCTAGGACTTCAAATTTTTTATAATTAATTGTCTCTTCAGTAACTTCTAATGCATAAGATTTTCCCTTAACAACCCAAAAATATTGTTTCTCATACACTACAATTTTTTGATTGCTATCTTCTATCGTCCAACCCAATCCTACTGCGTTATGCTGGACATCTCTATTCCATAATTTTGCTGTTTCTCCAACTAAATTAGATTGATACTGCAAATTTAGTCCACCTACAAGTGGTAAAACAAATTCTAGCCCTCCTGAATCATTTGAGGAATCCGTTGGATAATTAGTATCTGAATTAATAGCATCATTACCTGCAAAATTACTAGCGGATGCGAGCATAAATGGTGGTGGTAAACATAACCCTATAATAAGTATTACAAGTACAATTTTTGTCTTCATATTTCATTCCCCCAAGTTTTTAATGTATTCTCCAATATAAAGTCAATATATCACAAATATTTCCATTTTACAATAATAAAATTATAATTTTCCATAAAAATTGTTAATGTATAATACAAGTAAGACTAATATTTAAACTTAGGCAAAAAAAAGAATTATCTTTTATATTCAAAGTGCTTAAACAACCACTATGAAAGAATAATTCACCTTCTTCCAAAAATATCTGCAATACCTCCTAAAAACAAAAACATCATGGTTCTTTATAAAGTTTAAACAAATTTAATTTTAACATCACTAATAAATTATTTCTCTACTTTTAAGAAATTCAAAGTAACTGATTTTTAATCAGTTAGATTTCTTCATCAATAGTTGATATTCTGCTAAACTATTTTTTCTTTATAATTGCATATATTTTAATCATGTTAAAGGCTGATAGAAATGATTTAAAGCAAGCAATTGCTTGGTAATTTTTTTTATTGTTCTTTAATCAGATTTGGCAATATTGTTTAAATATTAAATATTTCTATACATACATTCTTGTGATTCTTTCATTTTTTTAATTGCAACTTCCGTTTAAGAGTATATATCTATAATAATAACTAGATTTTTAAATATATTTCTGCTTCAAGACACTTCTAAAAAATTTCTTTTATGTATTGATATGACGAGGAGTATTTTAAATAGTATCTCACAATTAATAAAATAATGTCTTCTGTAAAAAATATTTCCATGAAGTATAAAGGTTGCTTTAAAATGATTTTTGATTCTGAGTTTCCTATCTGTAGATCTACTAATTTATTCAATTTCTTA
>JABENI010000013.1 GCA_013332095.1 Candidatus Bathyoplasma sp. NZ
TTATCATTTGCGGTTGTTGATGGTGCTTTCCAAGTTGTAGCATTTTCTGTATTTACTATTGCATCTGCCACTAATGTTATCACTGGTTTTGTATTATCTGTTGCTATAAATATTGCACTTACTTCTATTGCAGGGTTTCCAGCTGTATCATTTACATTATAGTCTACTACTACATTGTTTCCTTTATATAATTCTGTTTTTGCTGCATCTAGATCTCCTAACCCAGTCATATCATTTGCTTTGTAGAATGTTGGTGTTGCAATTAATCCTGTATCTACATTCTCTGTTACTGTTGGATTTGGTGCTGTCCAATCTGAAACATCTTCTGTATTTACTGTTGCATCATCTACTGAGTCTATTACTGGGTCTGTATTATCATTTGCTGTAAATGTTGCGGTTATTGTTTCTCTATTTCCATCTTCATCCCTTACGGTATATTTTACTACTACATTATCTCCTCCATATAATTCTTCTCTTGCTGCCGTTAGAGTTCCTAATGAAGTGTAACCATTTGCTTTATAGTATTTTATTTCTATATCATCGCTTATATCTCCATCTACATTATCATCTGCTGTTGTCTCTGGTGGTTCCCAAGTTGCAGCATTTTCTGTATTTATTTCTGCTCCTCGTACTGATACTATTTCTGGATCTGTATTATCATTTGCTGTAAATCTTGCACTTATTTCTGCATCATTACCTGCATTATCAGTTGCATTATATTTTACTACTACATCATCTCCTTCATATAATTCTTCTCTTGCTCTTGTTAGATTTATTAAAGTTGTTCCATTTGCTTTAAAGTATGTTATTACTGTATCATCATTTATATCTACATTATCACTAGCTGTTGTTGTAGGTGCTGTCCACCTTGAAGCATATGATGTATTTACTGTTGCATCATCTACTGGGTCTATTACTGGTGGTGTATTATCTATTCCTGTAAAATGTACCACTTGATATGCTATATTTCCTGTTGCATCATATACTTGATATAATACACTTATTTCATATCCCTGATATAGATAATTTCTTGCTGCTGCTAGAGGTAGATCATTGTGACCGAAGCCATATGATACCTCTATCTCACTATTTATATTTCCATCTATATTATCATATGCGCTTGTTGTTGGTGCTGTCCAACTTAAAGCATCTTCTGTAGACACATCGTCATCTGCTATTGGATTTAATACTGGTGGGGTTTCATCCCATATTACAATTTTTATATGTTCTCCAAAAGAACCCCTTACTTTTACTTCATTCTCCCCCTCTGTCTCTAAATTAATACTCTTTGATGAAACAGGTGGTAAGACTTGCCCCCAACTACGAAATACTAACCTGTCATTGACATAAATTGTAGACATTTTACCATCATCTACTTCTACTGTGTAAGATTGAGTCCTACTATAGCCACTGCTAGTGATTGCTGCATTTACCTCCGTTTCTATAAATTTTGGTGATGCAAACGCTATCATTGTTAATGTTAGTATCATCAGTAGATAGCATGTTTTTTTAAAAAACTTTCTTTTTTCTTCCATTTCATTTCTTCTCCTTCATTTTTTATCTAATTTGATGATAACATATTATGGTAAAAAATACCATTTTTTATTTTTTTGTATTAAATTAGATAATATTCTGCCCCAATGCTAGTATTATCAGCCAATTATTTTGCTAATGTCATTGTACTACTATTTTTCGCTTTCATCTATTTCAATTTTTAATGTTTTTTTTTCCCTAAACTAATTATTTTAATTTCAATATATTCGCTACAATTAGACTTACCTATTTTAACTTTAATTATTTTTTAGCATATTTCTATTTTTTATTGACTGTTATGCATAAATTCTACTATTCTTTTTAAACAATTTTATTTCTCCTTAGAATATATCCAACTGCTATCTGTTGTTGCCTTTGGTAATGTCATTTCTTTTTTATTGTCTCTATTTCTAATTTTTTTTTATGAATTCGAACTTGTTAATTTTGGATAATTTTTTTAAATTGTAAAACGCCGAATGAATTATTATCTTTCTTGTATTATTAAGTGATTCAATGATATTTTATTCCTTTAATCGAAAAATACGTGGATTTATATAATCAATATCCTCTTAATCCTGTTGCTGGATATGGAAGTTATGATAATTATACATATTGTAAGACGTACGGAATGAATCTTGCAATGAAATTTGGAATGGATAAACAAAAACGAAGTAAAAAATATAAGAAAAATTTGTTTCACAAAGATAACTATGAGGTTAATGAAAGAAATAATCCTGTTTGTCCAAATGGTGTAGAATTTATTTATCAGTATACTCGTAAAAATAAAAACTCAAAATTTGGAAGCGAAAGTAAAATATATAAATCAACTGACTGTAACGGATGTATGTTGACAAAGTCTTGTGGTAACAAATCTGGAAATGATAAAAGAATTTCTTTTAATGAGCAACTAGATGAATACCAAAAAGAAGTTATAGAATTTCTTGATACCGAAGAAGGAATTAATATGAGAATGCAAAGGTCTATTCAAGTAGAAGGTGCATTTGGTATTATAAAAGAAGATTATAAATTTAGAAGATTATATATCAACTTTAATGGAAAGAGTTAAAATTGAGTGGAATTTTGTGTGTATTGGATTTAATTTAATGAAAGCACACAATAAATTAAAAAGAAACAATATAATAATATCCTGATATTATGCCTCATATTTTAAAAAAGCAAACTCTTGTTTGCTATTTAGTTATGCTTGTTTTTAAATTTTCATGAAAATAAAAAAGAAACTGCAATAAATAGAATAAAATTCTATTTATTTACAGCCTCTCATTATGAAATCAGACTAACCAATAGTCAACTATTTAGTATTTCTTAAAAATGGGAAATTGGTTTTTAGCAATAATTAAATTCATTCAATCTTCGCAACAGAACCATTCATTTAGGGCGACAAGATTTTCGTATTCCCCTGTAAATGGGATAAAATATTCAATCCCAATACCATTAACTGGTACATTAACATTATTAATATCATCTACGCTCTTAGGGGTATCTAGTGGATTGAAGAAAAGTCCTTTTTCAAGTGATCGAGCGTATCCTTCGCTTGCTACTTGTGCTTTAGCTTGAGCACTTACTGCTATTCCAAACCCTTCAAAAAATGCTATTAAATCTTTATTAGCTATTTGAGACGCTATAATAGCCATATAATCATTACCACTAATGTTAGTGGCATCTGTTTCATTATATTGTGAGAATCCTAGAGCATCTTTGTGTGATGTCCAAACAATTGGATCGTTTACATAAACACTAAATGCTCTTTCATTAAGATACATTTTAGTATACAATTCAAAATCATCAACAGCATATATTAATTGTTGATAAAAACCCAACCTTTCAAATGCATAATCATAACTACCAGTGCCACTCCATAAATCATTATTAACTGAAATCTCATCTTGACTACCTTTCAGTATATAAAATACATCTTTAAATTTTACTCTTGATGTATAAGAAGTTTCTTCATCATCCAGAGCCACTTCTCTATTCACATTAAGTGAAAATATATTATTAGATACTTCCCCACTTCGGTCATAAATTTTTAATCTTGCTCTTTGTAAATTATGTCCTAGTTCATGAGGATTTCCCCATCCTTTAGGACTGTAACCTCCCCATGAATCATATGGGTTCCCAGAACAAAGTCCACCACACCTAGCCCTATCCATATTAGCGTGCTGTAAATTTCTTCTATTTAATTCTTTATTATTACTTTCGGTAGTTATTCCAGTATTTGAACTGTACATATTAACTGTTCTAGAGTGTTCGGCCAAATTATCTCCTAACAAACCTGCATATTCATATACAGCTTTTATACCATAGGTATTTACATCAGCGATAAACGCCTCCCCATCATTATCATAGTATCCGAAAGATTGTTGCATTAAATCTTTTCTTGAATGAATTTGCAGTTCTTTAGTTGCTATATCAACCCAATTAATTGGAGAATTTTCAACAAAATTTATAAATCTATCAATAGTTTCTTTAGAAAATTTATCTAAAAAAGCACCTTCTAGCACATTTTCAAATTCAATAGTTATTTCATCATTAGTAGTTGAGGCTGGTAAATAAATATAGATAGGTCCACCTTTTGGTGATGAAACTTTATATTCTTTATTTGGTTTTAAAATTATAACATTGCTTGTATCGCGTACAGGTCTATTGTACAGACCATCATCAATGCCATTTGCATTTTCGTCTCTGAATTTATCATCATAAATTCGCGTTGTTGGAAAATTTTTATCCTCTCTTTGAAAATTTATTTTCAAAATAGAATTTGCTGGGTTATTATCAGTTCTTCTAAGCATCATTGTTTGCCCCGCTTTTAAATAAATACCAGTCGACGTATATTCTGAGTATTGAGTGACAGGTGATGAAAAAGTAATATTTTTAGTAGGTATTTTTTGAACTTCATCTTCTTGTGGAGAGAATTCTCCAAAATCATTTTGAAGGACATTGTTAGGATTAGCAAAATTTATTATATAGTCTCCAAAAAAAGCCCTGTATAAATCATTATAATCAGTTAATTTTCGAAAAGCCATATCATTGTACACTGTTTCACTTCTAAACTCTTCCGCAATAGTTAAAAATGTTTTTAAATCTTGCCGGTTCTCCAGTGTATTAATATCGGTGCCCCGCTTATCATATGCCGCTATATCTGTTACTACTTTGAAAAGAGGTTCATAAATCAATTCTGATAAAGAAAGACCATTCTGATCAAATATCAAAGTATAATCACATATCGCCCTACCTGTTGAAATTGGACAGACATTTGCCATTTGAGCTTCATTAACAGCGGGATCCGAAGATTGATTCAAGTCAAGATTAAGTGTTCTATTGTAAAGAGTTGATAGTAAACGATGGTTACTTTCAAACTCTTCGTAGTAACCCACTTTACAATTATCAGCTCGGTTCAAATCAGCATACCCAGGTTTACTTGTAGCAAAAACAGCACTAAAAAGTTCAATTGATTCACTATCACCCCACCAAGTATTGTACATAGCTAAAATAGGCTTTCCTTTTGCTATACCACTTTCAGCTAATTCTGTCGAAGCATCATAAGTAACCAAAAGATCGTAATCAACTTCGTCGACAGTTCCATCTGCAGAGGTAAAAAAATTTATTTTATGTTCTACATTGTTCTTTGCAAAATACTGATTAATTCTTACTTTATCACCTTCAGTATATATATTCACTTCTTCATTCAAAACATCCTTACCTGTCAATTCTTTTAAAATACCTACATGTAAATCTACATCATTAAAAAGTTCAGAAGGATTCCCTAGTGCCGTATAATAAAATAACAATAGCCCAGACACTACATACTCAGTACCATTAACATTGCCTCTGTACGCATAAACATTAGTATCACTAGAAAAAATAGGATACATTCTGTCGTCATTTGTCGACTCTAAAGGTGACCAATAATAACTATAACCCGAAGCGGGTATAGTAGTTTTATCTGTCCCAATCATTTCTTCTGCTTGTGTCACACAAGTGCTATAATACTCATCTTTAAATGCTATGTAGTCATCGATTAATTCTGGAATTTCTTTTGGTGATTCTGTGACAGCACTTTCATTAGAGTTAATCACTTCTGCGATAGCACTTTCATTAGAGTTAATCACTATAATAAAAGTTCCAGTAAATATTATTATAGTTAATAATACTGCAATTTTAAATTTATTTTCCATCTAAACACCCTATCTTTTTAATATTATTATAAACAAAATATCTAATATTATTATATAGAGTGGCATCTTCTTTTTAGACAATTCTCAACCAAAATACCATTAGACCAAAACTTTTAGACTTAAATAACTCTAACTTTCCTGTAATTTTCAATTATTATACCAGTGAATATATTCAAAAGTTAATGATAATATAAAAATGGTCTATTTTAAATATTTAATCTTTACGTGGAAAAAAACACAAAGTAAAAGTAATTTTTAATTATTTATAATATTAGCAAACTTCTGTCTACCTCCGCGACTTTATATAAAAAAAATATTTTAATTTAAGTTATTTCAATTGTTCTACAAAACGACAAAAAATATAAAATATTCACAATAAAAATTAACAAATTATAAATCAATTATTTTGATTCTTAAAGAGAAAGAACAATTTTTTAGTGATGCATAAATTAAAATTATTTGAATTTTTAAATAGAAAAAATAATAAATTAAGAAAAAAGAGTCAAAATATAACGGAGTATTAAAATAATAACTATAAATTAACTATTCAGGAGCAAAATTTTATGAGAAAAATTCTAAATACAATTGTAATTGTTACTATATCTGTTGGCTTCGCTTCTGCTTGTACGACAGAAATGACACCACCACGTGCTGTAATTACTGATTTTACTTTAACAGAAAACTCAATTGATTTTGATATGGCCATCTCAGATAAATCTGGTAGAATCGCTTCACCCAACGAAATTAAAGTTCAAATTTATGATGATGAAATACTAGTGAAGGAAATTTTTGCCGAAAAATTTATTCAAAATGATGTACTAATAACAGATTTAAAAAATAATTACCACTATACTTTAAAAATAACAATAGACTATCGAGATGATACAGGGGCAATCAATAACTATGTTTTATTTCAAGAGGAATTTACAACTAAAAAAAATGAACCAACTGCAAAAATAATTGTTAACAAATTAAATAATACCCTAATAGTTAAAGCTAGTATTATAGATGTTGATAATACGATAGGTACTAATAAAAAAGAACTTGTTCTATATCGTGATGATATAGTAGAATCAAGAAAAGAATTTGGCGAAGAGGTAATTTTTTCAAATATAGATCCCTACAAAGATTATGTTGTTAAATTAGAAACAACATATAATGATAACGAGACAATCCACAAAAATGTTGCAATAGGTTCAGAAATTTCCATGGCTGAAAAAATTCCTGAAATTAATGGTGAAATTATAATAAATGGAATCGCTAGTAATTCTATTTCATTTAATGCATCTTACATCAATAATAACAACATAGTTACAGCCTATAAAATAAATCTCTATAAGAGTGATGAATTAGAAACTATAATTCAATCTACAACTAATTTAAAGGACACATTTACTAATCTTGATTCAAATACCGAATATCTGCTAAATCTAATTGTTGATTATGATACTGGTTATACTCAAGAAACAAAAATTTTGGCTGATGTTTCACAATTAACTTATAATAAACCACCTTCGGCTATTATGAATTTTAATAAAATTCATAATAAGATTGTTGTAAATGCCGATATTACAGACACCGACCAAGCAATCGCTAATAATTCTACAATGTTTGTATTATACAAAGATGAAGTGGAATTACAAAGATTAAACTATGGAGCTAATGTGACGTTTGAAAATTTAACCTCTGGAGCAAATTATGTGGTGAAATTACAAACAATTTATCATAACAATTTTGAAAATATTGCTATAGAATTAGATACTATAACTTTTAAAACAAGTATTTTAGAAACTCCCACTAGTTCTATTTCAATACTATCTAAATCCGTTGCAGATATAGAATACAATATTTTAATTACTGACAATAGTAATGCAATAACTTCCTATAGAGTCATGCTTGTTGATAACATCAGTAAAGTAGAAAGAGAAAATTCAATTTTAAAGGGAAAATTCGAAGTTCTTGATTCAAACACTGAATACACTTTAAAATTACTTGTTAATTACAGTACTGATACCGAATCAATAGTAGATGAAGAAATAGCACGATATACAGTATTTACAAACAAAACTAAACCATCAATAAGCTATTTGAATTTAACTACAGCCGAAGATAAAATCATCGTTAACTATGCTTTATTAGATTCTGATAATGCAACTATTTTACTAGAAGCAATTTTACTAGATAATAATTCTGAGTCAATATTAGACATCAACAACAATCCAGTAAAAATAAACCTAGCAGCAATAGGCACAATAGGTGAATTTTCAGATTTAAATAGCAACACTAATTATATTGTTAAAATATTAGCGAATTACAATGATGGCGTTACAAATTATATTGGTGAGGAATTAGCGACAAATAATATTAATACGTTTAAAAAAGCACCAACTGCGACAATAATTGTTAATAAATTAAATAATACCCTAATCGTAAACGCTGATATTATAGATGTTGACAATACGATAGGTACTAACAAAAAAGAACTTGTACTATATCGTGCTGATATTGAAGAATCAAGAAAAGAATTTGGTGAAGGTGTAATTTTCTCAAATACAGATCCTTACAAAGATTATGTTGTTAGGTTAGAAACAACATATAATGATAACGAGACAATCCATGAAAATGTTGCTATAGGTTCAGAAATTTCCGTGGCTGAAAAAATCCCCGAAATTAATGGGGAAATTATAATAAGTGGAATTGATAGTAATTCTATCTCATTTAATGGATCATATATCGATGATGGTCAGATAGTTATAGCACATAAAATAGAGCTTTATAAGAGTGGTGAATTAGAAACTATAATTCAATCTACAACTAATTTAAATGACACCTTTATTAATCTTGATTCAAATACCGAATATCTGATAAAACTAGTTATTGATTATGACGATGATTATACTCAAGAAACAAAAATTTTAGATAATGTTTCACAATTGACTTATAATAAACCACCTTCGGCTATTATGAATTTTAATAAAACTCATAATAAGATTATTGTAAATGCCGATATTACAGACACCGATAAAACAATCGCTAATAATTCTACAATCTTTGTCTTATACAAAGATGAATTGGAATTACAAAGATTAAACTATGGAGAAAATGTGACGTTTGAAAATTTAACTTCCGAAACAGATTATGTGGTGAAATTACAAACAATTTATCATAACAATTTTGAAAATATTGCTATAGAATTAGATACTATATCTTTCAAAACAAGTATTTTAGAAGCTCCCACTAGTTCTATTTCAATATTATCTCAATCCGATATAAATATAGCATATGATATTTTAATTACTGATACTAGTAATGTAATAACTTCCTATAGAGTCATTCTTGTTGATAACATTAGTAAAGTAGAAAGAGAAAATTCAATTTTAAATGGAAAATTCGAAAATCTTGATTCAAACACTGAATACACTTTAAAATTACTCGTTAATTACAGTACGGATACTGAATCAATAGTAGATGAAGAAATAGCTCAATATACTTTACTCACAAACAAAACTAAGCCCTCGATAAATTTTTTGAATTTAACTGCAACAGAAAATAAAATTATCGTTAACTATTCTTTATTAGATTCTGATAATTCAACTATTTTACTAGAAGCAATTTTACTAGATAATAATTCTATTCCAATATTGGATATCAATAACAATCCAGTAAAAATAAACCTAGCATCAACAGGCACATTAGATGAATTCTCGGATTTAAATAGCAACACTAATTATGTTGTTAAAATATTAGCGAATTACCATGATAGTGTTACAAATTATATTGGTGAGGAATTAGCGATAAATAATATTAATACGTTTAAAAAAGCACCAACTGCCACAATAAGCGACATTACTTCTACAACCACTTCTATCGCATTTGTAGTAGATGTAATGGACGAAGATGTAGCTATTACCGATTTCACCAATACCATTGTAAATCTTTACAATGGATGGACACTTGTAAAAACAGAACAAATAATAAGCACTGATTCGCAGACGATAGTATTTACCGATTTATCTAGTGGTGTAGATTATAAAATCGAAGTGGCAAGTACTTATATGATAGATGGAGTCAAGGAAGATACAAATCCAGAATTGATTGCTCAATCCGTTAGCACTCTAAAAGATGAACCTACAGCGACTATTAATAATGTTTCATCAATAGCCAATACTATCACCTTTACTGCCAATGTAATTGATGCTGATGGAGCTATAACAGATTTTACCAAGACAACTGCCAATCTTTATAACGGAGCAACATTGGTTATGACCGAACAAATAATAGATATTACTCCCCAAACAATAATTTTTTCAGGTCTGAATAGTAATATATCATATGATATAAAAATAGCCAGTATTTATAGCGTAGATGGCACAAATAATATTACAAATCCAGAATTGATTGCTAAATCCGTTAACACGCTAAAAGATGAACCTACAGCAACAATCACCAGCGTTTTACCAACAAATAGTACAATTACTTTTACTGCCGATGTAACTGATGATGATGGTGCTATTACCGATTTTACCAAGACAACGGCAAATCTTTATAACGGAACAACGCTAGTTATGACAGAACGAATAATAAGTACTGTCCCACAAGTTATAACGTTTACCGAATTAGATAACAACACAGCGTATGATATAAAAATAGCAAGTATTTATAATGTAGATGGCACAAATGACATTACAAACACCGAATTGATTACTCAAACCATTAACACGCTAAAAGATGAACCTACAGCGACTATTAATAATGTTTCATCAACAGCCAACACCATCACCTTTACTGCCGACGTAACTGATGCTGATAGTGCTATTACAGATTTTACCAAGACAACGGCAAATCTTTATAACGGAACAAAGTTAGTTATGGCAGAACAAATAATAGATACTACTTCTCAAACAATGACCTTTACAGGTTTAGACAGCAACATAATATACGATATAAAAATAGCAAGTATTTATAGCGTAGATGAAATTAATGATACTGTTAATCCAGAATTAATTGCCCAATCTATAAATACCCTAAAAGCTAATCCCTCTGCCTTAATTAGTAGCATTTCATCGACAAATAGTACAATTATTTTTACAGCTAAGGTAACTGACAATGATCTTGCTATTACCGATTTTACGAATACAACTGCCAATCTTTATGCTGGTACAACCCTAATTATGACCGAGCAAATCACAAGTCCTACTTCCCAAATCATAACGTTTACCGGATTAGATAATAATAAAGCATATGATCTGAAAATAGCAAGTATTTATAGTGTAGATGAATTAAATGACATTACAAACCCAGAATTGATTGCTCAATCCGTTAACACTCTAAAAGATGAGCCAACTGCGACTATTAGTAATGTTTCATCAACAACAAACACAATTACTTTTACTGTCGATGTAACTGATAATGATATTGCTATTACCGATTTTGCCAATACAACTGCCTACCTCTGCGATGGGACAACACTAATTATGACAAGGCAAATAATAAGCACTGACCCTCAAATCATAACATTTCCAGGATTAGACAGTAATATCACATATGATATAAAAATAGCAAGTATTTATAGTTTAGATGGCTTAAACAATATTGCAAATTCCAAATTAATTACTCAATCCGTTAGCACACTAAAAAATGAACCAACTGCTACGTTAAGCAGTGTTTCATCTACATCTAGCACAATTACTTTTACTGCCGATGTAACTGATAATGATGGCGCAATTACCGATTTTACCAAGACAACTGCGAAACTTTATAATGGAACTACACTTGTGGCAACAGAACAAATAATAAATACTGCTCCCCAAACAATAACTTTTACAGGTTTAGACAGCAACACAACGTATGATATAAAAACAGCAAGTACTTATAATATAGATGGAATCAATGATATTGTTAATCCAGAATTAATTACCCTATCTATAAATACTCCAAAAATTGAGCCATCTGCAACAATTAGTAACATTTCATTATCAAATAGTTCAATTACTTTTACTGTCGACGTAACTGATGCTGATAGTGCTATTACAGATTTTACTAATACAACTGCAAATCTTTATGAGGGAACAACGCTAGTTAGGTCGGAGCAAATAATAAGTACTGTCTCTCAAATTATGACTTTTACCGGATTAGACAGCAATAGATCATATGATATAAAAATAGCCAGTATCTATAACGTGGATGGAACAAATGACATTACAAATTCAGAATTGATTACTCAATCTGTTAGCACGCTAAAAGATGAACCAACTGCTGCGATAAGCAGTGTTTCATCTACATCTAGCACAATTAATTTTACTGTCGATGTAACTGATAACGATGGTGCTATTACCGATTTTACCAATACAACTGCTAAACTTTATAATGGAACAACGCTAGTTAGGGCAGAGCAAATAACAAGTACTACCTCTCAGGTTATAACGTTTATAGAATTAGATAGTACCATCTCATACGATATTAAAATTTCCAGTACTTATAACGTAGATGGATTAAATGACATTACAAATACAGCATTAACTACTCAATCCGTTAGCACTTAAAAAATGAACCAACTACAACAATTAATAGCATTCCATAATCGGCCGTTATAACTGACAATGCAGGTGCAATTGCCGATTTTACAAAGACAACTGTGAATCTTTATAATGGAGTAACTCTCGTTGCAACAGAAATGTTAAAAAATATATCGCAAAAAAATCAAACATTATTGCCAATTTATTTTTATCTATCTTCGTTAGATTTTAAAAGGATATCCCATTCAAAGATTTCATAATGGTATATTCTTTTTTTTATAATAGGGTCATTATCAAAAATCTTTTTTGCTTCTGAAATATCTGTTGATTTAATTAAAATCATTCTGCCTAATTTATTTGAAAACCCACCGCCTACCAAATACACCTGTTTTGAAATATCTCTTAAATAATCAACATGTGCATTAAAATCTTCTTTTTCAATTGCTATATCATCATTTCTATAATCAATTCTTACAAAAAACTTATCTCCTAAATTCATAAATTCACCCCTCTAAATTAGTTATTTTTTATTAATAAAGTTTATTGAATAAGTCCATCATTTTTTTCACCAAATTTATTAATATAAGATAATCCTTTTTTACTTGTTCTTCCTATATTCCCATAACTTGACCCAACAACAATCATTCCATGAACCAAATAATAGTTCCCCTATTACCAAGAGATAATTTAAATATTGTTGAACAAAAAAAGCCCTTATAAATAAAGATTTATAAGAGCCATTTATAATTATTCAGCTAAAGTTGGAATAGTATATCCTTCTTTACCTCTTAGTAGTGGTGTTACTGGTGAAGCAATTGGTAATCCTCTACCATCTTCAATTACCGCAATATAATTTTGATAATTAATTACTTTTGCAATCGCTAGTCTATCTTCTAGTTCTTTAAAAGAATCACTTGTTAGATTGAAACTAAGGTGAAATACTCTGTTAGACAAAACTTGATCTATTGTTAAGTCTGCAATGTTCTGAATATCTTCAAAATCTTTTGCTGCTATCTTAATTGCGAAATCTAACTCTCCCGATTCAAGAGCATTTTTAGCCGCTGTATTGTCTGGAACATATTTACTCACAATTGTTTTGATTTTAGCCTGATTCTCAGTTTCACTAGTTAAATAATAAGGATTTTTAGTAAATGTTAATGCAAGGTCATCTTTATCAGTGACAATGTACGGACCACTTGCGTAAATTTTTCCAGCATCTGTTACCGTATCATCAATAGTACCGTAAGCATCTTGATCATCTCCAACTATTGATTTTTTAACGATACCAGCAGATGGATGAGCTAAATAATTTAAAATTTGCGGGAACGGTTGCGTAGAAGTTACTCTAACTACTTGATAATTATCCCCCGAGCCAACTCCGGTATCTGCTACGGTAAATCCCGTTATCCCTTCAGCTAAAGTTGCTTTTAATTCAGCACTCAATTCATCATAATCCTCTTGGGTAATAATACTAACTTCTTCAATATATTTATGTAATGAAGAAGTCCCATGTCCCTTTACTGACTCACGATTTTTTGCTCTTTCTAATGAAAATTTAACATCTTCAGCAGTTACTAAGTCACTTTGAATTACATTTTTATTGGCATCTAATGTTGCGAAGTAAGTATCATTTTTAATAACGAAATAATATTGGTCTTTAACTTCATTAATTCCATAGTTTAAACTTAAAGACGCTTCTTTAGTAATTGAATCATCATCTGTTAAATTAACTAATCTAATATATTGATTAGTATTTAGCCCCCAGTTTGTCCCATCATTTTTTTTAATTGGGTCAAATGAACCCATCTGTGTTGCGCTAAACCATAGTCTAATATTTAATGGTCTAGTATTGTTTAAAGTTGAATCATTGTATTCAAGAGATTCCAATGCCATCCCACGAGAAACGGGTTTTCTAATCGAACTTTCTTTTAGTACATTATTGTTATACGCCTGATAATTGTAATTAGCGTATAAAGGAAGAATATATCCTTTATCTAACAATAATTGTTCTGCTTGCTGATAAGTATTAATGTAATCTTCTTCTAGTTCCACACTTGCTCTTTCCAATAATTGGTCTAACTCAGGATCATTTATTCCATTATTGTCATCACCTTTACTGTGGAATAATGGAGTCATTGCATAATCTGGATTACCGGTTATTGTATTCCAACCTCCAACAGCAATTTCATAGTCGCCAGATTTTATTCTTTTTTTATAAACTGAATCTTCTACAGCATATACGGTAACAGTATGTCCTGCTGTTTCTAATTCATCTCTAACAATATTTGCGTGCTGATCACTCCAACCAGAAATTGCTAATATTCTAATTCCTTCATCTTTACAACCTGTTACTGCAAATAGTAAACTAAACGCTAATAAAAATAATAATATTTTTTTCATTTTTTTCTCCTTTTATATTTAGTCATATAAATGACATGCTATATAATGCGAATCACCGATATCTTGCAATTTAGGGGTATCACTTATACACTTCTCAAAACATTCTGGACATCTTTTGGCAAATCTACATCCTTCTTTTGGATTAATTGGCGAAGTTATTTCGCCTTTTAAAACAATCCGTTTTTCATTCAAATGCAACTTTGGTTTCAAAATTGCCGATAGTAACGCTATAGTATAAGGATGCTTGGGGTTTTTAAACAGTTCCTTACTTTTAGCTTTTTCTATTATCTTTCCTAAATACATCACAATAATTTCATCTGAAATATATTTTACTACTGATAAGTCATGCGTAATAAACAGATAAGTTAATTGATATTTTTTTTGAAGTTTATTCAATAAGTTAAGAATTTGTGCCTGAATTGACACATCAAGAGAACTAACTGGTTCATCACAAACAATAAACTTAGGATTTACAACCAAAGCCCTGGCAATCCCTACCCGTTGCCTTCTACCACCATCTAATTCATGAGGATAGGAATTATAGAGTCTTTCAGATAATCCCACAATATCCATAACCTTCCTTATTTTATTAGTTTTTTCCTGTTTTGTCAACTTGGGAAAGTGAATATTTATTGGTTGAGATATTATTTGGGCCACCGTTTTACGGGGATTTAAAGAAGAGTAAGGGTCTTGAAATATTAACTGCATCTCTTTTCTAATTTTTCTAAGTTCTTCAGCAGTTAACTTTGTTAAATCAATTCCATCGAAGTAAACACTGCCGGACGTCTCATCTAATAATTTCAAAATAGTTCTTCCTAAAGTTGATTTACCACAACCGGATTCGCCAACTACTCCGAGAGTAGTTCCTTCTTTTATCGTAAAAGAAACATCATCGACTGCATGCAAAAAACCTTTAACCGTTTTAAAATATTTTTTTAAATTTTGAACTTTTATTACTTCGCTCATTGTTTCACCTCATTCAAAGGATAAAAACATTTAACTAGATGCTCTTTTCCTAAATAAGTTGGCTCTTCTTGAGCGCATTTTTCAGTTGCTAGTTCACATCTTGGATGAAATAGACAACCACTTGGTAAATTTGTCGGGTCAGGGGTCTCTCCCTTAATTGGCCTAAGTACCGAATTTTCAGAATCAATATCCGGCAGAGAGTTAAACAATCCTTTAGTATAGGGATGGCTAGTATTTTCATAAATTTGTTCTATCGCTCCATATTCAATAATTTCCCCCGCATACATCACTGCTACTTTATCACACATTGAAGCAATTACTCCTAAATCATGAGTAATTAATATTAACGATGTCTTTAACTTATTTTTTAAATTAAGCATTAAGTCAATAACTTGTGCTTGAATAGTAACATCTAATGCTGTTGTTGGTTCATCAGCTATTAACAAATTAGGTTCACATGATAAAGCCATTGCGATAATTGCTCTTTGCTTTTGACCTCCTGAAAATTGATGTGGATAGTCCTTGTATCTACTCTCTTCAATATCAACCAGTTTTAACATCTCAATTGCTCTATTTTTTATTTCTTTTTTAGTTAAATTTTTATGGTGTACTTTTAATGTTTCAGCAATTTGATTTCCTATTGTTAAAATAGGATTTAACGAAGTCATCGGATCTTGAGAAATCAAAGCAATCTCAAATCCTCTTATTTTTCTAATTTCTTTGTTGGTAGACTTTAAAATATTTATTCCTTTATAAATGATTTCACCAGCAACAATTTCCCCTGGTGGTGTTTGAATTACATTCATAATTGCTCTGGCAGTTGTCGTTTTACCCGCTCCTGTTTCCCCAACTAACCCTAAACTTTCCCCTTCATTTAGTTCAAAAGAAATGCCGTTAACTGCTTTTACTATTTGATTATCTACGACGTATTGAACTTTTAAATCTTTTACGCTCAATAATTTTTTTATATTTTCCATTTTTTCACCTATTTCAATTTCGGATCTAAGGCATCTCTTAGTCCATCTCCAAAAAAATTAAACGCTAAGACAATTAGCATTATTGCTATTCCTGGAAAAATAGCTAAATACGGTGCCGATTCTAAAAAATCACTTCCTGATTTTAAAACATTTCCCCATTCGGGAGTTGGTTCTTGTACTCCTAATCCTAAAAAACTCATCGCCGATGTACTTAAAACTACTGCTCCTATCCCTAAAGTGGCATTTACAATTACCGGAGACAAGGAGTTAGGGATAATCTCACTAAAGATAATTGTTCTGTTCGAAGCACCAATTGATTTTGCTGCTTCGACAAACTCCACGTTTGATAACTGTAAAACTTGTGCTCTTACCAGCCTAGCATATATTGGAATACTTCCGACGCTGAGTGCTAATACTAAGTTTATTGCATTCGCTCCAAAGGCAGCAATAATGGCAATGGCTAATAAAATACCGGGAATTGCGTATAAAACATCTAATAACCGCATTATTATATTATCGGTATTTTTTCCAAAATAACCGGCAATTGCTCCTAGAAATCCTCCTACAAAAAGGGGAACCAAAGTAGCTAATATCCCAATTGTTAAAGAAATTTTCGCACCAAAGACAACGCGGACATAAACATCTCTACCATAATTATCTGTCCCAAATAAATATTTTAACGATGGTTCTTGAAATAAATTATCATAATCATTTTTAACAGCTAAATTATAATCAAAGGTAAAACCACTCGTTAAGGATAATTGAAATAAAAATAAGATAAATACTAGTCCCGCAACTGCTACTGGATTTTTAAATATCCTCACAATAATGCTAATCCAATAGACCTCTTTAGAATTATTTAAATTTTTGATTGATATCAAAATTATAACTCCTAACAATAAACTAAAGATACTTCCGGTTAAAGTAAAAGCTAAATAGATAAAGCCAATAGTTTTAAAACTAGCATCGACTTCGCCACTATTTGTTTTTTTAGATACGACAACAACTAATAGCCATTGAATAACCGAAATAATTAATAACAATCCGCAAAAAATATACTGTGAAGTTGAGACATTATTTTTCAATAAATTAAAACTAGATAGGATAAAGATAAAAGTTGTTATAAACGCTGTCAAATACGACATCGTAAATACAATCTGATTTCTATCGTTGGTAATTATCAACGTTGAAATCAAGGCTGCGGGATTAACTAAAACAAACGGTATTAATAACAATGATTTATTTTTAATCCTGTTTGGCAAAATCAAATCTTCTGTTTCTTTTAAATGTTTTATCACATCTAATTTCAACCAACTAGCTAAGCCAAATACGCAAAGATTAGTAAGGGCGATAATGAGATAAAATAAATTTATACTATTGTTCTTATAAAAGTTTACGCCGATTAAGACCAAAAACAGCAATACTAATAATTTTGAAAAATAAACAGTAAATTTTAATGTTTTATAGGCACTTGATCTAGCTAACAAAATTTTTTGATAACTAGTCAAATTTTTTTCTTTTTTCTTCATACTAGTACTCCCTTATTTTCGACTTAATTCTCGGATCGAAAATTGCGTATAGTAAATCTACCAATAAATTAGTGATGCTGATGATTATCGCAATGTAAACCACTGAAGCAATAACCGCCGGATTATCTGGAAGAAACTGACTAAAGAGCATAAAATCGCCAATCCCTGGTATGGAAAATACTTTTTCAGTAACTGAGGCCCCACCTAAAATTAAACCAAACTGTAACCCAATCATCGTAATTATCGGAATAATTGCATTTCTAAAAGTATGTTTAAATATTACTTTGCTCTCTGGTAGCCCTTTTGCTCTTGCTGTTATTACGTAATCTGCTTTGGTGACTTCGAGCATCGATGAACGGGTCATCCTCGCAACTGCTGCTGCTAGCGAGGTGCCGATAACTACCGCTGGTAAGATCATTGATTTTAATGAATTTAATTCAAATAGGACATTGACCCAACCTAAATTAACTGCAAATACTAAAATCAACATCAATCCTAACCAAAAGTTGGGAATTGAAAGTCCTACTAATGCTGTTGTCATTGCGATATAATCAAATTTAGAATACTGCTTAATCGCTGATATTATTCCTGCTGGAACGGCTATTAAAACTGCTACTAATATTGAAAGTAGCGCAATTTTAAAAGTAATTGGAAATTTTTCCACAATCAGATCAGTAACAGGCAAATTACTTTGATAACTGTTCCCAAAGTCAAAAGTAATTACACTTTTGAACGTTTGAAACAATTGTTCGATATAAGATTTATCCAAACCATAACTTATTCTCCAAGCATCGATTGCTTCTTGGTTAGCACCACGGCCTAAAACGTTAATTGCCGGGTCCGATGGTGATATCCATAAAATGGAAAACACGACAAATACTACGCCAAAAATAACAAATATTAACATAAAAATTCTTTCTAAAGAATATTTTAAAAAGGGAAATTTAAATACTAAGACAACTAAATACATTGGAAAAGCTAATAATAATGAAATATAAAAAACTACTCTATTATCCAGCATTTTTAAAAAACTATCTCTAAAATTCATAACTTGCAAATCTTTTTTTTCAAATTTTTGCTTAAAGAGTTTAGTCGTTAATTGTTCAAATCGCTTCTTAGCATTTTTATTTGCCCTTGCTTCAATTTTTCTTTCAACCATTTCGTCACCAAAATAGCGATTAATTTTTAGAATTTCTGCTCTTTCTTCTTGCAAAATTTCGGCAAATTTGTTTTCTGTTGCCAGTGAGTCTAATATTTTTCTTTTATGGGCTGCGACATTTGCTTTTCTATTTTGGTTTTTCAAATTAAAAAGAGCCATGACTGAAAAAACATGTCCAAATAATATTATTAATAGTCGATAAAATTTATATTTATAAGCAGTACAATAAAGCTTCTTAAATTCACTGATAAATTTTCCTTCTTCCATCTTCATCTCAGCCTCTTTTCGCTTAATTTCTCTATCTCAATTTTTATTAAAAAGATTATAGCACAGTTTTTAATGTATTTCATTAAATATTAATTAATTTTTTTCTATAACTCGCATTTTTGCTGAGTGACTGCGATTATTTTTTAACACTTCTTCTGCAGTTGGTAAAACAGGTTTTCTAGTAATTAAACTAAATTCTCTAACAATATCGCATTCTTTAATCGGTACTCCTTTTAAAGTTTTAATTTCCACAACGCTTTTAAAGGTTTTTTTAGCAATTTTATCTTCTAGTGAATGAAAAGAAATAACAACAATTCTTCCTTTTGGTTTTAAAATTGTCAGTGAATCTGTTAAAGATTTAGCAAAAGTTTTTAATTCATCATTTACCGCTATCCTAACCGCTTGAAATACTTTTTTTGCTGGATGACCTTTTCTTCTGACCGCACCTGGTGTTGCGTTTAGGATTATTTCAACAAATTCAAAAGTTGTTTCAATCGGCTTTATCTCTCTCGCTTTTATAATTGCATCAGTTAATCTTTTAGCATAAGTGATTTCCCCATATTTGTTAAAAATATAAATTAGATCTTTATCAGAATAATTGTTAATTACCGTAAAAGCACTGACTAGTTGTTCTTGATTCATTCGCATATCTAATTCTGCTTCTAAATGGTAACTAAATCCTCTTTCAGGAATATCGAAATGAAATGATGACACCCCTAAATCGTATAAAATACCATCTACTTTTGTTATCTTTCTCTTTTCTAATTCGTTTTTTATATTTACAAAATTACTTTTTATTATTTCAAAATTATCGCCTAATTCCAATAATTTTTCCTCTGCTCTTTGAATAGCGTATTGGTCTTGGTCAAAACAATATAAAAATCCCTCGGGTATCAGTTTTAAAATTTCACTGGAATGGCCACCACCACCTAAAGTGCAATCAACATAAACACCATCTTTTTTTATATTTAAATAGTTTAACGATTCGTCAAGTAGTACTGATACATGTTTGTACATTTAGATGCCTCCTTTATTTATAATAGAAAAGCACTTCCCAAATGAAGTGCTTTCTAGAATCTATTCACCTTTTACTACCTTTACTTCTTTCCCTGCATAAAATCCACATTCTTTACACACTCTATGTGATAATTTCATTTCTCCACAGTTTGAGCATACTACCATACCTGGTACACTTAATTTTAAATGTGTTCTTCTCTTACGCTTTTTCGTTTTCGAGGTTCTCCTAAACGGTACTGCCATGTTATTTTCCTCCTTTTAAAAAATTTTCTAAATCTCTAAAAGCGGGGTTAATCTTTTTACTATCTTCCTGGACTAATTCATCCGTAAAAACATTTTGACCACTTTCACTAACTGCTTTCATAGGTTTTAAAGACAATATGTTTAACCAAATAATTTTGCTTAAATCGATTGTAATTCCGTCAATTAAATTATCATCAGAACTTTCATTGTCTGAAAATATTTCTAACAATTTTTCATCGATTTCAATTTTGACTAAATTCAATGTTATTGCGCATTCTAAATAAATATTAGTTTTAATACTATAGTCAAATACGTATTTATCATCGATAATACTCATATTCCCTTTTACTTGAACTGAATCAATTTTTTTAATATCTTCAGAATCGACAATATTTTTAGAAAAGTCTAACTTCTCTTCAAATAACAGCGAACGATTAAGATATTTATTCAATTCTGTAACAGTCCATTTCATAAAAACCACCTACATCTACTTGAATAGTATACAAATTACTAGCACCAAAGTCAAACATTTTTCAAAAAAATATTGATATGTGATACTATATTATAGGTGATACTATGAAAAAAATAGGAATTATTGTTGAATACAACCCATTGCACAATGGACATTTACATCATATTATGGAAGCAAGACGTTTGAGCAAAGCTGATTATCTAATTGCAGTAATGAGTGGAAACTTTGTCCAACGTGGCGAACCAGCACTAATTGATAAGTGGAGCAGAGCTAAATTAGCAATTGAAGCTAGTGTCGATTTAGTTGTTGAACTACCATTTGTCTATGTAAATCAAAGTGCCGATACTTTTGCTTTTGGAAGTATTGATATTTTAAATAAACTTAAAATTGATGAACTGTATTTCGGCAGTGAATCTAACGATATTGATAAACTGCTTAAAATTGCGAATATCTTCGAAACTCCAAATTATCAAGAAATATTAAAAAAATATCTTAAATTAGGAAATAGTTATCCAAGTGCTAATGGGAAAGCTGTTTATGAAATAACCAAAGAAAATTATACTTCAAACGATAATTTAGGAATTCAATATATTAGAGCTATCAACAAAATAAACCCTAATATCAAACCGCTTACGATCCAAAGAATTCATTCAAATTATCATGATTTAGTAGCAACTGATAGTAAAATTGCTAGCGCAACTGCTATTAGAAAGATGGATAACTTTAAAAATTATGTACCTGAGTACTGTTATCAGATGTTAATCAATAGTATATTTCATCATCTCAGTGATTATTTTCCTTTAATTAAACATCAATTAATAACAAATAAAGATCTATCAAATATTTTTTTAGTCAGCGAAGGAATCGAAAATAGATTGCTTAAACACTGCCACATTGAAGATTTTGATACTTTTTTAAACGCTTGTTATACTAGACGTCATACCCAAAATAAAGTACGCCGTATTTTAATTAATATTTTATGTAATATTACTAAAGAAGATATTAAAAAGACCAATTTCTTAAACGGAGTTACTTACATCAGAGTACTAGCAATGAATGATCGAGGTAGAAAAATTTTAAACAGTGTTAAAAAAAATGAGCAAATTAAAATCATTTCCAAATTGAGTGAGCATACTGACCCGATGTTAGATATTGAAAAAAAAGTTTCCCAAATTTATGATTCTCAATTGGCTAGCAATGAATTTAAATCACTGTATTATAAAAAATAAATATTTCCACAAATAAGATATAAATTATAGAGAAAAGCAAAATTCATATTTATTATTTAAACAGAAAAGAATAGTTTTGATCCTTTAATATCTCAGTATCGGTAAAAACTTCAATTATAAAAAACTAAAAATAGGAAAAATTAATCTTCTGGATCTTCTGAATATAACTATTACATCCTTTAAGTAGCATAATAATAGTTTCTATTATTTTCAGAGCATTCCTGAAACATTTAATTTTCCCTTTTGATCTTCTATTAATTTCTATTAGCGTTTAAATTTATTATTTTATTGGCTAACGTATCATAATCATCAGTATGCTCTACAATAAGAGTGATTAACTGATTTTTGTTGTTTTTAATATATTTCAGCACCAGTTTTCTTATTTCTTCATCAAGATTTGACATAACTTCATCCAAAATTAGTATTGGTCTACTGCGGTAGATACAACGAGCAAATGCTATTAATTTTATCTGACCTCCTGATAATGAATTCCCATTCTCTTTTATAACAAGACTGTTATCTAATATATCTTTACTAAAATAATTATTAAAATTCAATGAAGAGATTATCTCATTGTATTTGTTTAAATCTAATTTTTCATTTAATACGATATTATCAAGCAATGATAAATTAAAAATGTACGGTCTTTGCCTAGTAATTGACACATAATCGAGAGAATTACCTGGCTTGTCATCGTATAATATACTTCCAGTATCAGAAAGTAGTTCTTCAGACAACATATTTAAAATTGTAGATTTCCCACTTCCGTTTGGACCTTTTAATAAGGCAATATCTCCTAGCAGTAAATCTAATGAAAAATTTTCTATAACACTATTTTTGCTATTAGCGTAAGTGTAAGATAAATTGTTAAGGCTATATTTACTTATTTTATTTACGGGATATATTTTTTTATCTATCCTGTCTTTAGAATCTAACGAAAAATTCTTTTCGATTCTTTTACCTACGATAGATATTCTTTTAAATCGCTCGATAGTTACACTTAAATGCATTAACGGCTCAGTTATTTTTTGTAAATATGCCACATATAAAAAATAAGTACCTAGGGTAAAAGGTCCTGATATTATTTTAACTCCTGAAAAATATAAAATTCCCACTAATAGCAAAGAAGAAAAAGTCGCTGAAAGTGTTGAGAAAGTTGTAATACCCATAGCAAACTTTAAGCCAAAGTTGCAATTTTCCTTAATTACTTTCTTACATTTTTTATTAAAAATTGAATTAGCACCATTGCTTCTTATTTCAAATATTCCTAAAATAATTTCTTGTATTTTCGAACTAACAGTAATTTTTTTATCCAGTGCCTCCGGCAGATATTTAGTAATAAAATAATTACTTAATACGAAGAAAAACATCGATATTATAACACCAATAACAGCAAAGATAGTTAGAAACAGACTAATATTAACCATTACTATAACAGCCACTATTAAGGTAATGATGGAAAATATACTAGAAAATATTTCAGCCGAAAATACTTCTTCTAACTGCCATGCTTCAGATGTTTTTTGCGATATTTCACCTGAACTTTGATTCACAAAAAAACTATTTTTCTTTAACATCAAGTTATATATTAGTTTATCATAAATATTTCTGATAAATACCTTTGCTACTTTTGTGAATAAATATATATTTAACAAATCAAAAATAGTATTTAGAATATATAAAATTACCATTATTATACTTAACTTAGTTAATAAATCTATGTCACCGTTTCCTATTGCATCATCAATAATTGATTTACTTATAAAGGGGATACGAAGACCTATAAACATCGAAAACCCAGCACATATTAAGCCGATGATTAATATAAATATATTCTTTTTTAGGACGTTTAAAAATATTTTAAATAATTTCATCTTATACCTCTATTTATTAATTAATCTGGAAACTCTTCTTCTTGTAGTTTAATTAATTTTATTATAGCACTTATGAGTTTTTATTTATTGGCGATGAACCATGTCCTTAGAATTGGTTGCATCATCATAATATATTTCTATATTTGGAGCATATTTTATTGCAAATTCAATCATGAAATCTCCATGTGTCTTTTTAGTTGCATTAATTATAGCAGAATCATTTATAACCATATTATTTTGCATTGTTGATAATTCCCCATCAATAATTCCTATTTTTATACTGTTATCAATATTGTTTTTTATAACGAAATAATTATTATTATTACAAAACTAATTATCAAAAATAATCTTAAAAATACTATTATTTTCTTTTATAATGTCATCTCCTCTGAGGCAAGAAAATAAAATCCACAAACATCAATTAATAAAAGAACTTTAGTCCCCATAGTAAATACAAAATTATAGTTGTCGTATAGTGGCCCATCTATATATATATCATCTGTGAAGAGTTGTGTTGGAAAATCAAAAGCACGACGTGTACTTGTAATTGATATTTTAAATAATTCAATGAATTTATTTCTTGTAGTTTCATTTAATTCAAATTTATATACTTTATCTTTACGAAACCCAGATTTAATTTTCCATATTCTATTTTCCTCAGTAAACTCAATTTCAACTTTTTTAAAATTAGTTAAAGAAGTAGATTTAATCCACTTTATTAGTTCTGTTTCATCAGAATCACCATAATTATTTTTATAAGCATAAACATTTTCTGCTTCACATAATGTTTTTTTAATAACTGTTAGCAATTCTTCATCCTGATAACATAAATGTTTATATTTACCAAGTTTAAGTTTTGTTAGCCCTGCCATATCAAGCATGTTCTCATTTTCTGGTAATATCATCTTCTCTGATACAAGAAAATCAAATGAATGAATATAAGTGGATAAAAGAACTTTCTTGTCAATAGTAAATATAAAATCATAGTTTTCCTGTAATATGTCCATTAATAACAACTGTCTTGGGCCACCACAAACACCATGACCTTTAACTAATACTTTAAATAATTTAATGAATGTCTTTCTTGTAGTTTTATTTAATTCAAGTTTATATACTTTCTCTTCACGAACTGAAGTTTTAATTTTCTCTATTCGATTTTCCTCAATAAATTCAATTTCAACTTCTTTAAAATTAGTTAAAGAAGTAGATTTAATCCACTTCATTAGGTCTGATTCTCCTTCGTCAAAACTATAATCATAAGTTTTATAGGCATAAACATATTCTGATTCACATACTATTTTTTTAATAACTTTTAGCAATTCTTCATCCAGATAATGTACTTTTCTATATTTACCAAGTTTAAGTTTTTTTAGGTCTGCCATACAATCATGTTCTCCTTTTTTAGGTATTGTGTGATAACGGTCAAAAAATTTTACTATCTTCCGCCGCACACCGTAATCAAATTTTAAGAGTAAGTCATTCATAAAATATATCTTACTGTTCAATCTAAGTTTCTAATACTTAGTCATACATTCCCTTGTATAGAACAGTTTCCTTATTAGAAAAATCTTTATAACTTTTAATTATTTTATTATTTTCTGCTTCTCCATACAACAAAAAATCCCTTGACAACACATATATCATGAGATTTCATTGTAATACATAAAAATATTTATTTGTTTGCAAAAGGGTCTTCATCCTTCATCTTTATTTCAACCTTACCTTCACGGTCAACAATAACCTCACTAACGAATTGGTCATACAGTTCTCTAGTCAGTTTATCGAAAGATAAGTTTTTGCTACTTGATATTATATCTTTACTTTGAATTTGCTTATTAACTCTTTCTTTAAAATGTTCTAACTGTATTTGTATTACTTGCATTTTATCAGATAACTCTTCTGTTTCAGGACGTTCTTTAATTACTAGAAATTTCATTTTTTTTAATTCTTCATATGAAGGTGGTAAAGGTGGTATTTTTAGTTTGAATTGTTTATTGGCTTGTTTAAATTCAGAGGCTATTTTTAGTTTGAATTGTTCATATAAAGGTGCTATTTGTAGGTTTATTTGTTTAAGATTTTTCTCTAATTTTGATATTTCTTTTTCAATTTCTTTGTTGTCAATAAATTCAGTTTTTTTTTCAGTAACTAATTTGACATGAGTCTTAATTGTTTGAAGTATTGCTTCTTCTACATTATTAATTGCAATTTTACTATTAAAACAATCAATATTTTGGTTTCCATAGTAACATTTAAAATATCCCTTATCTTCAAATATATTGCGTGTTAAATCATTGCCACATCCTTCACATTTTACATTATGAATGGTGTGGTGTTCTTCCTCCTGCACTTTGCAATACAGTTCCTCTGATGCAGTAAAAGAAAATGGATGAATAGCAGTCTTTAAAAGAACTTTATTCCCAATAGTAAATACAAAATCATAGTGGTCATACATTCCGTCATCTATATACATATCATCTAAGAAATGCTGTCTTGAAAAACCAAGAGCACCACTTATACCTCCAACTGATATTTTAAATAATTCAATGAATTTATTTCTTGTAGTTTCATTTAATTCAACTACATATACATAATCTTCACTAACGATAGATTTAATTTCCTCTATTTGATTTTCCTCAGTAAATTCAATTTCAACTTTTTTAAAATTAGTTAAGGAAGTAGCTTTAATCCACTTCATTAGTTCTATTTCATCAAAACCTTGATTAAAAGTTTTATAGGCATAAACATATTCTGCTTCAGATAATATTTTTTTAATAACTTTTGTAAATTCTTGATCCCAACTATTTAAACATCTATATTTACCAACTTTAAGTTTTTTTAGGTTCTCCATACCAATCATTCTCCTTTTATGGGTATTGTGTGATAATGATCAAAACATTTTCCTATCTTCCACCACGCACCGTAATCAAATTTTAAGAGTAAATCATTCATAGACTATATCTTACTGTTCAATCTAAACATTTATACACTTGGTCACACGATACCTTGCATAGAACAGTTTCTTTATTAGAAAAACTCTTATAACCCTTTAATTCATTCTACCATTTTCTACTTCTACATACAACAAAAAATCCCTTGACAATACATATATCAAGAGATTTCATTATAATAAATAACATATTTATTTATTTTCTAAAGAGTCTTCATCCTTCATCTTTATTTCAAGCTTACCTTTACAACCAACAATAACCTCACTAACGAATTGGTCATATATTTCTCTAGTCAGTTTATCGAAAGATAAGTTTTTGTTACTTGATATTATATCATTACTTTTAATTTGCTTATTAACTCTTTCTTTAAAATGTTCTAACTGTATTTGGATTATTTGTAATTTACTACATGATTCCAATTGTTTAAGATTTTTCTCTATTTTCTCTAATTTTGATATTTCTTTTTCAATTGCTTCCTTATCAATAAATTCAATCCCTTTTTGCTCTGTTTTTTCCTTTTCAATAACTAATTTGACATGAGTCTTAATTATTTGAAGTACTGCTTCTTCTACGTTATTAACTGTAATTTCATATTTAAAACAACCAATATTAAAATCTCCATAGTTACATACAAAAAATTCAGTATCATTAGATAACGTCGTGCGTGTTAAAACATTGCCACACTTCTTACATTTAATATTATGAAGGGTATGTTGTTTCTTCTCCTGCACTTTGTAATACACTTCTTCTGATGCATGAAATTCAAATGAATGAATATCAGTTAATAAAAGAACTTTATTATCAATAGTAAATACAAAATCATATTGGTTATATAATCGGTCATGTGTATATATTTCATCTTTTACTGAAATAGCAGGAAACCACTTATGAAAATTTCCGTCACACATACTCTCTAAATTTGCATCTCCAATTGGTATTTTAAATAATTCAATGAATTTATTTCTTGTAGTTTCATTTAATTTAAGTACATATACATTTTCTTCACTGTCCACAGATTTAATTTCCTCTATTCGATTTATCTCAGTTAATTCAATTTCAACTTTTTTAAAATTAGTTAAAGAAGTAGATTTAATCCACTTTATCAGTTCTGTTTCACCCAAAAGATACTTTTGACATCTAAAGGTATAAACATATTCTGCTTCAGATAATATTTTTTTAATAATTTTTACCAATTCTCCATTGCTATGACTTAATCTTAAATACCTATAAATTTTAAGTTTATCTAAATCCTCCATACAAATCATGTTCTCCTTTTCTGGTTAGTTAAATATCTTCTAACACCTATAGTAATTCTCTGAAGATATAACTCTTCTTCTAATAGCAACAAAATAAGCACTTACTCTTGCTAATATAGGTAAAATAACTGTAATAAATTTAGCAGGTGTTGTTTATAATGATGTTATTAATTATAATGTTAATATTCTCTTGTCAAGATATTTCTTATAATACATAAAAATGTTTATTTCTTTTCAAAAGAGTCTTCATACTTCATCTTTATTTCAAGCCTACCTTCAGGACCAACAATAACCTTACTAACAAATTGGTCATACATTTCTCTAGTCAGTTTATCGAAAGATAAATTTTTGTTACTTGATATTATATCATTACTTTGAATTTGCTCATTGACTCTTTCTTTTAAATGTTCTAACTGTATTTGTATTACTTGTATTTTATCAGATAACTCTTCCATTTTAAAATAATTTTCTTTTGATATTTTCCTATTTTTAAATTGTTCATATAAAGGTACTTTTTGTAGTTTTATTGGTTTAAGATTTTTCTCTAATTTTGATATTTCTTTTTCAATTGCTTTGTTATCAATACAGTCAGTTTCTTTTTGCTCTATTTTTTCCTTTTCAATAACTAATTTGACATGAGTCTTAATTATTTGAAATATTGATTCTTCTACATTATTAACTGCAATTTCAACATTAAAACAATAAATATTTAGATTTTGATAGTTACATCTAAAATATTCTTTACCATCAGATGTAATGCGTGTTAGAGTATTGCCACACATTTCACATTTAACACTATGAAGTGTGTGGTGTTCTTCCTGCACTTTGCAATACAGTTCTTCTGATGCAAGAAACTGAAATGGATGAATATCAGTTAATAAAAGAACTTCATTATCAATAGTAAATACAAAATCATAGTGGTCGTACACTGAGTCATCTATATATATATCATCTAGGAATAGTTCTCTTGGAAAAGCAAGATCAGCGCTTGCACCTATAATAGATATTCTAAATAATTCAATAAATTTATTTCTTGTAATTTCATTTAATTCAAGTTCATATACATAATCTTCACTAACTACAGATTTAATTTCCTTTATTTGATTTTCTTTTTCCTCAGTAAACTCGATTTCAACTTTTTTAAAATTAGTTAAAGAAGTAGATTTAATCCACTTCATTAATTCTATTTCATCAAAACCCTGATTATAAGTTTTATAGGCATAAACATATTCTGCTTCAAATAATGTTTTTTTAATAACTTTTGGCAATTCTTGATCCCAACTATTTAAACATCTATATTTGCCAACTTTAAGTTTTTTTAGATTCTCCATACCAATTATTCTCCTTTTATGGGCATTGTGTGATAATGGTCAAAAAACCATCTTTTCTTATCCGACTTATGGTGATTCGCTAAAACATGTAACTCCTCTTCCAACAGCAACAGTTGAATATGCCAATAAACTAGTGTCAGTATAAATACTTGAACTAAAACTTAGTCTACTTACAGCATGTGATTTAGAAATTGGATTAGTAATTATAATACATTATTTAATTTTAAATACGCTTTATAATAATATTTACTTTCCTTAAATTTGTCTAAAATCACATCCACTGCATAACAAATAATTCCAGTTATTGTAATTGCTAAAAGCGCAATAATTAAAATATAAATTAAAGTTAATCTCCGATAATTGTGCTACCTAGTACAATTGCTGATTGTCTTTCATACTATCTCTTTTAGATTCTTTCATATCGTTAATTTTTTTAAAATTTTTTCCATTTTTTTGACTTTAATATCAATGTTTTCTTCATTTAATTCATCAATTTTTATACTAAATTTTTCATCTTTTTTTAGTTCGGATACACTTCATATGTATAATCATACTTTGATAATAACATTATTATTAAAGTGAATCAATATATAAAATCTATTACAGTATCTGTATTTGAATTTTTTATTGCTGTCCACATCTATTAACAAACCATTTAGTAATATTGTTAGTTGTATCTTCTCTAATAGGGTACAAAACTGGAATATCTAAGAAAATTTATTGACGACAATAATTGGAGTGCAATTGCCATACAATCTAATTTTTATTGTGATGATTCCTCAGTCAATAAATGTTTTAGCATTTGCTCTGGATTTTCAATAAATTGTTTGCATATTTTATTCTTTTCAGGTAAAACAAGTTCTTCTTTTTTCGTGAAATCTATATTAGGTTTTGGAAAACATGGCATTTCTTCATCTGCTGCACCAAGTAACTTTTTTATAAAGTCTACCCATGACAAATTGTCAAATTCCATTAGAAACTGAATTACCGTTCCATCTTTAGTCTCAGAAAACCAGTTCCATTTCTGACCATCAACATGAATAATTAAGCCACCATAACCTGACACTTTATCCTCACGTCTACTAATTTTTTGAGGTTCATGCCACGCTCCTGAGCAAGTGAAAGTATATTAACTTCACTTGCCTTACTAATTTGTTCTTCTGTAAATCGGTGTTTGTTGATAATCACTCCGTCTGTCAATCAAAAAAGACTACCGAAATAGCCCTAATAATAATTTTATTCATTTTCCCAAAATATTTCATCTAATGTTTTGTTTAACACCTTACAAATAGCAATACATAATTTTAATGTAGGATTATATTTCCTTGATTCTATTAACCCTATTGTCTGTCTAGTTACACCCACCTTATCTGCTAATTGTTCCTGTGATAAATCTAATTCTATCCTTGCTATTTTGATCTTTTTATTTTTCATAGTCATCGCTCTCATCTTCGCCTACTTCTTCATCAGTTTTCTTTTCACTAAAAAATATTAATAGTTTCATACACAAATAAAATGGTATACCCCACATTAGTGCCATTAACAGTATCGATATTAGTGTAGATACTGATAAACCTTTTTCTACAATCTTATCCCAATTCATAAAAACACTATAAAACAATGCTCCAACAATAGTATTAAAACCAAATTTCTTTTTAGTAATTTTTCTATTGTTTCCACTGCCAAAAGTCATAACACCACATTTGATTGCTCTATATGTACCAATCAAACTAGGAATTACCCACGCAATAAAACACAAAAAAATATAATTGAAATAATCTGGAAAAACAAACAGATAAATAACTTCCCCAATTATATAAATCCAAAAACAAATCATAAAAGACTTGCTAAGTATAGTAAATTTTAGTTCATTGATATGCTCATCTTGATAAGTTAAAGGATTAATACCTAATTTAAAACTCATTATTATTAAGTAAGTTATTGATATAACAATAACCAAAAACTCTAATACAAATAATTCAAGTGGTAATCCCATATATAGTTTCAAACATATAATCACTAAAGTTAAAACAATAATTAGCGGATACAAAGGAGCAAAAATCTCCTCTGATTTTTTCTGTATTCTTTCATCAATATTTTTCTTACTTCCAAACATATTCATATCCTCCTTGATAACTATATAGTAACTTATTAATTGCTTAATGTCAACTATATTTTACATTTAGTCAATTATACATTTCATATTTCCAAATCTTCTGCATCAAAAAATTCATCTTTAATACTTTTTTCATCAACTATTACATCATCACTTTTATTACTCATATCAAGTACTACATTAAGTTCTGATTGTCTTGAAAACATTTTTTCTAGTTCCACTTTATAGGCAAAAAGCTTGGCAAATTCTTCTTTAGTCTGAGCAGTATTACGCTCTAATTCCTTAATTGTAAGTTCTTTAACTTCTACTTTCTTTTCAAAACCTTCAAGAAGATTTTCAAGACGAACCATATTACCATGTGTACTATCACCAAACTCAACAAAATAAGTAAAACTGCCATGAAGTGTCATTCCTCTAAGATTACTGAAAATACTTTTTGTAACGGATAGCTCAAAGCCTTTAAATGAATCAACCACTTTAGTTTCATCATCCTTCAGATCTTTAAAAAGTGCTAAAATATATGTTCCTGCTTTATCACGCTCATCAAATACTTTTCCTTCAATATGAATTTTAAAATCTTTAGGAGTATCTAAATTTCTTTTTTCAATATCCTTTATTGGACACTCAATTTCTGCTTGTAACTTTTTAATCTGATTGGGATATTTATAAATAAAACTATCTTCAAGCTTAAATATATTGCTATCAAAGTTTGACTTTAAAAGTTGTAATCTCGACAACTCATTGTCAACTTTCATCTTTTATTTAATTAATGGATTACCTGTTGCTATTGTCTTTACTACTGCATAAGATAAATCGTTTCATCTATATCCTATGTACTTCTTGATACAGATTTTGATGTCATCATTTGTGCGATAAAACGTTACTTATTTTCAACAATTTGCACATAAATGAATCGAAAGTCAACTTAATAACGTATTTATATATTGTTACTTCTTCGTTCATGTTACCTTGTCTAAGAATACGACCTTCTCTTTGTGAAAAATCGGAAGGGCAGACTTTACGCACAATAACAGGAATGGGAAAGAGCTTTTGAGGACTATTATTTAAAATTTGTAATATTTGATTGGTTTTGGAAAAATAAAAAAACACCCTATTACTAGGGTGTAAATCCTTAGTTTGGTGTTTAGTGTTTTTCTTCAATTCATCACAACATGAAACCATTGTAACTGCTATATAATGCCCTCATTAACTAGTTCTTTAAAAACAGATTCTTTAATTGTATCAACTTTACTGAATATATTTCCATTATATTTTTCTAAATCTAGATATATTCTAGTATCTGAAATGAATTCTAATCTTTCTCTTGTACGTATATCAGTACTTGTGTTTTTTAAACCTTCATTCCTAGCAGAATTATACACAACATAAAATTCTTTATTAATTCCCATTAGTTTTACAAAATCGTTATTAAGAATTTTTTCACCAAATGCTACAATACTATCAAAAGCTTTCAATTGTGTAGCTTGTTTCAATTGTTTATCCCCCGTAACCTTCCTATTTTTAAACTCAATAAATATAATTTTATCTTTTTTAAGTACAAAACAATCGGAAGATTTGAATTTAGTTCCACTTTTATATTCAATATCTTTAACTATTTCATCAAAATCGTAAGCTTTTTGATTTAAATTTACAAAACCTATTTTTTCATTATCCATCGCAGATAATTTAGAAAATTCTTTTTTATATTCTTTATATTTTTCAGGTATTTCGACTACTTCATCTATTGGAAACATAAAATATTATCCTTTTCTTATATATTCTTTTGTGAGGTTATCAATATCTTCAAATGCTTTACCAAAGTGAGAAAATATAGAACTTAAATCTCCCTCTACATTTTTTAAAACTCTCATATTATCAGAAGCATCAGTCGGCTCACTTGTATAAAAATTACTTTTTTTAGATATACCGTGTAATTTAGCAGACTTCAACAGCGCTTCTACAAAATTACTACTATGTGTACTTATAACAACATTTATTTCTATTTCTTTTATAAGTTTAACTATAACTTCAGCAAATTTAACTTGCCAAACTGGATGCAAATGAACCTCAGGCTCATCAAGAATTAATACATCTCCATTTTTCAACTCATCATTATTAATTAATCTATACAAAATTGCAAATGATTTAACTCCTGTTGCAGTATTGAGCATAGCTATTTTATTACCAGCATTGATATATTCCAGTTCTTGATTTTCAGAATTATATTCAATCTTACCATCAATAATATTCTCAATAAATCTCAATAATTCATTTGTTTTTGTATAATCTTTAAGGATATCCACTTCTTCTTGAACATTTTGTAATTTTCTTATTAAATCATCTTCTTTTTTATACAGTGAATCTTTTTTGCTTTTAAATATAGTTCTATTTATTTTATCAATAACAAAAGGACTTGATATAAAAGTAACATCCTTATTAGATTCTATTAAATCCAAACTATAATCAGCAGAATTACTATACTCATAATTCATGCGTCCTTCATTGCTTTCAAATTCAATTTTACAATTACTACAATCAAAGGAATTGGGATGCCCACCAAATTCACTTTTTAAATAATTAAAATAAATTGATTTCATTGTTTTTTCAATAGTATAAATTTTATCTGTTTCATAAATAAATTGTATAAACTCAATAATAAATTTTTTACAAATATCTTTGTTCTTACCTTCAAACATGTTAACATGTTCGTACACATTATCATAATAATTATTATCATAATACGCATCAAACTGTAATAAAATATTATCTTTATAAATTTTTAATACATCTTCTGTTAAATGGTATTCTTCTATATATTTTTCAATATCATCACAAGACTCTAAAAAATCATTTATAATATTACTATAATGTTTGTATAAATCAAGACTAGATTCACGTTTTCTTTTTTCAAAATATCCATGTGATATTTCGTAGTTTTCTTTTGTTAATATAGGGCTTCGAAAATTTCTTAATATTCTAAGTTTCTCTTCTCTTACTCTATTTGTAAAATGATTTTCACAATTACTTAACATCTTTATTACAGTGTATAGACATTTTCCTACTGTAGTTTTGCCAGTCCCATTTACTCCAGTAATTACAGTCAGTCCGCCAATATTGACTTTGGCTTCTTTTATTATACCTATATTCTCTAAAAAAAGTTTCATTCTATTCCTCCATACTGAAACTATATTATAACACATATTAATTAATTGCAAACACTATTTTTATTATATTCAAAACATCATACTTTTAAACCAACATACTATTTAATATCAAATATTTTAAACTATCATGTTGATTTACTTTATAATAATTATTTTGCATTTTGTCTATATTCCTCCTTGCTAATAATGCCCTAAATATTATATTTGTTTAAATAATAATTAAAAATATTTTACATCTTATAACCATTATAATGTAATTTATTGTATAATTCAATTTTAATAACTTCCTCTGCATAATCAAAGACTTGCCTTCTTATTCTGTACGTTTCCATAAAATCACCATTACTAGGTAATGGATTTTTCTTTAAATACTGCTCTTGCATAATTCTAACATTTTTATTGCTTGTCTCTGCACATTATTTACGTGTCATATAAACACTCGCTAACCATTAATTCTGTATATAATTCTTCTTTATGCTCCACAAGATAATCTAATCTCATATTTCCGTATTTATCAAAACTTCTGTCATGTTCCATAATTAAAATGAGATAATAAACATCATTTATTAACAAGTAATCTAAACCATTATTTTCATCTGTTATTCTTTTTTTCATTGCTCTAACTCCAATATAATATTTATTAAATGTCCATATTGTCCGTTGAGTTCCTCACTCTCAGGAAGGTTTTCCAAGGACAATCTAAATGATGTAATGCAATTAACCGATCCTGCTTCTGTACCACACTTAGCAGTAGAGCCAATAAATATTCTCTTTTTACCACTTTTAAGAGCTGAAAACATTTCATCACGCTATTTTTCATTTTTAGCATCATGGATAAAACATATTTCATTTTCAGGAATACTTTTTTTATAAGTTCTTCCTTAATATACGGATAAACAGAAAAACGCTTACTATTTGGCATTCCTGTGTCTGAAAATATTATCTGTGTCCCCTTTATTTCATTACTATCATGCTTTCTATACAAAGATTAATTTTAAAATCAGTAGAGTTAGGAGCATTAGGATAGAGTATTCTAGGGTCTAGCTCCTTCTTATTCCCATTGCACACTCTGCGAAGTTGTCCATAAGACTGGCTACAAAGTCTGTTCTTTCAGAGGATATAATTTTTGTTTCATCTTTTGGAATTGGTAGATTAAGCATATCGGAAGTCTGTATATCGGCAACATTTTTGAATATTGTAGTAAGTTTTGTTAAATTTATAAAATTAGCAAAGCGATTTTTCATGCAATAGCCTGTGCCTTCTGGTGCAAGTTCTAATGATGAAACAACTTCACCAAACTGACTAACTCAACTATCAAAGAAAGTTAAATCACGTTTTTTTAGTTCATTATTTTGTAAATATCTTTGCAGTATAAATAGTTTTGCCATACTATTGCTAATAGGTATCCAGTTGCGAAAACTACTCCTCTTTCATCTCATTTTCTTCCCTAATATACTGTGTTTTCATAATCAATATATAAAATTTGTTACAATATCTGTATCTTAATTTTTTGTTGCCTTCCAAAACCATTTAGCAATATTGTTAGTTATACCTTATCTAATAGGACACAAAATTGGAAATGTAAGAAAATTTATTGGCGATAATAATTGAGATTGCCAATTGCTATACAATCTAATTTTTATTGTGATGATTCCTCAGTCAATAAATGTTTTAGCATTTGCTCTGGATTTTCAATAAATTGTTTGTATAACTGATATATTTCAGTTTCTTTATAAGATATTTGATTTATTCCAGTACTGGTTATTTCATAGATAGTAGCATTTGGATAAGACAATAATATTGGAGAATGAGTAGCAATAATAAATTGCGAGTTATCCTTAACTAAATTATTTATCTCAATCATCAAGGTCATTTGTCGTATTGGAGATAGCGCTGATTCTGGTTCGTCAAGAATGTATAATCCCTTCCCACAGAATCTGTTTTGAACCAAAGAAAGAAAGCTTTCCCCATGAGACTGATGGTGTAGTGAGCGCTCCCCATAACCGGTAACACCAATTTCATCAATATTAGTAGCAACATTGTAAAAACTTTCGGCTCTTAAAAAATAACCATCTTTAGGATAGGCAGACCTGATTATCGTTATATATTCGGCTAATTCAGGAAAATCATCATTGGTAGAAAAATTAAAATGCTTTGATCCTCCTTCGCTATTAAATCCTACATTTGCAGCAATAGCTTCAATAATAGTTGATTTACCAGTTCCATTTTCACCTATGAAAAAGGTGACATCTTTGGTGAAGTTTATTGATTTTTTCAAATTAAGAAATTTAATTAAAGGTAAGTCATTTAAATAAGAGGATTTTGGTAGTCCTCCATTATACCTAATTTTGTTAATGTATCTGCTATCCATAAAATCTTCTCCTTTAATCAACATATATATTAAATTGTATCATTTATGTATTTTAAATAACAGCCATTCTTTACTTTTTCAAAAAATCACTACTAAGCACATTTTTAATTCCTAATCGTATAAACAATTTTGATTATCTAAATTATTTAAAAATTTTTCGTTTTTTTGTCTATTCATTAATTATGATTACTAATTCCTGATAGAAGTTTTTATTATTAGTTCTATATTTAATTATTTTAAATCAACTTCCAAATTTTTCTCTAATTTGCTGGCTAAAATTAACTTCTTGACAAAATTATCCAGTTTATGAAAACCAAATACATCAATTCTAAATTGTTTTAACTTGTCTCTAAAATATTATATATGTAAAAAAGAATGGAGACCATTCTTTTTTATATTATTTCTGTAACAATCTATTTTGTATTTCCATTACTGTTTTATATTTGCTATTCATTGCTTGAAATTCTACTAAATAGTTTAAGAAAATCTTATAAAAATAATTATACTTACTTTTGGTTTCAATTAATTTTATGTTTTGCGTAATTGTATTTTTAATATTGTACAAATCATCAAATAGAGAACTTTCTATTACTTTCATAACTACATTTAAATAATCAGATTTTATTTCTTTAGCATTCAAAATTTTTTCATAATGTCTAAACAATGACGCATTTTTCATAAATGCACAACATTCTAAAATATATATTGTACTCTCATCTTTAAAGTTATTTTTTACCATACCAAGCATTTCTATCGCTTCCTCATAGTTCCCATATGCTTTTTCAATTAAACCTCTTAAAAGATAAATTTCGTTATTTTTTGCATTTTTAAATAAACTAATTTTAGAAATATAAATTTGCGCTTCTTCATACAGTTCATTAAAAATTAACAACAATATTCTATAAAAATATAAATCGTACAATCTCGTAAAAATCATTTTCTCATTGATTGCTTTTTCCAATTTTAAGTACATCTCATAAGCTAATATCGGATGATTCAAATAAACGTGAATTCGATATTTCAAAAGATCTATTAGGACGTTTAAAGATAAATGTTCAACACTAAATCTCGATAAAATTTCCACATAATTTAGACCAACTTTAAAATTATATTTATCTGTTTCATATAAAGCGATAAAATACATCAAAGCTTTTAACTCATAATCTCTTAAACTTTTCAACATATTATTTAAGACAATGATTTCTTTTAGAGCCTCTGGATAGCTGTAAAAATAAAGATATCCACCTAATCTAATCAAAACTGCACTCGCTCCATTACCTTTAGTTATAAATTTTTCTAAATACCTCTTCATTTCAAGATCATTTTTTTCAAACATCAAATCAATAAAAAATTTTAGTTCAAACAAATAATCTTTATTATTTAAATCTGATAAATCCATACCCATTTTAGTCATTATTTCTTTGACGTAATAATTATCTGGATGACACTGACCGTTCTCAATTTTACTCAAGTAACTAATACTACAGATTCCTTTGGCAATTTCAGATTGAGTTAATTCACCCTCTTTTCTCTTATTTTTAATTGCTATTGCTAAAACTTCATTGTTCTTTAAAAAGTTAATCTCTTTTTTTCTCTTAGCGATTATTTTTTCGACTTTTTTAATATCTATCATTTTTTTCACCTACTTTCTTAACTCTATTTTAAATAAAAAAATGATTTTTTGAAACACTAAACAGTTGAAAAATAATTTTTTTCTTTTCACACTCTATGAGTAGCGCGTTATTTTAACATGACCAATGCACTGTAAGAGTAAACTTGTTCTCTACCATCGTACATAATTGATATTTGATATTTAATATCAATTACAGCTTTTCCTCTGATAAAATCATTTATTGCAGTTTCTAAATCTTCTTCGTGCTCAAAATCAAAAATTTTTACTTTCACTTTATACCACCAATCAAAAAAGGAGATTTAATCTCCTTATATTATACAATCTATTTTGTTTTTTTCTTGTTGATTTTTGCGTAATAATTACAATAACTAGTTAATTCACATTGGTCACAATGAGGTCTTCTACTAGTACAATGATATCGACCAAAAAAAATAAAACAGTGATGTAGTTTATTCCATTTTTCTTTCGGTAACTTTTTCGCTAACTTTTTTTCAACTGTCAAAACTGAATCGTTTTCAGATGCCAGACCTAAACGTTTAGCTATTCTTTCTACATGAGTATCTACAGGTATCGCGGGAATATCAAACCCTACCGCTCTAACGACATTTGCTGTTTTTCTACCTACTCCGCTTAAACTAATTAAATTTTCAATCTCTTTAGGTACTTTCGAATCAAAATTGTCAACTAACGAGTTAACACAATTTTTAATATTTTTCGCTTTATTTCTGTACAAACCAATTCTTCTAATTACTTCTTCTATCGCTACTACATCAGCTTTTTGATAATCTTCCAACGTTTGATAATTTTTAAATAAATTTTCTGTTACTTTATTAACTGCTAAATCTGTTGTCTGAGCTGAGAGCATTACAGCAATTAAAAGTTCAAATACATTTTTATGATTAAGTTCACATTCAGCATCAGGAAATTTTTTCTCTATTAAATCAGTTATTTGAGCAGTTCTATTCATTAAAGAACTCCTTAAATTTTGAAATATCAAACTGAGGATCACTATTTTCACTACTTAAAATTTTATCAATGTACTCAATACCAATTTTATTTACCTGCACTGCTTTTAAAAGTGCACTTTTTATTTTATTCAATGGATAATCCCATGATTTAACAATTTCTAATTCTTTTGAAGAAAAATTTCTTCTAAATTCTTTTTCTAAAATATCAATAATTTCTTTTGTTTTTTCTATTTTATTTTGGAGATTGTAGTCGTTACAATCTCCCTTTTCAATCTCAATAATTTTATCTAAAGTTTTAAAAACATCAAAAAATTCTTCTAAAACTCCATCTATTTTTACAATTTTGTTTTCAATAAATCCTTTATTTTCTAAGCTTTCTATTTTTAACCCTAAATCATCAATTATTAAGGTAGTCTTTTCTGACAACTCAATAATTGATAAAAAATTTTCATTGGCAATTTGCATTTTAAATAAATGCATTAAAATAACTAATTCAATTTCATCAATACCTAATTTCAAATAATTTTCAAACAACAATTTTTCGTAGTTTATATATTCTTTTTTTAAAAAATAACTATTCATATTATTTCACCTCTTATATTTATCTATCTATTTGCCAAAATATTGTCTGAATTTTCGATTATTTATCCGTACAATTCATCAAAGTATTCGTCAAAGTTCCTTATTATCATATATTTTCCTAAAATCAAATCCATTGATTTCAATAACCCAGTTAAAAAAGCATCTCTGTGGTTAATTTCATGTCTTATAATTAACTTTTCTCCTACTGTGTCAAATATCGCTTCATGTGATGCTAATACATCGTTTAGTCTAATGCTCTGAATATTTTTAACATCTATATTCATAATTTTAGCATATTCTTTTGCTGTACCACTAGGTTTATCTTTTTTATTTAATTCGTGTATCTCTAACAAGTCTTTTTTGTTAAATTCCAGATTTAACTGTTTTAAAATTTTATACATTTGACTTGCCCCATAGGCAAAGTTGGGCACAAAAATTAAACTAGTTCTATTTTTCTCAGCCAAATCAATTAATTGTTCTCTATCTTGATCAATGTATCCAGTTGTTCCTGTTATAACTTTAATTTCATTTCTCAGTGCAACCTCTAAATTTTTTATTCCTGTTGGACTAGAAAAATCGATTACTAAATCTACTACATGACGCCTTAGTACTTCTTTTAAATTTTCAAACACAGGTACTGTAGTAAATATTTGTTCAGTGTCTACCCCCGCAACTACATTATATCTATCACGAGCATTCAAAATTCGGTAAACATAAGAACCCATTTTTCCGTTTATACCTATTATTACAATATTAATCATCTTTTCCCCCCATTCAAGGGTTTTAAAAACCCCTATATATAAATATGCAGAATATTTGATAAGGGGTAGTGTTTTAAGCTAATTTATTTAATGCTTCTTTAGCTGCATTTTGTTCAGCCTCTTTTTTTGTCTTTCCCACACCGATACCCATTTTTATATTATCCATATAAACTGAGATCGTAAAAGTTCTATCGTGTGCTGGTCCTTCGTTTTTAATTAACTTGTAAGTTATCGAACGTTTTTTATCAGCCTGCACAAATTCTTGTAGACTGCTTTTATAATCTTCAAATATTAATGAATCATTAACAATTTCATCTACTAAATATTTTTCTAAAATTTCAAAAATTGTTGCTAGTCCTTGATCTAGATAAATCGCCCCTAACAATGCTTCAAAAGCATCGGATAAAGTTGAACATTTTTTTCTTCCTGCAGAACTTTCTTCTCCTCTACCTAAAAGTAAAATAGCACCTAAATCAAGTTCTTTAGCTACTTTACACAGTGCACTTTCGCAGACATTTTTAGCTCTTTTTTTAGTTAGATACCCTTCATCTTTTAACGGATATATCTGGTAAAGAAAATCCGAAACTACTATTTCTAAAACGGCATCTCCTAAAAATTCTAATCTCTCATTCGAACATAAATCATTTTCATTAGCGTACGAAGAGTGAGTAAAAGCTTGTTTCAGTAAACCTATGTTATTGAACTTTACATTTATTTTATTTTCAAATTCTTTTAATTTTTGAAGATAATTATTTTTGTCCATCATCCAATATCCTTTTTTGAATTTTTTCAATCATTTTATTTTTGACAGTTTCTCTAGCTAAAAGAATTGCATTACAATATTCATGTTCATTGCTCGAGCCATGTGCTTTTATGCAAGGTGCCTGTACACCTAACAAAATTGCTCCTCCAACATCTGATGCACCCAACGCTTCTTTTACCGATTTTAAATTTTTCCTCATGAACAAATAACCGATTTTTCCAGATAAATTTTCAGTTATCTTTTCTTTTAAAATATTAGAAAAAGTTTTTAATGCGCCTTCAGCTGTTTTTAAAATCATATTTCCGGTAAATCCATCTGTCACTACGATATCTGCTTCAGTTGCTAAAATATTTTGTCCTTCGACATTTCCGATAAAATTAATTCTGGGATTATCTTTTAATAATTGATAAGTTTCTTTTTCTAATTCTCTCCCTTTACCTTCTTCAATGCCGTTATTAATTAACGCTACTTTTGGATTTTCAATATTAAAAATTTCTTGTAAATAAATTGTTGCACAATTGGCATACTGAAGCAAATATTCTGCTTTACTTTCTAGATTAGCGCCGACATCTAAAAATAAAAATTTACCATTTTTTTTAGGAATAAATGGGGCTAATGCCGTTCTTTTAATTCCTTTTATTCTTTTAACTATTAAGTGGGCACCTGCAATATAAGCTCCGGTGGAACCAGCAGTTATAAATGCATCTGCCTGCTTATCTTTAACAGCATGCAGCCCTAATGCCATCGAAGTTTCTTTATCTCTTCTCATTTTTTGGATAGCTTCTTTTTCTTCCATTGAAACTACTAATTCTGTATGCACCATTTTAATCCTATCATTTTCACTGATATATTTTTCCATTTCTTTTTGATTACCAAAAAGCGTAAGTTCAATATCGTCACATTTTTTCACGGCTTCTAAAGCAGCTAAACAAGTAATCCTTGGAGCAAAATCTCCCCCCATTGCATCAATAGATATTTTAATCATAGTATCACCTAAAAATTCCTTCTTAATTTTTCTAAATATTTTTTAAAAATAAAATTGTTTTTGTCATCAATATTATATACTATTTTTGACGCATCTTCTTTACAAATTGTTAAAATTTTTAAATCTTCTTTAAGATTTGCATATTTAAACATTGGTATTCCCGATTGCCTTATCCCTAAATAGTCTCCTGGTCCTCTCAATTTTAAATCCTCTTCGCTCAATTTAAAACCATCATCAATCTCTTCAATTATTTTTAATCTTTTAGTCGATTTATCACTAACTAAATAACAATAACTTTGATAATCTCCTCTACCTACTCTACCTCTAAGTTGATGAAGTTGGCTTAAGCCATAACGCTCAGCATCTAAAATTAACATTACTGTTGCATCTTTAAAATCTAACCCTACTTCAACTACTGTCGTTGCGATTAAACAATTAAATTTTTTTTCTTTAAATTTACGCAAAACTTCATCTTTTTCATCGTTAGTCATTTTACCATGTAAAACTCCGTATTTAACATTAATTTTATTTTTAACTAATTCGCATACTTCATCGATGTGATAATAATCTAATTTTTCACTTTCGTTGACCAAAGGAGCAATGATAAAGACCTGCCTATTTTTCAGTATTTGCTCATTGATTTTATCAAAAGCACTATCAATTTTATTATATTTTAAATACTTAGTTATTATTTTTTTTCTACCTGTCGGTATTGATAGGATATTACTAACATCTAAATCATAAAAAATTGCACTTGCTAACGTCCTCGGTATTGGAGTAGCTGTCAAATATAAAAGGTTAGGATTATCTCCTTTTTCGTTTAATAAATTTCTTTGATTAACTCCGAAACGATGTTGCTCATCAATAATAGCCAATCCTAAATTTTTATAAATTACCTCTTTTTGAAAAATTGCATGTGTCCCAATTAAAAATAATATTTTTCCGTTAGCTAAATTTTCTAAAATTTGCTTTCTTTGTTTAGCTTTTATACTTGAACTCAATAATGCTACTTGCTCACTATTAAAATACTTTTGAAAATTATTAAAATGCTGACTAGCTAAAACTTCGGTAGGGGCCATCAACACACTTTGATAACTATCTCTGTTGACAATTAAGCTAGCTAAAAAAGATACAATTGTCTTACCACTTCCAACATCTCCTTGCACCAATCTAACCATCGGAGTATCTTTCTTTAAGTCCTTTAAAATTTCCTCTAAAGTAGCAACTTGTGAAGTTGTCAGTTCAAACGGTATTTGCTGATATAATTCATTCAAGTAGTCCTTATCTACATCAACTTTTATTCCCTTATTGTTCATTTTTTCTTTATTTAAAAACTGTAGTTGAATTTGATAATAAAGTAGCTCTTGGTATTTATTTCGTCGGTAAAATTGTCTGATTTCTTCAAAATTATTAGGTGCATGGGCTACTCTAACTAACTGTTTTAAGTTAATTAATTTATATTTTTCTAATAGATAATTAGGTAAACTCTCTTCAAGGTTATCGTATTGTTTTTCAACAGCCAATTTAAGTGATTTTTGAAACGTTTTTAAAGTAATTGTCCCTAAGTCATAATGTAAAATTATTTTTTCATATTTAAATTTAATATCCGCTGCTGTAATTTTGTCGTTATTTAATTTTCCTATTACCAATATTTTTTTTTGAACAGTCAAATGTTTTTTCAAAAAATTGCGATTAAAAATAGAAACCAAATAATTTTTGTTTTCATACTCTAAATAAAAACTCATCCTATTCAAATTTCTTCTTATATATTGTGTTTTCGGTTCACTGACAACGGTACCGATACAAGTAATTTTATCCTCTTCAATTCCTAGATTGCATTCAGTAAATTTTTTCGGAAAATAAAGTAATAAATCTCTAGTTGTAAAAATACCAATTTCGTTTAATTTTTTTTCTAAACTCATTCCTACTCCAGTTAGGTCTCTAATGTCCATTTTTACCTCTTCAAAAAAATGCGAATTATTTCGCATTTTATTCAACTGCAAATATTAAACTATAAATTTTTTGATTCCCTTCAATTAAATCAACTTCGACATCTGGATAATTTTCGGCAACAAAATTTTCAATATCATTTAGAATATTTTTGCCAATACCCTCTCCATAAATAACAGTTACAATTTCTTTTCGGTCTAACATTTCGACTAATAAGTCTTTGTAAACTTTTTCTAAAGAGATGTTATTACAAATAATTTTTCCATCTAATAATCCAATATAATCATTTTCTTTTATTGACAAACCTTCTACTTTACTATCTCTAACAGCAAAAGTTATTTCACCCGAAGTAACATTTTCGTATAGCTCATTGATAAAATTTTTAATTTCATAAGGCTCAATACTAAGATCTAACATACTTAAAGCACTATATCCTTCAGAAATTGATTTTGTATCAATGACAATTGTATTTTTATTTGCTAATTCTGCTGCTTGTTTCGCCGCCAGTAAAATATTTTTATTGTTCGGAAAAACAATAGCATTATCGGCATTCACTTTATTTATTGCTTTTAAAATATCTTCTGTAGAGGGGTTCGCAGTTTGCCCTGCTTCGATAACTACGTCAGATCCTAAATCTTTAAAAACTTTTATTAAACCGGAACCAGTAGCTATTGAAACTACTGCGTATTTTTTCTTATTTTTTTTCTGTCCATCAATTGAATTCGCCATAAATTCATCATTTTGTAGTGCCATATTTTCAATTTTCACACTTGAAAATTCACCGTAATATTGTCCATAGTTTAAAGCATCCCCTGGTTTAGTAGTGTGGATATGAACTTTTACAATATCATCATCTTGTACTACCACTATTGAATCGCCTAAAGTAGCTAATTGAGATTTCAATTGATTTTCAACATCTTTTGAACTATCGATATTAATAATAAATTCGGTACAGTAACCAAAATTATCGCTTTCTTCTAGAACTGTTTTCTTATCTGAACCATACTCTTTTTCAGATAAACTAACAAATTCTCCAGACAGTGCTTTATGCATACCTTCCATAATCAATACTAATCCTGCTCCTCCAGAATCAATAACTCCTGATTCTTTTAATTTAGGTAATAAATTAGGTGTGTTCTCCAACTCTTTGTTACATTCATCAAGATAAATTTTTAGAGCATCAATAATTGTATCTCCTGCTTTAACAAGTTTTTTAGCTTCTTCCGCTCCAACTCTTGCCACTGTCAGTATTGTACCTTCTACTGGATTCATAACAGATTTATACGCTTGTTTCGCCCCAGTTTCAAAAGCTTCAATTAATTCAATACTATCAATTCTTTCTTTCGAAATACATCCGTTATAAATTCCTCTAAATATTTGAGATAAAATAACTCCCGAATTTCCTCTAGCACCCATTAATAAACCTCTAGACAATTTTTTGGTCATTGTTTCCATTGATTCATCATTTATATTACTTATTTCATCTAACCCTGCCTTCATAGTCATTTTCATGTTTGACCCTGTATCACCATCTGGTACCGGAAAAACATTTAAATCATCAATTCTTTTGTAGTGGTTAGTTAAATTGTTGCTTCCGCTTCTAATCATATTTTTAAAAATTAAACCATTCAACGATTTTAAATTCATAAGTTTCTCTCCTCATAATTCAATCAACTGATTGTACCATATTATTAAAAAAATAACAATTCGTACGAATAAACTTGCATATCAAATAAATCTTGTAAACATCATATCTATTAATAACTAAATTATTCAATAATTGTTAGACATTTAAATTTAACTATTTCTATCAATATATGTTTAATAAAATTCTATTATTACTATCGGATAAATTAACTTGTCACAAGTATTTAATATTTTTAATAGTTTAACTAAATAACAAAAAGATAATTAATTAGCTTTGATTAAACACTAAAAATCATTTTTAATATAAAATTTATACGTTACTTTTATTAAAATTAATAGTGGCACAGCAAGTAACATTCCCACAAATCCAAATATTTCCCCAAACACTAAAATACTTATTATAATCATTAAAGGATGCGTATCAAGCGTTTTACTTTGAATTTTAGGTGTTAATATCGTTCCTTCAAAAATTTGTAAAAAGATAATTACGATTAATATTAATAGCGCTTTATTGAAAGAATAGGTCAAAGCGTAAATTACAGAAAAAAATCCACCGATATAAGCTCCAAAAATCGGAATCATATTAGTAATACCAAACAGGATACCCAAAACCAAATAATAATCTAATCCTACTATAAAATAAATAACTGTGCTGATAACGGTTAAAATCAACATGATAGTTAATAGTCCTCTGATATATTTTCCTAATGCTTTATTTAAAGTTGATAAATATTTTTTAGTTCTCATTTTATTATTTCTAATCAAATAATATTTTACTTTGTCTTTAATTTTATTATAATCATACAATATGTAAATAAATAAAGTTGGAATAAGAAAAACATTTGCTAAAGAGGAAAAAAAACTTTTAACGGCTACCGTTAAAAACGTGTAAAGAAAATTTAATATATTATTAGTAATATTTTCTACATTACTAATTTCCAATAATTTTTCCTTAGATAAAAATGAATATTCATCAGTTATTTTTGTAATCCACTCATCACTGTTATCTAAAAGTTTAGGAGCGTTTTCAATCAATCTACTCGTCTCATCTATTACTAACGGAAATATTTTAGTCAGTAAAAACAAAACTATTAAAAGTAAACCTACTGCGATTATCGAAACAGCATATTTTCTTGAATTCAATTTTTTTTCCAATATATTTGTTAAGGGAGCGAACAAATAACTTAGTATAAAACTAAATATTACAGGAAAAAAAATCGCTGTTATCAAATTAAACATCCTCAATGTTTCTGGAATTAATTGATAAACTAAATATATTGTCAGCAACACTAAAACCAGATTTATCAAATTTTCTTTTTTCATAAAATCACCTAATATATTTTATGTATTTTTTTTTTACTTAGTCTTATTTAATAAAAAAAAGAAAAAAAAGCAACCAGAGGCTACTTTAATATTTTATATTATGATATATTTTTTGAACATCATCACATTCTTCTAACATGTCCAACATTTTTTCAAACATTTTAATTTCTGAATCGTTTGTTAATTCGATGTATGTTAAAGGCAACATAGCTTGTTCGTCTATTGTAAATTCAATTTCTGGGTCAATATCTTCAATAACTTTTTTAATCTTAAACAATTCATTAGCAGCAGCATAAACTACTAATTCTCCTTCTTCTTCAACTTCAATATCTTTAACATCAATATTAGCCGTAAGCAATAATTCTAAAAGTTTTTCCTCTTGATATCCTTTTACTCCAACGATACTCAAATGCTCAAAACTATGTGCGACTGATCCATCGACACCTAATTTTCCGCCAGTTTTAGTAAAGCTATTTTTAACTTCTGTTACTGTTCTATTAACGTTGTCACTTAAACAATCAACAATAACGCCACAACCACCTACCCCAAAACCTTCATAGCGATAAAAAGTATAATTTTCTCCCCCACTATTTCCCGCTTTATCTATATTTCTTTTAATAATATCTGCCGGTACTTGTGCTTTTTTTGCTTTTTCAACTAAATGTTTTAAAGCTAAATTTGCCTCGGGGTTTGTTCCACCATTTTTGGCACATATGTATAATTCTCTCCCAAATTTTGAATATATTTTAGTTTTAACTGCTCCTTTTTTCGCTATTGCTGCTTTTCTAACCTCGTATGCTCTACCCATATTAAATCACTCCAATCTTGTTTAAGTATAACAGATTATTTATTTTCTTCAATAGTTTTAAAAATTATAATTGACTTTCCTTTGTTCAAAGTTGGCACAATATGTCTTATTCGAGAATTTTTTAGCACTTGCTTATTTATCCCAGTCTTTAATGCCGTCCCCGAGTGAAATCCATGAATAATAGTAATATTTTTTACAGTATTATTACAGTTTTTTATTATTTCCCTTAGATGTTTAATTGCATCTTGTAAAGACAAATTGTGTAGATCGACTTCTAATTCATTTTGATAAATTGCTTTAAGTTCAGTTTTACTAATATACGGTGGTATTTCTTTCGCTCCAAATAACATTCTAGGTCCCCCCAATCATCAATTCTTTTTACTATAGTAGCATCAATTTTCTAAATAATCTAATATTTTTTAAAATTATTTTTAGATTAATTTAAAAGATAACTTAAAGTAAATAAAAAAAGAAACCCTTTTTTAAAAGAGTTTCCAAGTAATTATTTTTATTATTTAATTACGGTACCAGTTAATCCTTTTAATCCTTCTTTTGCTTTTTCTAAAGAAGTAATTAAAGATTTTCTTTCGTTGCTACTTTCAGCAAACATAATACACGCTTCCACTTTTGGTAACATGCTTCCTGGAGCGAAATGTCCTTCAGCACAATATTTTTTAGCTTGGTCAATCGTTAATTCGCTTAACCATTTTTCATCAGCAGTTCCAAAGTTAATCGCCACTTTTTCAACTGCAGTTAAAATTACTAAATAATCGGCTTTGATTGTTTTGGCTAATAACATCGCTGCATTATCTTTATCAATTACTGCAGGTACACCGATTAAATCATTTCCTTCTTTAATTACCGGGATTCCTCCCCCTCCACAAGTGATTACGATGTTTCCCGCATCAATTAAACTCGTTACGATTGATTTTTCAGAAATTTCAATAGGGAATGGACTAGCAACAACTCTTCTATATCCTCTTCCGGCATCTTCTTTTACTATAAATCCTTTAGTTTCTAAACTTGGAACCTCAGCAGCTGTGTAAAACTTACCAATTGGTTTAGTTGGATTTGAAAAAGCTTGATCATCTTTATCTACAATAACTTGCGTTACTATTGTAGCTGCCGATTTATTAACACCTCTTGATTTTAATTCATTTTGTAAAGCATTTTGCAAGTGGAATCCAATATACCCTTGACTCATTGCTCCACATTCAGGAAATGGCATATTAGTGCTTTCCATCGCTAAGTTAATCATTCCTACTTGTGGTCCATTTCCATGAACAATTACTACTTGATGTCCCTCTTCTATTAAATCCACTAATGGTTTAGCAGTGTCCTTCACTAAACTTAACTGCTCTTGAGCAGTATTTCCTAAGGCGTTTCCACCTAATGCTACAACTATTCTCATTTCTTGCCTCCAAATTAATATAATTTTTTATCTTTATCATTATATATCTAAAAATTAATCTTTTCAATACTATTTTAATATTACCTCAATTGTTTCGCCTTTTTTTATTTTTCCAGCCTTGATTACTTTCGCAAAAATCCCCTCTTTTGGCATGATACATTGCCCGACTTGCCTAGTGATTTCACACCCACTGTGACATTTTTTACCAATTTGAGTTAATTCTAAAACTACTTCCTTAAATTTAAACTGAGTTCCGATTGGCAACGTGAACAATTCAAAACCACTCATCGAAATATTTTCGGCAAATGAACCGAATTGTAAATCAGGTACACCCAGCTCGATCATTTTGTTTATACTATCTAAACTTAATAAACTAATTTGACGATGCCAGTTTCCGGCATGGGCATCACCGACAATTCCATGATCAACTTCAACTACTACTTCTTCTACTTCAAATTTTTTAGTCCCTTTTTTAGGACTAATATTTAAAGACTCAACCTTACCTTTCACTTTGTTTCCTCCTAAAGTGACCGCTTTTTCCGCCACTTTTTTCTAATAGACAAATATCTGTAATTATCATCTCTTTATCAATCGCTTTACACATATCGTAAATTGTCAATCCAGTAATGCTGACCGCCGTCAACGCTTCCATTTCGACACCAGTTTTTCCGGCACATTTTACCTCAGCAATAATTTTTATCCCATTTTCAAGATACTGATAATTAATATTTACGGCACTGAGCATGATAGGATGACACATTGGTATTGAATTAGCAGTATTTTTAGCTGCCATTATTCCCGCAACTTGCGCAACGCTTAAAACATCACCTTTTTTAATTCCACCTTCTTTAATTCTTTTTAAAGTGCTTTCTTTCATCAAGACTTTAGCCAAGGCTCTAGCTACTCTGATTGTTTCTTTTTTTTCTGAAACATCAACCATTTTAGCTCTACCTTGTTCATTTATATGCGTTAACATTTTAACCACCTATCCTATTCATGGAGCGTTTAATATTTTCAAAATTTTCATCTTCTATTTTATGATTTTTAGGCTTTCTTTCAATTGCCTCAATTAGTTTTTCTTTTATTTCAACGGCGTTACTAGTTCGGACATTAATTTCATCATTTGAATGTAAACAAGGTTTCAACACTCCATCTGAGGTCAATCTTATTCGGTTGCATTTTTCACAAAATTTATGACTAATTGGACTGATCAAACCAATTTTACCTTTGGTGTTCGGTACTCGGTAATAAGTAACATTTTTCCCCTCTTCAACAAATTCTAACTGTTTACAGATGTTTAATATTTCTTCATTAGGCAAATAATGTTTATCATAATCAAAATCTAATTCACCGATTGGCATTAACTCAATAAATCTGATCGTTAAATCATATTTTTGACTAAGTTTTAAAAAATCTTTTATTTCGCTATCGTTAAATTTCTTTAACAACACGGTATTAATTTTAATCGGTCGCATATCGTTAGCAATTAATTCTTCAATAAGAGCGATATAATTGAGTACTTGGTTATTTTTAGTTATAAATTTATACTTTTCCCTATCTAAAGTATCTAAACTTATATTAAACCTATCAATTCCACATTCTTTTAGTTTAGCTACGTTGTTAATTGCTAGTAGCCCGTTGGTAGTAATCGCTAAATCTTCGATACCTTCAACTGCTTTAATTGCTTTAATCAATTGATAAATCCCTTTTTTCACTAATGGCTCTCCACCAGTAATTCTGATTTTCTTTACTCCTAAACTAGCCGCCATTTTTACTATTTCCACAATTTCTTCGTTTCGCAAACAATGTTCGTGAGTTATTTTCTTTATTCCCTCGGGCATGCAATATGCACAGCGTAAATTACATTTATCAGTAACTGAAATTCTTAAATAATCAATTTTACGATTAAATTTATCAAACATTTTTTTACCTCCTTTGTTGCCTTCGCTGTTTCTATGAAAGACTAGAATGCGTTATTTTTTATTTTTCAAATAGCAAAAAATAATTCAATACCTAAACATAAAAAAGCATTGTATCTCAATTATCTTTTATCTCATTTGTTATTAGTTTAAACGGCGTTTCTCCTAAAATCTCAAATTCTTCTATCTGAACAAGACCTTTTGTAGTCAGCCAAGTATAAAATTTTTCCGCATTTTCATCGTTAGTAGATTCAGTAACTTTAATTATTCCGTATTCATTTAACAATATTTTTTCATTTTTGTTTTCATAAGAAATAACTACATTTAAGTTTTCTTTCATCGATAAATACGTTGCTCTATCAGTTAAGGTATATCCATTACTCAAATTGGTTATATTTAAAGTACTTCCCATTCCTTGACCAGTTTCATTGTACCAGTCACCTGTCTCTAAATTATCCCATAAACTCAACTCTTTAATATGTGTACCTGATTGATCTCCTCTAGAGTAAAACGGTAAAACATTATTTTGAATATAAGTAAATGCCTTAAAAATACTATCGACATTTATTTTTTCTTGTCCAACTATTAAAAAATCATTGTACATAATTGATTCTCTTTTTTCACCATAACCATCTGCGACAAACTGTTCTTCTAGTTGCTTAGCGTGTACTAATAATATATCAACATCTTTACTTTTTCCTAAAGCAAGTGCTTTTCCTGTTCCTACAGGAACAATATAAACTTCAATATTTGTTTCCTCTTCGAAATAAGGTATCAGATATGCTAGGAACCCACTGTTATCAAGTGAAGTAGTAGTTGCGATATACAGTTCTTCTTTTTTACTACATCCTGTAAATAGCAAAATTAATATCAATAATAATTTTTTCATCTGAACTCATCTCCAAACTCCCTTATATTTTAACATATTATCATAATATTTTCATTCATTTCGCCCTGTAACTAAAAAAAAATACCTCTTTCTAGGTATCTTATAAAACTTTGCTTAAAAATTCCTGAGTTCTTTTCATTTGGGGATTTTCAAACAAATCTTTGGGCTTTCCAATTTCACAAATAGTTCCTTCATCCATAAAAATAACCTCATCACTAATTTCTTTAGCAAATCCCATTTCATGAGTTACAATGACTACTGTCATATTTAACTCTTTTATAATGTTTTTAATTACTTCTAGAATTTCTTTAACCATTTCTGGATCTAAAGCACTTGTCGGTTCATCGAATAACATCACTTTAGGTTTCATGGCTAAAGCTCTAATGATTGCTAGACGTTGTTTTTGTCCACCGCTTAAATTGTTAGGTTTTTCATGTTTTTTACTGATTAAGCCCACGTCATTTAACAGTTCGTCAGCTAATTCATCCAACTCTTGATCAGTTAATTTATTTAACGTTTTTGGTGCTAAAACAATATTTTCATAAACTGACAAATGAGGGAAAACATTAAAATTTTGAAAGACCATTCCAATCTTCTTTCTAATAGAATCAATATTTTTCTTTTGTTTTACTAAATCCTCATCTTCAAAAATTATCGAACCGGTTGTTGGTTCTTCTAATAAATTCAAACATCTTAAAAATGTTGATTTTCCACTTCCTGAAGGACCGATAATTGAAACTACTTTTCCTTCTTTAACCGTATAATTAATTCCTTTTAAAACTTTTAAGTCACCGAAGTTTTTAGTTAAATTTTTTACTTCAATCATCCGCTTAACTTCCTTTCAAATTTAGTGATTATTTTAGAAAGTGTAGTAGTTAAAACAAAATAAATTATGGCGATAACAATGAAAGGTTCTAAAGATTTATAAGTAATTGCTGTTATTGTTTTTTTTACAGTCATCAATTCACCTACATAAAACACTGAAGCAAGTGAAGTTTCTTTTATTACCATAACAAATTCATTACCTAAGGAAGGTAAGATGTTTTTAACTGCTTGTGGTAAAACAACTTTTCTCATCGTCTGTGAATTGCTTAACCCTAAACTTCTAGCAGCTTCAGTTTGCCCTTTATCTACCGATTGAATACCAGCTCTGACTAACTCCGCTACATACGCACTACTGTTGATTATTAAACCGATACAAACGCCGTAAAATTCATCTATTCCTACTGGTAACAATAAGACAATGATATAGAGTTGTAATAACAGTGGTATTCCTCTGATAACATCAATATAAATTTTGGCTAAAGTGGATAGTATTTTATTAGAACCTATTTTCATAAAACAAATTATCGTTCCAAATACCACTCCACCTAAAACTGTTACTATCGATAAAATTAAAGTAATTCCTAATCCTTTCAAAAACAGGTCAAAGTATTTTATGGCAGTTTCTCCCACTTCAACTATAAAACTCGTTAAAAGAAGATTTCTCATCTACTTACCTAATTGTTTAGCTAAAATTTTCGCTTCTTCAATCCAAGTTTCATACAATCCACCCTCTACTACACTGTCGATTACGGTATTAACTCTGCTTAATAAATCAGTATCATCTTTGTTAAAAATTGCGTATACATAAGCATCTTCAGAAGCAAACAGATTTGGTACAAATACCAATTCACTATCGCTACTTACAATAATTTCTGCCACTGCTATTGCTTGATAATTTCCATTTTTTAAATATGCTATTGCTTTGTCAACTTATCTACAGGTCGGAATTTTGCATTAGGTAAAAAATTAGTTACATAATCTGCTTATGTCGTCCCATTTTGTGCTGCTACTTAACTTCACTTGGTTTAATTTTTCAAGTGTATCAAAGTTTCCTAATGAATAATACGGCTTACTAAAATTAAAGTTATTTTCTCTTTCCTTTGAGTAAGTAAAACTTGAAATTCCTATATTAATTTTTCCTGTAGTTAAATTATCTAAAATCGCATCGAAGTCCATAACTTTTAATTCAACTTCAATTCCTAATTGATTCTCCAATATATTTAGTTAATTCAACATCAGAACCAACGTACTGTTCTATTCCTTATTTAGGCATAATCTGGGGAAATCCCCACATATGATGCTTCTTCTTTTGTGCATCCTACTAGTATTACCATGGTGCATATATTATTGCTAATATCACTGCTATTAGTCTGAACATTCTTTTTCCTCACTTTTCATATTTATTATAGTCGTAAATTGTCTCACAGATAATTTAAAAAACTATACAAGGTTAATCTTATATGATTGTCTTATATTTAGAATGTGTCTATTTACTTGTAAATTGAATAAACCTATATTGACGTAACTTATTTTTTACCTGTATACAGGCTAACAGAGATTTAGTGTCTTTTCAATATATTTATTTCTTTTTCTTCTTATTTTTTCTATAATTTTCTTATATTAAAGATATTATGCAAATAGGCAACCGTATAGAAATGTAAAGTGTCATGCCCTGGCATTTTACCGATTGCTGACTTAAAAATATAACAATATAATAGTTGTAAATAGGGAGTGATATATTTTTTATCCCTTTTATCTCTCTTCAATATTTATTATATTTGGAAATAACCCCATACACAGCCACAATGACTTTTTCTCCTTCTTTTTCTTCTTTGTTTGCTTTTCTATTCTCTAATTCGTTCACATAAAGTAGCATTCCACAAAGTAGTACTCCACACAAACAGCCAGATAGAAACATCACCTTATCCGCAGTGTTATCAATTAATAAACTAAGGAATAATATTATCGTTAATCCTACTAACCATGTACTTTTTTCATTTTTATACTCTTCTTTTTCTTTTTTGTTTCTTTCCTATTTTCTAACCTCTTTTTATAAAATAGATGCCTAGATAAACCATCCCTTGTAAAAAAATTTCTTATCTTATTAATTATTAGACTAACAAGAATACTACATTATACCAACACATATTTATTCTTATTTTCATTCTTTTCATCTCACTGCTTATTTAATATAAGGCAAACATTCCACTTAAGAAGCAAAATAAAAAAATTCTATCCAAAATTAAATTTATACGATTTTTTATATTTTCCTTATTAAATTGAGTAATTTTTAATTGCTTGTAAAATTTATAGTGTCTGAATTATTATAATTTATCCTTTACATCTATCTATGCAACAGAGATTTAGGGTCTTTTCAAGATGTTATTCTACTTCCTCTTTTTTCTTTTCTTTTATTTTTTCATTTTTTTTCTTTAATTTTTTTAAATGCAAAATTGTCATACCTACAACTAAAAAGATTAATACTATAATCCCATACTCATTTATAGCATATACTGTGAACCAAGCAATAATGTAAGCAAAATTTTTCAAATTTTCTCCCATATATCCAGTCATTGCAAATATTTCAAGTATAAATAACATCAATAATAATCTTATTATCTTTTTTCTCATTATTCTCCTTCCTTATTTTTTTCTTTATTATTTTTCATTCTACTTCCTAACTTTTTCAAGTTATAAAATATCATCCAAGGTATCTAAGGCAAACAACCAAGTAAAAATACAGATACAAAGTTAACATCAAGTTTTAGGGTTGTTAATATTGTTTCAACTACTGCACCAATTAGTGCTAATATTAATATTCCTATTACTATCATTAGTGTGGTGATTTCCACTTTTTTTATTTTTCTTCTTTTTCTTTTTTGGTTTCTTTTCTGTTCTCTAACCTCTTTATATAAAGTAGATAACTAGACAAAATTACAGTAATAAACAGACTCAATAATACAAAAAAATAACTTAATATCTTGTTACCTTATATGACTGATATTATCGTCAGTGGTAATAATAGTGCCAGTATTCCCATTAATAATGGTAATATAGCTATTTTCTTTTTCTTCATTACTCTTCATTTCCTTCTTTGTTTTTTAAACTACTTCTCCTAAGTAGTTTAAGTAGTATAATTAATATAACATTAGATATAGAAAAAAATATACAAAAATAAATAAATATGTCATCAATCTTACCATTTTCTATACCAAACAAGAATAGTATTATTCGCAATATTATCATTATTAGTAGTAATACTGTTATCAGTGATACTGCTATCTTTACTCTATTAATACTCACTTTTTTCATTTTTCTTCCTCTTTTTTCTCTTCTTTGTTTTTTATTCTACTTCCTAAGTATCCAAGCAATATTAAATACCAAAACAGGCCCAATGGTAGACAAAAACGAATAAATATTTTGTTATTACCATATATTGCTGCTATTATCGTCAGTATTCCTGTTAATAACATCAGTACTCCTATTAATAATTGGAATACTGCATTCTTTTTTTCTTCATTGCTCTTCATTTCCTTCTTTCTTTTTATAATACTTCTCTAGTAGTTTAAATAATATTATCAATGTACAATTAAATAAAGAAACAAATAAACCAAGACAAATAAGTATGTTATTAATATTATCAATTTCTATATCAAACAAGAATAATATTAGCGGAAATAGTACCAATATTAGTAGTGATATTGTTATTAGTATTGCTACTACTATCCTTACTCTCCTAATACTCATTTTTCTTCCTCTTCTTCAAAATCTCCAAATAATATTGATTCTTCTACTTTTGCTCCGCTCTTTTTTTTTTCATTCCAATCTCTAACTTATCTAAGGAATAAAATAACCCCAAAGACAAATAACCAAATACAAATCCTAACCAGAAACCATGATCAATTTCTAGGACTGTTGCTGCTACATAATATAATGCGAATAGCCCTATTATTATTATATTAGTATATACTACTTTCTTTATTATTTCTATTCTTTCTCTTTTTTCTATTTCTTCTTTTTTTTCTTTGTTTTTTATTCTATTTCCTAAGTAAACAAAGATCATCCAAACTAAATAAGCAAATGCAAAACCGAACCAGAAACCGGAATCAATTTTTAGGAGTGTTGCTATTACACAATATAATAAAAGTTGTCCTAATGCTAATGTCTTTACTATCCATACATGTGATTTTTTCATTTTCTCTTCTTTTTCCTTCTTGGTTTTCATTCCAAATACTCCACATACTCCACCGCAAAAAAATATTATCAAAAACAAATAATCATCTACAATTATGACAAATTTGTCGGGTACAAATGATATTGCTGCACCTAATAATGATAATATTACTATTCCTATCATTATCATTAGTGTGATGATGCCCACTATTTTCATTTTTCTTCCTCTTCTTCAAAATGTTCAAATAATGTTGATTTTTCTGCTTTTGCTGTATTTTCTTCTTTGTTTTTCATTCCAGGTAATAACAACACCCAAGATAAATAACTAAACACAAATCCAAACCAAATAGGATCAATTTTTAAGAATCTTTCTAATAGAGTATATAATCCGATTAACCCTATCATTATTATATTATCAGACACTAATTTCTTTATTTTTTCTATTTCTTCTTTTTCTTCTTTTTCTTCTTTTTCTTCGTTTTCTTGTTCCTCTTCTTTTTCTCCTTCCTCTTCTTTTTCTCCTTCCTCTTCTTTTTCTCCTTCCTCTTCTTTATTTTTTATTCCAAATATTGATTTCTTTAAGTAAAAAAATATTATCAAAGCTAAATAACCAAATGCAAATCCGTACCAGAAATTAGCATCAATTGTTATGTATGTTTTTATTACGCTATATAATCCGAACAGTCCTAATAATACTATTGTTTTTATTATCCTAATATGTACATTTTTCTTTTTTCCTTCTTCCTCTTCTTTTGCTTCTTTGTTTTTTATTCCAAATACTGACTCCTTTAAATAAAAAAATATCATCAAAGCCAAACAACTAAATAGAATTACGTTCCAATAGCTTGCAAATTTATTGAGTTTGAATTCTGCTATTGTATATAGTAACGTTATTATTCCTACTGCTGATAATCCTATTGCAATTGCTATCCTCAATATAATAAAGATCATTTTTTTCATTTTTCCGATTCCTTTTCTTCCTTCTTGTTTTTTGTTCTACTTCCTAGGTATCCAAGCGTTATTAAATTACAAAAAATGCTCAATGGTAAACAAAAATTCAATAATCTCATGTTACCATATATTCCTGCTATTATTGCTATTATCAGAAGTATTACAATTAATAGCATCAGTACTCCCATTAATAATCGGAATACTTTTATTCTCTTTTTCTTCATTGCTCTTCATTCTCTTCTTTCTTTTTATAATACTTCTCTAGTACTTTAAGTAGTATTATCAATGTACAATTAAATAAAGCAAAAAATATCCCAAGGCAAATAAATATGTCGTTAATATTATCAATTTCTATATCAAACAAGAGTAATATGAGCGGAAATAGTACCATTACTAGTAGTGATACTGTTATTAGTAGTGCTACTACTATCTTTGCTCTCCTAATACTCATTTTTCTTCCTCTTCTTCAAAATTTCCAAATAATATTGATTCTTCTACTTTTGCTATGTTTTTTTCTTTGTTTTTCTTCTGAAATATAACTTATCTGATTTAAATATCACAAGTAATAAACCATAAAATACAATTTTGAACCAGAATTTATCATCAATTTTTAGTAATGTTCCTACTGCACCGTATAATGTGTATAGCCCTAATCCTACTATTGTTTTCATTATCTTAACGTGTACTTTTTTCTTTTTTCCTTCTTTGTTTTTTATTCCAAATAATAAATACTTTAAGCAAAAAAATATCATCAAAACTAAACAACAAACTACAATTACTCTCCCATAACTTACAAATTCATTGAATACAAATGATATTGTTACACCAATTACTAATGATATTCCTAATGCTAATAATATTATTAGTACTATTTTTATTGCTATTACTAAAAAGACATTTTTCTTTTTTTATCCTTATTATATAATCTCTTAATTATAACATAATTAAATATTTTCATCTTTTTTGTAAAAAATCTGCCTAAACGTTTATAAATTTATTTATCCTTAATTTAGGATTCGCTTATAAAACAATTTTTTAATTAGCAAAATTGTTTCTCTTTCTTATTTTGTTAACCAATGAATTGGACCATCTATTAAGCCATGAGCTGCTTCTTGCAACGCTTCTGAAATCGTTGGATGTGGATGAATAGTAGCAGCTAAATCTTCTGCTGTTGCTTTCATGTTCATCGCTAAGGCAATTTCCGCAATCATATCAGTTGCTCTTGGACCGATAATATGTCCTCCTAAAATTTGGTTATCTGCTTTTGCACTAATTAATTTAACCAAACCAACACCGTTGTTTTCAATGATTGATTTTCCGTTACTTCTAAGTGGTATTACACTAACTTTATAATCAATTCCGTTAGCTTTTGCTTGTTCTTCAGTAATTCCTACTGAAGCAATTTCTGGACTAGTGTAAATACATGCTGGCACGATATCACCATTATAGTGTCCTTTTATCCCCATAATACCCTCTACTACGTAAATACCTTGGGCACTCGCTGCATGCGCTAACATATTTTTTCTATTTAGATCTCCGATAGCATAGACATTGGGAACGTTTGTTAAAAACTTTTGGTCAACGATTGGCGTTCCTCTATCAGTTTTAATACCTGCTTCTTCTAATCCTAAATTTGCAACTAACGGTCTTCTTCCAACACTAATTAAAACTTTTTCCGCTGAAATTTCAACTTCTTCACCGTTTACGCTAACTACCGAAACTAAACCAATGTCGGTTTTTTTAATTTCTTTTAATCCTGAACTTGTTAAAATTTTAATTCCTGATTTAACTAATATCGGTTCAATAATTTTTACAATATCTTGGTCAACAGTAGGTAAAATTTGCTCTGCTAATTCTACAATTGTTATTTTAGTTCCTAAAGCCGCATAAATTTGGGCAAATTCCACCCCAATTACTCCGCCACCGATTATAACCATTGATTCAGGAACTTCTTTTAGTACTAATCCTGCAGTACTATCAATAACACCCTCTAAATCAGCACCCGTAAGAGGCAAAACTACCGGTTCACTACCAGTTGCAATAACTAAGGCATCTCCTTTGTAACTTTCACCATCGCAAATAACTTCACCATTTTTCCCAACAGTGGCAAATTTGTTGATTAAAGTTACTCCGTTTCCTTTTAACAACGCTTTTACTCCACCTACTAATTGTCTGACAACTCTATCTCTTCTTTTCCCTAAAATTGTCCAATCAACTTTTGCCTTTTCCACAAATAAACCAACACTTTCTTGGCTCTTTAAATGACTAAACATCTCTGTAGTATGCAGTAGTACTTTGGTGGGAATACAACCTCTATTTAAACAGGTTCCTCCTACTTTATCGTTTTCAAATAAAGTTACATTAGCACCGAGTTGAGCTGCTCTAATCGCTGCTACATATCCTCCTGGTCCTCCACCTATTATTAATATTTCTTTTTTATTCATTTTTTTCTCTCCTGTTATCTAAAAGTTTTTTTACAATTAAATTCTCTTCATTATCTCATAAATCGACATAAATATATAGTATTTTTAATTTTTTGTCGAGTAGTATTACTGGATAGAAGTGAAATGGAATTCTTTTTTTTATTTTAACAATCTAACTAAAATTTATCTGATTTATTAAATTTCTTGATATTTTGTCATCTTTAGATTATTTTTTTATGTACATATAATGCTTAATCAAAAATTCTATCAATAATATATATTATTTTCACCTTTAACAATAATAAATTATCGTAAAACGATAATTTATTATTGCACTACGTTATAAACTGTGTTAAAATAATAATATAACATTTAAAATAATAAATAGGAGGTAGAATAATGAAAATTAATGATTATTCAAAAAAGATTAAAATGTTATCAAAAATAGTTTATGGAGTGTATATTTTTCAGATAGGAATATTAGTTATTTCAACAATACTGTTCTTAATATTTTTCAATAAAAACTTATTTGAAATTATTAACAACGATAATATTAGACTTACCATCCTTGCTCCCGGAAATTTCATTGTCCCCAAGTTTGAAAATATTGATATCGAAAGTTTTAAAAACTATACATTTGGAAAAACATTTGCCCCATTATTTGCTTTACAAATGATTAGTGGCTTTTTATCAATAGCAATTACTAAAATTATTTATATAATTTTAAGAGACATGTCAGCTAAAAATGTATTTACAATAAAAAATTCAAACTACATAAAATACATTGGTTTTATCATAATTTTCTACAGTACAATCATAAATATGTTAACTGGTATATTCTTAAGTCAAATCATTGCTAAATTAAACTTAAATACGTATGGTGTCTTAATTAACATTAATATGTATATGCTAGGAATTGCTCTGATAATAATTTTGGTGTCACATATATTTAAATACGGTTCATTCTTACAAGATGAGCATGATCACACAGTTTAGCTAAATTAATATGGCAATTATAATTAGACTTGATAGAGTATTAGCTGATAGAAAGATGTCGCTAAAAGAATTATCAGAAAAAGTTGGTATTACAAATGTAAATTTATCAAATTTAAAAACTGGAAAAGTTAGAGCAATTAAGTTAGAAACATTAAATTCAATATGTAATGTTTTAAAATGTACTCCTGGGGATATTTTAGAGTACTCCGATGTATCCATAAATGATTAACAATATTTTAATTAGACAAAATTTACTTTTTAGTTGATAAGTATGTGTGAGTTTAAATAATTTTGAATAAAATTAAAAAATGAATTGATGAAAATAAGAAATATTAGTTATTACGAGTTATCAGGTATTATTGATAATTCGTTTTTTATTTACTTCACTTTTTGGGACAAACTTAATTTTCAGTTGTTCTAAACTAATGTTATCTTTTGCTTTTTAAATTTGCCCTTGTGTTTTTATATTTTACGCTTGATTTTCTCTTTTTTATTTATTTTAAGATGTCTAATTAAAATTCCCAACTACAACAGCCTACCTAAAAGTTTATCAATTATAGTAGAGTTAAAAAAGCAAAGGATTTAAACCTTTTATTTTTTAATATTTAAATGGATTATGTATTAAAAAAGACTGCTGAATTGATTAAAATTTTTTCCTATTTTTGCAGTCAGTTGAATTAATAACTATTTATTGTTAAAATTAGATAAGAGTTACAAGTGGGTGGTATTTATGAAAAAGATCGTTTTAAAATTAATAGCTTATTATCAAATGGCAACAGTGGACAAACCGAAACGTTGTAAGTTTTCTCCTAGTTGCTCAGAATACGCTAAAATTGCTTATGAGAATAAAAATTTTTTCTATGCAACAATTTTAACATTTTACCGTATTATCAGATGCAATCCTTTTTCTAAAGGTGGTTATGACCCAGTACCAAAAACTATTGACGAAGATTAATAAAATTGATGATTAAAACCGTGCTTCCGACACTAAAACAATAAAAACTAAACAGACTCAGTTTCTGTTTTTTTATTATCTCAATAAATATCTTCAAAGCGAAGTATGTTGAAACAGCCGAAATAATAAAAGAAATAAAATAAGCACTGTTGACAACTAAATTCAATTTAAGCAAACTGTATACTCCAGATAATAGACTAATCGGTAAATACATCAAAAAGGAGAATTCTAATACTTCTTCTATTTTCAAGTCTCGCTTAAGTCCGGCAACTATTGTACTACCGCTTCTAGAAATACCTGGAAACAGAGCAAATACTTGGGCAATTCCGATTATCATTCCGTCTTTAAATCGAATCTCTTTATTACCTTTTCTATTGATATTCAGTAAAAATATCCCAGTGATAATCAAGGCTATTCCTACGGATAAACTATTTTTAAATATTGACATTTTTTCCCTTATTAAAAAACCGATTAAGGCGCTAGGAATAGTTGCGACTACTATTAATAATATATAGTTAAATTCTTTTTTTCCCTCTCCTTTTGTTTTTAAATAAATAAAACTATTTTTTAAAAGAGCGATAACTTTTTTTCTATAAAAAAACAATACCGCAAAAAAAGAACCAAAGTTTACTAAAGTTTCAAAATACAATCCCGGTAGCTCAATACCTAACAATTCTTCAAACAGGATTAAGTGACCACTTGAAGAAATTGGTAAGGGCTCAGATATTCCTTGGATTAAAGCTAAAATAAAAAGTTTAATATTTTCCAAAACAATCACCATTTAATATTATTACCTTAAAGATAAAATTATAATAAAAAAAAGACAACAATTTGCCTCTTTTAAATTATTTAACTAATTTTAAATATTGTTCTAATCCCAATTTTAAAATATTTAACGCTTTTTTTAAATCATCTTCGTTTAAGACATAAGCAATTCTTATTTCATCTTTACCTAAGCCTGGTGTTCCATAAAAACCTTCAGCAGGGGCAAACATTACTGTTTCGTTGTTGACGCTAAAATCTGAAAGTAACCATTTGACGAAGTCTTCAGCATTTTTTATCGGTAATTTAGCAATCATATAAAACGCCCCGGTTGGTTTTCTACAGATTACGTTCGGTATTTCACTTACACAAGCAAAAGTGAGATCTCTTCTTCTATTATATTCTATTTTGGTGTCTGCTAAAAAACTGATATCCATTCTGTATAGAGCAGCTGAGCCAATTTGTTCAAGCAGGGGAACACAGAGCCTAGATTGACAAAGTTTTAAAATATTAGCGATTAATTCGTTGTTTTTTGAAGCAACACAACCAATTCTTGCTCCACAAGCACTGTATTTTTTACTAACACTATCGATTAAGATTAATCTATTTTCTATTTTTTTTATCGTTCCAAACGAAGTAAATTCTAAGCCGTCATAGATAAATTCACGGTACACTTCATCAGCGATAATAAACAAATCGTATTCTAAAGCAATTTCTGCTAATAAGTCCATCTCTTCTTTCGAGTACACAACTCCGGTAGGGTTCCCGGGATTAGAAATTAAAATCCCTCTAGTTTTTTTAGTGATTTTTTTTACAATTTCCTCTTTTTTAGGCAAATGAAAGCCTTGATTCGCGTACGTCGTTACTGGAATGCACTCGACACCTGTTGCCTGAGTAAAACCGTTGTAATTTGTATAGAACGGTTCAAAAACAAGCACTTCTTCAGCGGGATTACAAATTGCCATTATCGAAAACATTATCGCTTCCGAACCACCATTAGTTATAATTATATCTTTTTCCTTAAGATCAACGTTGTAAACTTTAAAATAATTTACTATTGCTTCGATTAAAAAATCTTCCCCTTTAGAAGCCGTATATTTTATAATATCTTCATCAAATTTTCTAACTGCTTCCATAAAAGGTTTTGGTGTAACAATATCAGGTTGTCCGATATTTAAATGGTATACTTTTTTTCCTTGAGCTTTTGCTTCGACAGCATAGATCATTAATTTCCTAATTGGTGACGATTGCATTGACAAAATTCTTTTTGATAGTTTCATAATTTATTCTCCATTATTATTTTTCTACTTTTTAACTATAATTTGTTATTAATTCCCAACAACAATTATTTAATTCTGATAATAATATATCAGTAATAACCAGTTGCAAGTATTAAAAAAATAAAGATTATATCTTTTAACTAGCAAATCCAAAAGTAGTGTTCTTAATTGTAATTTTAGTTACTAATATAACATTTTAGCACTGTTCAGTAAAATATCCTAATCTTAATTATTTTCTATTTTCTTTACCAAAATTGAAGATTTTAATTTTTCTTGATTCATTTTAGATTTACAACAAGACTTATGTTCTTCTTTAACAGAGCAAGCGTAACAAGAATAACTACTTCCTGTTTTTTTCTTATGTTTGATTAGTGGCAAAGCCGCTAACCCTAAAATTACAATTATAATTAAACCAACTATTATATCGCTCATAATTTCATCTCCATTTCTTTATTTTTGTTTGTCATCCTAATAGAAATTAGTACGGCTGTTACTAGAATAATTATCGCTATAATAAACGTTGGGTCCGGTTTTCCATTGACAATTAAAGTTCCTACTTGGTAAACGATTAAGGCAAACAAATATCCTACACAAAACTGCAGTAATATTCCAAATGCTAACCATTTTTTAGACTTCAATTCTGAGCGCATCGCTCCGATTGCAGCAAAACACGGTGGAGTAAATAAGTTAAAGAACATAAATGCCAAAGCTGCTACTTTCGTTATCCCTAGGGTATCTCGAAGTAAATCACTATTTAGTACTTCAAAATTTTCATTGACTAAGCCACCTACTGCGTACAAAACGGCAATTGTTCCAATAACTTCTTCTTTGGCCACAAACCCGGTTATCGCGGCGGCTGCTAATTGCCATACTCCAAATCCCAGGGGAATTAATAAAAACGATATCGGTAACGCTATCGTTGCCAAAATTGATTCGTCAATGTTATCGGTTATTAAATTAAGTTTAAAATCAAACGATGATAGTAAAAATACTATCATACTAGCTATAACGATTATTGTCCCAGCTTTTTTAATAAATGACTTACAATTATCCATTGCTACTGACGAAGCAATTGAAAAACTTGGATACTTGTATTCCGGTAATTCTATAATGAAATAATTTTCTATATTTTCAGCACCAACAATATTTTTAATAAATAATCCTAAAACAATTATTAATAAAAATGACATTAAGTATACTAGAGGAAACATCCATCCCTGGTCTGGAAAAAAGGCCACAGTGAACAGCACAATAATAGGTACTTTAGCTCCGCAAGGGATAAACGGTGTTAATAAGACTGTCATTCTTTTTTGTCTTTCTGATTTTATCGTTCGAGTTGCCATTATCCCTGGAACTGAACAACCATATCCCATTGCTAAAGAAACAATTGATTTACCATTTAAACCTATTTTTTTAAACAAGGGGTCTAAGATAAAAGCAATTCTTGCCATAAATCCACAATCTTCTAAAAGAGATAAACAGAACATTAAACTCATGATTAATGGTATAAATCCTAATACGGCTGCTGCTCCTCCAATAATACCGTGATTGATTAAATTAATGAAAAATTCACTTACCCCAAATTTAGTTAAAAGATCACTTATTGCGTCTTGAAAAAAGGTCGTAACAGAAAAAAAGCTCATAATACCGCCTAAAATATTTGCTATTATTTCACTTAACCAATTTATTGACAGTTCAAATATTCCCCACATAATGAAGAAAAACACAGTCAACCCAATGAAGGGGTTTGTTAAGTAGTAATCTATTTTATCGGAAATACTTACCTGCTTATTGTCTTTTCTTGTTTCAACACTACTGACAATTTGATTTATTTTATCGTATCTAATTTTATCTTGTAACTCTCCCTCAGAAGAATCATTTAAGTCTTCAAATAGATTAATTTGTTCTTTTTGCTCGGAGCGCTGAATCGTTTTCTTAATTAATTCTTTGACACCTTTATCGTTGGCACTAGAAATAATAACTACGGGGCAGTTTAGAAGTTTACTTAATTTATCGAGATCAAACTTTATTCTATATTTTGCTAAATCAGATTTATTCAAGGCGATAATCATCGGTATTCCTAATTCGAGTAATTGACTACTCAGATATAAACTTCTGCTCAAATTATTAGAATCTATCACATTGATTAAAACATCTATCTGTTGCTCTTTCACAAAATTAATTGCTATACTTTCCTCAGAAGTAAAGGAACTGAGAGAATATACTCCTGGTAAATCGATAACAATTGCATCTTTCTTGTATTTATCTTTTAATTTAGCTTCTTTCTTTTCAACAGTTATACCAGACCAGTTTCCGATCCGTTCCTGTCGGCCTGTTATTAGATTGTATAAAGTCGTTTTCCCACTGTTGGGGTTTCCTGCTAACGCTATTTTTATCATTTCTTCACCTCCTTGTTAGTTTTTCCTAACTATTTTATTAAAAAATAAAATTTACCTTTTCCAGTAAGTTCACTTTAATATCCCTTAGATTTTATTCCTGTAATAATTCTCTTCTATTTGAATTGCTTTTGCTAGTTTTTCATTGATTCCATATCTACTGTTTTTGACAATGATTATATATCTTCCCCTATTTTTGTTTAATATTTTAATAACTTCTCCTTCATAACATCCTAAAGAGAACAAAAATTTTTTTATTTCCTGATTAGCTTTTACTTCTTTCACTATTAAATCACTAGCTATTTTGGCCTCCGTTATATTCATTTTTATCCCTCAATTCAAATTTGTTAATCTAACCTAACATAATTATAGTTAATAAATCGTCTTAAGTCAATTAAATTATAAATTTTATAATTTATTGATTTAACATATACTACTATATGCGCCTAACAGCGAAATGATATCCAGTAAAATTTATTTATCTAAAAAAGGTAACAATCTGAAAAATTGTTTACCCTTTTATCTTATTTAAATATATTTGTTTTCTCCTAAAATTTCTTTTGCTTTGGCTACTTTTCCCTGATTGATTAAAATTATAGGTCCCGTACATCCCATACCGCTTTCTGCGTAAATTCCAGCTCTTAAAAGAGATTCTACTGCTGGTTCTAAATCTAAAATGTCAATTCCCGTAATATCAGCAGTCACTACTTCCTTATCTGGCATTTTAAAGGCTTCTGTATTGGTCTGAGGTGATTGTTTAACTTTTAATTCTTCTAAAATATCAAAGAAACCAGCTTTAGTAAGAGCTTTCTTTTCCGCTTTAATAATTTTTATTAAATTCCCTTTTACTAAGTCTCTTACATATTTAATTGCATTGGCAACTACTGGTGTTCCTGATGCTCTTGAAAGAATATTGATAATTCTTTTAGTATCAAATCCAATTCCCGGTCCGTAACCAAATCCTAAACTTTCCACAGATCCACCTGTCGTATAAGAAGAAAAGACTTTCATCATAATATTTCCGGTTAACGAATCGGTAACCATTACATCTGCACTACCTTGTAGTAAATCGTTACCTCTCATTACTGAGCCACCATCACTTCTACCACTTTCAGCAAAAGTTAAGTCATAGCCATTTTCTTTTAATTGTTTTAAAGATCTTTCTACTCCACGGGCATTGTCAACGTTTAAGATTCCTACACTAGGTTTTTTAATTCCAATTGCCTTTGCTGCCATAATACCGTAAACAGCGTTTTTAAACATACTAGCCGTTCTTTCAGTATCACTTGCTCCCGTTGTAGTTGAAATTAACATTTCTTTTCCTAAAGCAGGAGTGATGACACGTCCGACAGTAGCAACTCCGATATCAAAGTTATAGTGCATTGTCACTGCACCGCTAATATATCCTGAATCAATTAACTGTTCCATTTTTTGATGTGCTTCTTTTTCAGAATCGACTTCAATAATTTCTAAATTTGTATCTATTTTAGGACCGATTAAGATTACTTCAACACCATCTAAGGCTGCCATCTCAGCACCTTTTAAAATGTTGTCTAGACCTAATTCGCTTCCTAATAGCGTAATACCGACTTTAATTTTACCAAATTCTCCAGTTTCTAATGCTTTTGCTAAATCTAAAAATGATTCACCGATTAATTTTTTAATATTTTCCATATAAATCACCTACTCGCTCAATAAAGAATTAGCAAATTGTTTTAAACTATTAGCAATTAGTTTATTAATTTCTTCTTTTGAAACTGAACTGGTCTCTTCTACACCAGAATTTCTTTCAATCATAACACTTATCCCATCAAATACGTTGGTCATTCTTCCTAAAAACAATGAACCTTTACCAATAATCATCGCTCTGTTAATTCCGGTATCAGTAGTCATATCTTCAATTGCAAATCCACAGTAAGGAATCCCTGAAGGAATATGTCCTTGTGTAGGAGCCCATCCTACCATACCGTGTTTTAAAGCAAAATTATTGATATCTGATCTTTCAATTTCTTTATTCATAACGGCTAATGCCGCAATCATTTTATAGTTTGCTAACGGTACATCTCCTGCTCCTGCGATTGAAGTAATGTCAGGATTTTGCATTTCTACAGAAAATTTATCTACTTCAGAAATTTTTAACCCAGCCTCTTTTAACGGTTGTTCTACCAACGATTTTGTAACAGCTTGAGGACTCGAAGCAGTACCGACTTTATGTGTTCCAACAACATCTGTTCTAATCACCGGTGAAATCCCATCATTTTTACTAATTAACACTGCAAACCCACCTAATACATCTTCGAGTAACTTATAACCTTTTTTGGCATGGTCTTTACCGTTCATCCCCAGTTTAGCAGTTGCTCCACCAGCTACTACCACGACATTGTCATAAACACCAGATTCAACTAGCGTAGCAGCGTGAATTAATGAATGCGTTGGAGCAGCACAAAATGCTCTTATATCGCATCCTCCTGCATTTTTTGCTCCACACATTTCAGCGATTGCTTTCGCAAAGTTTCCTCCACCGCGTTGATTCATATCTCCACATGCTTCTTCACTACACTCGATAACGTAACCAATCTCTTCTGCTTTAACCGCATTTTTGCTCAACAGATGTTTCATTGTTAATGCCCCTGTCGCTTTTACTACTAAGTTTTCAGTCATAACATGAGCGTTCAAATTGACATCAATATCATGGGCTTTTTTCACACAACCAATTAGTTGACCTTCGTAATATAAAGGCTCAGAGCCATTTTTTAAGCTTTCTTTAATTTTTTCAATTTTTGAACCTTTTCCTTGAACCTTTTCAATTTCTTGATCAGTTTTTAACGGATGTTTAGCATATTCACTAATCGCACTAGTTAAAAAACTTTCCTCTAACATTACTAATTCAAAGACATCGCAAATCATTACGTATAATAACAATTCTTTTTCCGGCATTATTTCACCTAATTTACCGAATCTTTGACCAATATTCGTTAAATTCACAAAAGGTCTTTCTTTTTCTACCAATTCTCTAGGATGCAGATTACCGATATAAACTTGATTTGGCAAATAATTAACCACTTGCTCAAAATCTCTTAAATAACTTTCTATATTGTTTAAATATTCACTATCTGGATTTACAAGTCTTTCATTTACTTGTGTAACACCTAAATGAATTAACATTTCTGGGGTGTGAAATAAAGAATAACTTGCATCTTTAATAACTGCTTTAGCCATTTTAAGTCCCTCCTAATATTAGATAAAATAGGAAGCCTAAGCTCCCTACAATCATCTTATTCAAATACAGTTTGTTCATCAATTTCAGTTTCTAAAGCTTTCAAGGCCTTTTCTACTAGTTTACGGCGTAATTTATATTCACCAGCAGCATCTAATTTTGGATTCCCTAATGGATATGGAATCGCAATTGCTGGAATAATTCTATTAGCCCCAACCGTTTTTGAAATTGGTACAATTGTACAAATATGTGCTACTGGAATGCCTGTTGCTTCAATACCTTTTACCATCGTTGCACCGCAACGTGTACAAGTACCTCAGGTACTAGTTAAAATTACTGCTTGAACTCCATCTGCGATTAAAGTCGCCGCAATTTCTTCTGCGAATTCATGAGAACTTTTTACGGCAGTCCCATTTCCTGTTGTACTGTAAAAATACGGATGTAAACTTCCAATTACACCCTCTTTTTCTAAATCTTTTAAAACATCTAATGGTACTACGCGGTTTGGATTATGATTTGCGTATACAGGATCATACCCACCATGGGCAGTTTCATAAGCATTTTCAGCTAACGATAGTACATTTGCAATGTTATATATACCGTATTTACTTGCCGAAGATGCTTCTACTCTATCTGGATTTCCAATTGGTACAATTCCTCCTGAAGTAACGATAGCTATTCTAGTTTTCGACATATTTTTAATAGCTTTCCCTGGTTCAACTCTATCGAATTTAGACATTGGATATTCAGTTTTAAATTCTTCTTTTTTAAGTTTTTTAATGATCATTTCTACTGCTCTTTCAGCTCCAATTTTATCAGCAAAATAATTTTTACGGATTCCTCTTGGGATATACCCTTCAGTATCTGGATCTAAAATTTCTTCACCTCTAGCAATTTTTAAAGCTAGTTTTGCTAATTTAGGCAAGGCAGCTCTCATTCCCGTTGCCGAACCTTTAGTAGAAATAATATACATTTCTTTTTTATAAATATCTGCACCGGGGTTTTCTATGTACATAGCTGAAACCACAGGAATATTTAATTCTCTTTCAACTTCGCTAGCAATACCACCACAGGCAGTACCGTAACGACCGGCATTGAATGCTGGTCCAGCAATAAATATATCAGCTTTAATATCTTTTATCAAATTAATAATTTTTGAAACTGCTGTATCTGTGTGTTCATTGAAATATGAATCACCACAAATAACGGTAGCTACTACTTCAGCCTCTCCTGCAAAAGCTGCATTTAAACCAATCCCTGGTCCAACTGCACCTTTTCTCAATTCAGGAGCGTAATTAGCCATTTCTTCTCCACCAACATTCGCAAAGAATTGATTGATGTAATGAATTACTTTTAAAGCCATTTGCCATTTCCTCCTTATTACGAAATTTATCTATTTTAAACTCAACCTGAGTTTATTGTGCTTTTTTTTCTTAGTTAATCAATTATTTATTATATTTAGAGTTTTCTTCACGGATTGAAGTTATTTCTTTTACAATAGCATCTACATCTAGAATCATTTCCATCATTCCAATGTGCTCATCGTAAACAGCAATATCAGTTGCTTCTTTGAATTTAGGCTCAACTGCATGATACACAGCTAATCCTAATTCAACACCAGTTAAACACCCAGCATAAGTTGGGTCACCGATCGTTACAGTTTCAGCAGCTAATCCTGTTAATTCATCTTCAGCAGCTCCTAAAACCACAATAATATTTTCCGCTCCGTGTTCTTCCGTTAACGCTTTAACTCTTTTTTGATTTTCTAAGTCCATCGCACCTGCAGCCGTTCAGACAAAACATTCTGTAGCTGCGAATAGTACTTCGCTACCTGCGATTGTTTTAACAACTTCTTTTAATGATTCACCTGGTACACCGTCACGGTCACCAATTAAGATGAATTTTTTATTTTCTAAAACACTCATTTTAATCCTCCTATATTTTTATTATTATTTAATTATAATTAATATGTTTTGGCAGTTAATTTATTAAATCCTAATTCATTTGTTGCTCCAGTAATAGCTTGAATTTCTACTTTGATTGATCCATCATTTGCTAATGACCCATCAAATCCTCCTGCTATTTTATCAACATAAGCATAAGAACCAATTAACTTATCCATCGGTGGTAATTCAATTACTTCATTTGCATTTCCACCAGTAACAACAGCATCTGCTGCTGGATCAGAATCTGCTAAAGATTGGCTCATACCATCTCTACCTGCATATTCATCAGTAACAATTACTGTTTTAATTCCTGATTGCTCAATTTTTTTACAGTTCATAATTAAATCGGTATCAGGATTACCAAATCCTTCTTGTGATATTACGACACCATCTAATCCTAAATACGTTGCTAATTTACTAGTAAAGTTACTCGACCTTTCTTTATCAGCTAAAAATACATTTTCGTTAGTGATTATCGCTCCGACAAAGTTTATTTCTTTACCGTGTTGAGCGTATAAACTTCTAATAATCGGATTGTTTAAATGATGATATGTGGTATTTTTATCACATGCTGAAACACAATTACCACTAATAATAGCACCGTCCATCATTTCTGTTGGATACATAATTGTCGGTACAATTTGTTTTCCATCTACACCATATACATAAGTATCATGTAATAATCCTTGCGTTTGTAACATGTATACATATCCTACTTTTGGCAAGTTTGGATATTGGTTAATTTGCTCTATTAAAGGTTTTGTCTCAAACACTTCAAGTTCATCAGGTGTTATATTTTTTCCTAGTTCACCTAGTAATGTTCCAACTTTTAATCCAGCAAATCTAACTGCTTCTTCATAATCATAAGGTGTTAAATCTTCTATCGGTTCAATTATTAAACAGACGTTATTCAATTTTGAAAACGGTGTATACTCTGCCCCCGGTCCTGTCATATCGACAATCCCTTCTTGAAATCCTAAAATCTTTCCACAAGTTACTACTGCTGCACCTTTTAATACGTGCGTTCTTCCAGTACCAACAGTATCGACTTTACCAATAACACCTGGGAAAATAGTTCCGCTTCCTTCAACTTTAACTCTAGGCTCAACAACATCTTTTACTGGTGTAATTCTGATACTTTCTCCTGGTCTAGCTAAATCAACAGTTACTTCTTTAATTCTTTCGTCTTCAAGAACTACTGCTTTGATTGATGCAACATCAACGTACAAACAACCATTTTCTACTTTATTTGCCGAACCGAATTGAACATCTTTAATTAAAATATTTCCAAGTTCTAATCTCATGAAATAACCTCCTTCCTATTAAATATGCTTTTTAATCATATTTTCAATGTTTTCAATTGTAGCATCTTCCTTAGCTACTTCATCTAATTTTTCTCCATCTTTAAATAAAGAAATATTAGGTAATCCTAAAACTCTCATCTTGATTGCAAGTCTTCTAGCAGTTGTCGTATTTAATTTAGAAAATTTCACTTGCGGATAATTACTTTCAATACTTTCTACTTGTGGTAACAATGCTTTACAAGGTTCACAACCATCACTCCAATAGTCCACTAAAACTAAACCCTCAGCTTTTAGTACTTCTGTTTCAAAATTTTCTTTATCCAAAATAAACATTTTTATTCTCCTTTAAATTTATTTTCAATATACTTTTCAGCAGAAATAGTAGCAATTGCTCCATCTGCTGTTGCAGTAACAACCTGTCTTAATGATTTAATTCTTAAATCTCCTGCTGCAAAAACACCCGGAATATTAGTTTTCATATCTTCATCAGTCACGATGTAGCCTTTTTTCATCTCTAACTTTCCTTCAAATAATTCTGTTTTCGGAGCAAATCCTACAAATATAAAGACGCCAAATGTCCCATCTTCTTCGCAGGCATTTATTTCAGTTTCTTCGTTAGTTACAACATTTTTTAGAACCATTCCTTCTACAATACCATCACCTTTAATCTCTTTGATAGTTGTATTTAATATCCAGGATATTTTTTCATTTGCTGCTGCTTTTTCCATAATAGAACTAGCTGCTTGCATTTTATCCATAATATTTATAAGGGTAACTTTTCTAGCATACTTAGTTAAGTACATACCTTCTTCTACAGCACTGTCTCCACCACCAACTACATAAACTTCTAAATCAGTAAAAAAATCTGCATCACAAGTCGCACAATAAGAAACTCCTTTTCCAGTCAATGCTACTTCTCCTGGACAATTCAACTTTCTCGGACTTGCTCCTGTTGCGATAATGACAGTTTTCGCCTGATATTCTTCATTTTTAGTTTTAACAATTTTAATATCTTCATTCAATTTAACTTCAATTGCTTTTTCTCTAATGTATTCAGCTCCGAATTGATTCATTTGCTTAACCATTTTATCAATTAGACCTGGTCCTGAATCATCTGGTGCTCCTGGATAATTCGCTATTTCGTGAGTTGTTACAATTTGACCTCCTGGATTCGAACCATCTAGTACCACAGTCTTTAACTTTGCTCTTCCTGCGTACAGTGCTGCGGTAAGTCCAGCAGGTCCTGCACCAATAATTAGTACATCACACTTTCTCATATTTAGCCTCCAATTTTTTCTAGTGAATGTTTTATCACTTGATAATCAACAAATTTTAAATCTTCTAAAATATCTTCACGCATTATTTTATTATCTCTTCTTGGCAAACTATCTCTAGCCAAAACTAATGCGTTTTCAATAATAGTTACAGATTGTAAATCTACTTCACTCTCATTCTTGATTATTATTGTTTTATAAATTGTTTTGTCAGGTAAGAAATTACTGCATAACGGATGCGTTAATAATTTATAACCTAGTTGGATTTTATCCCGTACGTAAACCAAAACATCAATAAAATCTCCATCGATAAAATGTATATTATTACCGGCATATTTTTCTACTACCAACTTGTTATTTGTTACTACGAATTTTTTCATTTCTTTCCCTTAAATAATTTTTGTATATTGTTAGCACAATTTACAATATTTTCTTTATAATTTAAACCATATTGATTATAAATTATTAAAGCGTTTTAGTCAATAAGTTAATAGTTAATTTTTTCAAAGTTTTAATGAAAGCGATTACATTTCATCGCAAAAAAAGTCAAGTTAAATGAATTGGCATCTTGTTTGCAGACAAAAAAGTCCGTTAATTTTTTTTATGCTTATATAATATGTTACAAAAAATGATTTTATCAGTCGACCAAGGAGTGATAAAAATAATGCGATAAACATTTTATCTGCAATATTCGCCACAATATTATTTTATTTCATCCTTTTCACCATTTCATCTTTCAGTAATAAATTTTGTTAATATAATAATTATGTAAATATATAAATATTGCCATCTGATCGCATAATTTTAATATTTTAATCAAAGAAATACAACAAAAACTAACTTTTTCATATTTTAATTTTTTCTACTAATATAATATTTTTCTATTCATAAAAAGTATCTTCTTCAATATTCCCATATTTTTAATATACTATTAATTTTTGTAAATCAATCACTTTGTTTCCTGATTACTAGAAAGCATAAAATATTTAAAACATAGAGCCTTTTAACTCTCATGAAACAATAATAAATTAAAACCATTAGGAATAAAATTTGATTTATAATAATTTCTATTCTACTGCAGACCAATTACAGATATTTTTCAATTGATGAGAGATGGTAAAAAAAGATATTTTGAAATTAATTTGAGTTGATCTTATTTTAGTACAATTTAAAAAAGAAAAATTGATTTTCATCAACTTCTCTTTTAATTTTAAAAATTTTTTTATATTTTTTTACAAATATCTTTTTTTAACAATATAGATTTCTGCTACAGTTATCATTAGTACTCCTTATCTCATTCCTAATATTAACAGTAAATTATTCTCAATAAATTGAATTCCTTATTTAGTTGCTGATTATTTAATGTTTGTGCTCACGCATACCTTTAACTTTTCTATGGCATATTACTATTTTAGTATTATAAAAATATCTTTTTGCCTATCAATATCTTAATTTTATTCATTCCTTCAAAATCTATCGTTTCAGAAATTTTCTACACATATCTATTTATCCAAGTTGTTTTCCATCTATTAAATATGCTTTAAATTATTCATCTGTAAAATATGTTATAAGTGACTAGTATCGCTGAGCATCTCAATAGTTCTAGTATTATTGCTGTTTATCCTAGTATTTATTTTATGCTAGGTATATCTGTCGGTAATTACATTGATAGTTGCATATCTCTTTTCATTGCTTATTTTCTAGTTTTAAATATATTATTATTTTATCAAAATGTAGTGTTTTAAAATAAAAAGGGTTGCTAATTAGCACCCTTTTTTAAATTATAAACTTTTTTTCACTACTAAATATACTTGTTATTATTAATTCCTGATAAATGCTGGGCATATGATTAATATCTACAATCTTATATCAATCTTGAATTACTCCAACATTTCCTATTTCAACTACCATTGTATCTGTTAATTTATTTCTGCTATTCCTTAAATGTAGTAGCAGAATCAGTAGTATCAACATTAATACTATAAGTAGCAATATTTCCTGAAATATCACGCACTCTCAAATCATTTAGTCCTTCGTTTAAAGGAATATCAGTTATTTGGAAAGTTGATTCTACAGTTACCCAATTTTCATCATTTACTTGGTATCCTGAAACTTCTTCATTAGATTCAAAAGTATATATTAGATTATCAACTACCTCAGCTCCTCCAGAAACTGGAGCTAAAATGTCAATATCACCAGTATTAATATTTATCCCAAAGTTTTCAATAAGCATTGCTCTATTTGTATGACGTACATCTCCACTAGAAATGAACATTTTATTACTCAGGAATCTGCCGCCTCCAGCTGTGTCAAAGTTCGTTCGCCCAACGTAACTTCCATTCACATATATCCCTGCACTAGGTAATATTCCTGTTGCTCCTGCTGTTTTAGGAATACGAATCTCAAAATCTATTAAATCCCCAGGGCGTATTAATGGGAAAGGTACACTTGCTCCATCTATTACATAACTAGTACCATCTAGGAGTCGGCTCCATCTGTTCGTACTTATTTTTACATACTGACCTGTATAATACACAGCTGAATAAGTAATATTCACACTATAACGCCTATTCTCATTGCTACCTGGAATCTTTCCAGCATTAAATTGTAATCTTAAAGATGCACCATAGTCTACCGCTTGAGAATTTCCTGCATAATTCCCATAATTAGGATCTCCTATTCCTGCATACGTATCACGAGAAGGAAGTATAACTCTCCCTCTAATAGATCCACCATTACTGTATAAATTATTATAATCATCTCTACCCAATAATTTAGTCGTTTCTAGGAAAATGCTAGAACTATCATCTAACTGTTGGAGTACTTTTACTTGTTCTCCATCAACATCAAGTTCATAAATCTTATAACAACCTGCTCCCTCACCGTATTCATTCTTACAATTTCCGTCTGCATCTAATATATTTGGAGTTATTGACCCTGTTCCTCTATATTTCCAATTAGAATCATGGTCCCATGGAAGTAATCCTTTAGAAGCATAAAATATTAAGTTATCATTACCAGTTGCTTTTGCTTCAATTGGAAATGCATCACTTAAATCATTTTCAACATCTTTAAGCACTAACTGATGTAGTAAATCATCTCCAATATTAATAGTATATTCACCAGCAACATGAGAGTCAATTGCTATAAAATCATTTCCATCTAGTGAATATTTTGCTATTGGCTTATTTGTTGTAAAGACATAATCCTGTGCTAATGTCCAATTTCCTCTCGTTATTGTAGGTATACTCCCTGTTATTATTCCTCTAAATGTTGCACTTACTTCTGTTGCTGGATTTCCTGCTGCATCACTTACATTATATTTTACGACTACATTTCTTCCTCCATATAATTCTGTTCTTGCTGCTGTCAGATCTATTGAAGTTGTTCCATCTGCTTTAAAGTATGTTACGACTATCTCATCACTGATATCTCCATCTACATTATCATTTGCGGTTGCTATTGGTGCTATCCATGTGAAAGCATTTTCTGTATTTACTGATGCATCTGCTACTGGGTTTATTACTGGTAATGTAGTATCTGGTATTACTGCAGTAAATGTTGCACTTACTTCTACTGCCTTATTTCCTGCTGCATCAGTTACGTTATATTTTACTATTACCTTGTTTCCTGCTGTTCCTAATTCTATTATTGCTGCATCTTCATCTAACAATTGTGTTCCATCTTCATCGAAGTATGTTACCACTACTAGATTACTTATATCTCCATCCATATCATCATTTGCCGTTGCTATTGGTGCTATCCATGTGAAAGCATTTTCTGTATTTACTGATGCATCTGCTACTGGGTTTATTACTGGTAATGTAGTATCTGGTATTACTGCAGTAAATGTTGCACTTACTTCTACTGCCTTATTTCCTGCTGCATCAGTTACGTTATATTTTACTATTACCTTGTTTCCTGCTGTTCCTAATTCTATTATTGCTGCATCTTCATCTAACAATTGTGTTCCATCTTCATCGAAGTATGTTACCACTACTAGATTACTTATATCTCCATCCATATCATCATTTGCCGTTGTTCTTGGTACTGTCCAAGTTGCAGCATCTTCTGTGCTCACAACTCCTTCATCTACTGGATTTATTATTGGTGCTATATCATCTATTACTATAGTTGTTGTTGCTTCTCTTGCTACATTTCCTGCTGCATCAGTTACATTATATTTTACTACTACATTTCTTCCTGCTACTAATTCTGTTCTTGCTTCATTTTCGTCTAACAATTCTGCTATTCCATCTGCTTTGTAGTATGTTACTAATATTCTTTCACTTATATCTCCATATGCATTACTCGCTGTTGCTGTTGGTGTTGTCCAACTTGAAACATCTTCTGTTTTCACTGTTACTCTTGCTATTGAATTTATTACTAGCGTTGTATTATTCACAATATAAGTAGCAATGTTTCCTGAAATATCGCGTACTCTCAAATCATTTAGTCCTTCGTTTAAAGGAATATCAGTTATTTGGAAAGTTGATTCTACAGTTACCCAATTTTCATAATTTACTTGGTATCCTGAAACTTCTTCATTAGATTCAAAAGTATATATTAGATTATCAACTACCTCAGCTCCTCCAGAAATTGGAGCTAAAACATCAATGTCACCAATATTAATATTTATCCCAAAGTTTTCAATAAGTATTGCTCTATTTGTACCAACTGTACTTTCACTAGAAATGATCACTTTATTACCTGTTGATTCGCCTCCACACATGCCAAAGTACGTTGGTCCAATATAACTTCCATTCACATATATCTCTGCCCTATGTAATAGTCCTATTGGTCCTGCTGATTTAGGAATACGAAGCTCAAAGTCTAGTGAATCCCCAGGTTTTACTAATGGTAAAGGTACAATTACTCCATCTATACCATTTAGGACTCGGCTCCATTCCTTCGTACTTATTTTTACATACTCACCTGAATAAGTAATATTCATACCATAACATCTCTTCAAATCACCACCATTTGGAATTATTTCAGGTTCAAATTGTAATCCTACAAATGCACCATATTCTAGCGCTTGAGAATTTCCTGCATAATTCCCATTATTAGGATTTCCTATTCCTGCATACGTATCACGAGAAGGAATTATAACGCTCCCTCTAACAGAGCCACCATTACTGTATAAATTATTATAATCATCTCTATCCAATAATTTAGTCGTTTCTAGGAGAATGCTAGAACTATCATCTAACTGTTGGAGTACTTTTACTTGTTCTCCCTCAACATCAAGTTCATAAATCTTATAACAAGCTGCTCCCTCACTGTATTCATTCTTACAATTTCCGTCTGCATCTAATATATCTGGAGTTATTGACCCAGTTCCGCTATATTCCCAATTAGAATCATAGTCCCATGGAAGTAATCCTTTAGAAGCATAAAACATTAAGTTATCATTACTAGTTGCTTTTGCTTCAATTGGAAATGCATCACTTAAATCATTTTCAGCATCTTTAAGCACTAACTGATGTAGTAAATCATCTCCAATATTAATAGTATATTCACCAGCAACAGGAGAGTCAATTGCTATAAAATCATTTCCATCTAGTGAATATTCTGCTATTGGCTCTTTTGTTGTAAAGACATAATGCTGTGCTAATGTCCAATTTCCTCTCGTTATTGTAGGTATTCCTGTTCTTATTCCTCTAAATGTTGCACTTACTTCTATTGCGTCATTTCCTGCTGCATCTCTTACATTATATTTTACTACTACATTTCCTCCTGCTCCTAATTCTATTATTGCTGCATCTTCATCTAACAATTGTGTTCCATCTGCATCGAAATATGTTACTACTATATCACCACTTATATCTATACCATCATCCATTGCTATTGGTTCTGGTGTTATCCAACTTGATGCATCTCCTATATTTACATCTGCATCATCTACTTGTTCTATTACTGGTACTGTTGTATCTGGTGTTACTGCTGTAAATGTTGCAATTACTTCATCTGCTTTATTTCCTGCTGCATCAGTTACATTATATTTTACTGTTACCTTGTTTCCTGCTGTTCCTAATTCTATTATTGCTGCATCTTCATCTAACAATTGTGTTCCATCTGCATCGAAATATGTTACTACTATATCACCACTTATATCTATACCATCATCCATTGCTATTGGCTCTGGTGTTATCCAACTTGATGCATCTCCTATATTTACATCTGCATCATCTACTGGGTCTATTACTGGTACTGTTGTATCTGGTGTTACTGCTGTAAATGTTGCAATTACTTCATCTGCTTTATTTCCTGTGGCATCACTTACATTATATTTTACTATTACCTTGTTTCCTGCTACTGCTAATTCTGCTCTTGCTGCCTCTTCAGTGAACAATTGTGTTCCATCTGCATCGAAATATGTTACTACTATATCACCACTTATATCTATACCATCATCTGTTGCTGTTGCTTTTGGTGTTGTCCAACTTGATGCATCTCCTATATTTACTGTTGCATCATCTACTGGGTCTATTACTGGTATTGTAGTATCTGGTGTTACTGATGTAAATGTTGAACTTACTTCTACTGCCTTATTTCCTGCTGCATCTCTTACATTATATTTTACTACTACATTTCCTCCTGCTCCTAATTCTATTTTTGCTGCATCTTCATCGAACAATGGTGTTGTTCCATCTTCTTTATAGTATGTTACTACTATATCATTACTTATATTTCCATCTTCATTATCATTTGCTGTTGCTGTTGGTGTTGTCCAATTTGATGCATTTTCTGTATTTACATCTGCATCATCT